>NZ_BQKV01000021.1 GCF_022180365.1 Faecalibacterium gallinarum
CCACTTCTATAACCACGAGCGGCTCCAGACAAAGACTGGCCTGGCTCCGCTCTCGCTTCGCCAGGCCAGTCTTTGATTCGTTTACTTCTACCCCTTGCAGGCCTCTTTTTTGTACTGTCCGCACAATATGGGGCGGTTCATGCGGGGGAGGCGCCTTTTGCTGTACAATGGGGCGGATTATTTCAGGCTGACGTCGTGGCGGGTGGCCTCGCCTTTCGAGAAGGCGTCGACGCTCTCAAAGACCCCCCGGACCATGCTCTCTACGTTCTGCTGGGTGTAGAAGGCTGTGTGGTCGGTGAGGATCACGTTGGGGAAACTGCGGAAGAGGGCCAGCTCGGAGTTGGGGATGGGCTCCCCGGCCCGGTTGTAATAGTACAGGCCGTTCTCGTTCTCCAGCACATCCAGGGCGGCGGCCCCCACCTTGCCCTGTTCCAGGGCGGCGATCAGAGCGTCGCTGTCGATCAGCTTGCCCCGGGCGGTGTTGATCAGCACCACCCCCGGCTTCATCTTTTCCAGCGCGGCGGCGTCAATGAGGTGATGGTTCTCCTCGGTGGCGTTGGTGTGGAGGGTGATCACGTCGCACTGGGCGTAGAGGGTGTCCAGATCCACATATTCGGCGTACTGGGCGGCCTCGGCGCTTGGGTAGAGGTCATAGGCCAGCAGCTTGCAGCCGAAGCCCGACAGGTGCTTGAGCACCGTCCGGCCGATCCGCCCGGTGCCGATGACGCCCACCGTGCAGCTCGACAGATCCCGGCCGATCTTGCCTTTCAGGGAATAATCCTGGGCCTCGCCCCGTTTGAGGATATGGCCCACCCGGCGCAGGGACATCATCATGAGCATGATGGCGTAGTTGGCCACCCCGTTGGGCGGGTAGTCCACGTTGGAGACGGGCATCCCCAGCTCCTTGGCCCGGGCCCGGTCCACATGGTCGAAGCCGATGGACCGGCAGCACAGGTACTTGACCCCCAGCTCGTGGAACCGTTCTACCATGGCCGTGCCCATGTCGCAGGGGGTAAAGGAGACCGCGTCATAGCCGGCCGCCAAAGCGGCATTTTCCAGGGTGGGGTACTCCTCACAGCCCCCGAACTCGACCCCGAACTCCTGGCTCAGTTTCTGGGCGAAGCCCAGCTCGTCGTAGGGGCGCAGGGTATAAAAGAAAATCTTCATTTCTGATTCACTCCCTCAAAAAACAGCGGCCTGCCCTGCCGGGGCGGCAGAGGGCCGCGCTCTCATTGTGTCCATAATAGCACGTTTGGAAGCAGAGGGGGGAGATGTTGAAAATTTTTCAATTTATTTATATAAAAAGACGATTTTGTTTGAAACAGGAGAGAGCTATGCTTTTGTTGCCGTTGCGATGCCTGGCGGGCCAGCCCGCCGACCCCGCCGCCCTGAAAGCCGAGGCCGCCGAAGCCCGGCGGTTTGGGCGGGTGGCCCTGGGGGAACATCATCTTTTTCTCTACCGGGTGCTGGGGCTGGGCGGGGGTTATATCGCCTATGCCGACATTGACCGGTGGTACATCCGCCACCTGGAAGCCACGGTGGAGGTCTCCTCGTTTTCCTCCTATATGTTTGTGGTGGAGTACCCCCACGGGGATGGCTTTCAGGAGTTTGCCATCAACTACGAGGAGAAAAAGAAGCTGGACGCTTTGCGGGACGCTTTCCGGGCGGCCCACCCGGAGATCTCCTTCGGGCGAGACCCCAGCCGCCCCACCCGGCAGAACTGGTGAGTCGGTTCAAAGGCCTTCTGACAAAAAAGAAAAATCCTCCCCGAACAGGGAGGGTTGAAGGAAGAAGCAATGTCAGTGGCAGGGCCGGTATTTTGCCGTTTTGCCAATTGCCCAGGGGGCGAACCGGTCCAGGAATTTATATCCCAATATACAGAGGACCAGGGTCATCAGAACAAGGAGAGAGGCAAGCAAAAAGTTTGACCGTACGGCATCTGTGCTTGTTTGGAGAGGAATAGAAACCAGGGTGGCCAGCACGCGGTAGATTGGGCCCTGGACACAGAGGGCGATCAGGCTGATCCGGCCCAGATATTCCAGCACCGCGTTTTTCTTCAGCAGAAGAGCCAGAAGCAGAGCCGCCAAGATTCCGACGAATCCGTTGAGAAACCAACGAATCCCTGTCTCTGTGCAGTAAAAGGAGAGAAAAATGCTGCACCCCAATAACCCCAGAGCGGCCCCCCCATTTGACCGGGGTATAGAGCTGCTGGAGTATTGGCCCGGCGTTGTGGGCCGAGAGAAGGTGCCCTATTGCAAAGAAAGCGATGTAGCGGAAGGTTCGGTCGATTCCCCAGGGAAGGGACGGCAGGGGAGTCAGCAGAAACACCAGGCTCATCAGGGCAGAGAGGCCGAAGGCCAGCTTCTGCCCGCCGAGACGGACCAGCAAATTAAAGAAAACAGTCAGAACAAAAAAACAGGGCAGAAACCACAACGGAACATTAAAGCCGAGATAATCGTACTGCCCGGCAAACAGACCGT
Source organism: Faecalibacterium gallinarum (assembly GCF_022180365.1). Lineage (GTDB taxonomy): Bacteria > Bacillota > Clostridia > Oscillospirales > Ruminococcaceae > Faecalibacterium > Faecalibacterium gallinarum. The sequence goes on from NZ_BQKV01000021.1 coordinate 2,481, forward strand.
AAACAGCGGTGGAGAGATCCAGCCCTGTATCCCGAAAATGCCGCTCCACCAGCAGCCAGTACCCCAGTGTAAGGGTGCCAAAACAAAAATAGGGAATGAGGATTGTCTGAACTCGGCGTTTCAAGTCAATCCAAAAGGGCTTTTCACGATAGGCCCAGCCTGCCGCGAAGAAAAATAGCGGCATATGGAAGGTATAGATCCAACGGAAAGCCGCATCGTTGAGGTAAATGTGACCAAAAAGGACCAGGAGCGTCCCCATTCCCTCAGGATATCCAGATAGGCAAGCCGGCTGCTGGTTTGGGTTTGCTGGGTGGTTTTTGCTTGCGGATCCAAAAGAACCCCCTCCTCTGTTTTGATATAAAAATAGACTTAGACAAAGGAATGATAACATATATTTTTCTTGTCTACAAGTTCGCATTTTGGGTCCCCGCTTGTAAAAAGCCCCCAAAGAGAGTATGCTATCTTCAGGAGTAAATCTGCGGCGGCCCCGGAGGCCGGCCGGAATACAATAAAAAGGAGAGAAACCTTATGCGCGCATACGAACGTCTGCTGCAATATGTCCGGGTCCATACCACCTCGGACCCCAATTCGGGCACCCACCCCTCCAGCGCCCGCCAGTTTGACCTGGCCCGGATGCTGGTGGAGGAGCTGAAAACGCTGGGCGTAGAGGACGCTTTTGTGGACGAGCACTGCTACGTCTACGGCACCCTGCCCGCCACCCCGGGCTGTGAGGGGAAACCCGCCCTGGGTCTCATCGCCCACATGGATACCGCCAACGACGCCAGCGGTGAGAACGTCCAGCCCGTCCTCCACGAGAACTACGACGGCCGGGATGTGACCCTGCCCGCCACCGGCATGGTGATGCAGGTGGCGAAATTCCCCTTCCTGGCCAAGATGAAGGGAGAGACCCTCATCACCACCGACGGCACTACCCTGTTGGGGGCCGACGACAAGGCGGGCGTGGCCGAGATCATGACCACCGTGGAGACCCTCCAGGCCGAGGGCCGCCCCCACGGCAAACTCTGCATCGCCTTCACCCCCGACGAGGAGATCGGCGAGGGGGCCATGCTCTTTGATATCCCGGGCTTCGGGGCCGACTTCGCCTACACTGTGGACGGCGGCGACGCAGGGGACATTGAGTACGAAAACTTCAACGCCGCGGCGGCCACCGTCACCGTCCGGGGCCTGTCGGTCCACCCGGGCAGCGCCAAGGATAAGATGATCAACGCCTCCAACGTGGCCATGGAGTTCCATATGGCTCTGCCGGTGATGGCCCGCCCCGAGACCACCGAGGGCCGGGAGGGCTTCTATCACCTGTGCCAGATGTACGGCGACGTCACCGACGCAAAGCTGGGCTATATCCTGCGGGACCACGACGCCGACAAGCTGGAGTGCAAGAAGGACAACCTGCGCCAGATCGCCGACGCCCTGAACAGCAAGTACGGCCCGGGCACCGTGACGGTGGAAATCAAGGACAGCTACCGCAACATGATCGAGAAGATCCTGCCCCACTTCCACCTGATCGAGACTGCCCGCACCGCCGTGCGGATGGCAGGTCTGGAACCGGAGGAAGTGCCGGTCCGGGGCGGCACCGATGGAGCCACCCTGAGCTGGAACGGCCTGCCCTGCCCGAACCTGGGCACCGGCGGGTTCAACTTCCACGGGGTGTGCGAGTGCATCACCGCCGAGCGGATGGACAAGGCCACCGAGATCCTCTTGAACATTGTGGGCATCTACGCAAAATAAGAGTAAAATCAATCAAAAAGCCGCTGCGGGCTGGGCCTGCGGCGGCTTTTTCGGTTTATTTGCGGTTGTACCCGGCCAGATCCTTGATGACCTCGCCGGCCAGGATCAGCCCGGCCACCGAGGGCACAAAGGCGGTGGAGCCGGGGGTGGCCCGCCGGGGCCCGCCGGGGCGGGTGGCGTCGGCGGGGGTGCCCCCGTCGGGGGCCTCCGGGTCGGGGATGGGGGTCAGGGCCGGCTCCCGGGAGTAGACCACTTTCAGGTGCTTGACCCCCCGTTTGCGGCACTCGTTCCGCATCACCCGGGCCAGGGGGCAGACCGAGGTCTCGTAGATGTCGGCCACCTCCAGCTGGGTGGGGTCCAGCTTGTTGCCCGCCCCCATGCAGCAGAGGATGGGCACCCCGGCGGCCTGGGCCTGCATCACCAGGGAGAGTTTGCCGGTGACGGTGTCGATGGCGTCCACCACATAGTCGTATTGGGTGAAATCGAACTGCCCCGCCGTCTCGGGGGTGTAGAAGGTCTTGTAGGTGCGGACGGTAATTTCCGGGTCGATGTCGTGGATCCGGGCCGCCGCCACATCCACCTTGTATTGGCCGATGGTGCTGTGAAGGGCAATGATCTGCCGGTTTAAGTTGGACAGACACACCTGGTCGTCGTCGATCAGATCCAGCGCGCCCACCCCGCTGCGGGCCAGGGCCTCGACGGTGTAGCCGCCCACCCCGCCGACGCCAAAGACGGCCACCCGGGCCGCCCGGAGTTTCTCGATGCCGGTCTGCCCCAGCAAAAGCCGGGTGCGGGAGAGTTGTTCGTTCATGGGATGTGATCCTGCCTTTCCTCTTGTGTGTGGGCCAAAAGGGCCCGGGCGGCGGTTAAGAGAGCCGCTTTTTCGTTGGGGATTTTTTCGTCCAAAACCTGCTCCAGCAGGGCGGCCAGAGCCTGGCCCAAAGCCCGCCCCGGCCCAAAGCCCAGGGCTTGCAGTTCCTGCCCGCCGATGGCCAGCTGACCGATCCGGCAGCAGGCGTTTTCGTTTGTCAGGGTTTCGAGGGTTTCGCCCAGGGCGTTCCACTCCGGGCCGCCGGTCCGGGCCCGCCCCAGGGCGACCAGCCGCGCCGTCTGCGGGGGGCTCAGCCGGGCCAGCAGATGCCGGGCCTGAACCCGCCGGGCGGCGGGGGTGCCGGCGGGGGTGAAGTCCCATTCCGCCGCCAGCTCCGACACCTGTTTTAATAGCTCGTTGGAGGGCCGCAGGCTCCGCAGGGCCTGCCCGGCGCCCTCCCGGCCTAAGGAACCCAGCAGGGCCGCAAACCGGACGGGCAAATCCGCCGGGGCCGCATCAATGGCGGCGCAGCAGGCGGAGAACCGCCCCGGCTGGCCCAGGGGGTCCAGGGCGGGGAAGATGACTTCCATCAAGGCCGGTTCCAGCCACCGTCCGGGCCGGGGGGCCAGCAGGAGTTTTGATACTTCCTGCAAAATCCGCTCGGCGGAGATATTTTTCAGCCCGCCCCGCAGCGCCAGGGCCGCGGCCCGGGTGGCCGGGTCAAGGGAGAACTCCTCCCGGGCCCCGAAGCGGTAGAGCCGGAGAATCCGCAGGCTGTCCTCGGCGAACCGCCGGGCCGGGTCCCCCACGGCCCGCACCTGCCGGGCCGCCAGGTCCGCCCGCCCCCCGAAGGGGTCCACCAGACCCTCTTTTTCATTATAGGCCATGGCGTTGATGGTGAAATCCCGCCGGGCCAGATCCTGGGTCACATCGGCCACAAAATCCACCTTGTCGGGGTGGCGGCCGTCGGAGTAGGCTCCCTCCACCCGGAAGGTGGTGATCTCATAAAAGCTGTCCCCCTGCCGGACGGTGACCGTCCCGTGTTTCAGCCCGGTGGGGATGCACTGCTCCTCTCCGAACAGGAGGAGCACTTGTTCCGGCCGGGCGCTGGTACAGAGGTCCCAGTCAGCGGGGGCTTTGCCGAGAAGGCTGTCCCGCACGCAGCCCCCCACAGCATAGGCTTTGTACCCGGCGGCGTGGAGCTGAGCCAGCAGGGTCGCCGCCCCGGGGTCGAGGGTGATATTTGGCGTCATGGTTCCTCCTCAAAGCGCAGGGTGATCTGTTTGCCGTCGGCGCCGCACTCCGCTGCCGGAAAGGCGGCTCGGGCCTCGCCGAGATAGTCCTCGGGCTGCTGGATGATGGGGGAGTAGTGGACCAGCCAGAGCCGCCGGCCCCCCGCCCGGGCCGCCAGCGCCCCGCATTGGGGGAAGGTGCTGTGGCCGTAAAGGGCGGCCTGGTCGGCGTAGTCGTCGGTGGGGTAGGTGGCGTCGCAGAGCAGAAGATCTGCCCCCCGGGCGGCCTCCTCCAGGCCGGGGCAGGGGGCGGTATCGCCGGAAAAAACCACCCGCAGCCCCCGCCGGGCCGGGCCCAGCACTTCCTCGGGGCGGACCAGCCTCTCCCCGGCGGAGACCGTTTCACCCTTTTGCAGCCGTCCCCAGAGGGGCATAGGAACCCCCAGGGCCCGGGCCCGCTGGGGGTCGAACTTCCCGGCCCGGGCCAGGGTGAAGCAATACCCCTGGCTGGCTACCCGGTGTCGGGTGGGGAAGGCCGAGAGGGCCGCCCCGGTGGGCCAGCCCAGCGCCGCCAGGTCGAGCCCCTCCGGCGGCAAAAGGGCGGGCCGCAGAGGATAGGGCAGCGGCCCGGCCAGAGCCCGCAGGGCTTCCAGCAGTCCGGCGTCCCCGGCCGGGGCGAAGAGGGCCAGGGGCTTTTCCCGCCCCTGGCAGCCCAAGGTCTGCAACAGGCCCGGCAGCCCGAAAATATGATCCCCGTGCCAGTGGGTCAGACAGATTCCGTCCAGCTTCATCAGGCTGACCCCGGCCCGGCGGGCGGCGGCCTGGGTGCCCTCGCCGCAGTCAAAGAGCAGGCTGTGGCCGCTGCATTCCAGCACCGCGGCGGTCAGGGCGCGGTCGGGCAGAGGCATGGTGGCGGCGGTGCCCAATAGGGTGACAGTTATCATGGCGTTTCACCTCCCGGAAAAGATTTAAACGCTCTTATTTTACCACAAAGATTCGGCGGATGCCAACGGGGGTATGGGGCGTTAGCCCTCGCCGGGTTTCTCGGGCAGAAGATCCAGCAGCCCCAGAGAGTATTCGTATAAAAACAGGTGTTTCGGGTCCTTCAAAAAGGGACCCGCCAACTTTTCCATCTGTTCCAGCCGGTAAAACAGGGTGGTCTTGTGGATGTAAAGGGCCGCAGCAGCGGCGGTGGTGCTCCGGTTGTGGGCGAAGTAGGCCCGCAGGGTGGGGATATAGGCGGTGCCACGGGTCCGGTCGTGCTCCCGGAACAGCCGGATGTGGGGGTGGAGGCAGGCTTCCGCCTGACGGGCCGGGTGGGAGAGGAGAAAACAGGCCAGGGGGAAATGTTCCTCAAACCGGCAGATGGGCCCCGGCAGCCGGGGAGCCCGGGCCTGGGCGCAGCGCAAAAGGGCTTTCACCATGGTTTGCGCCTGGGCGTGGGCCTGGGGGGCTTCCAGCAGAGGGTCAAAGGGCATGCTCACCGCCAGGGTGAACTGGTGGTACCCCAGCCAGTGGAGGAGCTTCACCGGTTCTTCCGGGCCCAGCAGAGCCGCCGGGGTGAGAAGCAGCAGGTTCTCCCGCCCCCAGCAGCAGAGGCTCCCGGGCAGAAGGTCCCCCACCTGCTGCAATAGCGGCTCGTGCCCCAGCCCGGAGAAAAGAGGCGCTTCCAGACAGACCAGGCACCCCAGCCGGTAGGGCCCGCCGGGCCGCCACCCGGTCTGCTGCAGCCGCTGGAGGATCAGTCCTTCATCCGAGATTTCCCCCTCCACCAACTGGCGGAAAATTTCCGCCTGTGCGGGCTGGCGGGGGCCGGGGATGTTGTACTCTCCCTTTTGCAGCTCTACCGAAAGGGCTTGGGCCAGGGCGGACCAGCGTTCCAGGCCGGCGGGGTCCGGCTGCTCTTTCGACCGCAGAAAGAGATACCCCGTCACCTGTTTGTGGGTGGAGAGAGCGCAGAATACCTCCCAGAGCCCGCTGGAAGCATTGTAGAGGGAAAAAGCCTCCCGGCTTTTTTGCAGCTGGGCGGTGATCCCTTTCTGCTGCAATTCCTCCACGATCTCGGGCCGCATGATCCACCGCCCCGATGCCTGGGGCACAAAGACCCCGTCGTCCTCTTTGGGGGCGGCGGTGGCCAGCAGGGTATAGGCCGCGTCGCAGACCGAAAAACTCTGGCCCAGGTATTTCCCGGCTGCCTGGACCAGCGCTTCCAGCCCGCCCCCGGCGGCCAGCTGTTCCAGCAGCATCCGCCGAAAAGATTCCAGATGCTCCATTTGAACCTCCTAAAAGTACTTTTTCAATTATTATAGCATAAAAAGCCCGAAAATGCCCCTTTTTTGCCGCGTTTATCCGATGATTTCAGGAGATTCGTTTGTTATACTACTAACGAATAAGGGCCCCGCCACACCGGGGTCAAAACGGCTTTGGATCAGACAGAAGGAGAACAAGATGAAAAAGATCAGTCGTAAAGGTTTCCTGAAACTGGCTGCCGCCGCTGCCATGGGCGGCGTCACCGCAGGGGCTCTGTCCGCCTGCGAGTCCGCCAGCAGCACCGCCGCCAGCGCGTCCAGCGCAGCGGCTCAGAACGGCTATACCGCCGGTACTTACACCGCCACCGCCGCCGGTATCAACGGCGACGTCTCTGTGACCATGACCTTCGACGCCGAGAAGATCACCGAGGTGGTCATCGACGCTTCCGGTGAGACCGAGAGCATCGGCGGCGTGGCCGCCGAGGAGCTGGCCAACACCATCCTGGAGGCCCAGACCAGCGAGGTGGATGCCGTTTCGGGCGCCACCATCACCTCCAACGCCATCAAGGAGGCCGCTGCAAAATGTATCGCTGAGGCCAAGGGCGTTGACCCCGAGACCCTGAACGTCCAGACCGAGACCATCAGCTGGCGCACTGCCCCCGAGGCCATCCCCGAGGAGAACATCGCCGACACCCTGGAAGCCGACGTGGTGGTCATCGGCCTGGGCCAGGCGGGTCTGGCCTGCGCCCGCGCTGCCATGGAGGGCGGCGCTTCGGTCATCGTCATCGAGAAGATGAGCGAGGAGAACCACGCCTGGACCGGCTGCGACTTTGGCCACATCAACTCCCAGTGGCTGAAGGACCAGGGCATCCCCGAGGTGGACCCCGTGGAGGTGCTGAACGACTGGCAGCTCCGGGGCTGCAATATGTCCAACCCCACCCTGGTGATGAAGTACCTGAAGAACTGCGGCGAGACCTTCGACTGGTTCATGGAGCTGGGCGACGAGGAGGGCAAAAAGCAGCTGCGAGCCTTCCATAACCCCTACCCCAAAAACTTCAAGGGCGAGCTGGCCGGCCAGAAGTTCTGGAACGGCACCGCTCAGTTCCCCGGCATCTTCTTTGAGGGGGACTACACCGTCACCGCCCACAGCAAGCTGATCACCCAGTACATCATCGAGAAGGGCGTCCAGGTCTTTTACAGCAACGACGCCCAGTACCTGGAGAAGGATTCCACCGGCCGGGTCACCGGCGTGATCGCCAAGACCGAGAACGGCTATGTCCGTTACAACGGCACCAAGGGCGTTGTCCTGGCAGCGGGCGACTTCTCCGCCGACGCCGAGATGGTGGACGAGCTCTGCCCCAACATCAACGCTCTGAACTACACCGGCGACGGCAAGAAGATCACCGGCATGGACCGGGACGGCAAGGGCATCAAGATGGGTGTCTGGGCCGGCGGCAAGCTGGAGCCGGGCCCCCTGTCCACCATGGGCGGCACCTTCTTCTTCCCCAGCGGACTGCTGGGTTCCTGCGGCAACCTCTGGCTGGACAACGACTGCAACCGCTTCTGCAACGAGGCCTTTGGTGACCCCGTCTTTGCCGGCGCCGAGGCTGCCCGCCACAAGGGCACCATTTACAGCGTCTTTGACGCCGACATCTATGAGCAGCTCCAGTCCTTCCCCGCGGGCCACGGCTCTGCTTTCGTCAACGATCCCACCTACAAGGCCAGCCTGGAGAAGGCCCTGGCCGACGCAGTCGCCGCCGGGGACGAGGGCGTGGACGAGTGCCTGACCATGACCGGCGGCACCATCCGGCTGTTCGCCGCCGACACCCTGGATCAGCTGGCCGACCGGCTGGGCCTGACCGGCGAGAAGAAGGAGAACTTCCTTGCTTCCGTGGAGAACTACAACGCCAAGTGCGCCGCCGGCTACGACGACGACTACGGCAAGGACCCCAGCGTCCTCTTCCCGGTGGCAAAGGCCCCCTACTACGGCTTCGCCAAGGACATCTACGCCGGGTATGAGTTCCTCTGCACCACCGGCGGCCTCTGGACCGACAACGACCAGAACGTCTACGATGAGCACCTGGATGTGATCCCCGGCCTGTACGCCACCGGCAACTGCTGCGGCCGCCGCTTCGGCGTCCAGTACAGCACCCCCATCGCCGGCGTCAGCGTGGGCATGGCCCAGACCCTGGGCCGCGAGCTGGGCAAGCACCTGGCCTCCCTCTAAGCTGAATCAAGAAAGAATCTTTGCTGCACCTCTGGTTCCGGTCTTTGGACTGCGCCAGGGGTGCAGCTTTTTGCACCCTTGCAATTATAGAAGAGCTGTGGGAGAATGGGGGAGAGAAAACCCGGTTATCTACCGGCGGGAGGAACTTTTTCGTGAAACTGCTGCATCTTTCCGACCTCCATCTGGGCAAGCTGGTCAACGGCTTTTCCATGGTGGAGGACCAAAAATACATCCTTAAACAAATCCTGGAGATCACCGCCGCCGAACACCCCGACGCCGTCCTCATCGCCGGGGACGTCTACGACAAAGCCATCCCCTCCGAGGGGGCGGTCTTGGCGCTGGACGAGTTTCTGGTGGGCCTATCAGACGTTTGCCCCCAGATTTTCCTCATCAGCGGCAACCACGACTCCGCCGAGCGCCTGGCCTTCGGCGGGCGGCTGATGCGGCCGGGCATCCACGTCTCCCCGGTGTATGAGGGGGCCGTCGCCCCCGTCACCCTGGAGGACGAATACGGCCCGGCGGATGTCTGGCTTTTGCCTTTTGTGAAACCCGCCCAGGTCCGCCACAGCTTCCCCGAAGAGGAGATCGCCTCCTATACCGACGCGGTGGCCTGTGCCGTCCGGCATATGCCCCTGGACCCGGACCGGCGGAATATTCTGGTGTCCCACCAGTTCGTCACCGGGGCCCAGCGCTGCCAGTCGGAGGAACTCTCGGTGGGGGGCACCGACAACGTGGACGCGGCGGTGTTCGAGCCCTTCGACTATGTGGCCCTGGGGCACATCCACGGCCCCCAGCAGGTGGGTCGGCCCACCGTCCGCTACTGCGGCACCCCGCTGAAATATTCCTTCTCCGAGCTGAATCACAAAAAATCGGTGACGGTGGTAGAGCTGGCCGAAAAAGGCCGGGTGGAACTGCGCACCGTCCCCCTGACCCCCGCCCGGGATCTGGCCGAGCTGCGGGGAACCTATGCCGACCTCACCGGACCCGGTGCGGCCGACCGGTATGTTGCCCAAAAGGATTGCTACCTGCGGATCGTCCTCACCGACGAGCAGGAAGTGTTCAACGCGGCGGGGGAACTGCGGAAACACTACCCCTACATGATGGCCCTGGAATACGACAACACCCGCACTCGGTCCAGCTTCACCCTGGATACGCCGGACAAGGTGGAGGAGCGCTCCCCCCTGGAACTGTTTGACGAGCTCTTCACCAAACAGAACGGCCGCCCCATGGAGGAAGCCGAGCGGGCCTGCCTGGCCGGGATTCTGGAGCGTGCACAGGAGGAACAAGGATGAGACCGCTGAAACTGACCCTTTCTGCCTTTGGACCCTATGCGGGTCTGGAAACGCTGGATTTTACCCTGCTGGGGGACAGCGGGCTCTACCTGATTACCGGCGACACCGGCGCGGGCAAATCCACCATTTTTGACGCCATCACCTTTGCCCTCTACGGCAAGGACAGCGGCAAGGACCGGCGGGAGCGGTCTTTCCGCAGCATGTACGCCGAGTCGGACAGCCAGGAAACCTTTGTGGAGCTGACCTTTCTCCACCAGGGCCGGGAGTACACCGTCCGCCGCCAGCCCGAGTACGAGCGGTTTTCCAAGCGGAGCGGCAAGAACACCCTGAAAGGGGCCGAGGCGACCCTCCTCTGCCCGGACGGTACCATCATCACCAAGAAAACCCAGGTCACCGAAAAGATTGTGGAACTGCTGGGGATCAACCGGGACCAGTTCAAGCAGATCGCCATGATCGCCCAGGGGGATTTCCTCGAGCTTTTGCAGGCCGAGAGCGACCGGCGGCGGGAAATCTTCCAGAAGATTTTCGATACCCGGATCTATGCCCGGGCCCAGAAACTGCTGGGGGAGGAGGCCGCCCGGCTGATGGATCAGCAAAAGAGCCTGCAAGGGGGGATCGCCCGGTATGCCGCCGGGGTCCAGTGCCCCGATGACTCTCCTCTGGCGGAACAGGCGGCCCTGGCCCGGGCGGGGGGCCTGCCCACCTCCCAGCTGGCGGGGCTTTTGGAACAGCTGCTGACCGCCGACGAGGGGGAGAAAACCGCCCTCACCGAACAGCAGGCCGAACTCACCCAGGCCATGAACGAGCTGGCAGGCCAGATCTCCCTGGAACAGGAGCGGCAGAAATCCCGCCAGGAACTGGCGGCGGCCCAGGGCCGGAAGATCACCCTGGAAGCCGAGCAGGCCGCTGCCCGCCAGACCCAGGCCGCCGCCCGGGCCCGGCAGGGGGAGATGGAGCAGCTCCAAAAAGAAGCCGCCGCCCTGGAACACCAGCTGCCCGACTACGACCGCCGGGAGGAATACCGCCGCCAGGCCCGCACCCGGGCGGAGGATTTGGCCCGGGCCCAAAAGGGTCTGGCCGGGCTGAAAGCCCAGCGGGAACAACTGGCCGCCCTCTATACGGCGGCCCAAGCGGAGGCTGAACCTCTCCAGAACGCCGAGGCCGACCGGGTCCGGGCCGAGCAGGCTCTGAAAGAGTGGCAGGCCCGGCAGGAGCGTCTGACCGCCGCCGGAAAGAACTGGCAGACCGGGGCCCGGCTGCTCCGGCAGGCCCAGGCCGCCTATCAGCAGGCGGAAGCCGAAGCAAAGCAGGCCCTGGAAGAATACGACCGCCAAAGCACCCTCTACCGCCAGGAGAAGGCGGGGCTGCTGGCCCGGGACCTGAAAGAGGGCGCGCCCTGTCCGGTCTGCGGCTCCCTCCACCACCCCAACCCGGCGCCGCCCCCGGCGGGGGCCGTCTCGGAGGAAGAGCTGGAAGGGCTGCGGGCCGGGTGGGAGGCCGCCTCTGCCCGGGCCCAGAAGGCCGCCGAGGCCGCCAGCGCCGCCAAGGGCCGGGCCGAACAGCAGGCCGCCGCTCTTCGGGAAGAGATGGCGAACCTCCCCGCTGAGGGCCCTGTTCCCGAGGCTCTGCCCGAACAGCTGACGGCGGCCCTGGCCCGGCTGGCCGCGGAGACCCAGGCCGCCGCCCAGGCCCTCCAGGAGGCAGGCCAGCGGGCCCAGCGTCAGACCGAATTAAACGCAAAGCTCACCCAGTGGGCCGAGAAGATCGAGACCCTCCGCACCCGGGTGGAGAACGGGGAGCGGTACTGCATCCAGCTGGCCGAACAGGAAAAGGCGGGGGCCGCCGCCCTGGCTCAGCTGGAAGAAACCCTCTCCTGGCCGGACGGCCCGGCGGCCCGGGCGGCCCTGGCCGAAAAGCAGAACGCCGCCAAGGCCATCCAGTCCGCTATGGAGCGGGCCGACCAGAACGCCCAGCGGATCGCCGCCGCCCTGGCCGGGGCCGAAGGGGTGATCCACTCCCTGGAAAGCCAGCTGGCCGGGGCCGAACCGATGGATCTGGAATCGGCCCGCGCCCGCTGGGCCCAGCTCAAGAGCCGGCAGGCCGAACTCACCGCCCAGAGCGAGGAAATCTCCGCCCGGCTAATCCAGAACCGGGCCGCCTTGGAGGGCATCCAGAACCAGAGCGCCCAGGCCGCCGCCCTGGCCGACCGCTTGCAGATGGTCAAGGGGCTGGCGGATACGGCCACGGGCAGCGTCTCGGGCAAGGAAAAGGTGGACTTTGAGACTTATATCCTCCGCAGCTACTTCGACCGGATTCTCCGCCAGGCCAATCACCGCTTTTTGGAGATGTCGGGGGGCCAGTACGAGCTCTGCCGGCGGGAAAAATCCGAGGATCTGCGCCGGGCCAGCGGCCTGGAACTGGAAGTTCTGGACCACTACAACGGCACCCGCCGGGACATCAAAACCCTGTCGGGCGGCGAGTCCTTCTTGGCCTCCCTGTCCCTGGCCCTGGGGCTGGCGGACGTGGTCCAGGCCGCGGCAGGGGGCGTCCAGATTCAGGCCATGTTCATCGACGAGGGCTTCGGCACCCTGGACGAGGAGACCCTCCGGCTGGCCATGGAGTCCTTGATCCGGCTCAGCAGCGGGGACCGTCTGGTGGGGATTATCTCCCATGTGGCCGAGCTGAAAAACCGGATCGAAAAACAGATCGTTGTCACCAAGACCCGTTCCGGCGGCAGCCGGGCCGAGATCGTCTGCGGGTGATGGGAAAAGGCTGCTGCAAAATCAAACTGCAACAGCAACTTGCACTGCAAAACGGGATGAAAAAACAATCCGGGACCTTTTAAGCGCAGCGTGCTTTCAAAGGTCCCGGATTGTTTGCATCTTTTTTGAGACGAACCGTTTTCCGGCAGATCCCTGCCGGAAATTATGGGAGGTTGAAATCGCTTGAACCACAGGGCTGGATCTCATTCCAGCAGATCCCAGGAAAGCTCATATTCTCCGTTTGCCTTGGTAAATCGGGTGGTAACAAACAGCCTGCCTCCCCGTCTAACAGAAATGTTCGCGCAGGGGTGCTGCTGATCCAGTACGAGCGGATGTTCGCTCTCCTTGTCGCTGATTTCTATCCAAACAGTTCCTTTGGTGACAGCGGATGAAAAAACAAAGCGATACATCCTCTCAGGTCGGAGACAAATCACCCGTTTGGTGGTCCCACGGCAGGATATAAATTTGGCTTTGATGCGGTTTCTGTTTCTCCCAACCCGGGGGTAACCCTGATACATCAGAGCGGCTTTGGAGTTGATCACGCCAATGCCATTGCGATAGAGAAGATAAACCAGGCCAAACACCGCAGCAAATAGAATTGGCAATATCAAAAGCTCTTTCATCCCGGCGCCCTGCCTTTCTTTTTCTTTCCGGCGGTTTACGGTAAGATCGGAACACACAACTCGCAGAGGTGCCGATCCACCAATTGGTTTTGGTAACGTTCCATGGCGGGTTTAGCCTCATCCGGGGTATACCCCAACGCGGACAGCGCAGAGCGATATTCACTCCATCCGGCTTGAACGGCCTCTGCGGTGTGTTCCAGCAGAAATACGGCATACAGCCCGCCGCTGAATTGCCCCGGCGCAACGCCGTCTCCATGAGGTGCCGGTTCTTTCTCCCAAATCATGCAGACATCGTAGCGGCATTCCTCGGCCTTTACCAAGGATGGATTGTCCCTTGGAATTCCAAGAATTACAGTTTGTTCGTTCCACAAACCATGGTTCCTGATCCATCTTTTCATGCGGTCCATCAGCTGATGGTTTTCAGGGCCATATGCTCCTACCCTTCGCATGAAAAGGAAAGCGGAAGGCTTCATAGTTTCTTTTTGTACACTTAAATAAAATGGCACAATGGTATCTCCAGTTCGGATAGAAGTACATCGATGTCTGAAATCATCATACCGCCATTTAAAATGTTTTTCAACTGCACATTTAAAAGATTGGTTTTTGTGGTCTTTTATGTTTTTCCTTTAATCAAAAAGAAAAAGAATTGCTGCAAAACGAAAGTTGTGCAGCAGCTCTTTTTTGGGGATCAGGTGTTGGGGCTGGAGGCCAGAGCCTGGGTGTGGCTGGCGTGGGTCCGGCGGAGAACCCGGATGCAGCGGGCGCTGGCCGGGATCAGGAAGAGGTCCGCCATAATCCAGGCCACCGGGGCAGCGTAGCAGGCCGCCGTGTAGCCGAACATGGGCACCAGCCAGAGGGCCACCGAGCCGCGGCCGATCATCTCCAAAACGCCCGCCGAGATGGCAAAGACGCTGAAGCCCATGCCCTGAATAGAGAACCGCAGGATGTTCACCAGGGCCAAGGGGAAGAAGAAGACCGACTGGATCACGATGTATTCGGTGGTCAACTGGACCAGCTGGGCCAGAGCGGGCTCCGCCGGGTCCAAAAAGAGCATGGCACACTGGGGCGCAAAGAGGACCATGGCCACCAGGGCGATCACCGAGTAGCCCGCCCCCAGGGCCGAGCAGGCCCAAAGACCCTTGTTCAGACGGTCCAGCTTGTTGGCGCCCACGTTCTGGCCGCAGTAGACCGCCATGGTGCCGCCCATGGCGTCGAAGGGGCAGCAGAGCAGCTGGAACATCTTGCTCCCGGCGGCGATGGCCGCCACGCTGAGGCTGCCCAGGGTGTTGACCGCCGATTGCAGCAGGATGGAGCCGATGGCGGTCACCGAGTATTGCAGACCCATGGGCAGGCCGATGTAGAACAGGTGCCCGCAGAGCCGGAAATCCAGTTTCCGTTCCTCCCGGCTGATCCGCAGCACCGGGTATTTTTTGTACATAAAGACAAGGCACGCCAGGCCGGAAATCGCCTGGGAGACCACGGTGGCCACGGCGGCCCCTGCCACCCCCATGTCAAACCAGAGGATCAGGGCCAGATCCAAAAAGATGTTTAACCCCGAGGAGAGCGCCAGGAAATACACCGGGGTTTTGCTGTCTCCCAGGGCCCGGATGATGCCCGCCAAAAGGTTATACAAAAAGGTGGCCGGGATGCCCAGGAAGATCACCAGGATGTAGATATAGGCGTCGTCAAAGATATCCGCCGGGGTCTGCATCATCCGCAGAATCCCCGCACAGCCCAGGGCGGTGGCGGTGGTCATGATGGCCGCCGAGAATACGGACAGGTAGGCGGAGTTGGCTACAAACTGCCGCATGGCCGACATCTCATTGGCGCCCACCTTCTGGGCCACCGGAATGGAGAAACCGCTGCACAGCCCGGTGCAGAAGCCCAACACCAGAAAGTTGATGGCGCCGGTGGAGCCCACGGCCGCCAGAGCCGAGGCCCCCAGCAGCTTGCCCACAATGACGGTGTCCACCAGGTTGTAGAATTGCTGGAACAAAAGGCCCAGCAGCATCGGCACCGCAAAGCCCAGAATCAGGCGCATGGGGCTGCCGTTTGTCAGATCTTTACGCATAAAAGATACGTTCCTCCCTTTACAGCGGGGCGGCGCTGGATCTTTTTTCGCCCCGAAACGAAGATGTATTATAGCACATCATCGCCAGAAACGGAACGTCCCCGGCGGCCCTCAAAAGATGAAATTATCTTAAAATCAAAGGGAATAGATTTGGATACAGCATATACCGAAAAAGAACTTTCTGTAATAATTCGACGGAATATTATAAAACAAGCTGCCATCTGCGGCTGGTCGTATTTGCAGTTTGTATAATTTAGTTAAAATATATCGAGATGTAAATAAAATCCCCCCAAAGGCTTGAGGGAACCTTTGGGGGTTATGAAGGAGAAGAGAATCTCTAAGAAAAACGGCTTACCGCTCCAGCACCAGGCACTCGTAGGGGCGCAGGGCGGCGGGCACCCCAGCGAGGGCGGGGTAGTTGCCCAGCAGCCGGGCCGCGCCGGCCCAGCCCTCGGGCAGGGGGAGGGAGGCTGCCTTCCCGGTCAGGTTGCAGAGGACCAGCAGCTCGCTCTCCCCGTCGAACCGGCGGTAGGCCAAAAGGTCCGGGTCGTCGGGATAGAGGAATTCGATGTTCCCTTGGCTGATGACCGGTTTTTCTTTCCGCAGAGCCACCAGCTGTTTATAGAAGGCGAAGATGGAATCCGGGTCCCCGGTCTGGGCCGCGGCGTTGATGTGGGTATAGTTCTCGGGCAGGCCGATCCAGGGGGTGCCGGTGGTGAAGCCTGCATTCTCGCTGCCATCCCACTGCATAGGGGTGCGGCCGTTGTCCCGGCTGCGGGCGGCCAGAATTTCCAGGGCCTCGGCGGGGGTCTTGCCCTGCTGCTGGAGAATCTGGTAATAGTTCAAACTCTCCACATCCCGGTACTGCTCAATGGAGCCAAAGCCCGCGTTGGTCATGCCGATCTCCTCGCCCTGGTAGATGTAGGGGGTGCCCCGCATCAGGTGGATGGCGGCCCCCAGCATCTTGGCGCTCTCGGCCCAGTAGGTTTTGTCGTCGCCGAACCGGCTCACCGCCCGGGGCTGGTCGTGGTTGCACCAGAAGAGGGCGTTCCAGCCGCCCCCGGCCTGCATCCCCTCCTGCCAGAGGGTGAACAGCTTTTTCAGGGCCATCCGATCGGGGGGCATCAGGGCCCATTTGTCCCCGTTCTTGTAGTCCACCTTCAGGTGATGGAAGTTGAAGCACATGGACAGCTCGTGCCGGTCAGGGGCGGTGTAGCCGATGCAGTTCTCCAGGGAGGTGGAGGACATCTCGCCCACCGTGATCATCCCTTCGATCCCCCCGGCGGCTGCCAGCTCCTGCAAATACTGGTGGACCTTGGGCCCGTCGGTGTAGAACCGGCGGCCGTCGCCCTGGTGGTCGTCCTCATAGACGGCGGGTTTCGAGATCAGGTTCACCACGTCGAACCGGAACCCCTGGATGCCCTTTGCCTTCCAGAACCGGAGGATGTCCGCCAGCTCGGCCCGGACCTCGGGGTTCTCCCAGTTCAGGTCGGCCTGGCTCACGTCGAAGAGATGGAGATACCATTTGCCCAGGGCGGGCAGATACTCCCAGGCCGGGCCGCCGAACTTGGACACCCAGTTGGTGGGGGCTTTGTCGGGACTGCCCTCTTTGAAGATGTAGTAATCCTGGTATTTCTTCTCCCCGGCCAGGGCCCGCTGGAACCACGCATGCTCGGTGGAGGTGTGGTTGAACACCATGTCCAGCATCAGCCCGATGCCCCGTTTATCCGCCTCCCGGATCAGCTCTTCCAGGTCGGCCATGGTGCCGAACCGGGGGTCTACCGCCCGGTAGTCGGCCACATCGTAGCCGTTGTCCCGCTGGGGCGAGGGGAAGAAGGGGGTGAGCCAGAGGCAGCTGACCCCCAGCTCGGCCAGATAGTCCAGCTTGGAGGTGACCCCCCGCAGATCTCCCAGCCCGTCGCCGTTGGAGTCGCAGAAGGACTTGGGGTAGATCTGATAGATGACTTTGTTTTTAAATTCTGCCATGTGGAAAACCTCTTTCTCTTGGTATGGGGATTAAGACACCTGCTTTTTCTTGCCCATGATAACGGTCAGCACAAAGGGGATCACAATGGCGATCACCATGCTGATGGCGAAGGTGAGCATGTACTGGGGCTGGATGGAGAGGATGCCGGGCAGGCCGCCCACGCCGATGGCGTTGGCGGTGGTGGAGGTAGCCACACAGAAGGCGCCGGCCACAGCCGAGCCGATCATGCCGCAAAGGAAGGGGAAGTTCAGTTTCAGGTTGACGCCGAAGATGGCGGGCTCGGTGACGCCAAGATAGCAGGAGATGCAGGCGGGGATGTTGACCTCCTGGGCGGGGGCGTTCTTGCGCTGGAGGTAGATCACGCCCAGAACGGCGGAACCCTGGGCAATGTTGGAGAGGGCGATCATGGGCCAGAGCATGGTGCCGCCGAAGTCGGCGATCAACTGCATGTCAATGGCGTTGGACATATGGTGCAGGCCGGTGATGACCAGAGGAGCATAGACAAAGCCGAAGATGGCGCCGAATACCACACGGAAGGAACCCGAGATGCCCGCGTAGACCACCGAGGAGATGACGGAACCGATCTTCCAGCCGATGGGGCCCAGCACAAAGTGGGCGGCGATCACCGAGAGCAGCAGGCTGCAGAAGGGGACAAAGATCATGGAGACCACGGCGGGGCAGATCTTGCGGAAGAATTTCTCCAGGTACACTAGGGTGAAAGCGGCCAGGATGGCGGGGATCACCTGGGCCTGGTAGCCGATCATGTTGACCTTAAAGAAGCCGAAATCCCAGTAGGGAATGTCTGCCGCGGCGGTGGTGGCCACCGAGTAGGCGTTGAGCAGCTGACCCGAAACTAGAGTCAGGCCCAGGACGATGCCCAGGATCTGGGTGGTGCCCATCTTCTTGGTGACCGACCAGCAGATGCCCACCGGCAGCATGTGGAACACCGCCTCACCGATCAGCCACAAAAAGCTGTCGATGCCGGCCCAGAACTGGCTGATGTCGCAGAGGGTCTTGGTGCCGTTCTCGAACAAATACAAGCTGTCGATGCAGTTGCGGAAACCCAGGATCAGACCGCCGGTGATGATGGCGGGGATCAGGGGCGCGAAAATCTCGGCCAGGGCGCTCATGATCCGCTGGGCGGTGGTCTGGTTCTGCTTGGCGGCGCTCTTGACCGCCTCTTTGGAGACGCCTTCCAGACCGGACACGGCGGTGAAATCGTTGTAGAATTCCTGCACCGTGTTGCCGATGATCACCTGGAACTGCCCCGCCTGGGTGAAAGTGCCCTTGGCGGATTTCAGGGTTTCGATCTTGGCCACATCTGCCTTGGCCGGGTCGTTGAGGACGAACCGCATCCGGGTGACGCAGTGCGACACCGCCACGATGTTCTCTTTGCCGCCCACATACTCCAGCAGCAGCTTGGCGTCCTGTTGGTATTTGCCCATGATAGAATCCTCCTTTAAAATTTAACTTGTTTAAACAAGTTCTCTTTGCAAGAATGAGTATACTCTGCTTGTTTAAACAAGTCAAGGCCCGGGCGGAAAATTGTGACGAAACGCTGTGTTTTTGGCTCTTATCACAAATGGGACCCTTGTAATTTGGACGCTTTCACGGTATACTGAAACCAATGTTTAAACAAGTTGGGGGCGCACTATGCCAAAAGCAAAATTTGAGGGGATCTACCGCAGCATCAAACAGAAGATCGAGGCCCAGGACTACCCGTATCAGTCCCTGCTGCCCTCTGAGAATACCCTGATCGCCGAGTATGGCTGTTCCCGCAACACGGTCCGCCGGGCCCTGGCGGAGCTGTCCGACGAGGGGTACATCCAGCCCATTCAGGGCAAGGGGGTGCGGGTGATCTACCAGCCGGTGGGCAAGACAACCTTTATCATCGGGGGGATCGAGACCTTTCAGGAGACAGCCCGGCGGAACCACCTCCATGCCGTCACCAAGGTGACCCGGTTCGAGACGGTGGTGGCGGACGAGAAGTTCGCCCGGGAGAGCGGTTTTGCCCCGGGGGACGAGCTGTGGGCCGTGGAGCGGGTGCGCTATCTGGACGGCAAAGCCCTGATTCTGGACGTGAACTATTTCCTCAAAGAGTTTATGCCGGGGTTAACACCGGAGATCGCGGCCCGGTCCATCTACGAGTACATTGAAAATGAGCTGGGGATGCAGATCGTCACCAGCAAGCGGAAGATGACGGTGGAGCGGGCCACCATCCGGGATGAGCAGCGGTTGGATCTGAACGGCTACGACTGCGTGGCCGTCATCACCAACCACACCTTTAATTCCGACGGTTTGATGTTTGAGTATACCCGCTCCCGCCACCAGCCGGATTACTTCTGCTTCCAGGACACTGCCACCCGCAAAAAGTAAGAAAGCGCAAAACAGCGCCCCCGCAAAGGTTTTGTACACCTTGCGGGGGCGTCTGATTTTTTGGCCGCTTGCCAGATGTCGAAAACGGGTGTATACTGTCTCTGACGCCGGGAGACCGGCAGAACAAAATAAGACGGGGAGCTTGCAGACAGGCTGAGAGGAAGGTATGCCCTTCGACCCATAGACCTGATTTGGATAATGCCAACGTAGGAAAATAATTTGGATGGTTTTCTTTGGGCGCCCGGATCAGGGCGCCTTTTTTGTTGGAATTTTTCGGAGGGAGGATGTGAGCAGACGGCATCCACGGCCGGGCCGTGGCGGACAAAGGGGAGCGCCTTCTGTCTTGTATAACAGCGATGGGAAGCCGTGTTCCGGCGTGAGAGGAAGCCAGTGAGCTTCGACCGGCCTTCCGGGCAGGGGTATGCCTGCCCGATTCTTTCGGGATGGGAAGCGCCGCGCTGTCGCCGTTTCTCAGATTGCTTTCAAAAAGGAGAATTCTTATGAAAAAGACAAACGTCCAAAAACTGGCTCTGGCGGGGGTGCTCTGCGCCCTGGCGGTGGTGGGGAGCGTCTTCTCGTTCCCGGTGTTCGGCAGCAAATGCGCGCCGGTGCAGCACATGGTCAACATCCTCTGCGCGGTCTTTCTTGGCCCCTGGTACGGGGTGGCGGTGGCCTTTGCCGCCAGCCTGATCCGCAACCTGTTGGGGCTGGGCAGCCTGCTGGCCTTCCCGGGCAGCATGGTGGGGGCCCTTCTGTGCGGGCTGGCCTACGCCAAATTTAAAACCCTGGCCTCGGCCCTCGTCGCCGAGGTGTTCGGCACCGCGATTCTGGGCGGGCTCTGCGCCTATCCCATGGCCATCCTCTTTATGGGCCAGAGTGCCGGGCAGATCGCTTTCTATGCCTATGTAGTGCCCTTCCTGGTTTCCACCGCCGGCGGCGCGGTGCTCTCCGGGGTGCTGCTCTACTCGCTCCAGAAAACCGGCGCCCTGCCCCGTTTGCAGGCCCGGACCCGATAAAACCCCAAGGGAGAAAAGAGGTCAAACCCATGTTTCAGGAAATGCTGCAAAACGTGCGGGAGAAATCCCCCCTCATCCATAACATCACCAACTACGTCACCGTCAACGACTGCGCCAATATCCTGCTGGCCTGCGGGGGCAGCCCCATCATGGCCGACGACCTGGCCGAGGTGGAGGAGATCACCTCGATCTGCGGCGGGCTGAACATCAACATCGGTACCCTGAACCACCGGACCATCCCGGCCATGATCGCCGCCGGCAAGCGGTCCAATGCCCTGGGCCATCCGGTGGTGCTGGACCCTGTGGGGGCGGGGGCCTCGGCCCTCCGCACCGATACGGCCCGGCGGCTGGTGGAGGAAGTAAAGTTCACCGTAATCCGGGGCAACATCTCGGAGATTAAGGCCCTGTCCGGAGCCAGCGCCGCCACCAAAGGGGTGGACGCCGATCTGGCCGACCGGGTCACCGAGGAAAACCTGGGGGAGGCAGTGGCCTTTGCCAAGTCCTTCGCCAAAGCCGCCGGTGCGGTGACGGCCATCACTGGGGCCATTGATGTTGTCACCGACGGCGAGACCGCCTACTGCATCCGGAACGGCCGGCCTGAGATGAGCCGGATCACCGGCACGGGCTGCCAGCTGTCGGCCCTGACGGCGGCCTTTGTCACCGCCAACCCCGACCAGCCCCTGCGGGCGGCGGCCGCGGCGGTCTGCGCCATGGGGCTGTGCGGGGAGATCGCCTGGACCCGGATGACCCCGGCGGACGGCAACGCCAGCTACCGCAATTACATTCTGGACGCGGTCTATAACCTGACCCTCCAGCAGCTGGAGGAAGGAGCAAACTATGAAGTGCGATAAACAGATGATGCGGCTCTATGCCGTTACCGACCGGGCCTGGGTGGGCAAGATGACCCTGGCTCAGCAGGTGGAAGCCGCCCTCCAAAACGGCGTTACCTGCGTCCAGCTGCGGGAAAAGCATCTGGACAAGGCGGCTTTCCTGGCCGAGGCCAAAGAGATGGCAGACCTCTGCCACCGGTATGGGGTGCCCTTCATCGTCAACGACGAGGTGGAGATCGCCCTGGCCAGCGGGGCGGACGGGGTCCATGTGGGCCAGGAGGACATGGCTGCCGCCGATGTCCGGCAGAAGATCGGCCCCGAGATGATCCTGGGGGTCTCGGCCCACACGGTGGAGGAGGCGCTGGCCGCCGTCCGCGCCGGGGCCGATTACCTGGGCCTGGGGGCGGTGTTCACCACTTCCACCAAGGCGGACGCCGAGGCCATGCCCCGGGCCACCCTGGAGGCCATCTGCCGGGCGGTGGAGGTGCCCACCGTGGCCATCGGGGGAATCTCGGAACAGAATATCCTCCAGCTGAAGGGCAGCGGCGTGGACGGGGTGGCCGTGGTTTCGGCCATCTTCGGTGCCGAGGACCCCGGGGCAGCCGCCGCTCGTCTGGCGGCCCTGTCCAGCCAGCTGGCAGAATAAATCCATCACCCAAAGGAGAGAGTGACAAATGAAGTTGAAAACAGCCCTGACCATTGCGGGCAGCGATTCCAGCGGCGGCGCAGGCATCCAGGCGGACCTGAAAACCATGACGGTGAACGGGGTGTTCGGGATGAGCGCCATCACCGCCCTGACGGCCCAGAACACCCTGGGAGTGACGGCCATCCAGGAGGTGACCCCCGAGTTTCTGGCCCAGCAGATCGACGTGGTGTTCGAGGATATCCGCCCCGATGCCGTCAAGATCGGGATGGTGTCCTCGGCGGCGTTGGTGGAGGTGATCGCCCAGCGGCTGCGGTTCTGGAAGGCGGAGAACATCGTGGTGGACCCGGTAATGGTGGCCACCAGCGGCTCGGCTCTGATTGAGACCGACGCTGTAACCGCCCTGAAAGAACAGCTGCTGCCCCTGGCCACCGTAGCCACCCCCAACATCCCGGAAGCCGAGGTACTCTCGGGGCAGAAGATTGGGTCGGAAGCGGAGATGCTGGCGGCGGCCGAGACCATCCACCAGGCGCTGGGCTGCGCCGTCCTGCTGAAGGGCGGGCACGCCATCAACGACGCCAACGACCTGCTCTGGTCGGCGGCAGGGCCCAAGTGGTTCTACGGCAAGCGGATCGATAACCCCAACACCCACGGAACCGGCTGCACTCTCTCCTCGGCCATTGCGTCCAACCTGGCCAAAGGGTATACCCTGGAGGAATCGGTGGCCCGGGCCAAAGAATACCTCTCGGGGGCGCTGGCCGCCATGCTGGATCTGGGCCATGGCCGCGGCCCCATGTGCCATTTGTTCGACCGCGAGATACCCTGGGTGTAAGAGGTTAAGCCCGTGTCGCGGTTTTTAACCGCGAGATACCTTAGGTGTAAGAGGGTTAGTCGGTGTCGCGATTATGGGGCAAATATTGCAGAGGACTTTTCCTGAGGTTGGTTTTGCAGTTGTGAACCAGCGCGGCATGGGCCTGCCGGTTTCCGCAAAAGGTATCTCGCGGCCGAAAAAGCGAATAAAAAAGACGGAGGCTTGTAAAAAGCCTCCGTCTTTTTTATTCAGAAATCTTTTCCCGCGCCGGGTTCCAGCGGATGTACATCAGGCTGTTTTCGGTGGTGTTATAGCGGGTTTCGTATTGGGTGGTCTTGCAATACCGGAACCCGGATTTCTCGATCACCCGGGCCGACCGGGTGTTAAAGTCCATGTGCCCGACCAGAATAAAATCCAGTCCCGCCTGGCCGAAGAGATACTCTACCACGGCGGCCACCGCCTCGGGCATCAGCCCCTGGCCCCAGCAGTCCTTGGCCAGCACATAACCAATCTCCCGCCCTTTATAGGGCGCCAGCTCGGGGAAGTCGGCTTCTTCGTACCGTTCCACCCCCAAAGAGCCCACCACCCGGCCCCTGTATTCCAGGGCGAAGGTCTTTTTCTCCCGGATAAACAGTTCCAGAATGGTCCGGGATTCGTCCCGGTCCTTGTGGGGCAGCCAGCCGGCCATCTGACCCACGCCGTCTACCCGGGCGTAGGCGTAAAAATCCTCCAGATCTTCCTCCCGCCAGGGGCGGAGAGTCAGCCGCGGGGTGTGCAGAATCACCCCGGTGATGTCAATTTCCTGATTCATGATGTTTCCTCCTTTAAAATAAAAAAACCAGTGGGGGCCATTTGCTATCAAATGGCCCCCACTGTGCGTCAAACTTATCCAAAACGGCGCCGTTCAGCCGCCGCAGGGAAAAGGGTACGACAATGTAAGCCTGACTCGCTGCCACTTATTGAACCGCTTGGCAGGAACCGGCTTGATGGAATTCTGATTCATCACAAAGTAAAAAGACTTCTTCATGGCTTTAATGAGTCCCTGCCTTGAGCAGAAGCAGGGAAAATTTGTGTCGCGTTTATAGCGTAAGAGCAAAACGAGTTCTCAAAGCCCGGTTATTTCTGGGCGGAAAAATCGGCGGCCTCTTTCAGCCAGGCCATCAGCTCGTCGTCCACTTCCTCAGGGCGGGAGAGGATTAGGTGATGGGTCCAGCGGTTGGGGTAGGGTTCGGTGGCCACAGCGATCCGGGGGGACTCCACCGGATGTTCCAGCCCAAAGGTGACGACAAGGTAAGGGTCGGGCAGCTCCTTTTTCTTTTTCACCCGCAGGAAGGATACACAGCCGAACAGGTGCCGGTTGTAAAAGGAAATCTGGCTTTTCTGGGCCTTGATCCGCACCGGCTGGATCTCGGCCAGGATGCGGGCTTCCAGCGCCTCGTAGAGGGGGAGCGCCGCCGGCTGCTGGTCGAAGAATAACAAAGTATCTGTGTCCATGGAGTTCACCGTCCCTTCGCCTGGATTGGTTTTCTTATAGCACAAAAAGCGAGAAAACGCAAGATATAAAAAGAGTCCCCTCCCCGGTGCAGGGGAGAGGACCCTAAGAAGATGACTCTGTTTGTTCGGATTTACAGCCGCATCCCGCCTTCGGCGCCCTAACGGCTTTACCAAAGGCGTTTCACGGCTAACCCTTCGCGGCTTCTGCTTTCCGGTTTCCGCCAAAGGTATCTCGCGGTTGAAAATGTATCTCGCGGTTGAATCAATGGAAGAAGACCCAGAGGTAGATGTAGGCGGGGATGACGGCTGCCAGGGTGAAGGGGATGCCGATCCGGGGGAAATCGCTGGTCTTGACTTCGTAGCCCTCTTTCCGCAGGATGCCGATGCCGGTGATGTTGGCGGAAGCGCCGATGGGGGTGATGTTGCCGCCCAGGGTCGCGCCGGACAGAAGACCGAAGTAGAACAGGGTGGGGTCGATGCCCAGATTGGCCGCCAGACCGGTAACCACTGGCAGCATGGTGGCGGTGTAGGGGATGTTGTCAATGAAGGCCGAGATCAGCACCGAGGCCCAGACAATGATGGTGTAGAGGATAAAGACGTTGCCGCCGCCCAGATGAGCCAAAAGATTTGCCGCCGCGTCGATGACGCCCATATTACTGATGCCGCCGATGATGAGGAACAGACCCACCAGGATGCCGATGGTCTCAAAGTCGATGGCCTTGAGGGGGCCGGTGATGGCGTCCAGATTCTTCTTTTTAAAGAAGTTGTAGACAAGACCGATGGCCAGCAGGGTCAGGCAGATCAGACCGTTGGTGATGGAGGGCTTCTCGGGGATGAAGGAAGCCGCAATCAGCAGAACGATGGTGCCCAGCAGAAGGAAACTGGGAACGTAATCGTTCACCGGGGTGGGGGTGGAGTTGCGCTCGATCCGGCCCTTTTCCTTGCGGAAGATAAAGGCCAGGATGGCCGCCGAGATCAGGGCGCCCAGCTCCACCGCGAAGAACATGCCCGGCTTGCCCTTGTAGAAGAAGAAATCCAGGAAGCTCATGTCGGCGTAGGAACCCAGCATGATGGCGGTGGTGTCGCCCACCAGGGTGGCTGCGCCCTGGAGGTTGGAGGAGACCGCAATGCCGATGATGAAGGGCACGGGGTTTGTCTTGAGCTTGCGGCAGATCTCCAGAGCCACGGGGGCCACCATCAGGACGGTGGCTACGTTGTCCACGAAAGCCGAAATAATCCCGGCAAAGAGGGCCAGAGCCACGGCGGCGGCCTGGACGGTGCCCACCCGCTCCATGACCAGATCCGCCAGCCGGGCGGGCATCCGGCTGTCAATGAACAGCTGGACCAGGCCCATGGTGCCCGCGATCATCATGATGACGTTGAAGTCGATGGAACTGAAAATCTGGTCGGCGGGGAGCATCCCGCTGACCATGAACACCACCGCCGAACACAGCGCAATCACCGGCCGGTATTTGCTGAACGCCAACATCAGCACATAGGTTATGGCAAAAAGGATCAGTGCATAAATCATTGTTTTTCTCCTTGGCGGCGGCCGGAGCAGCCGCATCTGTTGGTTTGTGACAGGATTTGGGCGCCCAGCGGCGCAACAAATGTCTGTGCTATCCACCTCCCCTTGGTCTGGGTGCCTGTCCGTTCCGGGCTTGTGCGGCGAAACGCGCAAAAACAAGAAAATCGCCCGACAGGCTGCTGATTCCAAATTAAACCTTTATAGCATGTTTCAGGAAAAAAGTCAATCTTCCCGCCGGCAAAGTTTGGGCGCGGATCTCTTGTATAACCTACGCGCCGCACGCTCCCGGCAGTACAGTGGGCCGGATGCAGAACAAACCCCCGCTCTGCCAAAACGCCGGAGCGGGGGTTTGTTCATGTTGGAATGAAAGAGAAGAAGATAACAGGAAACTTAGAGATTGAGAGTGTACTGCTCCACAGTGACCCGGGCTTTGCCGTCGGCTTCAAAGAGGATGCCCTCGGCATCCCTCGGGGTGTAGATGCAGGCAGTCATGGTCTGCTCGCCCTCGTTGATAAAGACCTCCACGCTATTGTAGTCCAGCAGAACCCGGAGCTTCAGGGTCTTACCCGGGGTGCGGATTTTGCAGCTGCGGGTGTGGACGATGTCCTGGTACAGCCCGCCGGCGTAGGTGCGGTCCAGTGTGAGTTTTGCGCTGCGGGGCTCATAAGTAAGGGTGGTGAAGTGTTTTTCGTCTGCCGCCAGTTTCAGGGTGACAGCGTGGCAGTTTTCCTCGGGAGTGATCTCGGCGGTCAGGTCGATCACCCGTCCGCCGATGCCCTCCAGCTGGGTTTCGCCCTCGATCAGGGCGTTTTCGTGCCGGACCTTCGGGCCATGGGCGGCGTCCAGCTCCCGGACGGGGGTCTGGTAGAGGCGGCCGTCTTTAAGGTGGAGCTCCCGGGGGCAGATGGTCTGGCCGAACCACCGGCAGCCCTGGGGCTTGGCCCCGGAGGCTGCCCAGGACTGCATCCAGGCGGTCATGATCCGGCGGCCGTCGGGGGCCAGAGTGGTCTGGGTGGCGTAGAAGTCGATCCCCTCGTCCATCAGCTGGACCTTCTCCCGGGTGAACCGGTGGGTCTCGGAGTCGTAGCTGCCCATCAGGGCGATGACACAGTGGCCGTTGTGGTATTCGTCCCGGACCTGCATTTCCATGGGGCCCGCCATCAGGATCTGTTTGCCGTCCAGCTCAAAGAAGTCGGGGCACTCCCACATGACCCCGTACTCGCCGCGGCTGGCGTCCAGCAGGGAGGTGTACTCCCAACGGAACCCGTCGGGGCTATGGAACAGCAGGGCCGCGCCGCCCTCGGTTTCGCTTTGGCCTACGGCAACCGCCGAGTAGCTCCCATCCGGCTCCTGCCAGATTTTGGGGTCCCGGAAGTCGAACCGGCTGAACCCTTCGGGCAGATCCCGGGCGGTGAGGACCGGGTTCTGGGGCAGCTTCTCGTAGTTGAGGCCGTCGCCCACCGCCACACACTGGGTCTGGATGTCCCGGGTTTTGCCGTCCGGCTGCTTTTCCCAGACAACGCCGGTGTACATCAGCAGCTGGCGGCCGTCGGGCAGCTGGGCCGCCGAACCGGAGAAGCAGCCGTTCTGGTCGCAGGGAGCGTCGGGCGCCAGGGCCGCCGGCAGGTACTCCCAGTGGAGCAAGTCCCGGCTGACCGCGTGGCCCCAGTGCATCGGGCCCCAAACGGTGTCGTAGGGGTAGTATTGGTAGAACAAGTGATACTGTCCCTGGTAGAAAGAGAAGCCGTTGGGGTCGTTCATCCATCCCACATAGGGGGTCAGATGGTAGGCGGGGCGCTGGCCGGCAGGGATGGCCGCGCCCTGCTCCGCTTCATAGGCGCGGGCTTTTTGTAAGATCGTGCTGTCCATAGCAGTCTCCTATCGAAGATTCTTCCCGGCCGGGGTTTGCCGCGCCGGAAGTATTGGCGGGGGAATTAGGCGTGGTAGGCGTCCAGATACTTCTGCATGATCGCCAGGTAATCGGACAGGCCGTAGGCCTCCAGTTTGGAGAGGTACTCCTCCCAGCTGCCGCTGGCCATGCCGTTCATGATCCAGTCTGCCTTGCAGGTGTTGATGTAGGTGGAGATATCGGCCTCCAGGTTGGAGACCTGGGTGGTGTCCTCGATGCTCATGAACACGTTGGGGTAGACGTAGTCGTTGTTCATGTCGGGGGTGTAGATCTGCTCGATCCAGTCCAGACGGTACTGTGCGTCGTCGGGGCAGGTGACGTAGACGTCGTAGTACTCATCCAGCACAGCCAGGGGGCCGCCGACGCACTCGGCCTCGCGGACCTCCACGGGGGAAGCATCGCCCAGAGGTGCGTGCTTGAGCATGGGCTCGCCGTCGGCGTTGGTGGACATCTCAAAGATATCGAACTCGTCCTCCTCGCCGTAGGTGCCCCAGTTGTTCTGGGGAGACTGCATGGGATCGTACATCTGGTCCAGCCAGGCGCAGACCAGGGCGGGGTTGGCGGCCTTGGCGGTGACGACGCAGCGGCCGCGGTTGAAACCGCTGGTGAAGGAGCCGTTCTGCGGGGTGATGTTGGTGACGTCGGCGGTCAGGGCGGGCAGCGGCTCCCAGTCGGTCAGGTTGTCCACGTTGGCCACGTCCCAGCTGAAGCAGACGCCGTAACGGCCGGCTTTGCCCTTGGAAACGTAGGTGGACCACTCCTGGGTGAAGCACTCGGGGTCGATCAGGCCCTCGGCATACAGCTGGTGCAGCCACTCCACACCCTTCTTGAAGCCCTCCTGGGTGGCGGCGCAGATGACCTTGCGGTCGTTGGTAACGGCGATGTGGCGGCCCTTGTCCATGTCGCCGTAGCCCTCGCCGAAGCCGTTGATCAGGATGCCGGGGTCCTGGTCGCCGTCGTTGACGATGCAGGACATGGGGATGATGCTGCCCTCAATGCCGAACTCGCTCTGGAGGGCGGCGGCGTTGTCCCGGAAAGCCATCAGCACCTGCTCGAACTCATCCACGGTGGTGGGCATGGACAGACCCAGGAAGTTCAGCCACTTGGTGTTGATGAAGCTCATGTTGCCCACCGTCTGGATGGCGGTTTTGTTGGCGCCCAGCTGCTCGATCCAGGGCAGACCCCAGATGTGGCCCTCGATGTCGGTGCACATGGTGCGGTACTCGGGGTACTTGTCAAAAACAGCCTTCAGGTTGGGCATGTTGTTGTCGATGTAGTCCTCCAGGGCGATGATGACCCCCTGGTCGGCATAGCGGAGCAGGTTGCTGTCCGAGAAGTCGGCGCTGAAGATGAAGTCGGTCAGGGTCTTGGGGTTGGACATGGTCAGGGTGATCTTGTCGCCCCACTGGTCGGACTGGATGGCAGTCCATTCGATGTGGACGTTGGTGGCTTCTTCCAGCCGCTTGAAGATGGTGCGGTTGTTGGGCTCGGACTCGCTGCCGGCGGGGTAGCTGGTGGTGCCGGTCAGGGTGACGGTCTCGGCCAGGGGGAAGTCCACGGGGCCATCCACCACTACGGCGGCAGCGGCCTTGTCGTCGGCGCTGCTGCCGCCGCCGCAGGCGGTCAGGGCCAGGGCGGAACCGGTGACGGCACAAGCTTTGAGGAAATTGCGGCGGGAAATCAGCTTTTTCATGGGGGATTCTCCTTTTCTTTTTCTGGTTGTGGCAGGTGTGTGGATTAGCCTTTGATGGAACCGGCCATGATGCCGGCGTCGAAATACTTCTGGAAGAAAGGATACATGACGATCAGGGGCAGGCTGGAGATGATGATGGTGGCGTACTTGAGCAGCTCGGCCAGCTGGGCACGCTCGGCGGTGCTCTGGATGTCGGCGATCATGCCGGACTCGGGCTGGCTCTGGATCAGGATGGAGCGGAGCACCAGCTGCAAAGGCTGTTTGGCGGTATCGTTCAGGTAGATCATGGCGTCAAAGTAGCTGTTCCACATGGCGACGAACTGCCACAGGGCCAGCACCGCCACCACCGGCATGCAGATGGGAAGCAGAATCTTGAAGAAGAAGGTCATCTCGCTGGCGCCGTCCACGTCCGAGGCCTCCCGCAGCTCCCGGGGGATGCCCTGGTAGTAGGTGCGGGCGATGATCATATTCCAGACGCTGAACGCGCCGGGCAGGATGACCGCCCACATGGAGTCCAAAAGGCCCATATTGTTGATCAGCAGGTAGGTGGGGATCAGGCCGCCGCCGAAGAACATGGTGATGACGAACAGAGTGTTGAAGATGGCCTTGCCCTTGAAGTCCGACAGGGACATGGGGTAGGCGGCCAGCATGGTCACCGTCACCGAGATGATGGTGAAGAGCACCGAGTAGAGAACCGCGTTTTTGAAGCCGGTCCAGATTTGTGCATCGGTGGCCACCCGTTCGTAGGCGGTCAGGGTCCATTTGCTGAAATCAAAGGTGATGCCCTTGTTCTGGAGGGTGACGGGGTCCATAAAGGATGCGATGACGATGTACACCACCGGGACGATGATGGCCACCACGAACAGGGCCAGCAGGACATATCCCACGAAGAGGATGGCTTTGTCCTGGCGGGTATAGATTGCGAGCCTGCCGCTCTTTTTGGTTTTCGCTGCCATGGCGCTGCCTCCTTACAATCCCTTGCCGTCGTTCATCTTGGCGACGATTTTGTTGACGGCAATCAATAGGATGACGTTTATGACGGTGTTGAACAGGCCGACGGCGGTGGAGAAACTGTAATCGCCGTCCAGCAGGCCCTTCTTGTACACATAGGTGGCGATGATCTCAGAGGTCTGCAGGTTCAGGTCGGTCTGGAGGGCGTAGGCCTTTTCGAAGCCGATGCTCATGATGTTGCCGGCCTGGAGGATGAACTGGATCACCACCATGTCCTTGATGGCGGGCCACTCCACCGTCATGATCTGCTGGAAGAGGTTGGCGCCGTCGATCATGGCGGCTTCTTTCAGGTCTTTGCTGGCGTTGGAGAGGGAGGCGGTGTACATGATGGAAGCCCAGCCGGCGCCCTGCCAGATGCCGCTGATGATGTAAATGGGGCGGAAGGCTTCCGGCATGGTCATGAAGTTGATGCTGGTGTCAAACAGGCCGTTCACCGGGCCGGTGACCGACAGCAGCACCCGGACCATACCGCAGAGGACGATCACCGAGATGAAGTTGGGCATATACAGCACCAGCTGGATCTTCTGCTTGATCTTCTTGCTCTCGATGCGGTTGAGCAGGAACGCCAGGATGATGGGGATGGGGAAACCCCACAGCAGGCCGTAGACGCTCAGCTTCAGGGTGTTCATCAGGTAGCGCTGGAAGTCCGGCGAGGACATAAAGCGCTGGAAATGCTCAAACCCGACCCACTCGCTGCCCAGAACCCCCCGGAAGGGGTTGTAGTTCTGGAAGGCGATCAGGACGCCGCCCATGGGGATGTACTTGAAGATCAGGGTCAACACCACGGCCGGCAGGATAAAGATCAGATACAGCTGCCAGTGACGCGCCATATAAACGCATGTGTTGTGCATTCGCCGGCTGGCAGATACCGCAACTGACCCGGACGCTTTCGCTTTCATGTGTTCGGTTCCTCCCTTTCAGTTTTATTTGTTACATTTTTGGTTTGCGTTTGCACAAACAAGTGTGTAATCTCTCAAGTGTAGTGTGCAAATGTAAACCTCTGACAGCACCTTTATACCATGTTCCCTAGTGAATGTCAATGATATTTTTCATGCATCCAAGGAATTTTCTGTGAAACTGTCTGGATGCACAAATAAAAAAGTGTGCATTTGTGCAAATGCGTATTTTGCGATTTTACATTTGACTAATCCGAGGGTTTGCATTATACTAACAATCAGAAATACCTTTCTTATAATAGATAGAACGCAAAGGAGGAACCCATGGCTGGCAAGGTCACCATACAGGATATTGCCAACGAGCTGCAGCTGTCGCGCAACACGGTGGCCAAAGCGATCAACAACACCGGCACCCTGGCGGACGCCACCCGGGAAAAGATTCTGCGCAAAGCGGCGGAGATGGGGTATAAGCAGTTTGCCTATCTGCCCCTGTTCCAGGAAGAACCCAAAGAGCCGCCCCACCCGGACGGCAAACGGGAGATTGCAATGCTGACCACCTGCTTTCTCAGCAACTCTCATTTCTCGTCCATGATGCTGGACCGGTTCCAGTCCGAGATCCATCACCTGCACTACTGCCTGACCATCCATCGAATTTCCCCGGCGGAGCTCACGGCCCGCAGCCTTCCAGCTTCCTTTGATAAGGAGCGGACGGCGGGAATCATCTGCTTTGAGGTGTTCGACTACGACTACGCCCAGATGCTCTGCGGCCAGGGGATCCCGCTGCTGTTTGTGGACACCCCGGTGACCACCCTCAAGCCCCAGCTGAAAGCCGACCGGCTGTACATGGATAACCGGGTGGAGATCCAGAACTTTGTCCAGATGATGGTCCAGCGGGGCAAAAAGCGGATCGCCTATGTGGGGGATATCTGGCACTGCCAGTCTTTTTATGAGCGGTATATCGCTTATAAGGAAGCCATGGAGTGGCTGGGCCTGGGGGATAACCTGAAATACTCCATCCTGGAGAGCGCCAAAGAGGGCGAATACGATCGAATGGTGAAACGGAAGCTCCATTCCTTTGACAAACTCCCCGAGGTCATCGTCTGTTCCAACGACTTTTCGGCCATGGATGTGACCCGGGCCCTGCGGTCGATGGGACACTCGGTGCCGGAGGATGTCTGGCTCTGCGGTTTTGACGACAGCCAGGAGGCTTCTTTCATGACCCCCAAGCTGACCTCGATTCACATCCACGGGCAGATCATGGGCTTTACCGCCGCCGATCTGCTGATGACCCGGATCAAGGAGCCCTCCCTGAATTACCGGACGGTGTACACCGAGACCAATCTGATTCTGAGGGAATCTACGGGAGATCACGAGGCGAAAGTATGAACAACTGGTTCAACCCTGACCGGCCGCTGCTGGCCTTTATCACCAAGATGACCTACAGCGCCTACCTGAACATTCTCTGGCTAGTGTGCAGCCTGCCCATTGTCACGGTGGGGGCCTCCACCACGGCCCTGTTTTATGTCACCCTCAAGATGGCCGAGGATCGGGACGATGGCCTGACCCGGATGTTCTTCCGGGCCTTCCGCCAGAATTTCAAGCCCGCCACCAAACTCTGGCTGATCCTGCTGGGGGTGGGGGTGTTTCTGGGGGTGGATGGCTACATCCTTCTGCACCTGTGGAGCCAGAATGTTTTCTGGACTCTGATTGCGGCTTTGCTGATCGCGGCGGCGATTGTCTACGCCATCGTGCTGCTGTACGCCTTCCCGCTGCTGGCCCGGTTCGAGAATACCACCTTCGGCATCCTCAAAGCCTCCCTGCTGGTGGGGCTGCGGTACCTGGTCTGTACCCTGGTGATGGCGGGCATCTACTTCCTGATGGGCTGGATCGTGGTCTATCTGTTTACCCCGGCGTTCCTTTTGGGGTTTGGCTGCTGCGCCATGCTCTGCTCGTTTTTGCTGGTGAATGTGGTCCACGCCTGCGGCGGCGACCCCGACGGCCAGCCCCCGGAGGAGGAAACCCAGCATGAATGACCAGGCGAGGAAAAACTGGGAGACCCTGCGCCGGCTCCACGGGAAAAAACGGCTGGAACACATCTGGACCTACTATAAGCTGCCCATTGTTCTGGTACTGGTGCTGGCCTATATCGTGGGGTATGTGGCTTATCGTCAGGCCACCAAAAAAGAGGATGTGCTCTATCTGGCCCTGGTCAATCTGGCAACGGGCAGCGATTTGACATATCAGCTCATCGAGGGCTTTGCAGAGCAGCAGGGCTTGACCGAAAAACAACAGGTCTATCTCTATTCCGGGCTGCTCCTCTCGGAGAGCGAAGGGGCGGACCAGGAATACGTCTATGCCTCTGAAATGCGGATTATGGCGGCCATTGCCGCCCAGCAGCTGGATGTAGTTCTGATGGACGCCGAGGCGCGGGACGCCTTTGCCGCCCAGGGGCATTTGATGGATCTTTCCCAGCTGGACCCGGCTTATTCGGGGCAGTGGGTGGAACTTTCGGACGCACGCCTGATCCAGGAGGCCGGCTTTTCACAGGCCGTATACCTGGGGGTGCTGGGCAACGCACCCCACCCGGAACGGGCGAAGGAATACATAGAATATTTGATTCAGTCCTGAACAGACAGAATAGAAAGGGAGAGCACAATGGACATTTTGGCAATCGGTGAAATCTTGATCGACCTGACCCAGACCGGCAAAGACGGGCAGGGGATTCCCCAGTTTGCAGCCAATCCCGGCGGGGCTCCGGCCAACCTGGCGGTGGCTGCGGCAAAGCTGGGGGCAAAAACTGCCTTTATCGGCAAGGTGGGAGCGGACGCGTTTGGCCGCTATCTGACCGAGGTTCTGGCAGAAAACAAGGTGGACATTTCCAGCGTGGTGACCGACCCGTCCCACCCCACCACCATGGCGGTGGTCTCGGTGGACGCGGCGGGGGAGCGGGATTTCAGTTTCTACCGCAAGGCCAACGCCGACGTGATGCTGGCAGCGGAGGAGATCCCCGACGCGGCATTGCAGGGGGCAAAGATGGTCCATTTTGGCTCGGTGAGCCTGACGGCAGACCCCTCCCGCAGCGCGACTCTGGATGCGGTACGCCGGGCCAAGGCTCTGGGAGCCACCATTACCTACGACCCCAACTACCGGGCCAATCTCTGGCCCGACCCCGACACCGCTGCCGCCCAGATGAAGGCCCCTCTGGAACTGGTGGATATCCTGAAAGTCTCCGATGAGGAGCTGCCCCTCCTGACCGGCACCACCGACTGCGAAGCGGGCACCGCCCAGCTGACCAAACAGGGAATCGGGCTGATCTTCGTCACCCTGGGCCCGGACGGCGTTTTCTACCGGATGGGAGAGAAAACCGGCCATGTGGCGGGCGTTCCCTGCAAGGTGGGAGACACCAACGGCGCCGGCGATACCTTCTTTGGGGCGGCCCTGTCCCAGCTGTGCAGGGAGGATCTCGCCGCCCTGACGGTGGAACGCCTGGAAAAGATTCTGGCCTTCGCCAACAAGGCCGCCAGCATCACCACCAGCCGCCACGGCGCCATCCCCGCCATGCCCTCGCTGGAAGAAGTGGAAGGCTGACAAAATTTTTAATCAGACAAAAGAACAAAGCGCGGGCCGCCGGAAAAGATTCCAGCGGCCCGCGCTTTGGTTTAACCATAGGAGTTTTGTTTTTGGCGATCGGGCGCGAATTCTGTACAGCTGGCGCCGCTTGGAATGCGTCTTTGAATGCGAACAGGAGATTGGAACCCGCCAGGCTGCGCTGCATGCGCTACATTCCAATTGAGGGGGAGGGTGCTCAAAATGCAAAGAACAATACCCGGAGAAAACCGCAACCTTTCGGCAGAAGGTCTTGACTTTTACTATTGACAATAGTACTATTGATAACAGTAAAGATCGGAGGTATCAGGATGTCATCCATCGATTTGGTTATATTGGGGATTGTGTTGGAGAAACCCCGGAGCGCTTACGATATTCAAAAGGATGTGGAATACCACCATCTTTCCCGCTGGACAAAAATAAGCGTGCCCTCTGTTTATCGAAAGGTTCTCCAGCTGAGCGAAAAAGGTTATCTCCAAAGCAATCTTGTCAAAGGGGAAAAGTTTGCCGATAAGACAATCTATTCCATTACCGACCAGGGCCGGGTGTATTTTAGGGAGTTGATGGCTTCCTGTGCGGCCGGCCCGGTGCCGCTGCTCTTTGATTTCAATGTAGTCATTGCCAACCTGAACAAGATAGACAGGGCCGAAGCATTGGAGCTGGTTTCGGCCTTGCGCCGTAGCATCC
Source organism: Faecalibacterium gallinarum (assembly GCF_022180365.1). Lineage (GTDB taxonomy): Bacteria > Bacillota > Clostridia > Oscillospirales > Ruminococcaceae > Faecalibacterium > Faecalibacterium gallinarum. Next base: position 37,981 of record NZ_BQKV01000021.1, read on the forward strand.
AGTCCTCGGCTGCTTTGAACGAGGGGTATGCGCGGGAATTTGCAGATATCCCTTTGGTGGGGAGAACGATTTTCGAGCAGCAGCAGCTTCTCTATCGTGCTCTTTTGGAGTGGCTGGACAGCTTTGAAAGGAAGTTCTCGGAGGAATGAGTGCCGTTCCGCAGAGCCGCTTGACCATCCTGTTTGAAGCTCCATTTTGGATTGGCCTATACGAAAGAATCGAACATGGCAGGTACGAAGTATGCAAAATCACATTTGGCGCTGAGCCCAAAGATTATGAGGTCTATGAGTTTCTTTTGAGGAATTGGCACAAGCTGAAATTCAGCCCCCCGATCCAGGCCGAAGCAGCCATGGAACGAAAAACGAATCCCAAGCGGGTGCAGCGGGAAATTCAAAGTCAACTGCAAGACAAAGGCATTGGTACAAAGGCGCGGCAGGCGCTAAAACTCCAGCATGAGCAAAGCAAGCTAGAGCGAAGAACAAGGAGCCGTGAGCAGAAAGAGGCGGAGAAAGACCGCCAGTTTGCCATACGGCAGGAAAAGAAGAAAGCGAAGCATAGAGGAAGATAACATGCAGACAGAATGGGTTTTGTGCCCCCTTTGCGGCGGCAAAACACGCTTGAAGATTCGTGAGGATACAATCCTGGAAAACTTTCCGCTGTATTGCCCCAAGTGCAAACAGGAAACTTTGATCGCAGTACAGCGGCTAAATCTATCCATTATCCAAGAGCCAGACGTCAAGACGCAGAGCCGATAACACAGAGGGAAAACCTCAGATGTTATCGGCTCTGTTTTTGGGCCCAGTGAGAACAGATCGCTGGAGAGCATTTGTTCGCATCAACAAAAATCGGCAAGCCTCTTAAGGAGACTTGCCGATTCGCTGGCGTCCTCGGCGCGATTCGAACGCGCGGCCTTCCGCTTAGGAGTTTGGCGTTTCTTTTGGTACGATATACCCATCATAACTTCCCATTATTTTTGATTCGCTATGACATTGTGTGGTTACTGGTCAATCTGCACAAAAATCCGTCAAATGCCGCCTCGTTACGGCCTGTTCAGAATGTCAAATTAGCAAATTCTTAGCACGGATGATGGCAGAAAGCCCCTTCGCCACAAGGAAAATCAGATGGGCATAGTCAAAATGCCTACGAAAAATGGGAGGCAAAATTATGAGTACATCGCAGGAAAAGAAGCTGCCGAGCAACAGAACCTATACCGTGGATGATATTGCCGCAATCCTTGGCATTGCAAAATCCACTGCATACCGGCTGGTAAACTCCGGAGAGTTCAAAACAATTCGTATCGGTTATGCGATTCGCATTTCTCGGAAGTCGTTTGAGGACTGGCTGGCGATGGAGGAACCAGAGGAAGAAACTGAATAACCGATAGGAGCACCATAGGTTGTAAACCCTATGGTGCTTTTATTGTTGTTAAATGAGGTACTAACAATCAGTGTCTAGAGGGCCATACGGCGTTCAACTAGTCAATGTTCAGTTCTTTCCTCATAGCAGCTATTAAATCCATTTTCAGTGTTTCCGTATTTCCAACATCAGTGTCGTTACATTCCCAACACTCATAGAGGTGTCCATCAAAATCTTCGGCTTTATGTATTATATCTGCACTGCCATATAATCTAAGTTTGGCCTGTATGCTATGAAATGAATTCCAAAACTCTTGCGTTTTTACCGTACCATATTGATCGTCTACTCTTATTTTGAGTAGAGCATCAATATAGCCCAGATAGGCATTTTCACGAGCTTCTTTATGCTTTTGAGCTGCGGCGCTTTTAGCCGTGATGAAAGTTTGAATTGCTCCACCAGCAATAGCCAACACACCACCAAGAAGTACAAGCAACATTTCCGTTAGCACAACCATACCTCCGATTATCAGATAATATATCAAGCATATCATGATTTTACTTTCTATTCAATTACACCCTATTGTGACGCCATAAGCCAATGCCTATGGCGTTTTTTCATGCCTGGAAATGCCCCTAAATGAGTCGAAAATCCAATGTTTTTCCCTCCACAATCAGCCGGAAGGCCACCGTCCATAGTTTTTCCTCTCCGGGGTATCTGGTCGGCATAGAGGCTGTCTTTTTCCCGAAAACGAACACTTTTTCAAACCGCCGAAGGGAGGTGATACCATGGCGGTATTTCGCATTGAGAAAACCCGTGACTACACGGTGATGTCCAACCACCACCTGCGCAACGCTGGCCTGTCCCTGAAATCCAAAGGGCTGCTCTCCATGATGCTGTCCCTGCCGGAGGACTGGAACTATACCACCAGGGGGCTTGCGAAAATCTGCAAGGAGGGCACGGACAGCATCGGTTCCGCCCTGAAGGAGCTGGAGCGGGCCGGGTACATAGTCCGCAATCGGCTGCGGGACAGCAAGGGCAAGATCGTGGATGTGGAGTATGTCATCTACGAGACGCCCCATCCCCCGGACACGGGTCAGCCGTGTGAGGACGAACCGGATACGGCTTGTCCAGATACGGAAAACCCGGATATGGATAACCCATGTCTGGAAAACCGGCCGCAATTAAATAAAGAGAAAAGAAATCCTGAAAAACAAAATACTGATTCATCAAGTACGGAAGGATCAAACCCTGTCCAATCAAGCCCCCAAACCCCCGCAGAGTGTAGCCGGACCGGACGGGACTGGATGCGGGAGCGAGAAAGCTATCGGGAACTGATTTTGGAGAACATCGAGTATAACATCCTCGTACAGAACGAGCGCATGGACCGTGACCGTCTGGACGAGCTGGTGGAGCTCATGGTGGACACCGTCTGCTCCCGCAGGGAGACGATCCGCATTGCCGGGGACGACTATCCGGCGGAGGTGGTCAAATCCCGGTTCCTGAAGCTGAACAGTTCTCACATCGAGTATGTGCTGGACCGTATACGGGAGAACACTACCTATGTCCGCAATATCAAGAAATATCTGCTGGCTGCCCTGTATAACGCCCCGGCCACCATCGACAGCTACTATGCGTCCCTGGTGAACCACGATCTGTACGGCAGCGGAGAAAGGAGATGACAGACCATGCAGGAAGAAGTCACCCAGCGCACCGTTGCCCTCTGCGTGGAGGCCACCAGGCTCTCCGCCGGGATGCTGCAACAGGCCATGAAAAAGGTGCTGGACGAGATGCAGAAGGGCGTGACCGGCCACAAGACCAAGCTGCACCACGGAAAGCAGACCCTTCGGCAGCTTATGAAGCATAACACCGGTGTATCCAACATCGAGATCACCGACCAGAACATCCGAGCCTTTTCTGCCACCGCCAAGAAGTACGGCATTGACTTCGCGCTGAAAAAGGACACCAGCGGAGAGATACCTCGCTATCTGGTGTTCTTCAAAGGCCGGGATGCCGATGTCATTACGGCGGCCTTTCGGGAGTTCTCCGCAAAGAACCTGGAGAAAGAGAAAAAGCCCTCCATCCGCAAGGAGCTGGACCAGGCAAAGCAGCAGGCCAAAGCCCAGCACTGCCAGCGGGAGAAGGTCAAAGCCAAAGACCGGGGTGTGGAATTATGACGGTTGATCTGAAGAAGATTCTCATACTCAACCTCCCATATCTGCTGTTTGTGTATCTCTTTGATAAGCTCTGCCAGGCGGTGCGCCTCGCGCCCGGCCTTGACGCCTCTGAAAAGTTCCTGCATTTAAGTCAGGGCTTTACGGAGGCGTTTTCTTCTGGGCTGCCCAGCCTGCATCCGCTGGACCTGCTGGCAGGTATCACTGGGGCGGTCATCGTCCGGCTGGCGGTGTACGCCAAAGGGAAAAACGCCCGCAAATACCGCAAGGGCATTGAGTACGGCAGCGCCCGATGGAGTGCATAATCTTAAGTGTAAAGAACTCTACATGGACGCACAGGAGGATATGCACATGAATGATTACAACAAAATCACAGCCCTTTACTCCCGCCTTTCCGTAGGCGACGAGGACAGGGACGGCGGCGAAAGCAACTCCATACAGAACCAGAAGAAGTTTTTGGAAAGCTACGCCAGACAGCTAAAATTGACGAATATCCGGCACTACATTGACGACGATGAAAGCGGCAGATTTTTCGACCGCTCCGCCTACTCCCGCATGATAGAGGACGTAGAAAACGGTAAAATCGGCGTGTGTATTATGAAAGACATGACCCGCTGGGGGCGCGACTATCTCCAAGTCGGCAACGCTATGGAGATATTCAGACGGAACAATGTGCGCTTTATCGCGGTCAACAACGGGATAGACAGCGAGAAGCCCGACACATTGGAGTTTGCGCCCTTTATCAACATCATGTCGGAGTGGTACGCAAAGGACATCAGCAAGAAAGTAAAGACCGGCATTAAGACGAAGGGCATGAGTGGAAAGCCGATTGCCACCGAAGCTCTCTATGGCTATGTCAAATCCCCGGACAACAAGGATTTTTGGATAATCGACGAGGAAGCCGCCGGAGTTGTCCGTTTGATTTTTCGCCTGTTTCTGGACGGGAAAAACCGCAACCAAATCGCCGTATATCTGACGCAGGCGCAAATCCCAACGCCCACATTCTACATGAAAGAGCGCGGGCGGGGAACGTGCAAAAACAGGGCGCTCAATGAGGATAACCGTTACAAGTGGAACAAAGCCACTTTGACCCATATCCTTACACGGCAGGAGTATTGCGGCGATGTAGTCAACTTCAAGACTACAAAGCATTTCCGGGACAAGCGGAACCACTATGTAGACCGGAGCCAATGGCAGATAACCGAAAATGTGCATGAGCCGATTATTGACCGCGCCGACTTTGAAACCGCACAGCGGATTTTGGAAAACGCGCCCGTCAGACGCCCCAACGGGGACGGGGAAATCCACCCTTTGTCGGGCTTGCTTTTCTGTAAGGATTGCGGCGCAAAAATGCACATCCGCATAGATTACAGAAACGGCGGCAAGCGGCACGTTGCCTATTGCAGCGAGTACCACAAGGGAAAAGCCAAAAACCCCAAATGCCATTCCCCGCACATCATTGACGCGGACTTGCTCATGCAGACCGTCGCGGAAGTGCTGAAGAAAATCGAGGACTATTCTATCAGCAACCGGGCGGAGTTTGAAGCCTTAGTGAAAAAGAACCTTGCCATGCAGCAGACCGACCAGACCAAAAAGCAGCAGAAGCGTATCCCACAAATCACGACGCGCCTTGAACAGATCGACAAGGTGCTGAACAAGCTCTATGAGGACAACGCCCTCGGCACTATCCCGCAAGACCGCTACGAGCAAATGTCGCAGAAGTATTCAGAAGAATACTACGCATTGAAAACGGAGCTTTCCATACTCCAAGAGCAGCTATCCGCTTATGAGAACGCGGGAGGACGGGCGCAGAAGTTTTTGAAGCTGACGGAACGCCATGCCGCCTTTACTGACCTCACCCCCGCCATTCTCAACGAGTTTATCAGCAGGATTGAAGTGCATGAGCGCGACCAGAAAAGGGCGAGATACGCAATCCAGCACATCAGCATATATTTCAACTATATCGGCAGATTTGAGAACGAAGTAACGCAGCTTGCAGAGCCGACAGAGCAGGAAATCCGGCAAATGCGGGAAGAAATCGAAGAAGCCAAAAAGGAAAAGAGCCGCGCCTACCACCGGAAGTATTCAAGGGAGTACCGGGCGCGAAACCTTGAAAAGCAGCGGGAGTATGAGCGTATCAAGGCGCGGGAATACCGGGCAAGGAGAAAGGCGCAGACCGCCGCCGCACAGCCCGCACAGTAAAACAGAATAACCGACAACCAAGAGGGATTTTCCGGCTACGGGAAGTCCCTCTTTTGTGCCCGGAGAAAGGAGCTGCCTATGGCAGAACAGACCCCCGACAGTATCATCACGACGCAGAGAAACGGGCAGACTATTGTTGCGGAGTTATTTTTCAATCACAGCAGCACAGAAACATTCCGCGACAAGCTGCTCAAGACGATACTTGCCGACAGTTCGTGTTTATCTGCGTCTGACGGTCAAGAGCCGGAAAAATCGGAAATCTTGCGATAACAGCCGCCCCGACGATACATTCCACGTCCGGGCGGTTTTTATCGTCAAAAACGCCGTTTTCTCCAAGTCAAGAGCCGGAGAAAACACCCGAAAAATGCCCCTATTGCGTAACAGGGGCACAGAAAGGAGTTTGCATGAGAACAGGGCTTACCAAGCAGGAAAAGACCACCGATATTTGGTTTGACGAGAAAGACCCCCTTATCCATATCCGCACCCACAACACCGCCTTGAAAAAGCGTCTGCTTGCATACAGCCGCCGTTATCCGGCGATCTGCCAGCAGACTGACGCAGACCCGGAAACGGGCTGCATGGAGTTTGACATTGAGAAAGGCCGCTTCTCTTTCCGTCTGACCGCCCCATACAGCGAGGAACGGCGGGAAGCGGCGCGGCGGTATGCCAGAGAGAGCAACGTCGCCGACAGGCTGAAATAGAGTTGAAATGTTCATAGTTTTGTGCTATACTTTTTCTAAAAGCAGAGTAATACTGCGGAATTGATTGGAGGACAACACAATGGTTACATTTATGAGATTAAGATAAAACCGCGAGTTATGTTGCGGTTATCCGTATTGCATAACTCGCTTATTGAAGCAGAGATGTAATTACGGAGGAAAAACAAATGAATAATAATTTATCACGCTTTGCAGACAGCAAGGTTTATTTTCAATGCCCAATTTGCACAAAATCAATGGATATACAAGGCAATAGCCTAATTTGTAGACATGGACATTGCTTTGATATTTCAAGATATGGGTATGTAAATTTGTTGTTAAAATCATCGCCCAAAACCAACTACAGCAAGCGGTCTTTTGACAACCGGCACCAAATTTTGGAGTATGGCATGTATGATGTTGTGTTGGAGAAAATCATACAGTTTATTTCTGATACGCCATCTATAAGAAACATTTTAGATGTTGGTTGCGGCGAGGGTTTCTATGCAAGGCAGATACAGCAAAGAACAGAACGAAACATCTTTGCCTTTGACTTGTCAAGGGAGGCAATACAGATTGCATCAAAAAAAGACAAGCGCAAAGCAGTGAAGTGGTTTGTTACTGACTTATCAAAAATCCCTTTGAAAGACGGAAGTATGGATTGTATTTTAGACATATTTTCGCCTGCACACTACAAAGAATTTCAGCGATTGCTATCTCCTAACGGATATGTTGTGAAAGTAATTCCTACGAAAAATCATTTGAGGGAAATCAGGACTAAAGTGCAAGCACACTTGAAAAATCCAGATTATTCAAATGAGTCTGTCGTTGAATATTTTGAGAAATATCTTAAAACCATTTCAAGAGAAACGGTTTCAGCCACCGTACAGTTGTCATCAGAACAAAGAATGTCGTTTATTGAAATGACGCCGCTTCTCTTTTGCGTTGAAAAAGATTGCGTTGATTGGCGTACTCTCACACATTTGACAATCGAAGCTGATGTTTTAATAGGAATGTATTAAAGGGCGTATTGATATTTAATATTCCCATTTATTGAGCAGAACGGAGTAAACCAAACACCCTAATCAAAAGGACAGCCGAGGAAATCGACTGTCCTTTTTCTATGCCGACAGGTAGAAAGGAGTGACCACCCATGACGAAACCGAGAGAAAAAAAACGCGAGGAATTGCAAGCCGAGATTGAGGACGGGAAGAAGAAAATCCGGCAGCTTGAAAATCGGGAAAAGGTGTTGCGGCAAAAGTTATCCCAAGAGGAACGCCGGACGCGCAGCCACCGGCTGGTCGTCCGAGGCGCAGTCTTTGAGAGCATTGTGCCGGAAGCCAAGACCATGACCGATGAGGAAGCCGCCGCCTTTCTCCGGCTTGCCCTGACGAGCGAGGAAGCGCGGGCTTATCTGAAAAAACGCACCGAGGGCGGGAAAAGCGAATAATCCCTTTGGAACAAAGGGCGCACTTATACACCCTTGCGGGCGTGTGCGCTCTGCCGAGGGCGTATCTCCGCACAGGGAACTTTCCCCGCGCTCCGATATGGCGGCTTTGCCGCAACAAGGGGCTGCACCCCTTGCGCCGCTTACGCGGCTATCCCTGCACACCCACAAAAACAGTACACCCGCCGTTGGCGTCTGTACCATTTTTGCGGGTTTGGTTATCCTATCCGGGAGGTGATACCCATAGCCATTTACCATTGTAACATCGGCATTGTGAGCCGAGGAAAAGGCAAGTCAGCCGTTGCCGCAGCCGCCTATCGAAGCGGCGAGAAAATCACAAACGAGTGGGACGGAATGACCCATGACTACACCCGCAAGCGCGGCGTTGTCCATACGGAAATCCTACTGCCGCCCCATGCCCCGCCCTCTTTCTCTGACCGTTCAACCTTGTGGAACAGCGTGGAGCTTTACGAGAAAGCCGGGAACGCCCAGCTTGCCAGAGAGATTGACGCAGCACTCCCCATAGAATTATCCAGAGAGGAACAGATCCGGCTTGTCCGTGAATACTGTTCCTCTCAATTTGTTTCAAGAGGAATGTGCGTTGATTTTGCCATTCACGACACTGACAGCGGCAACCCCCATTGTCATATCATGCTTACCATGCGCCCCCTTGACGAGCGCGGCGCATGGGCGGCGAAGTCCAAAAAGGAATATGACCTTGACGAAAACGGCGAGCGCATACGCTTACCAAGCGGCAGATACAAGACACACAAAGTTGACCTCACAGGCTGGAACGACAAGGGCAACGCGCTTTTATGGCGCAAGGCATGGGCGGATATTTCAAACGCCTACCTTGAACGCGCCGGAAGCCGGTCGCGCATCGACCACCGCAGCAACGCCGAGCGCGGCATTGACGAGCTGCCTACCGTCCACATGGGCGTAGCGGCCTGTCAAATGGAGAAGAAAGGCATAGCCACCGAGAAAGGCGAGCTGAACCGGAATATCCAAAAGGCAAACCGCCTTATCCGGGAAATCCGGGCGCAGATTGGAAAGCTCAAAGAATGGATTGGCGACCTGTTCAAGGCGCGGGAAACCGCCCCGGAGCAGCCCCCGCAATCCCCCGGCCTTGCAAACCTGCTGATGAAGTATTTAAGCGTTCAGAGAGAAAAGAGCCGGAAGTATTCGCAGCGTTGGCAACAACAGCACGCAGCCGATGAACTGAAAACCGTTGCAAAGGCAGTAGGCTATCTTTCCGAGCATGGTATTTCCACCCTTGCGGAGCTGGACGCTGCCCTTTCCTCTGTCAGTGAACAGGCCGACGCTATCCGGGCGGGCATGAAAACCGCCGAGAAGCGCATGAAAGAATTGCAAAAGCTGATTGAATACGGGAAGAACTACACCGAGTACAAGCCCATTCACGACGAGCTGAAAAAGCTGCAAAACGGCTGGACGAACAAGCGTGACAAGTACGAGGAAGCCCACCGCGCCGAGTTGACCCTATGGAACGCAGCAAGCCGCTATCTCCATGCAAATCTGCCGAAAGGAACAAAGAGCTTGCCTATTGCGGAATGGGAACAGGAATATGCCGACCTCAAAACACAGAGGGACAGCGATTATGCCAAACTGAAAGATACCCGCGCCGATGTTTCCGAACTTCAAAAAATCCGCAAATGCGTGGATATTACACTCCGCGCCGACCAGCCGGAGCAGAGCCGCGCCAAGCGACACGAACAGGAGCGATAAGGAAAAAAGGACGGGCAAGCCATTTTGCTTGTCCGCCCTAAATGCTTTCTGATAAACTGGAATTTGCCTTTTAGTTATCTGCCATTTTCTTTAATTCCATATGTAATACACAAGCAAATACTACTTCAATAATACATGCAGCAGCAGCAACCGTCGTGCCATTTAATGTGCATCCTAAAATCAAGGAAATAACCGGAATTGAAATTGCAACAACTGTATATCCCTTTGATTTATACAACCATGAATATGGAAACAAATGTGCTCCAAACACCATGGCGTATACCATAATCATCTTTTCCGGAACCGCACTAAACACCCACATAACGATTAATAAATAAATCATTTGATTTAAGGTAAAAATGAAGCCTAACTGTCCTAACGGGTTTTCTTTTGAAAAGATATCCACCTTTATTAGTTTACCAATTATCCAGGACAGCGGTAATAATGGGCATGAACAGCAAAATACCAATAAATTTTTCATATTCATATTGATATCCAAAATTGATACAAGCAATATCAGCAGCCATATAATCACTGATGTCATGATAAACGGTAATCCTTTTTTCTGCTGAATTGCAATTTCTTTTCTTAATTCATTCACAAGTTTCTCCTCCACAAATACCGATTTGTCGATTTCATTATACTCAAAACCTATGAACAATTCAACCACAGAAAGCGAGGTATCAACCATGTATTACACCCAAGAACAAATAGACCGCGCCAACCAAGCCGACCTTGTTTCTTTCCTGCAATCACAGGGGGAACCGCTTACCCGCGCCGGGAATGAATACCGCTGGAAACGGCACGACAGCTTGACCGTCCGGGGAAACAAATGGTACAGGCACAGCCAGAGCAAGGGCGGCGGCCCCGTCGATTTTGTCATGGAGTTTTTCGGAAAGAGCTTCACCGAAGCCGTGGAACTTCTCACAGGAGAAAAGGGAGCCGCACCGACGCCGGACAGACCTTGCCCCGCGTCCCTATCCGACTTCCGGCTACCACCCCCAAACAGCGACAATAGAATAGCAAGGAACTATCTCACAGCAGCCCGCCGCATTGATGAAGATGTGACGGGCTTTTTCTTTGCCCGCGGCGATATTTACGAGGACACAGCCCACCACAACGCCGTATTTGTTGGGCGGGACGAGGACGGAATACCGCGCTACGCCCACAGCAAGGGAACGGCGGGAAACTTCCGGCTTGATGTGAAAGGCAGCGACAAAGCCTTTAATTTCTGCTACCGGGGCGAGGGAGACAGGCTTTTTGTCTTTGAAGCCCCCGTTGACCTGCTCTCTTTCCTCTGCCTGTTCAAAAAGGCTTGGCAGAAGCAGAGCTATTTGTCATTGGGCGGCGTGGGAGAAAAAGCCCTGTTGCGTTTCCTTTCTGACCGTCCGAACATCAAGACCGTTTACTTCTGCCTTGACAGCGACCAAGCGGGAAACGACGCTTGCAGCCGCCTTGCGGAGCTTGTGCCGGAGGGCTTGACCGTCCACCGCCTTGTGCCGCTGTTTAAGGACTGGAACGAGGTATTGCAGCACCGGGCAGAAATCACAGACGGGAAGTATATCCGGGAAGCGGTTTACGGCTTGAAAGAGCCGCCGCAGGAAGAAACCGTCGAGATTATCCGCATGAGTGAGGTTGACACGCAGACCGTTGAATGGCTATGGGAGCCGTATATCCCTTTTGGGAAAGTAACCATTGTGCAAGGCAACCCCGGCGAGGGAAAGACCACCTTTGCCCTACGCCTTGCCGCTGCCTGCACCACCGGGAGAACGCTGCCGGGAATGAAGCCCTTGCCGCCATTCCAAGTGATTTACCAGACCGCCGAGGACGGGCTGGGCGATACCGTCAAGCCCCGCTTGATAGAAGCCGAAGCCGACCTTGACCGCGTGCTTGTGATTGATGAAGCCAAGCGGGAGCTTACCCTCTCCGACGAGCGCATAGAAAAGGCAATCAAGCAGAACGGGGCGCGGTTGATTATCCTTGACCCCATACAGGCGTACATGGGCGAAAAGACCGACATGAACCGGGCAAACGAAGTGCGCCCCATGTTCCGCCGCCTTGCCGATGTTGCCGAGCGTACCGGGTGCGCCGTTATCCTTATCGGACATCTCAACAAAGCTGCCGGAGGGCAGAGCGCATACCGGGGCTTAGGTTCTATCGACTTCCGCGCCGCAGCAAGGAGCGTCCTGCTGATCGGGCGCGTGAAGCGAGAACCGAATGTGCGCGTTATCGTCCATGACAAATCTTCCCTTGCGCCGGAGGGCAAGCCCGTTGCCTTTTGCCTTGACCCAGAAACGGGCTTTTCGTGGATAGGCGAATACGACATCACCGCCGACGAGCTGCTGTCCGGCGTGGGCGGCAACACCGCCACCAAGACCGAGCAAGCCGAAAGACTGATACTTGACCTGCTTGCAGACGGGAAAGAGCTTGCCAGCGAGGACATTGTAAAAGCCGCAGCCGAAGCCGGAATATCCGAAAGGACGGTACAGAACGCCAAGCGCAACATGGGCGGCATTTTGGGCGCAAGGCGTGTCGGCGGTCAATGGTATAACTTCATCAAGAAGAAGCAGCCACCCGAACCCGCAAGCTGAAAGTGCAAAACGCAGACCCTTTGCACTTTGCACTTTCGCACTTTCACGATGATTTGCGTCAATAACTCAAAAAAGCACTTGACAAAACGCTTCATGGGGCACGGCGGCAGATATTGCCCCCTATGTCGATCCGGTCCCTGACTGGAACATCCCGCTGACCCAGACGGAAAAGCTCACCATGTCCAGCCGCCCGAAAAATCCCAAGTACGCCCGGAACAAAAACATCCTGGTCATCGGCGGCAGCGGCAGCGGTAAGACCCGGTTCTTCGTCAAACCCTCTCTGATGCAGATGCACAGTTCCTATGTGGTCACCGATCCCAAGGGCTATACTTGGGTGGGATAGAGAAAAGGAGCGTCACACAAAGAAAAGCCAACAAGGAAAGGAGGTGAAAACCGTGGTCAGAACTGAAGATATCAAGATTACGGCTCTGTATGAAAGACTATCCCGGGATGACGAGCAGGTGGGCGAATCCAACAGCATCCAGAACCATGATGTAATGTATAGAGGGTGGATTACACCAAAAAACATTACATCATGACTGGCGGCTCATTTGTGGCGAATGAAAAGACAGTTATGATAAAGGAGGGATGCCCTCAAACCTACCGTAACTGTCAACCCCATTCCCACGAAAGGAGTCTTGTATGGAACTGACTTACACCAAATGCGGCGATTATCTCATTCCTGACCTTGTGTTATCGGACACCAAAGAGTACCATATCGGGAAATATGGCCGGTTGCGCCGTGCCTACTTAAAAGAACACCGGCCCATTCTGTATACCGATCTCATTGTCACTGAAAAATTGTTTCCCCATTTGGAGGAAATCGACACCGCCTGTCGGAAGCGGCTGGAAATTATCGAAAAAGCCATGATGCAGCAAGAGGGCGTCACAGAAGCCCTGAAAGATGCCGACCAGATGGCATGGGTGCGCTCCATGAACTCTATCCACAACAGAGCCGAGGAAATTGTCCTGGCTGAGCTGGTCTACTGCTGAGGGAGGGAACGCAATAATTTTGGAAGCCATGTATAACGGGGAGTTTTATCCCTGTGAAACGGTAGTGCCCACGTCCCCGGAATACCGCAAGGCGATCCAAACCTGTGCGGCGTTGATGGAGCAGCTATCCCATCGGCTCAGTAAAGAGGACTATGCTCTGGTGGAGGAGCTTCGGGCGCAGAACGCTATCGCCCAGTGTGAGGAAAGTGAGAGCCATTTTAAGTATGGCTTTTCAGCGGGGCTGATCGTCCAGCAGGAAGCCCATGAACAGCTGCAAAACAAGAAATAGGCGATGGCCGAAAAAGCCCACGCAGCCGGAAAGAGAACCGGAGGCGTGGGCTTTCTGTGTATATGGTTATTCTGTCAGGGCATCCGAAGTTTCCGCAACCAGCCGGTCAAAGTCGCTCTGATAGGTCCGATCCTGCAAAACCCGGAACTTTTCAAACTCTTTCTCGGCAAAGGCTTTGGCAATGGCGGCGGTCACCTTGCCCTTATCATGCAGAATATCTTCCTCGTTGAACTGTAAAAATGCGTCAAGCCGCTTGACCCAATCGGCCATATACATGACATTTCCACGGCGAGCCTGCCGTTCCGCATAGTCCAGGTACATGGTGACAATCTCGTTCAGGTTACGCATTTCCGTTTCGTTCAGATAGTTTTTAGCAACGGTGACATCCGATTTGCGGATGCGGCCTTTGGGGGCGTTTTTCCATGTGGTCAGCCCCATGTTGGGCTTGGTGCTGTCGGCACGGCCGTATACGATCTCAGCGGCGGTATGATGGGTGACCGCATAGTGGAGCTTATTCTGCATCGTTGCGAAAAACTCCTTTGTGATGGGGCTTTCCACATCGTAGTCGGCGCTGCACTGGGAATAGATGTCCGTGATTTTCTGGTAGAACCTTCTCTCGCTGGCCCGGATGTCCCGGATACGCTCCAGCTGTTCCTCGAAATAATCCTTGCCGAAAAAGTTTTCCGGCTCCCGCAGCCGTGCGTCATCCATCACATAACCCTTGATGATGAACTCTTTCAACACCCGGTTCGCCCAAATGCGGAACATGGTCGCCTTTTTGGAGTTCACTCGATACCCCACAGCGATGATGGCGTCCAGATTATAATAATTGGTCTGATACCGTTTCCCGTCCGCCGCAGTTGTTTCCATTTTGGAAACAACTGAATCCTCGCTCAGTTCGCCGGATTCAAAGATTTTTTTCAGATGCTTGGAAATGGCCGCTTTCTGCACCTCGAACAGCTCTGCCATTTTTGCCTGCGTCAGCCAGAGATTTTCCTGAAAGAGCAGGATTTCCACCCGCACCTCTCCGTTTTCGGTCTTGTAAAAGAGAATTTCTCTGGTTTCATACGGGGTCAGCCCCTGTTCCTCGCTCATTCCTCGTCACCTCCATATCGTTTTGGTAAGTTTGGATTGTATTTTGTAATTCATTTACAAAATGCCAGGTATTCCATTTACTTCTTTCGATGAATCGTATTGGATTCCCATAGTAAGTTCTTTTCCAAATATACCATATCAATAAGCTGAACGCCGCATTCAAAGATAGGATGATCATAATTGTCCGTGAAAAAGTTTTTGATACGATGGCTTTCTATAAAACCGCATTTCTTATAAAAAGGGAGCGTCAGCTGACTGTCACCCGTCCCCACACGAAGAATACGAAAATTATCACGGTATGTCTGCTCAATAAACTCAATCATCCGTTTTCCGTAGCCCATGCGCTGGCATTCCGGCAGAACAGCAATATTCTTGATTTCAAGAACTTTGCTGCCTTCGTCAGTAACAACACATTCCGCTTTTACGCCATTTTCCTCCAAAACATACATCGTACCTTTTTCAAGATACCGGTCGATCATATCTTCCTGCTCGTCCGCAAGAAAAAGCAGGCTCATGTATCTCTTTTTATTATCCTCAATTTTGCTTATTTTCATCAACTGTCATCCTCACATACTTTACATTCCAACTGGCAGTCATACGGCTCGGTTTCTACATGAGACTGATTGTAGACAGCCGCCTCTGCACAGCCCATTTTGTGATAGAATGCCTGGCTTTCAACGGCTGAATGGGCTGAGATGTACAACTTTTTTGCTCCATGTGCCTTTGCCCATTCTTTCGCTGCTCGAAACAGTGCAGTGCCAACCCCTTTTCCTCGCATATCCTCTGACACATGGATACTTGAGAGGTCAAGGTATCTGTGATTTCCCCCAAAAAGTTTCGGTTCAACTGACACGAAACCTTTCAACACCCCTTCGCAGAAAGCAGCATATACCAATCCACCTGTTGCTGCTGTGTTTCTCAGGCAGGAAACCAGGAATTTATAATCCGCTTCGCTCCAATCGTCAATAAACGGATCATCTTTGATAATCCATTTTCCGTTTTCTTTTCGCCTACATTTAACAACAGTTTGATGCCGTACAAAATGTCTAAATAGCTCTCGGCTTATCTCATTCTCTTGTAAGTTTTTATATATAATCTCCATTTCTATTATCCATGCAGCTCCCTTTGGTGTTTACTTTATTTTCAAATTCTGGATTCCAATAAATGCCGCTCCAATCGAACGCAAAATGATTTATCGGGTCTCTCCAAATGTCTAATTTTTAACGATAACCGTTTCTATTTCAAATCATAAACATACATCCTCGACAAATCTACCTCACCATCGCCCTGCGCCATACACAGGAACTTCCATCCGTAGCGCTCATAGAAGCCTGTGTGGTCTGTAATGAGATATAAGGTTTCCAGGCCAAATGAACGCATATCCTCACAAACATATTCCAGCAGCTTTCCTGCAATTCCCTGACAACGGTAGTTTTCCTCAACATATACCGCGCAGACATTTGGCGTCAAATCCTTGCGGTTATGAAAATCGTTTTCGATGACCCCAATACCACCAATAATCTGCTGATTCTCGACTGCAACATACCACTGCGGAACAATGCTTTTGCCCGTCAAGCACTCCTGTATGCTTCCCGCATATTCTTCAACTGGAATATCCCACTTGGAATGAAACCACTCTGCGGCCTCCGATGCCAGTTCGCTGTGTTCCCTGAGTTTCAGAATTTCCATAGCGTATCATTCCTCCTCGTTTCCATCCTTTTTAGAACGGCTCTTGTAGACGTTGTACTGGTTCTTGCACCGTGGGCTGCAAAAAGCAGCGTTGGATCGGCTGCCCAGGAACACCTTCTGGCAGTGCTTACACAGGCGCAGGGGCTGGTTGCCGTCCACCAGCATGAAGCTGAACATCATCTGAATACCCAGCAGCAGCGAATGGAAATCCCAATAGATGGTGGGCTTATCCAGCAGCTCAATGTGGTAGCTGGGGGCGATCCCGCCGAACGCAGCCATGGCCTTGCGATACAGCCCCCGTGCGTCCTCGTCGATGGAATCATAGTCATTGTAGTACAAAATGGCCGTGGTCAGCGTAAAAGCCCAGTCCTTAAGCTGCTGGGCAACCCAGCCATAGGGTTCCGCATATTCCCGCTGAAAGCTCATGTTCTTCGCCATCGGCTCGTCCATGAAGGTCATGGTCAGGGCAATCATCGTCCGGTCACCGGACACATTCCATGTGGATTCTATGCCTTTCTTCACCAAGTCCAGCTGGTCAAAAGGATAAAACAGGGACAGGTATTTGTCTGTCGCCATGGATTCTTCCTTAATGAAGTGGTTTTTGGGCAGGTATACCGCCTCATAGTCCATAAAGGACGGCGTGGTGGGCAGGGCGGTCATCAGCCCCAGCAGGCCGTACCGGGTGATAAACTCCATTACCGCCTTTTCCACTTCTGCTTCCGGCTTGCGTCCCATCATCAGCATCCCCACATTCAGGGCATCCAGCACAATGCCAGGGACCTCTTTCAGCGGATTGTAGACGTCCGGCTTTGCGCTCTTGCCGGGGGTGATATACCGCTTGCCATCTTCCGCTGTTTTCAGCTCGTAATGATCGTACCGCACCCAATGGGAACGGGACTGTTCAAATAAATTTTTCATCATACACGCCCTTTCTCCTTAATCGTCCCAATTATCAGGGGCGGTTTTTCTTTTTTCTGCGCTTGGTCTTATTCTCCCGCCGGATCACGGCATCCTTGCCCTGTTTCCTTGCAATTTTCGAGTATTCCTCCAAAAACTGGCGTTCCCGCAAGGTCAGGCTGCTACCATGCTCTTGTTTGCCGCACAGATGGTCATACATCTGGCGCTGCAATTTCTTGTGGATGGTTTTTCGCAGCTTGCGGATATTGCGGTCAGACTGCCCACGCATAGCGGCAAGCCGGGTGGTGCTGTACAACCGCAAAGAGAGGAAATACAGAACTTCCTTATGTTCCTCGCTCAGTTCCTCCACCATGCGGGAAACAAAGGCATCGGCGGTCAGGTTGTGCATCTCATAGGGGCAGTCAAACAGGATGTCCAGAAAGTTCCCGGCCATCAGCTGCCGGTATGCAGGGTTGTTCATCCATCGGGGAATGAGCTTCGGTTCCGGCACCGCCTGATATTCCGGCGACACATCCCCACGAAGGTTTTCATGGTCCCGTTCCCGGCGCTCCCGGTTCCGGTCCAGCTTGTTCCATTCCTCCACCACGGCCCGGAAATCCTTTTCGGTGCGTGCGGCTTCCTCCAGCCGCCGCACAGCTTCCGCCCGAAGCTCCCGTTTCAGTCGCTTTTCGCTGACCGGGGCGGCTTCTTCTTCCTCGTCCTCCAGCTCTGCTTCATAGTCGATGGGATGCTCGTCCTGCTCCAGCTCATTTTCCAGCTCGGCCAGACGTTCTTCCGCAAGCGCCTGTTCCAGCGTTTCTTCCGCCCCATCGTCCCATCCGGTGAAGCCACCCTCGGTATCCAGAAGCTCGTCATCAGACAGATACGCCATGACCCCACCTCTTTTCAAAAAAATATTTTATGATTTTTCAAAAATGGTTCCGTTTTGCACCCCGGATTTCTCCTATCAGTGAAAGAGTAATCTGACTACAACTTACTTAGATTACATTTGCTCATTCACACAGGAGAAAGGGGGCACATGCCATGTTCAGGCTTGATACAAAAAAGAAGTAACACAATCGCAGATTACAAACAACGGAACTATAACAACAGTATACACCGGATGCGCTGAAAGCGCAAGAAAGAGAGGTTCTATGGCAGATAAAAATGCCGTGTTTCTGACCCGGCACATTGGCAACACCACCTATAAAGTTCGTGTCTACCTCAGCGAAACCGCCGAGGAAACGATGGAAGATAAAATTCTGCGGCTGATCCGCAATGACGGGCTGGCAAACCAGCCGGAATGTGGTATAATGGAACTGCCACAAATGAGCCGTCCGTCTGAAAGGAGCGCCTGATATGGCAAACAGACAGACGGAAGAAAAAATTACTGCGCTCTATGAGCGCCTGTCCTGTGACGATGACCTCACGGGTGACTCGAACTCCATTCTGAACCAGAAACGTTATCTCGAAAGCTATGCAGCACAGCGGGGCTACACCAATATCGTCCACTACACAGACGATGGGTGGTCCGGCGGCAACTTTGACCGTCCCGCATGGAAGCGCCTTGTGGCGGACATCGAGGCGGGAAAGGTGGCCCATCTGCTGTATAAGGACCTAAGTCGGATCGGCAGAAACTACCTGCAAACCGGCTTTTACACCGAGGTAATGTTCCGGCAGAATGGGGTTCATTTTGTTGCTGTCGCCAATAACATCGACAGCGAGGAACAGGACAGCGGCGAGTTTGCTCCCTTTCTCAATATCATGAACGAATGGTATCTGCGTGACCAGTCCAAAAAGATTTCAGCAGCATACCGTGTCAAAGGCAAGGCAGGCAAGCCCAACACCAACAACGCCATCTATGGCTACAAAAAAGACCCGGAGGACAAGGACCACTGGCTGGTAGACGAGGAGGCCGCCGCCGTGGTGCGGCGAATCTTCCGGCTTGCGGTGGAGGGGCACGGCCCCCATGAGATTGCCAAGATACTCACGCAGGAAAAGGTGGAGTGCCCCGCCTATTATCTGGCCCGCAACGGCAGAGGCAGCCGGAAGAACACCGTGGACACCAGCCGCCCTTATGACTGGTACGGCTTCACCGTCAGTTCCATGCTGACCAAGCCGGAGTATATGGGGCACACCGTCAATTTCCGTTCTTCCAAGAAGTCCTATCGGGATAAGCGGGTAAAAAATGATCCGTCCGACTGGCTGATTTTTGAGAACACCCACGAGGCCATCATTGACCCGGAGACATGGCAACTGGCCCAGCAGGTGAAGCGGACGGTGCGCCGGACAGATACCACCGGCGTCGCCAATCCCCTGACCGGCCTTGTGTTCTGTGCCGACTGCGGAGCCAAGATGTATAACCACCGGGGCAAACGCAAAAAGGACGGGCGGGAGTATGGAACCGACTTTTATAACTGCTCCACCTACACCCTGACCTTTGAGCGGGAAACCCAGATGTGTTTTTCCCACACCGTTAGCACCAAAGCCCTGAACGCTCTGATTCTGGAAACCATCTGCACTACCGCCAGCTATGCCATCCAGAACAAGGAGGAATTTATTCAGAAGGTTTGCAGCATTTCACAGGTTCGCCAGCAGGAAGCGGCCAAGGAGCTGAAACGCAAGGTTGCCAAAGAGCGCAAACGCAGCGCCGAGCTGGATGTGCTGATTAAAAAGCTGTACGAAACCTATGCCATGGGTAAATTGGAGGAAAAACGGTTCGAGCTGCTTTGTGCCGAATATGAGAAGGAACAGGCCGAACTGGAACAGCTGCTTGTCCCCGAGCAGGCGCAGCTGGACCAATTTCATGAGGACACGGACCGTGCCAGCCACTTTCTGGCGCTGGCACAGAAATATACGGATTTCACCGAGCTGACCGCCCCCATGCTCCATGAATTTGTGGAAAAAATTCTGGTCCATGCCCCG
The DNA here is from genome assembly GCF_022180365.1 of Faecalibacterium gallinarum. GTDB lineage: Bacteria > Bacillota > Clostridia > Oscillospirales > Ruminococcaceae > Faecalibacterium > Faecalibacterium gallinarum. Next base: position 58,077 of record NZ_BQKV01000021.1, read on the forward strand.
GATAGAAGCACCGGGGAACGGGTGCAGGAAATCGAGATTTATCTGAACTTCATCGGGAAGTTTGAAGTGCCCATGCCCGAACCCACCGAGGAAGAACTGGCTGCGGAGGAAAAGCGCCGCCAGAAGCGTATCCGTGACCATGAAAAGTATCTGCGCCAGAAGGAGCGCAAACAGAAGATTGCCGAGGGGCTCATCGTTCCGGGTGAACCGTATCAGCTGGTATGCCAGTGCTGCGGAGAGCCGTTCCAGTCTGTCCGCCCCAACGCTAAATTTTGCAAACCCGCCTGCCGGGAGAAATTCTACCGGCAGGAAAAGCGGAAAGCCAAGGAAATGGAAACATCACAAACTGCATAAAGACTGCGGCCTGCCCCAACAAACCGGGCAGGCCGCTTTTTTATGCCCTGAAACGGAGGGATTTTCATGACACTCTTTGAACTGGTAAAACAGAATATTTGTGTGCCGGATGCAGCGGAACACTATGAGCTGCAAGTCAACCGAAATGGGATGTGCAGTTGTCCGTTCCATGAGGACCAACACCCCAGCATGAAGCTGAACGAACGGTATTTTTACTGTTTCGGTTGTGGAGCCACCGGCGATGTGATTGACTTTGTGGCAAGGCTGTTTGGCCTGAACAGTTACGAAGCAGCGCAGAAACTGGCACAGGATTTCGGGATTGACCCGGACAAGCCCCCGGCGGCAATCGCCTTACCAAAACCGGAGCGTCCTCTGCTGAAAGCATACCGGCAGGAAGAAGTGCGCTGTCTGCAGGTGCTGTGTGATTATCTGTATCTTCTGGAAGGTTGGAAACAGAACTACGCCCCATCCAATCCAGATGACAGTTTAGATGACCGGTTTGTGGAAGCCTGCCAGATGCTGGACTATGTGGAGTATCTGGCGGATTTGCTCATTGCCGCCGAGCTGGAACAGCGGGTAAAAATCGTAGAAATGCTGAACAAGGATGGCCTGATTGCCGGTTTGGAGGAACGGCTGGACAGGCTGAAAAAGGAGGACGATGCCCATGAAAAACAAAGCGCAGCTTGACGGGATGCCCGTCTGGTTTGATGGAAAAAGCATCAACGAAGCCCTGTTTTGTGAGGAGTTCTTGCAGACGCACAAGATCATCTTCACAAACGGGGCTTTTTTCACGCCCGAAGGCCGTGTGACAGACGAACTACCCCTGCGGGGAGAGATTTTTGAGGAACTGAAATGCTGTGCGGTCAGCAACATTCCCCGCAAAATCAGCAACATTGTGGAGCTGATGAAGCTGGCGGCACTGGTGGAGGATTTTCCCCCGGAGCCGGATCGGATTCACCTTTCCAACGGCACACTTTTTCTGGACGGAACTTTTGCGAAAGGAAAGCCGAAAATCGTCCGCAACCGTTTCCCCGTGTCCTACAATCCCAACACCCCGAAACCTGTTCTCTGGCTGCAATTTCTGGATGATCTGCTCTACCTGGAGGATATTCCCACCTTGCAGGAATATATCGGCTACTGCCTGATTCCCAGCAACAAGGGGCAGCGGATGATGGTCATTAAGGGCAGCGGCGGCGAAGGAAAGTCGCAGATCGGCGCTGTGTTGGGAGCTTTATTCGGCTCCAATATGAAGGACGGCAGCATCGGAAAAATATCCGAGAACCGGTTTGCTCGTGCCGATTTGGAGCATATCCTCCTGTGCGTGGACGACGATATGCGGATGGAGGCCCTGCGCCAGACCAACTATGTGAAATCCATTGTCACCGCCCAGGGCAAGATGGATTTGGAGCGCAAGGGCAAGCAGAGCTATCAGGGATGGATGTGCGCCCGGCTGCTGGCTTTCTCCAACGGAGATTTGCAGGCCCTGTTTGACCGGAGCGACGGATTTTACCGCCGCCAGCTGGTGCTGACCACAAAAGAAAAGCCTGCTGGCCGTATGGATGATCCCGACCTTGCCGAGAAGATGAAAGCCGAGGTGGAGGGCATCCTGCTCTGGGCTTTTGAGGGATTGCAGCGGCTGGCCGCAAACAACTTCAAGTTCACCGAAAGTGACCGCACCAGAGAAAACCGGGAAGCAGTCAAACGGGACAACAACAATGTCTATGATTTTCTGGATTCTGACGGGTATGTTCACCTGAAAGCCGATCTGTCCGCCAGCTCCAAAGAGTTGTACGAGGCATACCAGATTTATTGTACCGAAAACAACCTGCCTGCCCTGAAGCCACGCAGCTTCAGCGAAGCCCTGATCGCCTGCCAGAGCCGCTACAATCTGGAATACTGCAACAATGTGACCAACGCAGCCGGACGGCGGGTGCGTGGATTTCTGGGGATTGAGGTATTGGTGAGAAATCATATATCAGTGTTTTCCGGTGATTCGATGCGTACGTACGTATCGGAAGATGTGCCGGAGGAATGGCGGCGTTAATACTGGGGCCCCCAGCGGAACCCTGTAAAGCGGTTCCGTTGGGGAAAGGACGAGCAGCGGAACGAGTGAGCTTTCGGCTTTAGCCGGAAGCGAAGGATGTGGAGTTTGTGAGGACGCTGTACGTACGCTTTGATTGACCCTTGTTCTCCCTTTTATAGCAATTCGACGGCTATACCAGTCAGAATCACCGATCAAATCCCCATGCTAAATCAAGGCAAGTGGGAATCGAAAAGTATTTGACGGTTGGAAGAAATCATTTTGCGAAACCGTGCTTCTCGAACCAGCGAACCGGGTGCATGGAATTATGGGAAAATGAACGGTTTCAAGCCAAGTCACACGGAATGGGAAAGTCGGAAGGTGCGACCTATGGGCAGGACATTACACTGTCAATTCTGAGCGGATTTGGTGACAAGGAGATTTTTCGCCACACAGCGAAGCGGTTATGCCAGAGGGCGTACCGGCTTCGCTTTTTTATCAAGTAAATTTAGGAGGATTTTTTATGATGGCGGTACGCAACGAGATTAAGGCACAGATCGTCCGGGCGGGATATACCATGCAGGAGGTAGTTGACCGGCTCCATGAGGAATACGGCTGGTCGGACAGTGTTTCCAACCTGTCGGCCAAGCTCCAGCGGGAATCCATCCGCTATAAGGAGGTTGTGGAGCTGGCCGATGTGCTGGGCTACGACCTGATCTGGCAGAAACGGAGGTAAATCTATGACAAGTGAAGAAAAGAAACTGTTGCAGGCAAAGCACCGCTTGGAGGAAGCCCAGGCACGGGACCGGGTGAAGGAGCGAAAAGCCCGGACAAGGCGGCTCATTCAGGAGGGCGCTGTGCTGGAAAAAGTGCTGCCGGAAGTACAGGCGGTAGGGCTTGATAATCTGGAAGAATACCTGCGGCGAAAGCTGGCAGCGCACGATTGAAAACGGCTGGGAGGTCTCTGAACCGCTCCAGTAAAAGTAGACAGTGAAAAAAGAAGGCCTCCTGTGGTAGAATAAAACTACTACAGGAGGTCTTTGCTATGCCCAGAAAATACAGCCACATTCAGGAACACGAGAAAGAGATCCTGGAACTTCGCAGCCAGGG
>NZ_BQKV01000022.1 GCF_022180365.1 Faecalibacterium gallinarum
CTCTCCAATCTGACGCAGAGTCATTCCCTGGCTGCGAAGCTCTATTATTTCCTTCTCGTGTTCCTGAATGTGGCTGTATTTTCTGGGCATAGCAAAGACCTCCTGTAGTAGTTTTATTCTACCACAGGAGGCCTTCTTTTTTCATTGTCCGTTTTTACTAGAGCGGTTCACAACGCCCAGGGCGGGGGCTCCTTTCTGTTTTGTCCGGCCGGGAGATTACTTGACGTACTCCACGGTATACTCGAAGCCGTACTCTTCCTGCAGCTTCTTGACGGCGGGCTCGCAGTCCTCGATGAAGGTGGGGGCGTAGACCGAAGCGCCGTTGTGGGCCTTCTTGTAGTCCTCCACGATCTGCTGCAGCTTGGCCCAGCCCTCGTTGGCCTTGGCCTGGTCCACACTGTCGGGGAAGTTGATCAGGAACTCGCGGTGTTTGGGAATCCGTGCTTTCATGGTAAAAATCTCCTTTAAAAGTAAGAATCGAAATTCAAATCCATCCAAACGAAAACCACCGGGGTTTTCGGGATAACAGAGTAAAGAAGGGGGCTTATTCCAGCCCAAAGACCCGGCGGGCGTTGGCCGCCGTCTGGGCAAAGACCTGCTCGGCGGGCAGCTGTTTATGCTGGGCAATATACTGCCCCACGTACTGGATCATGGAGCTGTCGCACCGGCGGCCTCGCACCGGCTCGGGGGCCATATAGGGGCAGTCGGTTTCCAGCAGGATGGCTTCCAGGGGCAGGGCCTCGATGGCCTTGGCGGCCCGCTTGGCCCCTTTAAAGGTGGCCGCGCCGCCGAAGCCCAGGCACATTCCCTGTTCCGCCAGCCAGACCGCGTCCTCGGCGCTGCCCGAATAACAGTGCAGCACCCCTTTGGGGCGGTACTTTTTCAGCAGGGCGTAAACGTCGGCGTGGGCCTGCCGGTCGTGGACGATGATGGGTTTATCCAGTTCCAGGGCCAGCCGGATCTCCGCCTCAAAGAGGGCCAGCTGGGCGTCCTTGGGCACCGGCCAGTGGTAATCCAGGCCGCACTCCCCTACCGCCACCACCTTGGGGTCGTCGTAATAGGGTTCGAGGGCTTTCATCTCGGCGGCCCAGTCGCCCCCATACACCGAAATCGTAGGGGCCGGGGCCTCGTCGCCGCAGTCCTCGGCGGGGAGCAGGCTCTCGGGGTGAATCCCGATGGCCGCCCAGATCCAGGGGTAGCGGTGGGCCAGCTCCAAACAGCGGGGGGCGTCCCCCGAGTGGGTAGCCTGTTCGCAGACCCCTACCACCCCCTGGCCGGGCAGACTGGCCAGCAGGGCGTCCCGGTCGGCGTCAAAGGCCCGGGAGGAATAATGGGCGTGGGTATCAAAGATGGGGCCGGAAAACGTCATACAGTCACCTTCTTTTGGGGCCGGTTGACCAGCCAGATGCCAATGCAGACCAGGGCCAGCGCCCCGAGATACCGCCAGTCAAAGAGGGGTTCGCCGTTGAGGACGGCGGAGAGCAGCACATTGACTACCGGGTTGACCAGCGCAAAGACGCTGATCCGGCTGACGGGGTTGTTCTTCATCAGCAGGGCCCAGAGCAGGTAGGCCGCCCCCGACACGCAGGACAGATAGAGCAGCACCCCGAAAGCCAGGGGGCTCTGGGGCGAGAGGGACCCGCCCAAGGCCAAACCCAGCCCAAAGAGGACCACGCCCCCAAAGCCCAGATTGATGCAGCAGGCCGCGAAGCTGTCTGCCTTCCGGGTCAGGGATTTATTCCAGGGGCCCGAGAAGGTGAACATGACAGTAGCGGTCATCATATACAGGATGCCCAGAGCGCTGCCGCCGCCGTGGTTGCCGATGGTGGCCACCAGCACCCCGCCGAACCCCACCGCACAGCCCAGGGCTTTGGCGGGGGTCATCCGGTCGGCTTTTCCATAGAGGAAGTGGGCCAGGATCACCCCCAGGAAACTCTGGGTGGAGTTGAGAATCCCGCCGAAAGCCCCGGTGAGCAGGGCCACGGCGAAGTAGTAGATGCCATAGTGGAGGGTGGTCTGCCAGAGGCCCAGGGCGCAGCACTCGGCCAGCACCTTTCCCCGGGGGAAGATGGGCGGCCGCTTTTGGAGCAGGCAGCTGCCCAGAAAGACCCAGACGCTGGCGATGGCAAACCGCGCCCCCGCAAAGCAGAGGATGGAAGCGGTGTCGGCGGCATCGATCCCGAAGAGCCGGTACCCCAGTTTAATAAAAGGGAAAGCCGAGCCCCACAGGCAGTTGCAGAGGATGGCGAACCCCGCCGCACACCAGGGGGTGCCGAACACCCGATCCAGCCGGGAAGCCGGGGCGGTTTGGGTGGTCACAGTGCGCCCTCCTTAGTGGATGCGGGCGCCAGCGGGGACGCTGTCGGGGTAGAAGGCGATGGCGCAGCCGCCGTCGGCGGTATCTGCGGCCACGATCATGCCCTCGCTGGTATACTTGCCCTTCATCATGGGACGGGGGGCGAGGTTCGCCACGATGCCCACCTTCTTGCCGATCAGGTCCTCGGGCTTGTACCACTTGGCGATGCCAGAGAGGATGCAGCGCTCCCGCTCGCCGTCAAAGACGGTCAGGTGGAGCAGCTTTTTGCTCTCCTTCATGTTCTCGCAGGCCCGGATCTCGGCCACCCGCAGTTCCACCTTGCAGAAGTCGTCAAAGGCGATCTCGGGCTCGTGCTCGATGGGCTCGGCGGGAGCAGCCTCCACCGCAGGAGCGGCGGCGGCCTCCTTGGCCTTCTGGGCGGCCTCGGCCTCAGCGCGGCGCTTCTCGTCCTCGGCTTTCAGGTGGGCGATCTCCTTGGCCACGTCAATCCGGGGGAAGAGTGCCTCGCCCTTGTGGACGGTGTAGCAGGTCTGCTTGCCGTAGACGGCATCGGCCAGCACCAGAGCCTCCTTGCCCAGGCCCAGCTGCTCCATCATCTTGGGAGCGGTGGAGGGCAGGTAAGCGTTCAGCAGGACAGCGCAGACCCGCAGAGCCTCGCACAGGTGGTAGAGGACGCACTCCAGGCGCTCCTTGTTGGCTTCGTCCTTGGCCAGGGCCCAGGGAGCGGTCTCGTCGATATACTTGTTGGCACGCTGGATCACCGCGAAGATCTCCATCAGAGCCTGGGGAATGGTGAGGTTGTCCATATCGGCGGCAACCTTCTCCAGCAGGCCGTTGATCATCCCCTCCAGCTCGGCGTCGATGGCCTCGGTGCCGGGGCAGGCGGAGACGGTGCCGCCGAAGTACTTCTCACACATAGCAACAGTACGGCTGAGCAGGTTGCCCAGGTCGTTGGCCAGGTCGCTGTTAATCCGGTTGATCAGGGCCTCGTTGGTGAACATGCCGTCGTTGCCGAAGGGAATTTCACGAAGCAGGAAGTAGCGGATGGCGTCCACGCCGTAGCGGTTGCAGAGGATGACGGGGTCCACCACGTTGCCCACCGACTTGGACATCTTGCCGCCGTTCATCAAGAGCCAGCCGTGGCCGAATACCCGCTTGGGCAGGGGCAGATCCAGAGCCATCAGCATGGCGGGCCAGAGGATGGTGTGGAAGCGGAGAATCTCCTTGCCCACCATGTGCAGGTCGGCGGGCCAGAACTTGTCGTACTCGTTATAGGTGTCGTTGCCGTAGCCCAGAGCGGAGATATAGTTGCTCAGGGCGTCCACCCAGACGTACATGGTGTGCTTGGGGTCAAAGGGAACCGGGATGCCCCACTTGACCGAGGTACGGGAGACACAGGTATCCTGCAGGCCCTGCTTGATGAAGGCGATCATCTCGTTCTTCCGGCTCTCGGGCTGGATGAACTGGGGGTTCTCCTCGTAGAGTTTCAGCAGGCGGTCGGCGTACTTGCCGGTCTTGAAGAAGTAGGCCTCCTCGTGGGCGTCGTAGACCTCGCGGCCGCAGTCGGGGCACTTGCCGTCCACCAGCTGGCTGTCGGTCCAGAAGCTCTCGCAGGGCTTGCAATAGTGGCCCACATACTCGCCCTTGTAGATATCCCCCTGCTCATAGAGCTTGGTGAAAATCTTCTGGCAGGACTGGATGTGGTAGTCGTCGGTGGTGCGGATGAACCGGTCGTAGCTGACGTCCAGCAGCTTCCACAGATCCTTGACGGTGGCCACGATGTTGTCCACATACTGCTTGGGCTCCATGCCGTGATCGGCGGCCTTGTCCTGAATCTTCTGGCCGTGCTCGTCGGTGCCGGTCAGGAACATGACCTCCTTGCCCTGCATCCGCTTGAAGCGGGCCAGCGCGTCACAGGCCACGGTGGTGTAGCTGTGGCCGATGTGCAGCTTGTCGCTGGGGTAATAAATCGGGGTGGTGATATAAAAGGTATTGTGCTCGCTCATGATTTCTCTGCCTTTCCTGTTAAATTGGACGCGGTTGAAAAAAGCTCCCGTCCTCGCTGGGCCGACACCCTGCAAGGACGGGAGCGAAACTGCTTCCGTGGTACCACCTTGGTTCGCCGCCTCCTCGCGGGGGCCGGCCTCGGCGCTGCGGCGCGTTTTGGGCGCGTACAGCTGGGCGCTGTAACGGGCGCTCCCGTCCCGGGCTAGGCGGTTCCCGCTTCACCCGTGCGGCTCCGAGACCATTTTCAGCTCTCTGTCCCCTGCCCGTTTCCACCGCCCGGGCTCTCTGCGAGGGGCTAACCAAAAGCCTACTCTTCTCTTCACAGCCAATTTGATACTATCGGGTCTATTGTATGCGAAGGGCCGTGATTTGTCAACAGAAAGACAAAAGTTTTTGGCCTCCCGGGGCGTACAAACAAAAAATCCTGGCGGATAAGAGCGGTTGCAAGCTCTCATCCGCCAGGCGGTTTACTTCTTCGGAGTCATAGCCTCATGTCCTCACATTCCTCATTTTTCGGAGGGGACCTCAACTTTCATAGGTTGGTCACTCCTTTTGAGCGATGGGGGAAGGGGAAGCTGCTTTAACTAGTACATTGGTCTCATGCCTCATCTTACATCGTTGAACTTCGGACTTAAGAGAATCTTCATGCCGTCACGTTCTTTCGATTTGGGATTGCTCAGGGGACGCGCTTAACTAGATCATTGGAGTAACTCCTTCACTCTTATTCAAATATCCGAATCCGTGCAAGTCCTTTCATGGGGATCACCTTCCGCGGATCTATTTGAATCGCCAGGGGTTTTTATTTGACAGACCATCAAGGTCGCTGGAATTTACATCAAGACTTCGCTTTAGCCTTCGGCTTTTTTATTTTCGGGGGAAACATCCCGTACTGGAAAGCGGCTATTTTTGTTTTTCAGCGACTCCCGACAGTCTGTCCAAACTGAACGGGATCCATATCAACCATCGGTCTTCGCTCCTTTCTGCTTCAAGTCAGCGGGGTTAGATCTCTTTTGATCTTCTGCTGTACTTCTCTGTTTCTGGCTTTATTATACCCAGCCCGGTGCCGTTTGTCTATTCGCAGAATCCACAAGGAATTTGTACAAAAGTTATGCACATTTAAATTGTTTCATTGTGCATAACATACAGCTCACTTTTCCGTCTTGCTGAGCAGAATCCGGTCGTTGTCCAGCTGCTGGCCCGCGTTCTGGCGGAACTTTTCCAAGAGGTCGTCCACCGTCATCCGGCTGCGCTCTTCCCCTTCCACGTCAAAGACGATCCGGCCGCCGTCCATCATCAGGGTGCGGTTGCCCAGCTCCAGGGCCTGGTGCATATTGTGGGTGACCATCAGGCAGGTGATCTTCTGCTCGGCCACGATCCGGCTGGTGAGGGCCAGGACCTTCTCGGCGGTGGCGGGGTCCAAAGCGGCGGTATGTTCGTCCAAGAGCAACAGCCGCGGGGTGACGAGGGTAGCCATCAAGAGGGTCAGGGCCTGGCGCTGGCCGCCCGAGAGCAGCCCCACCGGCTGTTTCATCCGGTCCTCGAGGCCCATGTCCAAAAGGGCCAGACGCTCCCGAAAGAATTCTTTGTCCTTGCGGGAGATCCGGGAGAAGGTGGCCCGCTGGGCCCGGCCCGCCCGCAGATAGGCCAGGGCCAGATTCTCCTCGATGGTCATATTGGGGGCGGTGCCCTTGAGGGGGTCCTGGAACAGGTGGCCGATCACCCGGCTGCGCTGGAACTCGGGCTTAAAGGTGATATCCTCCCCGCCCAGGATGATGCTGCCCTCGTCGGCGATGAAGGCGCCTGTGATGGCGTTGAACAAAGTCGATTTGCCCGCGCCGTTGGAACCCACAATGGTGGCGAAATCCCCGGCCTTGAGTTCCAGGTTCACCCCGTCCAGGGCGATTTTTTCGTTGACGGTGCCAGGGTTAAAGGTTTTGCGGATGTTATGAAGCTTGAGCATCAGGCGCCCTCCTTCCCGGAAGTTCCATAGGTTTCAGCGTGGCGCAGGCGAGCTTCCTGCTTGCGCTTTTCAAAGGCGATCCGTTTGCGGATGGCGGGCATGGAGATGGCCACCGCCACAATCAGGGCCGACACCAGCTTCATGGCCGCAGCGGGCACATTGAACCGCAGGGCCACCGCCACGATAAACCGGTAGAGACAGCTGCCGAAGACCACACCCAGCACCCGGCGGGGCATGCTCCGCTTGCCCAGGATGGTCTCGCCGATGATGAGGGAGGCCAGGGCGATGGTCACCATGCCGGTGCCCACGTTAATGTCGCAGCTCTTCTGGTACTGGGCCAGCAGGCCGCCGGAGAGGGCGGTCAGGCTGCCCGAAATGCACAGGCCCACCGTGATGGTGTAGGCGGGGTCAATGCTGGAGGCCCGGACCATGGCGGCGTTGTCGCCGGTGGCCCGGATGGACAGGCCCAGCCGGGTACCGAGGAACCAGAGCATAGCGCCCCCGGCCGCCAGGATCACCAGAGCCGCCAGCAGCAGAATGTGCCACCCGCCCATAAAGGAGAGGGCCTCTTTGGCCAGAGAAAAGACGGTGTCTGTCTTGACCAGGCTGATGTTGGAAGAAAAGCCCATCACCGCCAGGTTGATGGTATACAGGCCGGTGTTGACGATGATACCGGCCATAATGCTCTCCACCCCGAGGCGGGTCTGCAAAAAGGCGGTGATGAACCCGGAGCAGACCCCCGCCGCCATGGCGGCAAAGAGGGCCAGCAACGGGTGGCCGGTCAGGGCCACCTGGCAGCAGACGGCACACCCCAGGGTGAAGCAGCCGTCGGTGGACAGGTCCGCAATGTTCAGGATGGAATAGCTCAGAAACAGCGCCAGCGCCACCAGCGCGTAGATGCAGCCCAGCTCCAGGGCGGTCTTCAATACATTCAACGAAAAAATACTTGCCAGCATGATCTACCTCAAGCTCCCTTGTTTCAAATCAAAAACCCGCCCGGGCACTCCCGGGCAGGGTATGGGGTTTGCGCTCCCGTCTGCCGTGGATTATTCAAAAGCCTCGGCGGTGGCGATAGGCTGCACCTCGGTGCAGTAGGGCTCGAAGGCCACCGCCAGGGTATCGTAGTCCAGGCCCAGGGCGGCGCAGGTCTCGGTGTTGATGGTGGCGATGCCGTTGTCGAAGGTGCGGTAGGGCAGCTCGGCGGGGGTCTTGCCGTCGCAGAGCAGCTCGGCCACCATATCGGCGGTGGCCTCGCCCAGTTGGACGTAGTCCACGCCGTAGCCCAGCAGCGCGCCATTCAGCGCGAAGCTGTCGGCGCCGGTGTAGTGCTGCATTCCCGCCTCGATCATGGTCTCATAGATGGCCAGCTCGGCGGTCATGATGGTGTTGTCGGTGGGGGTGAAGACCACTTTCACCCCGGCGGCGGCCAGAGCCTCCACGGCCATCTGGACCTCGGCGGTGGTGGTACCGTTCTTCTCAATGTATTCGATGCCGTTTTCGTCGCAGAAAGCCTTGGCGTCGGCGATGGCCTGGGTGGAGGAATCCTGGCCCAGATCATACAAAAGGCCCATCTTGTCGAGGCCGGGGTTGGCGGCCAGGATCAGGTTCATGATGGCGTGGGTGTCCAGGGCGTCGGAGGTGCCGGTGATGTTGTCCAGCCCCTCAAAACCGGCCCCGGCCGGGTCGGTGACCGCCGCGAACACCACCGGGATCTCGGTGTCTTCCACCGCGTTCAGCATGGTAACCGCCGTGGGGGTGGCCACCGCCACAATCACATCCACCCCGTCGGCCACCAGGTCGGCGCCGATCTGGTTCAGGTTGGACTGGTCGGCCTGGGCGTTGGAGTAGTAATCCCCATAATTAAAAGAGACTCCCTTTTCCGCGCCGATCTCGTCCAGCCGGGCCTCCAGGGAGGCCACAATCTGGTTGAGGGAGGCGTCGTCCACATAGTTTACGATGCCTACCTTGAAGCCGCCCTCAGATCCGCTGGCGGAACCGGCGGTGGACGCGCTGCCGGAACAGCCGGTCAGGGCCAGGGCAGAGAGTGCAGCGGCCGAGTATGCGGCGGCCTTGAGGAAGCTGCGGCGGGAGATTTTGTTCAGTTTTTTCATACGAGATAGCTCCTTTCCTGCGGGGGCGGGGCGTTCCAAATAGAAAAGCCCGCTCCGACTGCTTGCGGAACGGGCCTTTTGGGATAAAAAAACGACCCGTCCCTGTGTGTTTGCCACAAGGACAGGATCGGAAAATACGATTCTGCGGTGCCACCTTGTTTGCTCTGCGTTTCATTGCAGAGCCCCTCACGGAGAGCCAACACTCCCCTGCCCTGTAACGGAGGCTCCCGTCCAAAGCTACTGCGGGTCTTTTATAGCAAGCCCCGGTTCGCCCGGCCCTCGGCGGCCCACGATGTCTGCCCCGCTTTCGCCCGTTCCCATCGCTCCGGGCTCTCTTGAGATGCGCTGTGCAGGATCTCTTCCGCCTCATCGGTTTGTCTGCATTATACACTTTATCGGCATAAAGTCAAGCAGGAAATTTTCATCTAAACGATGAATCAATCTTATTTTATTCAAGGATCCTCACCCGCAGCACCCGCAGGCCCTCGGTCTGGGGCTCCTGGGGGTTGACGCTCAGCTCGTTGAACTCTGCGTAACTCTTGCCCTCGAGGGCAAGGCCATGGGCCCCGGCGTATTCTTCCAGGGTCTTTCGCGCCCCAGCCATCCAGAGCCGCAGGGGCTGGTCGGAGGCCTCGAAGAGACAGAGATACTCCCCGCCGGGCATTGGGATGGGCCCGTCCGCCCGACGCTGGTAGATGAAACTCTCCTCCCCTTCGCTGCACATGCCGGTGCCGGGGCCATCGGTGAGGTAGTTCATAATCACCAGCTTATGGCTGCGCATCTCCGCATCGGTGAGCAGCACCGCCAGCCGGTCCGGCTCCTGGCAGAGCCGCTGAGGCCCCTGGCCGCAGTACTGGAGAAAATCCCGGTTTTCCCGCCGGACCCGCTCCAGCATGGCTTTTCGGGCGTTGAGCTGGGCCAGCCGCCGGGCCAGCTCCCGGCTCTGCTGGTCCAAAAGCTGGTCCATCAGGGCCAGGTCTCCGCTGTCCAGATACCGCTTGATCTCCTTTAAGGGCAGGCCCAGGTCTTTCAGGGCAGCGATGAGGGCCAGCCGGTCCAGCTGAAAAATCGAGTAGTACCGGTAGCCGTTTTCCTCCACCCGGGCAGGGCGGAACAGGCCGATCTCGTCGTAATATTGCAGAGTCTTTTTGTTCATCCCCGCCAACTGCGCAAAGGCGGCGGTGCGGTAGTACCCCTGGCCGGAACCATCTTTCATAAAAACCCTCCCAAAAGCCTCTTGACTGTCCAGTTACTGGACAGTTTATGATAGTGTCAGTGTAACAGAGAGAACTCAATTTGACAAGAGAGGGGTTTAAAGAGCGATGAACGAACAAGAAAACACCCTGCTGTATGGCCCGGTGCGGGCGGGGCTGGTCCGGTTTGCCCTGCCGGTGATCCTGAGCATGCTGGCCACCCAGCTCTACACCGTGGCCGACACCATGGTGATCGGCCTGCGGCTGGACGCGGCGGCTCTGGCAGCGGTGTCCAACGCATCCACCGTCCTGATGATCTTTTTGTTTGTGTCGGGCGGGATGGAACTGGGAGGTGGGCTGCTGCTGGCGGCCAAGCGCCCCACCGCCACCCGGGAAGAACTCTGTGCCATGACCTACAACCTGCTTTTGATCGACGGAGCGATCGGTCTTTTGATGATGGCTCTGGGCTACGGGGGGATCGAGCAGTTTTTGCGCTGGATCAACACCCCCGCCGAGATCCTGCCCGAGGCCGCCCGCTACGCCTGGTTTTACCTGCCCGGCCTGCCCTGCCTGATGCTCTACGATCTGGCCAAGCAGATCGTCATCGGCTCGGGGGACTCCAAGACGCCCTTGTATGCGGTGCTCTTCACCTCGGTTCTGAACGTGGGGCTGGACATCGTCCTGGTGGGGCCCTTCGGGGTGGCGGGGGCGGCGGCGGCCACCGCCTTTTCCCAGCTGGTGGGGCTGGTGGTGATGCTGGCCCACCTGCACAAAACCCTTTTGATCCAGCCCTTCCGCCCCGGGATGCTCCGGCCCGCCCTGCTCTGGGATATCTTCCGGCTATCGGCCCCCAACGCCGTCCAGCAGGCCTCGGGGCCGGTGGTCAATCTGGTGAAACAAGGTCTCTTGGGCACTCTGGGTGTGGCGGCCATCGCCGGCTTCTCCTGCGCCAGCAAGCTCTCTACCCTTTTGCTCATGCCGGTGTTCGGGGTGGCCCAGTCCCTGGTGTTTTTCATCGCCCAGAACACCGCCGCCGGCCAGCCCGGCCGGGTGACCGAGAGCCTGCGGGAGGCCCGGCGGCTGGTCCTGCTCTATGCCGCCCTGGTGGTGGGGGGATGCGTCCTCTTTGCCCGGCCCATGCTGGGGCTCTTCACCGAGGACGCCGGGGCGGTGGCCTTCGGCGCGCTGATGCTCAGCCGGGACGCCCTGGCCTACCCCTTCACCTGTCTGCGGCATATGCAGGAGGCCCGGCTCCGGGGCGCCCAAAAAATGGGGTTCTATCTAATCTCCAACCTGGGGGTGGTGGCCCTCAACCTTGCCGCCTGCGTGATTCTGGTGCCCCGGGTGGGTTTCGACGGGTTCTATCTCTCCTCCTACATCAGCGCGCCGCTGGGGCTTTTGACCGCGGCGGCCCTGGTGCGGCTGAGCCAGAAATCCCCCGCCCCGGCCCCTGAATCCTCCTGACAAAAATCCCGCCGCCCAGTGCAGAAAACACCAGGCGGCGGGATTTTGTTTAGGCTCTTGTTTTGGAAGTGCGCTTTCTGCGCTGGAACCAATTCCAGCCCAGATAGAGGATAAACACCGGGATGGCCACCAGGGTCACCCCCCGGCTCAGGGCCAGGCCGTCCGGCTCATAGACAAAGTCGATGTTGCTCCAGCCCTCCGGGCATAGAACCGCCATCAGGCCGTCGTCCACCCGCAGAATCTCGGTCTCCTGGCCGTTGACATAGGCAGTAAAGCCGTCGTCGTAGGGCACCGAGAAAAAGACAAGGTTAGCCTGGTCCAGCTGGATTTCGGCGCTGAAGCCGGAATTCGTCATGACAAAATCGCTGCAGGCCGAGGCCCGGCGGTCGGCGCAGTCCTCCACATAGGTCTCATAGTAGAGACTGTTAAGCTGTTCCTCCGAGGCGGAGGTCAGGTACTGGCTGTACCGGGCCGCGTCCTCCGCCGAGAGCACCAACACCCGCA
The DNA here is from genome assembly GCF_022180365.1 of Faecalibacterium gallinarum. Lineage (GTDB taxonomy): Bacteria > Bacillota > Clostridia > Oscillospirales > Ruminococcaceae > Faecalibacterium > Faecalibacterium gallinarum. The sequence goes on from NZ_BQKV01000022.1 coordinate 11,557, forward strand.
TCAAGAGGTTCGCCCGGTTGACGGTGGGGATTTCCTCGTAAGTTTCCTCGGTGATATAGTAGTCATAGGTGAAGCCCATGGGCACATAGTTGAGGTTTTCGTAGAGGGCAAAGCCCGCCCGGGTGTCGTAATAGGCCCAGCCCTCGTCGGCCTCCTCTTCAAAGGCGGCCCGGTCGGCCTCGTTGAGGATCATATATTTGACGCTCAAGAGCCCCCGCAGGGCGTACTGGCTCAGCTCGGGGGCGCTGCGCACGTCCCGCTTGACCCCCACCGAGGGGTAGAAGTGGAGGATGCTGGGGGCGGCGGTGCTGCCGAAGTATTGCAGGCAGCTCTTGTCCAGCCAGAGGCCCAGGTTGTCGTGGGTCTGGTAGGTATCCACCCGCCAGTCCCCCTCGGGAAGCTGTTCTTTCAGTTCCAGGGCCGCCGTATACTCGGCCACGAGATCGCTGTCGGTGTACCACTGGCCGAATTTTCCGATCCCGATGTGGACCACACTGAAAGCGCAGGCAAAAGCCAGCACCGCCCCCAGCATCCGCCGGGCAAACTCTTTTCGGCCGGCCCAGTGGCGGCATATCCACCGGTAGATCCACAGGCCGATCAGCCCGAAAGCCAGCACCGCGATATACTGGCCCGGGTTCTCGAGAACGCCCAGGGACCAGCTGCCGGTCTCGCTGTCCTTTACCGGCACCAGGGCAAAGGCCACCGTGGCCACCATAATCCAGCTGAGGGTCCGGGCCGGAGAATCGAGATCCGAGGCCGGGTCCTCCCAGGCGCGGACGGTCATGGCGCAGAGGATCAGCACCGGCATATAGTACCACCGGGCGTAATAGCTGGAGTTGAGGGCATAGAAGGCGCTGTTCAGCACCGGCACCAGAGCGCAGACCATGCAGACGGCAATGATCCGCTTGTTGCCGTCCTGCCGGTGGAGCCGCCAGTAAGCTGCCGCGCCCGCCAGACTGCACAGGGGCAGATAGGCGCTCATGCTGGTCCACTTGATGATCCCCTCCGACCAGATGGAGGTCAGATAGGGGGAGTCCGGCGGCATGATCCAGCTGAGGAGGATGGCCAGATACTGCTGGACCTTGGAGTAGGTCAAAAATCCCCAGCCGGAAGAAAGATCCACGGTGCGGGGGTTCTGCATCAGGGAGAGGAAAGCCGGCCAGAGCAAAAGGCAGCCCATGGCCACCCCCAACAGGCTCTCATAGGCCAGCACCCCGAAGAGTTTGGGGGTGAGCTTGATCTCCCCCGCCGTCAGCTTGCAGACAAAATAGATGGCCAAGAACAGGGCCTGGCCCACAAAGAAGAAGTAGTTATTTAAGAGATTTACCGCCACAAAAAAGGCGAAGAGCCCCCGGCGGCGGTTATAGATGCACTCGTCCAGAGCCCAGAGCATCCAGGGGAAGAGGGCCACCACGTCCACAAAGTGGTTGAAAAAGACGTTATAAACCGCAAAGCCTGAGAATGCATAGAGGCAGGCCCCCAGGACGGCGTAGTTCTCGTCCCGGACATACCGGCGGAGCCACAGATGGGCGCCGCCCCCCGCCACTGCGAATTTCAAAACCAGCAGCGGGCACATGAGATAGGGCAGCCAGCTCTGGGGGAAAATCAGCGAAAACCAGAAGAAGGGCGAACCGTAGAGATAGAAGGAATAGGCGTTCATCACCCCGCTGCCCAGGTCCGTCGCCCAGGAGAAGGTGTTGGTGGGCAGGCTCTGACCGTTCACCGAGGTCAGCCCGTCCGGGTAGCCCGCCCCCTTGAAAAAGCCGTTCATATACCGGTAGAAGGAGATCTGCTGGCTGTTAAAGTCCCCCGCATAGTGGAAAAAACCGCCGTCCACCAGCTGGAACGGCAGGAAGATCAGGGCGGCGCAAAGGGCGCAGAGCCCCACCGTCAGCCAGAATTTGTTCTGATTCGCCCCGCCGTGCAGATGCCGCGGGGCCAGACTAGCGCGTTTCATGGTGCCTCTTTTCTCCGCCCGGCCAGGGGGCGGCTGTGGATTTTTCCCAGGGTCCAAACCCATACAAGGGATAGTATAGCACGTTCTGCCCCGCAAAAAAAGCGTCTTTGGCCCGCTGAGGGGCCCGCCGCCCTTGACAAGGGCCGGGGCGGGGGCTATTTTGGTAAATAAAACGCCGCCGGTGCGCCCGGCGGCTGGGAGGTTTTATTCGATGCTCTATCCGTTCAGCGCCCTGCTGGCCCGCATGAAGTATATCACCCGGTGGAGCCTGATGCACTCCACCCGGCCCGAGTCCCTGAGCGAGCACACCTGCGACACCGCCCTGATCGCCCATATGCTCTGCCTGATCGCCCGGCGGTACACCGGCACCCCCTGCCGCCCCAAGACGGTGGCGGTGGCGGCCCTCTACCACGACGCCCACGAGATCATCACCGGGGACCTGCCTACCCCGGTGAAGTACCGGAGCGCCACCCTGCGGGATGCCTATAAGGCCATCGAGGCCGAGAGCGCCGCCCAGATGGCCGCCCTGCTGCCCGACGAGCTGGAAGAGGAGGTGCTGCCCTATCTGACCGGCAATCTTTTGACGGCGGAGGAGCGGAAAATCCTGAAAGCCGCCGACCGGCTCTCGGCCATCATCAAGTGCCTGGAAGAGGCTCGCAGCGGCAACCACGAGTTCGACTCGGCCCTCCGGCAGCAGAAAGAGGCCCTAAAAGCCATGGCCTGCCCCGAGGCGGCCTGGTTCATGGAGCACTGTCTGCCCTGCTACCCCCAGAACCTGGACGAGCTGACCGGCCAGGGCTGATCTTTCAGGGGAAGGGCACTTCCCTCTGATCGTCCGCCTCGCCGGCTTTCCGCTGCTCTTCAAAGACAGCCTCGATCAGCCGGTCAATGTCGGTGAGGTATTGGAGCTCGCAGCAGACTCGCCGGAGGTTGGCCGCCCCCCGCAGGCCCTTCATATAGTGGATGGCCTGGGCCCGGGCCTGGGGCATGGCGACGTACTCGCCTTTCAGCCCCACCATCTCCTCCACCTGGCGGCGGAGGGCGTTCATCCGGGCCTGAAGGTTGGGGGCCTTGGGGGCGGGCTGGCCCTCTAAAGCAGCGTTCACCCGCTCAAAGAGCCAGGGGTCCCCCAGGGCCGCCCGGGCAATCATCACCCCGTCGCAGCCGGTCTGGCGGATCATCTCCACCGCATCCTCTGCCGAGTGAATGTCCCCGTTGCCAAAGACCGGGACCTGCACCGCCTCTTTGACGGCCGCAATAATGGACAGGTCAATGCCGGGGGTGTACATCTGTTCCCGGGTCCGGGCATGGACCGCAATGGCCGCCGCCCCGGCCTGCTGGCAGGCTTTGGCCACCTCCACCGCCGTGACATGATCGGCGTCCCAGCCCTTGCGGATCTTCACCGTCACCGGGCGGGAGGTATTCTTCTTCACCTGCTCCACGATCCGGCCGCAGAGGTCGGGGTCCATCATCAGGCGGCTGCCTGCCCCGCCCGAGACGATCTTGGGCGCGGGGCAGCCCATGTTGATGTCCAGAAAGTCAAAGTCGTACTGCTCGATCTCCGCCGCCGCGGCTCCCATGATCTCGGGCACCTCGCCGAAGATCTGCACCCCGTAGGGGGCGCCGTTGTCCTCGGCTTTCAGCAGGCTGACGGTTTTGTGGTCGTGGTAGGTCAGCGCCCGGCTGGAGACCATCTCGCTGACGGTATAGCCCGCCCCGTGCTCGGCCATCAGCCGACGGCAGGGGGCGTCGGTAAAGCCCGCCATGGGGCCAAAGACCGCACGGTGGGGCAGAATGACATTTCCGATTTTTATGGGTTCCATCTGTATCTCCTGTTCTGTTGCTGGCCGCGGGGCGGCCGCAGCCCTTATTCTATCATATTTTTCGGCTTTGTGGTATACTGGAGCCATCAATCCAAAAGGAGGAAGAACGGGCGTTTCGGGGCCCGTTCTGGAAGAGAGCTATGGAATATCGTGACTGGAACACCGGCGCCCGGACCTCGCTCTTGGGCTACGGCTGCATGCGGTTCCCCACCCGGCCGGACGGCTCCATCGACGAGGAACGGGCCGCCGCCCTTTTGAACGCCGCCCGGGACGCCGGGGTGAACTATTTCGACACCGCCTACAACTACCACGGCGGGGCCAGCGAGCCTTTCGTGGGCCGGGTGATCGCCCAGTGGCCCCGGGAGAGTTTTTATCTGGCCACGAAACTCCCGGTCTGGAAGTGCGAGAGCCTGGAGGACGCCAAGAAAATCTTCGCCGAGCAGCTGGAACGGCTGGGGGTGGAGTACATCGACTTCTACCTGATGCACTCTCTCCACCAGCCCCGGTACGACAAAGCCAAGGCCCTGGGGATCGTGGACTGGCTCTGGGAGCAGAAGGTCGCCGGGAAGATCCGGAACCTGGGCTTTTCCTTCCACGACCACTACGCGGCGCTGGAGCATATCCTGAACGACCAGCCCTGGGACTTCTGCCAGCTGCAATACAACTACCTGGACACCGACGAAAAAGCCGAGGAGCAGGCCGGCGACCGGGGCTATGCCCTGACCGAGACCAAGGGCGTGCCGGTGATCATCATGGAGCCCATCAAGGGCGGCACTCTGGCCAACCTCCCCGCCGACGCCACCGCCCCCCTCAAGGCCCTGCGGCCCGGGGCCAGCGCGGCCTCCTGGGCGCTGCGGTGGGTGGGCAGCCACCCCAACGTCCACGTGATCCTCTCGGGGATGAGTGCCGAGGACCAGCTGGCGGATAACCTGGCCACCTTCCAGAAGTTTGAGCCCCTGAACGAGGCCGAACAGTCCGCCGTGGCCCAGACCGCCCAGGTACTGCGGAACAAGATCCGGGTCGGCTGCACCGCCTGCCGGTACTGTATGCCCTGCCCCATGGGGGTGGATATCCCCGACAATTTCAGCCTCTGGAACCGGCTGGCCATGTTCGGGAACACCGAGCAGGTGAAAAACGCCTGGAACCGGATGGAGGAAAAAGAAAAGGCCAAAAACTGCATCCGCTGCGGCAAATGCGAGGCCATCTGCCCCCAGCACCTGCCCATCCGCCAGGCCCTGGCCCAGCTCCAAACCGAGCTGGACAGCCTCTGATTTACCATCCCAGCCCCACAGCAAAGCCCCTGCGGCAGACGCCGCAGGGGCTTTATTATCTATTTATTCCCCCAGGTGGATCTGGTGGATGACGTCCTCGGCCTTATCCCGGGCCCGCTCCAGATGGCGAGTGAGGGCGTCGGCGGCCTCGTTCCACTGACCGGCCAGAGCGGCCTCCAAAATCTCCAGGTGCTCCTCACAGGTATCGGCCTGGCCAATCATCCCCACCCGGCCGGTGAGAATCCGGAACCGGGTATTCTGGCCGGTAATGCAGTCGTAGGCCGAGCGGAGGTATTTGTTCTCCAGCCCGCTCACCAACAGCGCGTGGAAAGCGTCGTCCGTCTCACAGAAATCCCCGATCTTCTCGGGGCTGCTCATCAGCTCGGCGAACTCTTCCAGCGCCTGACGGGGCAGCGCCGAACCATACACCCGCAGGGCGTAGGGCTCCACCAGCAGCCGCACCTCGAACATGCTGCGCACATCCTCCGCCGTGATGGCCGAGACCATCAGCCCCTTTTTGGGCAGGATGGTGATCAGCCCCTCCTGTTCCAGGCGGCCCAGGGCGTCCCGCATGGGGGTGCGGCTGATGTTGCCCATCTCGGCGCAGAGTTTCTGCTCGTTGAGGAACTGGTTGGGTGCATATTCACAGTTCATGATCTTTGCTTTGAGATACTGATAGGCCTGCAGTTTCAAGCTGGGTTTCATCAGTACTTCCGGTTCTTTCATTGGTAGCCTCCTGCCTTTATCTCCAAAAAACGCGCAACTTTACAAAGCCCCCGGGCGCTCCCCTGCCAGAGCTGCGGCGGACCGGGCCAAAAGCCCCCTCAAAAATCTTCACGACACGTTTTTATATATGTATATTATTTCACAATCTCTTTTCCTTTACAAGACCCCTGTTTTATCTTTGGCGCCGTCTATGATTTTGACGAAAAATATGCAGATTTTTTTCATATTTCGCCCAATCGGGCCGAAAAACATTCCTCTGTCAAACGAGGTGACTGGACAGGTATCCGGCCCCGCCGGGCCGGCGATTTTCGGCCCGGGGTTGCGTTTTCGGCCCTAAATCGTTTATACTGTCTGAAACCAGACTTTGCAACGATCAAAAAAGGAAGTGTTCTCCCCCTATGGCACGCAGCGATGGCTACAACACCAAAACCCGCCAGCTGATCCTGGACTATCTCATCAACAACCGGCAGCACGCCGTCAGCGCCTCCAACATTCTGGAACATCTGGAGGCCCAGGGCGCCAGCCCCAACCCCACCACCGTCTACCGCTACCTGGACAAGCTGGCCGTGGAGCAGCGGATCATGAAGTATGTGGCCGACAAGGGCCAGAAAGCCGTCTTTCAGTATGTGGACGAGGGGCATCACTGCCGGGAACACCTCCACCTGAAATGCGTGGGCTGCGGGCGGATCTTCCACCTGGAATGCGATTTCATGGACGAGGTGCGCCGCCATCTGATGGAGGGCCACGGCTTCGAGCTCCAGTGCGAGGGCAGCATCCTCTATGGCAGGTGCCGCCGCTGCGCCGCCAAAGCCAAGGCGGAACAGACGCCCCCGAACGAGGAGAACACCTCCTCCGGCCAGACCTGACCCTTTGTGATACCACAAAACCGCCCGCCTGGTTCATCAGCCAGGCGGGCGGTTTCTATCAGGCCGGTTTCATCCGGGCCATTGGTCGGTTAGTTTTTCTGGTAGAGGATGCCCCGGGCCGCCAGTTCGGCCTCGATCCGGCGGAAAGCCGCCTCGCTGGAACACTGAATCCGGTGCAGGTGAACCCCGCCGGTCATCCGGCTGAGCAGGCTGTCGGGGGCTTCTGCCGCCAAACGGAGGAATTCGTCGGCGTCGTACCGGCTGGCCACGTTCAGGTTGCCCCGCAGCTCGCCGTAGAGGGCGTTCTCCACCGTAACATCCACCACGGTACCGCCCTGATCCACCACCGTATACAGCTCCGTTTGCAGCTGCTCGGCGGTCTGGTGAACGCAGGCCAGGATGCCCACATACCCACTGCCGCCCGTCCGGTGGAGCAGGTAGCCCCGGGGGGTGGCGTCAATCTGGGCGCCGCCCGCCCGCAGCAGGGCCACATCCCCCACCACGATCTGGCGGGAGACCCCCAGCCGCCGGGCCAGAGCGCTGGCGCTCACCGGGTCGCCGGAGTCGGTGAGGATCTGGAGGATGACTTCCCGCCGCTGGGCGGTGCCCAGGCCCGCGTTCTCCCGCTCGGGGGTCTCGGGGGCGCGGTCCGCCTGCTGGGCGGGCAGCCGCAGGATGGTGCCGTAGTTCGGGGGCAGCTCCACCTGCACCCGGCCCCACTCGATCCGCACCTGCACCGGCTGGCTGCCTACGCAGTCGGCTAGAAGATCCTCGGCCCCCTCGGCGGGCACCGGCAGGTCAAACTCCAGCCGGGCGGGGTTGTCGGCGTTGTTCAGGACGGTGACCAGAGCCTGGCCGTCCTTCACCCGGGCAAAAGCATACTGGGTGGTGGTCAGCTGCAATTCCCGGAACTCGCCGTCGGTCAGAGCGGGGTAATCGGCTTTCAGGCCGCCCAGGGCCGCATACAGGCTGGTGACGGGGTTCGACTCGAACGCGTCGGAGAAATCCGCCAGTTCCAGGCAGGGCCGCAGAGGCCAGTCGGAGCCGTACTCCTTGCGGCCCTCGATGGCAAACTCGGAGCCGTAGTAGATGGAGGGGATGCCCCAGAGGGTATAGAGCAGGATCGCAATGTTGCGGATGTGGGCCCGGTTCCGCAGTTTGTTGGGCAGTCGCTCCACATCGTGGTTGTCGGAGAAGAGATACAGCCGGGTGTTGCCGCACATTCCCTGAAGGCGGCGGACGGTGTGGGCGATCTCGAAATAGTTGTGGTCGTTGTGGCCGCTCCACAGGCCCTTGTGCAGCTCGTAGTTGGTGACCGAGTGGAGGGTGTCGGGGTTGGCCCAGCGGCTGTAATCCCCGTGGATCACCTCGCCCATCAGCCAGAACTCGGGCTTGAGCTGTTCGGTGAACCGGCGCAGCCCCCGCATGAAGTCAAAGTCCAGCACATCGGCCGCGTCCAGCCGGATGCCGTCGATGTCGAACTGCTCCACCCAGAACCGCACGGTGTCAAAGTGGTACTGCTGCACCTCGGGGTTCCGCTGGTTGAGTTTTACCAGCAGGTTGTAACCGCCCCAGTTGCCGTAGGAGAAACCATCGTTGTACTCGTTGTTGCCCCAGAAGTTCAGGTCGCAGAACCAGTCCCGCCAACGGGAGTTTTCCCGCTGGGCTTTCAGATCCTGGAAGGCGAAGAAACCCCGGCCCACATGGTTAAACACGCCGTCCACAATCACCTTCTGGCCCCGGGCGTGACAGGCATCCACAAAGGCCCGGAATTCCTCGTTGGTGCCCAGGCGGCGGTCCACCAGCCGGTAATCGATCGTGTCGTACCCGTGGGACCCGCTCTCGAACAGGGGGCCGATGTAGATGGCCGTACAGCCCAGCTCGGCGGCGTGGGCTGCCCAGGCATCCAGCTTTTCAAAGGCCCCGGGCACCGCCTGGCCGTCGTTTTCGTGGGAACAACCGCACAGCCCCAGAGGGTAAATGTGATAGAACACCGCGTTATCATACCAAGCCATTCAAAAATCCACTCCTGAATCCAAAAAATCTGCTCCCTTTGCCGGGGCTGGGCCCCTGTCTTGTCGGCAGCATGGATAGTATAACACAAAAATTGGGTTTTGTGTGGATTTTATCCGATTTTCTCTGAACATATCCCGATAAATCCGTCATTTATTCCAATTCTTGAGCAAATTCCCCCGGCTCTGGTTCGGCCAGGTTCTGCCTCTGGACAGGTTTATCGTCGGTCTGTTATACTATTTCTATTCACAAAATCGTAGTTTTTGCCCCATTCAAACGCGAAAGGATGATCTTCTCATGCCAACCACTGTCCTCCGGCGCCGCCGGGCCGGGCTCTGCCCGGCGCTCTTTGCCGGCTCTCTGCTCCTGCTGGGGCTGCTGGGATTCTGGGGCGGGATGGGGGCCCTGTTCTTCCCTCTTTTGAGTCTCTGGGCGAACCTTCTGCTCTTTTTCTGCGCCCTGGGGGCCCTGCGCAAGGCGGAGGTCCGGCTGACCCGGTTCCACTGGTACCTGTTGGGCGGGGTCTATCTGGCCGCCCTGGCCTATGCTTTTATACAGGTGAACAGCCACACCTTTGTCTATGTCTGGGATTACAGCAACTACCTTCTCCTCCAATACGACGCCGAGGCGGCTTTTGGGTCCGGCGCGGGGGTGGGGCTCTGGCATCTGTACACCTCCCTGGGGGAGGACTACACCAGCTTCATCACCCTCTTCACTGAGTTCCCCTTCTGTCTCACCGACCACACCGGGGACAGCTACGTTTTGAGCCAGATGGTGAGCGTCTTCCCCACTCTGCTGCTCCTGCTGGGGGGTCTGGTGGTGAAAACCGGTCAGCTGATCGGCGTAAAAAATGAATCCGGGTATTTTCTGGTGGGGCTGACCCTGACGGTGGTGTTCCCCTATTTGCGGATGGCGGCGGCTCTGGGCCAGCCGGACTGGTTTGGGCTGATCTTCGCCTTTATGATTCTGCTGCTGACGTTGGACTACCGGTTTGACCGGCTGGAGCCCGGCCGGTGCGCCGCCATCTTCTTCGCCACCGAGGCGCTGATCCTCACCCGGCGGTGGTACCTCTACTTTTTGGTGGGATATTTCTTCACCTATGCGGTGCTGGTGGTTCTGAGCTGCCGGGGGCTGCCCCGCCGGGCCCGGAACCGCCGGCTGCGGAATCTGGTTCTCTTCGGGGCCGGGTCGGCGGCGGCCATGTGCCTTTTGCTCTGGCCCATCGTTCGCCACATTCTGCTGTATAATTATTCATCGCATTATGCCGTATACAATACCGGCGGCCTGGCTCTGGAGCTGTACAGCCAGTTCTTCCGGCTCAGCCCCCTTTACCTGTTTTTGATGGGCTGGGGGCTCTGGGCCGCCCGGAAGAAAAAGCAGGCTTTTCTGCCCGCGCTGGCCCTGGGCCAGCTTGCCGTCAGCCTGGTTCTCTTTACCCGGGTGCAGAACCTGGGCTCTCACCAGACCCTTCTCCTGATCCCGGGGTACTTTCTTTTGATGCTGGAGGGCGCGGCGGCCCTGGCCGACAGCCTGAACCGCCGCCGGGCCCTCAAGCTTGGATTTTGGGCGTTTACCGTTCTTTTTTACCTTTCGGTGTGGCTGTCGCCCCTGACCACCATCGCCCTGCCGGGGTTCATCCTGGACTCCCTCGACATGGAATTCACCCGGCTGGACGCCATGATCTACGACCGGACCGACCTGGCCCAGATCCGCCAGTTAGCGGACTGGATCGACCAGAACTGCGCCGAGGGGGAGTTCGCCTACATGATCCCCCACTCTCTGCCCTATAACCCCGACCTGTTTTTGAACTGTGATCTGCCCAACCGCCCGCTGGAAAACAAACTCTGCTTCGGGTTTGGCATCCTGGGCACCCAGCCCTTCCCCACCGAACTGTTTGAGGCAAAATATGTCCTGACGGCCCTGCCTTTCCCCTGGTGTTTTGAGGTCAGCAACGTATCCGAAACCCTGGACACACAGTTTTGGGCCATGCAGGAGCAGTATTTCACCTACGAAACCAGCTTTGATATGGGCAACGGCACCGTATTTTATGTCTACCGCCGCACCACCCCCACCGATTTAAACGAAGTGCAGCGGTATTTGGACGCTTTTGCCGAAGAAAACGCCCTTTTCCCCGAGCTGTACAGCGAAGTAATCTGGGGCTGGTGTGCCGAAAATGGACTAATATGACAATTCTGCCAGCGATTCACCGTTTTTTTCACAAGTTGTAGCTCTTGCCCCAGGCCTCGCAAGGGTGTATACTGTCACCATGGCCATTCTGCATATTTTTCAATATTTTAGGAGGTAACATAATATGCTGAAACTTTACGGCGCCGAAATCTGCTCCACCTGCCGCGAGGCAAAGCAGCTGCTGGCGGAGCAGTCGATTGAATATGAGTACGTCGACATCACCGCAAGTACCAAGAACCTGAAGGAGTTTCTCGCCATGCGGGACACCCTGCCCCAGTACGACAGCGTCAAGGCGGAGGGCCGGATCGGCATCCCCACCTTTGTCTGGGACGATGGCTCGGTCTCGCTGGACACCAACTGGCTGAAGGGCGAGTTCCGCTGCGCCGACTGCTGAGCGCCATACCCTGATAAGGAGGCGCATCAGAGGATTATGTCAAATCAACCGAAACCGCATCATCCCGTCACGCTGGGCCAGTACAAGGGCCTGCCGGTAACACGGCATGTCCGCACGGTCTCGGACCAGGAGGTGGAGCAGGAGCTGCTCCATCAGTGCCGCCTGCACGCCCACTACCAGCTCACCGACCGCCCCGCACAGGACGGCAGCCGGATCACCCTGGATTTTGAGGGCTATCTGGACGGCAAGCCCATCCCCGACAGCCGGATGACCAACGCCGCCCTGGTTTTGGGCAACGGCCGGCTGGTGCCTGCCGCCGAACAGGCGGTGTACGGGCACTGCGCCGGGGAGACCTTTACATTTGACTTCACCTATCCCGAGGAGTTCGAGATCCCGGAGCTGGCCGGCCAGACCGCCCAGTTCACCCTCACCCTTCACACAGTGGCCGAAAAGCTGATGCCCGAGGCCGACGACGCCTTCGCCCGCGGGCGGGGCTATGAGAGCCTTGCCGCCATGAAGGAGGCCATCCGGCAGAAAAAGCAGCTGCCCCACGAGGCCGCTGCCGACCGCAAAGCCGGGGCCGAGCTGCTGGCTGCCGCCGGGGCCAACCTGACGGTTCAGCTGGACCCGGCCCGTCTGGATGCCGCCGCCGAGCAGGAGCTCCAGCGCCGCGCCGCCCGCTTCCAGCGGGAGGGCGGCAGCCTGGAAGGCTACTGCGAGGCCGAGGGGATCACCCCCGAACAGCTGCGGGCCCAGTGCCGCGCCGCGGCCGAGCGCCAGATCCGGAGCGTTTTGGCCGCCCAGGCCATCGCCGAGGCCGAGGGGATCACCGTCTCCGACCCGGAGGTCCGGGCCGAATACCGGCGGCTCTCGGCGGCGCAGAACCTGTCCGAGGACGATCTGCTTCTGCGGATCCCGCCTCACGCCATGACGGCCGCCCTGACCGCGCAGAAGGTGCAGTCCTTCCTGCTGGAGAACGCCTGCGTTACCACAGTGCAGGACCCGCCTGAGAATTCATCGACAAGCGAGGTTTAATGTTCTATGGGTATTTTTACGAAATATGCCATGGATGCGCTGATGAAAACCAGCCACCCCGAGATCGACCGCCGCCAGTGCTGGAATCTCTCCCCGCACCGGTCCAAGTGCTCCGACTGCAAGGATATCTGCCCCTATGGGGAGAGCATTTTTGCCCGCCCCAATCTGATCCGGGACTGGTCCGCCTGCACCGACTGCGGGCTGTGTGTCTCGGTCTGCCGCAGCCGGTGCATCGAGCCCTCGCCCGAGCAGATCCAGCAGGACATCGCCCCCGCAGACAGCGACAACGACACCATCTGGATCGGATGCCAGAAGAGCAGCCGCCACAACGATCTGGTGCGGGACTGCATCTGCGCGCTGTCCTGGGAGTCCCTGGCCTATCTGGCGCTGAACAAAAAGATTGTTCTGGATCTGACCCCCTGCGGGGAATGTGAGAACGATCTGTGCGCCGAGAAGCTGCGGGCCGAACTCACCCGGCTGGTGGAATTCTTCGGCACGGCGCTGTTCCAGGCCCGCTTCACCCTGGCGTATCAGCCGGAGGAGGCGCCCTACCAGGTCAAGAGCCTGTCCCGGCGGGAGATGTTCTCCCACATGACCGATTCCTCCAAGGCGGGCAGCCGGTATCTGCTCCGGATGCTGCCCGGCCTTCAGGACCCGGACCGGGGCAAGGCGCTGGATTTCCGGCTGCTGCTCAACCAGCGGATCAAACAGCTGAAGGCGGCCACCGAGACGCCGATACATTACGGCTGGCATCTGCCCGCCTTCAACTCCAAGTGTTTCGGCTGCGGCAAGTGTGAAAAATCCTGCCGCGCCGGCGCCCTCAAAATTGAGGATCTTCCCGACGGGCAGTCCCGGGTGGTCATCACCCCCTGGAAGTGCAGCGAATGCGGCGTCTGCGTGGCGGCTTGCAGCTACCACGCCATCGACGGCATGAAGCTGCGCCAGCTGACCAGCCTGGGCCCCGTCAGCGTACTCAAATTCAAAAAGACGTTCTGCTCCGAGTGCGGCAAACCCGTCGCACCCGACAGCGCCGACGGTCTGTGCTCTGTGTGCAGGATCCGGGCGCGGAGCAAAAAACGCCAGCAGGAAGCCGCCGAGCGGGCCCGGGCACGGGCTGCCGAGCGGGCGGCAAAAAAGGCAGCTCAGGCCGCTGACCCCAGCGCCGCACCGGCCCCCGAGGCCGCCGCGGCGGTGGAATCGCACACAGGGAGTACCTGCTAAACCTCCTGCTCCCTCCGCACTCTTCCATCTAGGTTTTCCATGAGGATTAAAGCAATGAAACAGAACCACATCGCCAAACGTACTACGGCTCTGGCCGTCGGCACCATGCTGGCCGTATCCACTGCGGTCAACGTTTTCGCTGCGCCCTTCACGGCGCGTTACACCTACACCGGAGCGGACTATCTGTTCGAGAAGTTCTCCCACCCCGAGAGCGGCACCAAGCAGCCCGACGGTCTGGTGGACTATGTGGGCAACGGCCAGGTGGCCGCTTATGACCAGGGCCAGGGCGCCCGTGGCCAGAGCTATTCCTGGGCCGCCATCACCTACGGCGACTATCTCTATGTCTCCACCAACTACGCCTCCCTGGCCCAGACTCTGAACATGATGGACAGCGTTCTGGGTGAGAAATTCGATCACGAGATGATGGCCGCCGAGCTGGACGCTCTGTTCAACGGCTCCTTCTTCTACGGGGAGGAGGACGACGCCAACACCGGCGGCGTTCTGGTCAAGTTCAACGTCCACACCGGTGAGATGAAGGTTCTGATGTCCCGTGCCACCACCGGCCAGGCCGCCGCTCTGCGCAACGCGGTGGAGTACAACGGCAAACTGTACTTCTGCGGCGCCGTAGCCGAGGGCAGCCAGCTGGGCTACCCCAGTGTTTGGCAGGTGGACCCCGAGACCGATGAGTGCCGCCAGGTGTACACCGGCTTTGCCAGCGCACAGGAGTATGCCGAAGCCTATCAGAAGAACATCTGCGTCAGCGTTCGGGGCATCACCGAGTTCAACGGCTATCTGATTGTCAGCTGCGTGGGTGTTAACGGCCCCTATATCCTGGCCTCCAACCACCCCTGGGACGGTCAGGACGCCTTTGTGAAGATCGCCTCCGATGAGGAGACCACCGAGGACAAGGACCTGTTCGGCTATGCGGCCTACCACTACTCGGACAGCATCTACGGCGGCTCCATCTGGGAGATGATCTCCTACAACGGCAGCCTGTATGTGGCCCTGTGCACCGGTACCCCCGACAACATGCCCGACGATTATACCATGCAGTCCTTCGCCATCGTGCGGGGCGACTACGATCCCGAAAAGGGCTCGGTGGATAACCCCGACAGCTGGACCTGGACCCCGGTGATCGGCGACAAGGCCGACGGCGCCAAGTATACCTTCGGCATCGACCCGGAGCGCACCCGCTCGGGCGCCTGCAACCTGGTGGTGTATGACGGCTACCTGTACATTGGCGAGTACAACGACGAGGAGATCCCCCTCCAGTCGGTCATCTTCGACCAGGACTTCACCTTCCTGGCCCGGAACCTGACCCAGTCGGTCAACCTGTATCGGATGGATGAGAACGAAAACATCGAGCTGGTGGTGGGCGATGCCACCGAGATGTTCCCCGAGGGCAGCCTGTCCGGCATCGGCTCCGGCTTCGGCGACCACGAGAACCAGTACATCTGGCAGTCCACCGTCTGGCAGGGCAAGCTGTACCTGGGCACCTTTGACACCTCCAGCCTGCTGGAGCCCCTGGGCCAGTTCGTCAACGGCAACCTGCTGCGGATGACCAAAGAGGAGTGGAAGAGCCAGCTGGGCTATATCCGCACCGTGATCGAGCTGGCCATCCGCAAAGCGGTGAACGGCATCCGCACCACGGAGACCCCGGCCACCGAGGCGGAGGCCGAGGCCATGGTGATGGAGGCTCTGGCCAGCGCCAACACCCGCTGGTCCATGGAGCAGATGTCCACCCTGTCCAACGACGGGGAGACTGCGGTCGAGCAGATCACCCTGACCGAGGAGCAGGTCGATACCCTGGCCGATGCTCTGGTCAGCGGCGAGCTGGTGCCCGGCAGCCTGTCCGATGAGGAGGCCGCCGAGCTGCTGGCCATCAACCAGGAGCTGGACCAGTGCACCGAGATGTTCGACGCCCAGACCCCCGAGGAGTTCCTGGAGGTCTACGAGGATCTGGACGAGAAGCTGGAGGGCCAGAACGGCCTGCTGGGCAAGGCCTACCGCGAGCTGGTCAACGACAACCTGGCGCAGAACATCCGGTCCTACCTGACCTGCATCCGCTACCTGGCCACCGCCAAACGGGGCTTTGGCATGTACGTCAGCGAGGACGGCGTGAACTTTGAGGAGATCACCGACAACGGCTTCGGCGATCCCTACAACCACGGCCTGCGGGTGTTCGCCACCACCGAGGACTACATGTTCATCGGCACCGCCAACCCCTTCATGGGCACCCAGATCTGGCGCACCGACGGCGAGGCCCCGGCCAGCAACTCCGGCAGCAACAACGTGGTGAATATCATCACTTCTGTGGGCAAACTGATCAACTTCCTGCGGGACATCTTCTTCCGCTACAAAGTCTGATTTTTGCCCCCCTTTTCCCCCTATTTTGCAACGAAGAGACCTGCCTGCGGGCAGGTCTTTTTTTGCAGCAATTCTACACGATTTTGTCACAGACCGTTCATTGACATTCCCCTATATTTATACCTATAATAATAGGTATGCTACAGCTGTTTTTCAGCTTGTAAAATCCTTTGGCGGACCCCCGCCAGGATCTCAAAACAGAAAGGTATCTGTTATGGAAACAACCGTCAAAACCGTCCGGTACGCCTCCGAGGCCCGGCCCTGGCTCGCCTTTTATGACAAAAAGTTCTGGGACATGGAGCCCCCGGCCTGCACCGTGTTTGACTACCTCTGCCAGCAGAACAAAGGCCACCTGACGGACATCGCCCTCAGCTACTACGGCAACACCATCTCTTACGCCGATCTGATCGTCAACGTCAAAAAGACAGCCGCCGCCCTGCGGGCCATCGGGATGAAAAAAGGCGACATCGCCACGGTGGTCAGCGTCATGACCCCCGAGGCCATCTACCTCTACTACGCCGCCGACCTGCTGGGCGCCACCCTCAACCTGGTGGACCCCCGTTACAGCCCGGAGGGAATTCGGGATTACATTCAGGAAGTAGATTCCCGGCTGCTCTTCTGTCTGGACGCGGCCTATGAAAAATGCCGCCAGGCCATCAAGCGGACCTCGGTGGAAAAAGTGGTGGTCATCTCCCCCGCCGACTCCCTGAAAGGGCCGGTGAAGCTGGCCTACCTCCTGGCGAACCACGACAAAAACCGCTACGGCTCCAATGTGGTGCGGTGGAAGGCTTTTCTCGCCGCCGGCCAGGGCGAAAGCACCGCCGCCGAGCCCTACGACCCCGACCACTGCTGTGTTGTGGTCCACACCGGCGGCACCACCGGCTCCCCCAAAGGGGTGATGCTGGGGGACAACGCCTTTAACTCCCTGATTCAGCAGTTCACCGCCTACGAAGAGGTGTTTGAGCGCCAGCAGCGGCTGCTGAACGTTATGCCCCCCTTCATCGCCTACGGCTTTGCCTGCGGCGTCCACCTGCCCCTCTGCCTGGGCATCACGGTGGTGATCGTCCCCAACCTGGACCCCGCCAAACTGGGCCGTCTGGTGCTCAAGCACAAACCCTCCCATATGTTCGGCGTGCCCACCCATTACCAGACCCTGGCGGAAGACCGGAAGCTGAAAAACGCCGACCTGTCCTTCATCCTCAACTTTGCAGCGGGCGGCGACTCCCTCTCTCTGGGGGCGGAGAAAACCGTCAACGATTTTCTGGCGGCCCACGGCGCCCCCTATCCTCTGGCCAAGGGCTACGGCATGACCGAGGTCTGCTCGGCCGCCACCGCCTGCGCGGGCCACCACAACAAGCCCGGCAGCGTGGGCATCCCCCTGGTGAACACCCTGGTATCGGTGTTTGAGCCGGGCACCGACAAGGAGCTGCCCATCGGCGAGCGGGGCGAGGTGTGCATCTGCGGCCCCGCCACCATGCAGGGCTACTATGGCAAACCCGAGGAGACCCAGATCATCCTCCGCAAACACCCGGACGGCCGGGTGTGGGTCCACACCGGCGATCTGGGCTACATGGACGAGGACGGCTACGTCTTTTTGGATTCCCGGATCAAGCGGATGATCATCCGCCACGACGGGTTCAAGGTTTTCCCCACCATGATCGAGAACGCCCTGAGTATGCACCCGGCGGTCCGGGGCTGCTCGGTGGTGAGCTGCGCCGACAAGGACCATTTCCAGGGCCGGCTGCCCTTCGCCTTCATCCAGCTGGACCCGTCCTGCCACAAGAAAAAACGCCAGGTGGTTCAGGAGCTGCGCCAGCTCTGCCAGGAGGAGCTGCCCGAATACGTCCAGCCCGTGGGCTACAAGTTTGTGGACACCCCGCCCTACACCCCCGTGGGCAAGGTGGACTACCGGGCCCTGGAACAGTCGATCCAGCCCTCTGATTACTAACCCCCTCTGAAATAAAAATACCGGGTCCCCCTGACGGAAGGCCCGGTTCTTTTGTACCTAAGTCCAAATCTTGACATTTGCCGCACTGCTGTTTATTATGACAGTATCTTATCTCTATTTTCTCGCGCAGGCTCCGGCCCGCGCAAAAAGGAGTCTGACATGAAAAAACTGATTGCTTGCCTTGCGCTGACAAGCGTACTGCTGGCCAGCCTGCCCCTGGGTGCGCTGGCGGCTGAACCGGTTCCTCCGGTAGAGACCGCCCCCGGCACCGTGCTGCTGACCCCCGAAGAAACTGCGCCGGAAGCCCCTGCTGCCCCTGAGACCCCCGCACCGGAGGTACCCGCGGCACCCGAGGAGACCCCCGCTCCGCCCGAGGCGCCCGCCCCGGAGGCCCCTGCGGCTCCGGAAGAGCCCGCTGCGCCGGCCCCCCAGGCCGAGGAGGATGACTCCCTTATGTATGTGGCCCTGGGCGACAGCATCGCCGCCGGTGTGGGCCTGAAAGACGTGGTCTACCTGCCCGCACAGTACGGCTATGATATGACCCCCAACTTCAAAGGATATTCCCCGGACTGCTACGTCAGCGTCGTGGCCGAGGGGCTGGGCCTGGACCGTGACCACGCCATCAACCTGGGCCTGCCCGCCCTGATGACCAAGGACATGCTGGAAATGCTCCAGACCGGTTCCATGTCGGGGGTGAACGTCCTCGCCGGCACCTACTACTCCTACCCGGAATACCAGGAGTACGTCCGTCAGGCCGATATCATCAGCATCGCCATCGGCTGCAACGACATCACGGTGCCCTTTATTGTCTCTCTGGGCGAGGCCACCAACTGGAAATCCGAAAAGCTGGCCAACTACATTGTCTCGGGCACCCTGCGGGACTTCACCCTCGAGAGCTTCTCCCTCTTTATGGAGGCGGTCCAGGAGCTGGTCCTCACCCCCCAGGAGTTCAGCGACCTGTTCCAGGCGCTGACCACCGGTATGTACCAGAAGTGCCAGGACGGCTACGCCAACACCACCACATATCTGCCCCAGGTGATCGCCGCCGTGCGGGAGCTGAACCCCGACGCCCAGATCCTGGTGATCGGCTACTACAACCCGGTGCCCCTTCTCTACCCTGTGACCGATCACTTCATCAAGCTGAACCGCTTTGCCCGGGAGCTGTGTGAGCAGACCGGCGCCACCTTTGTGCCGGTGCCCCTGACCTCCACCGCCAACGACGCCCACCCCACCATCCGGGGCCACAAGTACATTGGCAACCAGATCCTCAAAGCTCTGGGCGCCCAGTAATTCGCCAACCAAAAACCCCCGCAGCATCTGCTGCGGGGGTTTTTTATGTAAATCAATCTCTCAGGTAAAGGCAGGGGTCCGGTCTTGGGCTTGTATCACCCGAACCTGCTCCTGCTCCATGACAGCGCGGATTACGTCTGCCAGGCCGGAGCGCAGGGTCTTATCCTGAATGCAGAGGATAATCTGGCCGTTGACGCTGGCCGCCTCCACACAAATGGAAGCGCCATCGGGCGGAACCCAAACCTCAAAATCTTCTATGTAGTCCATCAGCTCCGGGGAGGTGGGGCGGAGCGGATTGCCCAGATAGCTGATCCAGAAATCCGACGGGACGCCGCCCATGTATTCGCCCATCTGGAACACTCGCTGCTTGATCTTGAGGGGGGCTTTCAGCTTGGACACCTCATAGATCCAGTTCATCTGCTGGGCCATCCGCTCCAGTTTGCGCTCGGGTTCCAGATTGGATTTAACCTCCCGGTCCAACGCGCCGACAAAATCTTCCAGCCGGGGGTCCGGGCCAAACGCCGCCCGCCCCTGGAAGGAGGTCACGCAGTTGTAGGGTGCGTCCGGCGCGCCGATGTCGTCCCGGGTATCGGCGGAATAAGAGTAAAAGATCTCGTCCCGGCCCAGGTACTGCCGCATGGACAGAGTCAGCAGCGCCGTCAGGCAGCTGAAGGGCTTGACCCCGCTGGCCAGGGCCCGCTGGACCAAACTCGCCTTATCCACCCGAACCAGGGTCCGGTGAGCGGCCCCCTCGGCGATTTCGGGCACCTGCTCGCTCTGATCGTTTTTCGCATGGCAGCTGGGGAACCGATCAAAGAGGGCTTGCTCATCGTAGGGGGGCGGGGTCACCAGAGTCATCCCCACAAAGCCCGCGCCATACCGCCGGTTGCAGTACGCCTCCAGCACCAGGGCCGCAAAGGAGGCCATGCCCCGGCCATCCGACAGGAAATGGTGCCAGTTAAGATAAATCACCGGGCCCTCGCAGGAGAAGTAGAAGAGATAGCCATTGGTCTCTTCAGGGATCTCCCGCAGCTGGCTGCCCTGGAAGACCAGACAGGGCTGGTCGTTGGGCTCCAGATAGGCGTCCCGCTTTTCCCACACCAGCTGCTGGCGGAAATACTCCGCCCGGGACAGGACCTCGTCCTGTGCCGCTTGGAGCAAAGCGAGGTCTACCTCGTCCCGCAGGGTGATCTCGTAGCGGCAGCAGATTTTCTCCTGCCGGTAAAAGTACATCACGCCCTGGAAAATATAGGCGGATGAGCGATTCTGGGCCATTGGATCACACCACCTGGGCGGTGAGATAGTCCGCCAGGTCGCTCACGGTGACGAAGCCGCGAAGCTCTTTTTCGGGGATGCGGATGCCGAAGGTCTCTTCCAGATCCGCCACAATGGTCAGGATCTCCATGGAGGAAAGATCCAGATCGTCCATCAGAACGCTGTCCTCGGTGACCTCATCGGGAGAAATCTCCGCCACGTCCTCCAGAATTGCCTTGATCTGAGCCAGAATTTCCGATCTCTGCATAGTTATTTCCGTTCCTTTCTGTTATGCCTTTTTCAGGTTTTGGTTTTTATTTGCGTACGAGCTTGCCCGTGGCATTGCGGGGCAGGGGCTCGGTGCAGAACTCAATTAAGTTAATCCGCTTATACAGGGGCAGGGTGCGGTTGTAGTCGGCAACGTAGGCCTCGGCCTCTTTCTGCCGGTCCTCCGGGCAGCGGATCACCGCACAGATTTTGCGGTTTTTCTCTTTGACGAGGCATTCCTGGATGGCGTCGCAGCGGCCCAGCACCTGCTCCAGCTCCTCGGGGCTGACGTTCTCGCCGCTGGAGAGGATGATCAGGTTCTTTTTCCGCCCGGTGAGGAAGTAATATCCCTCCTCGTCCACCCGGGCCAGGTCGCCGGTATGGAACCAGCCCTCCGAGTCGATGACCTGGGCGGTGGCCTCTGGGTCTTTGTAATAGCCCAGCATCACGCTGTCGCCCCGGATGCACAGCTCCCCGTCATCCAGCTTGATCTCGCAGATGCCTTCCGGTTTTCCCACCGCCCCGATGTGTTTGGGGTCCTGGGCGTAGTTGATCATGCCGTCGCCGCAGGTCTCGGTCAGGCCGTAGGTCTGGACGATGAACATCCCCTGCCCGGCCAGATCCAAGAGCATCTGGGGGTCAAAGGAGGCCGAACCGCAGACGGGAGACCACAGGGGCCTCAGCCGGTCCCGCCGGCCCCGCATCATATCGCTGTGGATGGTCTGCATAATCACCGGCACCACGCCCATGGCCTCGCTGGGCATCAGGGCTATATCCCGGTAGAAGCTGCGCAGGCTGCACAGGTTGAGGGCCCAGCCCTTCATGCTCCAGGAGAACAGGCAGGTAAACGCTGCCATATGGAACATGGGCAGAACGGTGCAGTGGCTCAGCACGGTGTTTTCGTTCTGAAGCTCCTTGCAAAAACGCTCCCCTATTCCGGTAAACGGATGCATCACACTGAAAATTGCACGCTGCGAGAGCATGACGCCCTTGCTGCGGCCGGTGGTGCCCGAGGTGAACATGATCATCAAAAGGGCGTCCAGGTCGGCGCACTCGGAGATCTCGGCGGGCACTGTGCAGGCCGTATAATGGTCGATGGGCAGCAGCCGGTCGCCAAACCGCTGGATCAGACTCTCATTATAGGGGTAATCCCCGCCGTCCCAGAGCGCGGCCTCGGGCTCCACCAGGTCCAGCTCGTAGGAAAGCTCGTCCCAGCTCTTATTCTGGTTCAGAGGAACCACAACTGCCCCCGCCAGCATCAGCGCGAAGATATTGACGGCGTAGTGATAGTTATTCCCGCTGAGGATGCAGATTTTGCGCCCGGCCAGGTCTGGGATTTTTTCCCGCAGGCTGGTGACGGCGCAGCGAATCTCGTGGGCATAGGTGCGATAGGTTTTTTCCACTACGACCTGCTGCGCCTCATTATAGTAACGCATCGCAATACGTTCTGCATAGGTATGTTCCATATTCTGGGTGACCAGTTGGTATACAGATGAAATCATAGTTCTTCCTCCCTAATATCCATCTATCGTATCAGGCGAGGGCAAAGCCGGGCCCGGCGCACCACCCCTTGGCAAAGAGTATACCGCTTAACACTCCGCAATGCAAGACCTGTATTACAGGTAGCCCGTATAAATTTTTGTTTTAGTCGTTTTGCTTAATGTGGGCGTTTTTTCCTCTTGAAATTATTCCCTTTTGCTGCAATTATCACGAAATTATGATACAATTCTGCCCGGGCATCCCCCTGGATGCCTGCCTGGCGGACTCAATTCAAATTGACAGGCAGATTAAAAAGCATTATACTTGATTCAAATAAATTTTGTCGATTGCTTATATTTTTTCGCTTCCATCCTGAGTCCAACGCTGGAAGTGGCCCAAGAGGAGGAGCTTTTTGATGAAATCCACCAAGCCACGTACTGCCAGTTCCCTCGGTATGTTCGACCTTTTTAAGGGACTGGGCATAGCGACCGTGGTTTTTGTACATACCGCCGAGCTGTATGCGCTGAACACCAGCGGCGGTATCTCCATTTCCACCTTCCTGATCTTTATTTACCGCGAAGCGCTGATGTCAGCGTTCTATATCGCCAGCGGCTATGGCTTCCGGAAGCGGTCCATCGGCAAATGCATCCACCAGCAGCTTAAGGGCGTGCTGCCGCCCTATCTGTACGCGGTGGCCGCCACTGCGGTGATCCACCTGGCCTTCCACTACGCCTGTTTCGGCATCTGGGAAAACTCTGTGGCCGAGACAGGCAAAGTTCTGGGCGGGATGCTGCTGGGGCTGCCCCACACCGCCGAGTACTTCGGGATCACCTTCTTCTCCTGCGGGCCCATGTGGTACCTGCTGGCCATGGCGGTGGGCTGGATCATCCTGGATATCCTGATGAACACCTTCCCCGAGCGGTACATCCCCTATGCGGTGGTGTTTACCATGGTTCTGGGCTGGGCCACCTGCCTGGTGTGGGAGCTGCCCTTCTGCCTGTCCCAGGGCATGACCGTGGTGCCCTATCTGTACATCGGCTATCTGGCCAAAAAGCGGCATTGGTTCGACCAGCCCCTGTCCTTTAAGTTCAAGGGCCTGGTGCTTTTGTGCGCTCTGCTGGCTGCCGGCGGCGCTCTGGCCACCCAGTCCACCGACAATATGTCCATGGGCGAATGGACCCTGGGCCCGGTGGGTATCCTCTGCAATGGGGTCATCGGCTTCTGGGCGGTGCACTGGTTCGTGGGCCTGAGCCGGAAGTGTGAGGGCTCTCTGGCCCACACCCTGGAAAATGTGGGCCGCCGCTCCCTCCAGATCTTCTGCGTCCATACGGTGGAGCTGACGGCGGTGCCCTGGTACCTCTTTGCGGCTCAGTTCGCCGCCACCCCCCTGCTGGGTCTTTTGCTGCATTTTGCCCTGCGCTGCTGGCTGATCTTAATCGTCTGCCTGTTCCTGGTCAATCGCCGGCGGATCTTCCGGCTGCGGCCCCGGCGCAGCGCCCGCACCGCTCCGACCGCCACAGCTACAACCACCGCCCCCTTCTCCCGCTACGCCTCCCGGCACGGGTAAAACAGCCCCCCCTGCGGCGGGGGGCGTATCATCCCTTGCAAAATCGCCCAAACTCCCTCTGAACCGCGCTCCATACAGATCCCGCCGGGCTCCGGCCGGATCTTTTTAAAATACTGTGAGAGGTGAATCTGGCATGCCCCCTGAAACCAAGCAAACCCCACTCGAGCGGATCGCAGAGCTGGAACAGCAGCTGGCACTTGCGGATGAAGGCGTCTCCAAACTGGCCCGGCGCTGCCTGGCTCTGGAGCAGGAGCTGCAGGACTATCTGTCCAAGCACGCCCGCCACGACAACGACGCCAACCCTGCCCTGTTACAGCCCAAACTCTTCTACGACCGCGGCACCGGCTTTTCGGAGCAGGATTCTCTGTCGGCGCCCCTGTCGGCCTACCAGCCCTCCACCCGTTCGGTCTCGGCGGTGTTTGAGCTGCCCTGTGAGGCCCGGGCCCTCCGGCTGGACCCCGGCGAGCTGCCCTGCTATGTCACCGGGCTGACCCTGTCGGACGACGAGCTGACCCCCTGCCCCCAGAACGGTATTCAGCTGGAAGAGGGCCGCACCCTGTTTGCCCGGTCCGACCCCAACTACCGGCTGGAAAGCGAGAGCCGGCTGCCCGCAGGAACCAAAATCATTGTATCGTACAACTACTACCCCCTGATCCAGAGCGCCGACGAGCCCCTGTTTGACGCCATGCTCCAGGCCATTGAGCAGACCGAAAAAAAGGAGGCGGACGCCCGGGCCGACGCCGCCGGGCAAGCCCAGCAGGCGGCCCGGCAGGCCCAGGAGATTCAGCAGCTTTCCCGGCTGTTGGCCGAAGCACGGCAGCAGACCGAGGCCTACCGCGTCTCCCTGGAGCAGATGCAAGCCAGCACCTGCTGGCGGCTGACTGCGCCGGTGCGCGGCATTCTGCGGATCATAAGAGGATAAAACATGTATAGCAACTACGCCAAATTACAGCAGCTCCAGCTGCCCAAACAGCCCTATTACGAGACCCAGAACACCTATCTGTTGGTGTATGCCCCAGGGCGCAGCCGCGCTCTGGAAAACACCCTGGACTTTCAGCTGCACCGCAAGTTCCGGCTGGTGTCCGAGCTGGGTGCAGCTCTCACGCCCTCGGTGGCGGGGGTGGTGGTGGTGGCTGAGGACGTAGAGTTTCTGAGCACCACCCTCTCCTACTTTGCCCAGGCTTTGCAGGAGGGATCAGACTTCGCCGCCTGTGACGCTGTGTTCGGCTTTGAGGGCGACACCGCCCTTTACCGCGGGCCCAAGCATCTGGCGGGGGCGCGGTGCGCCGTCCTCTCCCGGGGGCTGCTGGAAGAATGCCGGGATGCGGGCTGCGACCTCGGCCAGCCCGGGGCTCTGCTGACCCTGGCGGCCGGCCGGGCCCAAAACCCCCGGCACATTCCCCAGGCGCTTTTGCGCTACCGGCGAGAGATCTCGGCCGGGGATATCTTTGGGGAGAAGGACCGCCGGGCCCTGCTGCTGAGCCACGAGCTGAACATGACCGGCGCCCCCATTGTGGCGGTGAGCGCCCTGCCCATCCTCCAAAAGCTGGGGTACGAAGTGGCGGTCCTGGGCCCCTCGGACGGGGGTTCCCTCCCCCTCTTTGTGGAGGCGGGGGCATCGGTGGTCACCAACCCCGACTGCGTCACCTCTTCCACCCTGTGGGGGCTGGCCACCGGCTGCGACTTTGTCCTGGCCAACACGGTGGTGGAGGCCGAGGCCATCCGGATGCTGAACGGCGCGCCGGTGCCGGTGCTGTGGTGGCTCCACGACGCGTTCGCGGGGTACGGCTACATCGCCCATCGGGTCCCCAAACAGCTGGCGGAAAATATCCACGTCTGCGCCGTGGGTTCCCATGCCACAGCGGCCATGCACTCCATCCGGCCCGACTTTTTCATCCGGCAGCTGATCTATGGCCTGCCCGATTACGCGCAGGAGAGCTTTGGGACATACGACACCGGTTACGCCCAGGGCCGCCCCCTCTTTGTGAATGTGGGCGCCTTTGAACGGCGCAAAGGCCAGGATATCCTGGTGCAGGCCATCCGGCTTCTGCCGGAGGAAACCCGCCGCCGGGCGGCCTTCCTCTTTGTGGGCAAAGGTTCGGACAAGGCCCTTCTGGCCCAGGTGCGGGAGCTGACCCGGGACTGCCCCGAGGACGTCTTTTACGTCAAGCGGCTGGAACGGCCCGAGATCAAATCCCTGATGGCTCAGTGCGCCTGTGTGGTGTGCAGCTCCCGGGATGACCCCATGCCCACCTTTGTCACCGAGGGGCTGATCTTCGGCAAACCCTCCATCGTCTCGGAGCACACCGGCACCGCCGGCCTGGTCACCGAAGGGGTGGACGGCTTCATCTACCGGGACGACGACCCCGCGCAGCTGGCCCAGCGGCTCCAGTACGCCATCGACCACCCCGAACAGCTGGCCGGGATGCAGTCGGCCTGCCGCACCCTCTACGAAAAATATTACTCCCCCCGGGCTTTTGAAGAAACCCTCACCACCTATGTGCAGGAGTTCGACAAAGCCCCCGAGGAATAACGTCAAGCCATTCCGGCCCGGAGAGCTCTTCCTCTCCGGGCTGTTTTGCGCTGTTTTCAGACAGAAAATTCACATTCAGGCGGTAAACTTTTGCCATCGGTTGTGCTATACTAGACTATATTCCGCCCCAGGGCCCCGGCCGCCGGGCGGAGAAAGGAGTTTTCTATGATGGATTCGGAATCTTCTTCCAGCCGCCCTTCCGGCAAGCGGGCGCTGCTTTCCCTGCTGGTTTTGCTGGCGCTGACGGTCCTCATGTTCTATCTGTTCAAGGATCATCTGGACGAGATCCAGGCCGCCCTGAAGCAGATCACCCTGCCCCAGGCCCTGCTTCTGCTGGCCCTGGGGGCCAGTTTTCCCCTTTTGGACGGGCTGATCGCCCAGCAGATGCTCCGCAGCCGCAAACCCGATTTCACTTACCGCCAGGGTGTGGGGGCGACGCTGCTGGGCACCTTCGGCAACGTGGTCACTTTTGGAGCCGGCACTCTGCCCATGCAGGGCTACTACCTCTACCGCTGCGGCGTGATGGTGGGCCCCGGCGTGGGTCTGCTGACTCTGGCCTATGTTTTCCATAAAACAGCGGTGCTTTTATACGGGCTGTGTCTGCTGTTTTTCCAAATGGAATGGTTTCTGGGCGGCGCCCGTGAGGCGGCCCAATACCTCCTGCCCGCCTGTGCGGTGGTGGCCGCCATCATCCTGGCTTTGATTCTGGTCTGCGCCAGCGCCCGGGTTCAGGGGCTGGTGATCCGGGCCATGAACCTTCTGCCCAAGTCCGAAGCCTGGCAGAAGCGGCGGGCCGGCTGGACCGAACAGCTCAACGAGCTGGGGGGCGAGAGCCGCCGCCTGCTGGCCAATAAGCCCCTCTGCCTGCGGCTGCTGGGCATTCAGCTGGTCAAACTGTCTCTGCTCTACACCATCCCCTGGCTGGGCATCCGGTTTATGGGGCTGGAACCCCTGGGCTTCTGGCAGGCCCAGATGCTGGCGGCGCTGATGATGCTGCTCTCCAACGCCCTGCCCAACGTGGCGGGGATGGGCTCCATTGAGACCGCTTTTCTGCTGGTGTTCCAGAGCTTTCTGGGGGCCAGCGGCGCTATGTCGGCGCTGGTGCTCTACCGGCTGGCCAGCTATTACCTGACCTTCGCCATGAGCGCCGTGGCCTTCTTCCTGATTCAGCACCGTCTGGGGGCCGAGCCTCAGGACAAAGCCTGAACCACTCCTTACAAGATAAAAAGCGGGGCGATCCGGCTGGTCAGACCGGGGCCCCGCTTTTTCTGCCTTGGTGGGGGATACAGCGGGCGCAAACCATAAGCCGCGCCGCATCCGCCCGGGGAAAGGAGAAAATGAAAAATAGAATGGAGGAATGGCGCAGCGGAAGAATTTTCTCTCCATTAAGTTAGTTTTATCTAACCTTGCTGCACCCAAAGAATACCATATCCCGCCGCGCCTGTCAAGAGGAATTCGCACCCCGAGGTGAAAATCCTGTATCTTGTGGGTGGCTTGTGCTATCTACACAAAAAATGGGGTTTTGGCTGGCAAAATTTCTCGATGCCCAAAGTCCCCCTCCCCCTCTTGCTTTTTTATGGTTTCATGTTATTATAAATACAGCCGGTGAGGCTGGGCGCGTCCAACCCCCGGCAGGAAAGACCATTCCGGTTATCAAGGGCCCTTTGCGTTGTGTACGGGCCCTTTCTATAACTCCGAGTGGTTAGCGTTTTCTAACTATAAAAATCAGGAGGTTACTCATGAAGGATTATACCCAGTGGGAAGGCTTTGAGGGCCGCATCTGGAAAGAAGAAGTCAACGTCCGGGATTTCATCCAGAAGAACTACACCCCTTATAACGGGGATGAGTCGTTCCTGGCCGGCCCCACCGAAGCCACCGACAAGCTCTGGGGCGCTTTGCAGCAGCTGCAAAAGGCCGAGCGTGCCAAGGGCGGCGTGCTGGACATGGAAACCGAAGTGGTCAGCAGTCTGACCGCCTACGGTCCCGGCTACATCGACGAAGCCCTCAAGGATCTGGAACAGATCGTCGGCCTGCAGACGGATAAACCCCTCAAGCGTGCCTTTATGCCCTACGGCGGCATTAAAATGGCCGAGCAGGCCTGCACCACCTACGGCTATCAGCCCAGCGCCGAGCTGCACAAGATCTTCACCGACTACACCCGCACCCACAACCAGGCGGTGTTTGACGCCTACACCCCCGAGATGAAGAAGGCCCGCCACAGCCACATCATCACCGGCCTGCCCGACACCTACGGCCGCGGCCGGATCGTGGGCGACTACCGCCGGGTGGCCCTCTACGGCATCGACCGCCTGATCGAGGAAAAGCAGCACGATCTGGCTAACTGCGGCGACGGCACCATGACCGACGACGTGATCCGCCTGCGGGAAGAAGTGGCCCGCCAGATCTCCGCCCTGAAGGGGATGAAGAAGATGGCCGAGGCCTACGGCTACGACATCTCTCAGCCCGCCCAGAACGCCAAGGAGGCCTGCCAGTGGCTCTACTTCGGCTATCTGGCCGCCATCAAGACCCAGAACGGCGCCGCCATGAGCGTGGGCCGGATCTCCACCTTCCTGGATATCTACATCCAGCGGGATCTGGAGCGTGGCCTGCTGACCGAGACCCAGGCACAGGAGCTGATCGACCACATGGTCATGAAGTTCCGGATGGTCAAGTTCGCCCGCATCCCCAGCTACAACCAGCTCTTCTCCGGCGACCCGGTCTGGGCCACCCTGGAGGTGGGCGGCATCGGGATGGACGGCCGCAGCATGGTCACCAAGACCTGCTACCGCTTCCTCCACACCCTGGAGAACATGGGCCCCGCCCCCGAACCCAACCTGACCGTCCTCTACTCCTCGGCCCTGCCCGAAAACTTCAAGAAGTACGCCGCCAAGGTGTCCATCAACACCAGCTCGGTGCAGTACGAGAACGACGACGTGATGAAGCCGGTCTGGGGCGATGACTACTCCATCTGCTGCTGCGTGTCCGCCACCCAGACCGGCAAGGAGATGCAGTTCTTCGGCGCCCGGGCGAACCTCGCCAAGTGCCTGCTCTACGCCATCAACGGCGGCGTGGACGAGAAGAACGGCGAGCAGGTGGGCCCCCAGTACGCCCCCATCACCAGCGAGTACCTGAACTACGACGAGGTCCTGCCCAAGTACGTCCAGATGCTGGACTGGCTGGCCGGGCTGTACGTCAACGTGCTGAACCTGATCCAGTACATGCACGACAAGTACTACTATGAGGAAGCCGAGATGGCCCTCATCGACACCGACGTCCGCCGCACCTTCGCCACCGGCATCGCAGGCTTCTCCCACGTGATCGACTCCCTGAGCGCCATCAAGTACGCCAAGGTCAAGACCGTCCGGAACGAGGCCGGCCTGGTGGTGGACTACGTCACCGAGGGCGAGTTCCCCAAGTACGGCAACGACGACGACCGGGCCGACGAGATCGGCGTCTGGCTGCTGCGGACCTTCCTGGAGATGATCAAGAAGCGCCACACCTACCGCAATTCGGAGGCCACCACCTCCATCCTGACCATCACCTCCAACGTGGTCTACGGCAAGTACACCGGCGCTCTGCCCGACGGGCGGAAGGCTTACACTCCCTTCGCCCCGGGCGCCAACCCCAGCTACGGCGCGGAGCAGAACGGCCTGCTGGCCAGTCTGAACTCGGTGGCAAAGCTGCCCTATCACTGGGCTCTGGACGGCATCTCCAACACCCAGACCATCAACCCCGACGCTCTGGGCCACAGCGAGGCCGAGCGGGTGGAGAACCTGGTCCAGGTGATGGACGGCTACTTTGACCAGGGCGCCCACCACCTGAACGTCAACGTCTTTGGCAAAGAGAAGCTGCTGGACGCCATGGAGCACCCCGAGAAGGAGGAGTATGCCAACTTCACCATCCGTGTCTCGGGCTACGCGGTCAAGTTCATCGACCTGACCCGCGAGCAGCAGATGGACGTTATCGCCCGCACCTGCCATGCAAGCATGTGAGACAAAGGGGCTGGTCCACTCCCTGGAGAGCTTCGGCTCGGTGGACGGCCCGGGGGTCCGGTTCGTGGTATTTTTGCAGGGCTGCGCCCTCCGGTGCAAGTACTGCCATAACCCCGAGACCTGGGCCTGCGGCCAGGGCTGCGGCGGCCAGGAATGGACCGCCGGGGACCTGTTCCGCCACGTCTGGCGGTACCGCAACTACTGGGGCAAAAAGGGCGGCATCACCGTCAGCGGAGGCGAGCCCCTGTTGCAGCTGGACTTTGTCACCGAGCTGTTCCGGCTGGCCCGGGAGAAGGGCGTCCACACCGCCCTGGACACGGCAGGGCAGCCCTTCCGCCCCGAGGACCCGGTCTATCTGGCCCGGTTTGACAAGCTGCTGGAATCCACCAGCCTGGTTCTATTGGACCTGAAAGAGATGGACCCGGAAAAGCACCGGGCCCTCACCGGCCAGTCCAATGAGAACATCCTGGCCCTGGCCCGGTACCTCTCGGACAAGGGCATCCCCCTCTGGATCCGCCATGTGCTGGTGCCCGGCCTGACCGACGACGAGGCGGGGCTCAAACAAATGGGCGAGTTCATCGCCAGTCTGAAAACGGTGGAGCGAGTAGAGGTTCTCCCCTACCACACCCTGGGGGTCTTTAAGTGGAAGCAGCTGGGCATCCCCTATCCCCTGGAAGGGGTGCCCACCCCCACCGACGAGGCCGTCCGGCGGGCCCAGCAGCTGCTGGGAACAGAGTGTTATCCCCAAGGCTAATTCTACAAAACGTATAAGAAAAGCGCGGGCCGCGTAAAAACAGCCCGCGCTTTTTTGTTTATATTGCCAGTGCCCGGGGGTGTCCCCGCCAGGGCATCCATTCCGATCTGTAATAATCGGTCAGAAAAATACCGGCCGCCGAAGCAGCCGGTAGAAGAAAAGCTGGATTTTACTTTTTCCGGGCCGACACTAGGAGCATCATGGGGCGGCGCATTTCGTCCTTCATCCCCGGCAGATCCATCATATTCTCGGGGGGCTGGGGCTCCACAATCCGGCACAGTTCAAACCCCGCCCGGAGCAGGGTGTCCAGATAGGTGGTCAGGGTCCGGTGGTATTTAACCACCTTTTCCCCCAGGAAAATGGCCTCCCGCCGGCCCTCGTAATAGTAGTTATCCACCGGGAAGTGGAGGATCTCCCCTTTTTCGTTGTAGTACCAGTCCTGGCTGCCGTAGGCGGTAAAGACCGGGTGCTCCACCGAAAAGACGAAGTCCCCGCCCGGGGTCAGCCATCTGTAAATCCGCTCCACCAGGGGCCCGAACGCCTCCACATAGTGGAAGGCGAGGGAGCTCAAAACCACATCGAAGCTCCCCGCCGCAAAGCACAGGTCCTCCATGGCGGCCCGCTGATAGGTGATCTGGGGCGCGGGGTTGAGCTGCCCGGCCTTTTGGAGCATCTTCTCCGAGAGGTCAGTGCCCAGAACCGAGGCCGCCCCCTGGTCCGCCGCGTATTTGCAGTGCCAGCCGTAGCCGCAGCCCAGATCCAGCACCCGCTTGCCCCGGAAATCCGGCAGCAGCTTTTGGAGCTCGGACCACTCCCCGGCTCCTTGCAGGCCCTGTTGGGAACGGGTCATCTGGCTGTATTTCTGGAAAAAGGTTTCGTTGTCGTAGTGATTCTCTTTCATTGCGGTATCTCCCATGCAAACATCTAAAACTGGTTTTTCAAACGTTCACATGGGCTGCTGCAATTTTTTGGCAGATAATACCCCCGCACATTTTCGCTCTCTCCTGTTTATGGGTTTCGATCAGCCGCCCAGATAGGCCTTGCTGACCTCCTCGTTGGTGAGGAGCTCTTTGCCGGTGCCCTCCATGACGATCCGGCCGGTTTCCAGCACATAGGCCCGGTCGGCGATGGAAAGGGCCATCTGGGCGTTCTGCTCCACCAGCAGGATGGTCATGCCCTGCTTGTGGACGTCCTGGATGATCTTGAAGATCTCCTGCACCAGCAGGGGCGACAGGCCCATGGAGGGCTCGTCCAGCATCAGCATGGAGGCCCCGCTCATCAGGGCGCGGCCCATGGCCAGCATCTGCTGTTCGCCGCCGGACAGGGTGCCCGCCATCTGGCGGCGGCGCTCCTTCAGCCGGGGGAAGAGGGAGTAAACCTTCTCCATGTTGGGGGCGATGGTGCCCGCCGGCTGGGTAAAGCCGCCCATCTCCAGGTTCTCCTCCACGCTCATGTGGAGGAAGACCCGGCGCCCCTCAGGCACCTGGGCCAGGCCGGACTCCACGATCTTGTGAGCCCGCATCCCCCGGATGTTCTTGCCCTGGTAGACAATTTCGCCCGTCTTGGGGTGGAGCAGGCCGGAGATGGTTTTCAGGGTGGTGGATTTGCCCGCGCCGTTGGCGCCGATCAGGGTGACGATCTCGCCCTGGTTGACCTGGAAGGAAATATCCTTGATGGCGTGGATGTTGCCATAATAGACGTTGATGTTCTCAACTTTCAGCATCGTTTCGGCCATGGCTCAGCCCTCCTTTTTGCCCAGATAGGCCTCGATGACCTGGGGATTGTTGCGGATCTCATCCGGGGTGCCCTTGGCGATGACCCGGCCGAAGTTCAGCACCGCGATGCCCTCGCAGATGCCCATGACCAGGTTCATGTCGTGCTCGA
Organism: Faecalibacterium gallinarum; assembly: GCF_022180365.1. Lineage (GTDB taxonomy): Bacteria > Bacillota > Clostridia > Oscillospirales > Ruminococcaceae > Faecalibacterium > Faecalibacterium gallinarum. The sequence continues at coordinate 44,385 of NZ_BQKV01000022.1, forward strand.
TCAGCAGGATGGCCAGGTCGAACTCCTCCCGGATCCGGCGGATGGTCTCCATCAGCTCGGCGGTCTCAGAGGGGTTCATGCCGGCGGCGGGCTCGTCCAACAGCAAGAGCTTCGGACGGGTGGCCAGGGCCCGCAGGATCTCCAGACGGCGCTGGGCGCCATAAGGCAGACTGCCCGCGGTGGTCTCGGCCAGGTCGGCCATGTGGAACAGGTCCAGCAGCTCCAGGGCTTCCTCGGTGGTCCGCTTCTCCTGCTTCCAGAAGGAGGGCATCCGGAAGACCGCCGAGGCCAGGTTGTAGTTCATGGACTCGTGCAGGCCCACCCGGACGTTGTCGATCACCGACAGGTCCTTGAACAGGCGGATGTTCTGGAAGGTACGGGCCACGCCCATCCGGTTGACCTGATAGGCCTTTTTGCCGGCGGTGGGCACGCCATCCAGCAGGATGGAGCCCCGGGTGGGCTGGTAGACGTTGGTCAAGAGGTTAAAGACGGTGGTCTTGCCCGCACCGTTGGGGCCGATCAGGCCGGTGATCTCGTTGCGGCCGATCATCAGGTTAAAGCCATCCACGGCGGTCAGGCCGCCGAAGTCGATGCCCAGTTCACGCACGTCCAGGATGGGGCGCTTGTCCTTGTCCCGCTCGGTCAGGAAACCGCCGGAAGGAATACTATACAGTTTATCGCTCATGGCTCAGCGCTCTCCTTTCCGGTTCATAACCTTTTCGATGATGCGGCTCAGGGAGAAGTCATAGCTGCCCAGCAGTCCGCCCGGACGGAAGATCATCATAAAGACCAGCACCAGGGAGTAAATCACCATTCGGTAATCGGCGAAGCTGCGCAGAGCCTCGGGCAGGATGGTCAGCACGCTGGCCGAGAGGATGGAGCCCAGCATGGAGCCCATGCCGCCCAGAACCACCATGACCAGGATCTCGATGGACTTCATGAAGCCGAAGCTGGACGGGTCCAGAACGCCCAGGTAGCAGGCGTAGAGGCCGCCCGCCAGACCCGCAAAGGCCGCCGAGAAGGAGAAGGCCATGACCTTATAGTAGGTGGTCTGGATGCCGCAGGACTCGGCGGCGATCTCGTTGTCCCGGATGGCCAGGATGGCCCGGCCGTGGCGGGACTTCATCATGGCGTGGATGGCAAAGCAGGTGATGACCACGCAGACAAAGACCGTCCAGTAGTTGGAGTACTTGGGAATGTTCTTCAGGCCCTTTGCGCCGTAGAACAGGTCGTACCCCAGCACGTCGTCGATGTTGTTCAGGGTGATCCGGATGATCTCGCCAAAACCCAGGGTCAGGATGGCCAGATAGTCGCCGGTGAGCCGCAGGGCGGGGATGCCGATGGCCACACCGAAGAGACCGGCCATCAGGGCGCCCAGGGCCAGGCCCAGGGCGAAGGACAGGCCGTTGAGGTTCTCCGGCAGGGGGCTGTACTTGGTGAAGAGGGCGCAGGTGTAAGCACCCACCGCCATAAAGCCCGCGTGACCCAGGGGCAGCTGGCCCAGGTAGCCGGTGGCCACGTTCAGAGAAACCGCCAGAATGATGTTGATGCCCACCAGCAGCAGAACCTTATTCTGGTAGGTGGACAGGACGTTCTGGGTCAGGTAGTTGAGTACCAGGAACAAAACGCAGATCAGCACTGCATTGATGGAGTAGCGCAGCTGCATCTTGAGGGTTTTGCGTTTGACAGTGTACATGATTTAAACCCCTCCTTAGACCTTTTCCTGCACCTTGCGGCCCATAAAGCCGGTGGGCTTAATCAGCAGCACCAGAATCAGGATCGCAAAGGTGACGGCGTCACGCCAGGCCGACAGGCCGATGGCCGAGACAAAGCTCTCGCACAGGCCGATGGCGATGCCGCCGATCATGGCCCCCGGGATGGAGCCGATGCCGCCCAGAACGGCGGCGACGAAGGCTTTCAGGCCCAGCATGGAGCCCATGGTGGGGGTCGCCTGGGGGTAGCTGCAGCAGTAAAGCACCGAGCCGATGCCGGCCAGGGCCGAACCCACCGCAAAGGTAAAGGAGATGGTGCTGTTGACGTTGACGCCCATCAGCCGGGCGGCGTCCATATCCTCCGAGACAGCCCGCATGGCTTTGCCGAGCTTGGTCTGCCGCACCAGGAAGGAGAGCACCAGCATGGAGGCCACCGTCACCGTCAGGGTGATGATGGCGGTCAGGCCCAGGTTGACATCCCCCAGGCGGAAGACTTTGCTCTCAAAGTAGGCCGGGATCACCTTGGCCCCCGAGCCCAGCAAAAGCTCGGTGGTGTACTCCAGGAAAAAGGAGACGCCGATGGCGGTGATCAGCAGGGAGATACGGGGTGCGCCCCGCAGGGGGGTATAGGCGATCTTCTCGATCACCACGCCCAGCACCGTACAGGTGATGATGGAGGCGCAGACCGCCGCCACCGGGCCCAGGCCCAGCTGGCTCATGACGAACCAGGACATATAGGCGCCCACCATGATGATGTCGCCGTGGGCAAAGTTGAGCAGCAGGATAATGCCGTACACCATGCTGTAACCCAGTGCAATCAGCGCGTAGATGCTGCCCAGGGAAAGGCCGTTGATCAGCTGACTAAAGAACACGGTCATTGTTCCAGATACATCCTTTCTTCAGGGCGCGGGCGCGCCCGAATTTTGAAACCATGAAAAATGCGGAGACCTCCGAGCACTTCGGTTCGAGCGATCTCCGCAGGGTTCATACGTCCTTTATGCCCAAGGCCCGGATTAGTACTGCTCTTTCAGGACAGCCTCGCCGTTCTCAAAGGTCAGGATCGCCGCGGTCTTGATGGGGTTGTTGTGCTCGTCAAAGGTAAAGCTGCCGGTGACGCCCTCGATGGTGCCGTTCTTGATGGCGTCGATCACGGCCTGCTTGTACTCGTCGGTAGCGGGCTCCAGACCAGCCTCCTCGGCGGCCTGGATGCCGTAGCACAGGGTGACGGCGGCGTCATAGCCCAGGGGCGCGAAGCCGTTGGGGTATGCCTCGCCGTACTTCTCCTCGTAGGCGCTCTCGAACTCAGGAGCCGCGCCCACAGCGTAGTTGGCGCAGAAGTAGCTGTCCTTCAGCTGGTCTGCGGTGGCGTAGCCGGCCACGCCGTCCCAGCCGTCGCCGCCCAGGAAAGGCACATCCAGGCCAACGCTCTCGGCCTGAGCCAGGATCTGGCCCACATCCTCGTAGTAGTTGGGGCAGAAGACGACCTCGGGGTTCTTGCCCAGGATGGTGGTCAGCTGGGTCTTGAAGTCCACGTCGCCCTTGGAGTAGCTCTCGGAGGCGACGATCTCGCCGCCGTTGGCCTCGAACTCGATCTCAAAGTTCTCTGCCAGGCCCTCGTTGTAGTCAGCGCCCTTCTGGAAGATGACGGCGGCCTTGCGGTAGCCCAGCTTCTCGTAAGCGTAATCCGCCATCTTGATGCCCTGGTAGGGGTCGGTGAAGGTGGTGCGGAAGACGTTCGAGTAAACGGTGTCGGTCTCGGCGTCGTAGGTCACAGCCTCGGCGGTGGCGGAGGCGGTCACCATGGGCATATTGTAGTCCTGGCTCTCGGCCACAACCGCCAGGGTGGGGGCGGTGGTGACATCGCCGATCAGGCCGGTGATGCCCTCGTCCACCATCTGGGTGAAGCAGTTGACCGCCTGGGTGGCGTCGCCCTGCTCATCCATCAGGATGACTTCGATCTGCTTGCCGTTGATGCCGCCGGCCTCATTGACCTGCTCCAGGTACAGCTGCACGCCGTTGGAAACAGCCAGGCCGTAGTTGGAAACCTCGCCGGTCAGGGGAGCCAGAACGCCCACCTTGATGGTATCACCGGCAGAGGCGGCGGCGGAACCCGCCGTGCTGGAAGAAGAACCGCATGCGCTCAGCGCACCAGCTGCGGCCACAACGCCGGCAGCAGCCAGGAACTGACGGCGGGAAATCAGCTTTTTCATATGTATACCCTCCATTAGTCGTTCATTTTGCTGTGTGACTGCCTGAAAAGACAGAGCAAGGAGGCCTCTCTCCGTAAGCCTCCTTGCTTGGTATCATTATAGCTGTCCGCCAATTTTGCTGCAATTCACAAAGCAGACATAGTTTTTTCATAGATGAGCTGATTTTATTGTCAGGTTGAACAAATTTTACTTTCGTTATGCGATTCTATTCAACTTCGGCAAAATCCGCTCAAGAAAAATTCACGCTTCTGCACAGATTTGTTCACTCTGGGGCGCCCGGGCCACGGCGGTATAATAGAACACCAGGGAGACCGCTGCGCCCACAGCCCAGCCGATGGGCCAGGCCAGCCAGATGCCGGTGGAGCCCAGGGCAGTGCCCGACAGGAAGATGGCCAGGGCCACACGCAGGATCAGGTCGGTGAAGGTGGCCACCATAAAGCGTCCCATCATGGCGCAGCCACGGAGCACGCCGTCGGCCACCAGCTTGGCCGAGACCACAAAGTAGAAGGGAGCCACAATCCGAAGGAAGAGCAGGCCGGTCTCGGTGGCCATGGCGCTGGCGGTGTCGTTCATGAAGAGGTAAAGCAGCCACCGCCCCGCGAAGAAGTAGAGGGCCACCAGGGGCAGGCAGATGGCCCAGACCAGTTTCATGCCGGAGACAAAGCCCTCCCGCACCCGGTCCATTTTCTGGGCGCCCATGTTCTGGGAGGTGTAGTTGGAGATGCCGTTGCCCAGGGTGGTGAAGGAAGTGACCACCAGGTTATTCAACTTAATGGAAGCGGAGTAGCCCGCGATGACGCTGGCGCCGAAGCTGTTGATGACCGACTGAATCACGATATTGCCCACCGAGATAAAGCTCTGCTGCAAAATACTGGGCACCACCACCACGGCGATGGTCCGGAGCATCTTCCAGGAGAACCAAACCATCTTGCCCTCGGTGTGGACGCCCTTGAGACGCCGGAACACCACCCACAGGGCCAGCACGCAGCTGATGCTCTGGCAGAGGAAGGTTGCCCAGGCAACGCCCGCAACCCCCATATCGAAGGCGGTGACAAAGAGGATATCCACCGCAATGTTGGCCGTAGAGGAGGCCGCCAGGAAGTAGAAGGGGGTCTTGCTGTCGCCCAGGGCCGAGAAGATGCCGGTGGCTACATTATAAAAGAACATGAAGGGCAGGCCCAGCACATAGATGTCCAGATACAGCTCCGAATCCGCCAGGATCTCGGCGGGGGTGTTGATGAGCCGGAGCAAAGCGTCGCTGCCCAGCAGGCCCACCCCCATCAGGGCGGCGCAGAGCACCGCGCAGCCGATCATGGAGGTGGAGACGGCGGTCTTCATCTCGGAGTAGTTCTTGGCGCCGAAGAACCGGGAGACCACCACCGAGCTGCCGATGTTGCACCCGAAGGCGAAGGCAATGAAAATCAGGGTGATCTCGTAGCTGTTGCCCACGGCGGCCAGGGCGTTCTCGCCCACAAACTTGCCCGCCACCAGGCTGTCCGCAATGTTATATAACTGCTGGAAGATCACGCTGCCGAACATGGGCAGGCAGAACCGCCAGAGCACGGTATAAGGGTTGCCTACCGTTAAATCCTTATTCATGAAATATCTCCTCCCATTCCATCCGCTTTTTCACAAAGCGACTGTTGTATTTTTTGCCAAAAAGAATTATAATTTTTTTGCAGGCATATGTAAAAGGTATTTTTTGTATGGCTGGCATCAGCTTTTGACATATTTTCGAGGTGAGACCATGTCCATCCCCTACGACTACTACCGGATTTTCTATTATGTGGCGCGTTACCAGAGCCTGACCCGGGCGGCGCATGCGCTCCAGAGCAACCAGCCCAACGTCACCCGCACCATCAACGCCCTGGAGCGGGAATTGGGGTGCCGGCTGTTCCAGCGCTCCCATCGGGGGGTGACCCTGACCCCCGAGGGGGAAAAGCTCTTTGCCCACGTCCAGATCATGCAGGAACAACTGCAGGCCGCCGAGTACGAGCTGGCGGGCAGCCGCAGCCTCCAGAGCGGATCGGTGTCCATCGGGGCCAGCGAAACCGCCCTGCATGGGCTTTTGCTGCCGGTGCTTCGGCGATTCCGCCAGCAGCACCCGGGGGTCCGGTTCCAGATCACCAACCACTCCTCCCCCCAGGCGGTGGCGGCCCTGCGGGCGGGGCTGGTGGAGCTGGCGGTGGTCTGCACCCCCTGCGACGAAATTTCTAAACCGCTGGCGGAGATCCCCCTGCGCCCCACCCAGGATGTTTTGGTGGCCGGGCCGGAGTATGCCGATCTGGCCGCCCGGCCTCTGACCCTTCAGGAGGTGGCGGACCTGCCCCTGGTCTGTCTGGGGCCGGGCAGCTCTACCTATACCTTTTTCGGCCAGCTCTTCGCCCAGCAGGGTCTCACCCTCTCCCCTGATATCCAGGCCGCCACCGCCGACCAGATCCTTCCCATGGTGCGGTACGGGCTGGGGCTGGGGTTTGTGCCCATGGAGCTGGCCCGGGGCCCTCTCGAAAAAGGGGAAGTCATCCAGCTGAGCCTGGACCAGCCCATCCCCGCCCGGTGGATCAGCCTGGTGAAGGACAAGAGCCGTCCCTTGAGCGTCGCCGCCCTGGAACTGGAAAAAACCCTGCGGGCCGCCGCCCGGGAGGGTTGACCCCAGCGCCTCGGGCCGCTATACTTTCATATAAAAAAGGAAGTGTGATGCCGTCATGAAAGAACATAAATTCACCCTGACCCCCGCCCAGCTCTCGGTCACCGCCCTGATAACCGCCGTCATGTGCGTTCTGGGGCCTTTGTCCGTCCCCATCGGGGCGGTGCCCATCTCCCTGACCAACCTGGTGATCTGCCTGGCCGCCTGGCTGCTGGGCGCCCGGCTGGGCACCCTGAGCGTTTTGGTCTACCTGCTGCTGGGTGCGGTGGGGCTGCCCGTCTTTTCCGGCTACGGCGCCGGGCTGGCCAAGCTGGCGGGCCCCACCGGCGGCTATCTGGTGGGCTTTTTGCTGACCGCCTGCATCGGCGGCTGGTTCATTGAACGGAGCAACGGCCGTCCCCTGCCCTCGGCGGTGGGCCTGGCCCTGGGCATCGCGGCCAGCTATGTACTGGGCACCGCCTGGTTTGTGATCCAGATGCAGTGTGATCTGGGCTATGCTTTGACCGTCTGCGTCTGGCCCTTCATCCCCTTCGACCTTTTAAAGATCGCCGTCAGCGTCCCTCTGGGGGCCCTGATCCGCCGCCGCCTGCTCCAGGCCGGGCTGCTGCGGCTCTGAAAATAATAACCAATAAAAACACCCGCCGGGTTCTCCCCAGCGGGTGTTTTTGTCTCAGAAGTTTTGATTACCCCTCATAGCCCAGGGTAGCAGCCATGACCGCCTTGATGGTGTGCATCCGGTTTTCGGCCTCGTCAAACACGATGCTCTGGGGGCCCTCGAACACCTCGTCGGTGACCTCCATGGCGTCCCGGCCGAACCGCTCGCCCATCTCCTTGCCCACAGTGGTCTTGTGGTCGTGGAAAGCGGGCAGGCAGTGCATGAACACCGCCTGAGGCCCGGCCAGCTCCATCAGCTCCTGGTTGATCTGGTAGGGGGCCAGGTCGGCGATCCGCTCGGCCCAGACCTCCACCGGCTCGCCCATGGAGACCCACACGTCGGTGTAGAGGACATCGGCGCCCTGGGCGGCCTTGTGGGGGTCGGTCTCAAACCGGATGGTAGCCCCGGTCTGGGCGGCGATGGCCTGGCACTGGGCCACCAGAGCCGGGTCAGGCTGGTACTTGGCGGGGGCACAGGCCGTGAAGTTCAGGCCCATCTTGGCACAGCCCACCATCAGGCTGTTGCCCATGTTATAGCGGGCATCGCCGAAATAGACAAAGTTGATCCCCTTCAGATGGCCGAAGTGCTCCCGGATGGTGAGGAAGTCGGCCAGAATCTGGGTGGGGTGAAATTCATTGGTCAGGCCGTTCCAGACGGGGACACCGGCATAGTGGGCCAGCTCCTCCACAATCTCCTGGCCGTAGCCCCGGTACTCGATGCCGTCGAACATCCGGCCCAGCACCCGGGCGGTGTCGGCGATGGATTCCTTTTTTCCAATCTGGCTGCCGGAGGGGTCCAGATAGGTAACCTCCATCCCCAGATCGTGGGCCGCCACCTCAAAGCTGCACCGGGTGCGGGTGGAGGTCTTCTCGAAAATCAGGGCGATATTCTTGCCCCGGAGGGTGTCGTGGCGGATGCCCGCCTTCTTTTCGGCCTTGAGCTTGGCCGCCAGGTCCAGCAGTTCGCCGATCTCCTCGGGGGTGTAGTCCAGAAGCTTCAAAAAGCTGCGGTTCTTCATGTTCATGTATAATCATCCCTTTCGTGGCTATATCATCGTATAAATATGCAGTTATTATAGTCCCGGAAGGCCGCCGGGTCAAGATGTTTATTGAAATCCTGTCCGCGCAAAGTAAAACCCGGACAAAAAAGGCGCCCGGCACAGGTCTGCACGGGCCCCAAAACCCTGGGGGTTCGCAGCGGTTCCGGCTGTCGCGGCGCGGACCTCGCGGTTTCCACCCAAGCTACGGCGCGGACGAAAAACTGTCGCGGCGCGGACCTTGCGGTTTCCACCCAAGCTACGGCGCGGACGAAAAACTGTCGCGGCGCGGACCTTGCGGTTTCCACCCAAGCTACGGCGCGGACGAAAAACTGTCGCGGCGCGGACCTTGCGGTTCCCGCCCAGGCTACGGCGCGGACGAAAAACTGTCGCGGCGCGGACCTTGCGGTTCCCGCCCAGGCTACGGCGCGGATTAAAGAGTCAACTCAATTTTGCGTTCGGTATTGGTGTAGGGCGTCAGGCGGACACCGGCCTTTTTGAACATGAAGCGGGCTGCCACGCTGGAATCGGAGTCGTGGTACTTGTCGCTGTAATAGACCACCTCCTGAATTCCCGACTGGATGATGGCCTTGGTGCACTCGTTGCAGGGGAAGAGGGTGACATACACCCGGGCCCCTTTCAGGTTGTTGTGGGCGCTGTTCAGGATAGCGTTCAGCTCGGCGTGGCAGACGTACATATATTTGGTGTCCAGGGGCGAGCCCTCTCGCTCCCAGGGCATGGCGTCGTCGTCGCAGCCGATGGGCATACCATTGTAACCCAGAGAGAGGATCTTGTTCTCCGGGCTGACGATGCAGGCCCCCACCTGGCTGCTCGGGTCCTTGGACCGCATGGCGGTCAAAAGAGCGATCCCCATAAAATATTCGTCCCAGTTGATGTAATCGGTGCGCTTCATTGCGGCTCCCCCTTATGTTCCAGCCGCCCGGCCGGGTCAAAGAATGGCCGGGCTGTCGCTGCAATTATAGCCCAAATGCCGACGAATTACAATCAATTTTCCCGCTGGGCGGGCAAAGTGCACAAACCTTTTGTCCGAATTTTGGCGGTCACTTTGCTAAAAAATTGATTCATTCTATTTAAAATTCAGCTTTGTCGTGGTATTATCTTTGTAAAATATGCCACAAAAGCGGAGAGGACGCTCCGCAAGGCGGAAATGAGGGAAGAACCGATGAAATACGCAAACAACAATATCCGCAATATTTTGATTGCAGGCCATGCCGGCAGCGGCAAGACTACGCTGACCGAGGCATTGGTCTATTTTTCGGGCGCTGCTGAGCGTATGGGCCGTGTAGAAGACGGCACCACCGTTTCCGACTTCGACCCCGAGGAGATCAAGCGCAAGACCAGCCTGTCGGCCGCCGTCGTCCCGGTGGAGTATGATGGCATCAAGTACAACCTGATCGACGCACCGGGCCTGTTCGACTTTGAGGCCGGCGAATACGAGGGCATCCGCGCCGCCGAGAGCGTTCTGGTCTGCGTGTCCAGCCGCAGCGGCGTCACCGTGGGCGCCGAGAAAGCCTTCCAGCTGGCCCGCAAGAACGGCAAGGCCACCATGGTTTTCGTCACCAAGAGCGACCTGGAGAACACCAACTACTTCAAGATCCTGGAGGACATGAAGATCAAGTTCGGCTCCACTGTCTGCCCCTGCGTCGTTCCCGCCAAGCTGGACGACGGCACCACCGTGTACATCAACCTGTTCAGCCAGAAGGCGTTCAAGTATGAGAGCGGCAAGCAGATTCAGATTGATCTGCCCGACATCGGCCACCGGTTCCAGGGCCTGATCGAGGCCATGAGCGAGGCCATCGCCGAGACCGACGACGAGCTGATGGAGAAGTTCTTCGGCGGCGAGCCCTTCACCACCGAGGAGATCGTCGAGGGGATGCGCAAGGGCGTCAAGGACGGCCTGATTACCCCCGTTTTCTGCGGCAGCGCCCTGAACCAGCAGGCTCTGGATATGCTGCTGTATAATATGCACAAACTGCTGCCCAGCCCGGCCCACGCCGAGGGCATCATGGCCGAGAACGCCGATGGCGAGCCGGTGGAGCTCCACTGCTCCGACGACGAGCCCTCCGCTGTCTATGTCTTTAAGACCGTGGCCGATCCCTTCGTGGGCAAGCTGAGCTATCTGCGGGTCATCAGCGGCAAGGTCACCGCCGGCATGAACCTGGTGAACGCCCGCACCGGCGAGACCGAGAAACTGGGCAAGCCCATGTTCCTTTCGGGCAAAAAGCAGATTGAGACCGACGCCATCGGCGCCGGCGACATTGGCGCCGTGGCCAAGCTGGTCAGCGCCCGCACCGGCGACACCCTCTGTGATCCCAGCCGTGTGGTGAAACTGCCCGCCCCCGTCTTCCCCCTGCCCAGCCTGTTCATGGCGGTCACCGTGGCTAAGAAGGGCGACGAGGGCAAGATCTCCAGCGCTCTGGCCCGCCTGATGGAAGAAGATCCCACCCTGAGCTACGAGAACAACGCCGAGACCCACCAGCAGATCATCGGCGGTCTGGGCGAGCAGCACCTGGATGTGGTCAAGGCCAAGATGAAGAACAAGTTCGGCGTCGAGATCGGCCTGGAAGCGCCCCGCATCGCCTACCGCGAGTCCATCCGCAAGGCCTGCCAGAAGCAGGGCCGTCACAAGAAGCAGACCGGCGGCCACGGCCAGTTCGGCGACGTTATCATCAACTTCGAGCCCTGCGAGGGCGACGGCGTGGTCTTTGAGGAGAAGGTCTTCGGCGGCAGCGTCCCCAAGAACTTCTTCCCCGCTGTCGAGAAGGGCGTCCGTCTGGCCGCCGAGAAGGGCGTTCTGGCGGGCTACCCGGTGGTGGGCCTGAAAGCCACCCTGCTGGACGGCAGCTATCACCCGGTGGACAGCTCCGAAATGGCCTTTATCATGGCCGCCAAGCTGGCCTACAAGGCCGCTCTGCCCGAGGCTGGCCCGGTGATTCTGGAGCCCGTCCACACCCTGAAAGCCCATGTTCCCAACGACAACACCGGCGACGTGATGGGCGACGTGACCAAGCGCCGCGGCCGTGTCCTGGGCATGGAGCCCGATGAGGACGGCCTGCAGACCATCATCGCCGAGGTGCCCCTGGCCGAGCTGACCAGTTTCACCACCTTCATCCGTCAGACCACCCAGGGCCGCGGCTGGTTTACCACCGAGTTCGCCCGGTACGAGGTTCTGCCCGAGAACCTGGTGGCCGGCGTTGTGGAGCAGGCCAAGAAGCTGGGCAACCTGGACGAGAGCGCGGACGACTGATCCCCCTCTAACCCCTGATCCCTGACATTCCCCCGGGCCCTGTCGGCACTTCCCTCTGCCGGCGGGGCCTTTTTATTCGCGCTTTTTCATCCGCGCCGTAGCTTGGGCGGGGACCGCAAGGCCCGAGTCGCGACAGTCGCAACCCCTGCGAACCCCTAGGGTTTTGAGCTTCGTGCAAACCCTGAATCTCGGCAGTTTTTCGTCTGGGCTGTACCTTGAGCAGAAAACGATAGGCCCACGTTGCGGCAGTCAAAGGTTCTGTAAAACATCGAACGAGCCGCGCTCCGGTTAGCAATCGAATAACAGAAAGTGGCTTAAAAATCATCCGCAGATGCAAAGAACAGCCGAGCGGAACCGAAATTCACTATTTATCGTCACCTTCTTTGATTTTGTCTTGACTAGGATATTGACAATACTACCCCACTTCCGGTATTCTTTATTATAAGAAAGTCCCTTCCCCATCAGCCGGGGGCCGTCCCCGGCGCAGTCTTAGTCCAGAAAAAAAGGAGGTCTCAATGAAGCATCTAAAACGTTGGCTGGCGCTGTCTATCTCGGCGGTGCTGGTGCTCAGCCTGTTAACAGGCTGCAGTGGAAACATTCGTTCGAACGTCCTGTTCCGTCTGCTGAAAGACGAGCTGGAAAACGTCCAGGTAGATACGGATTCCGACTTTGACCGGGCGTTGAAAACTGCCATCCAAGAGGGCGGAGCCAATGCCGAGGATGTTCAGGCCGCGCTGGCCAAGGAGCTGAACCTAGCCCCTTACCAGGTAGATTTCTCCATTCCGGCTCTGGAAATCGCCACCCCTGGACAGCAGGCCGTGAACGTGGTCTTTGTTTCGGACAGCGATATCAATATCGCCGCCATGCGGGCCGCTGTTCAGTGGCAGTTGGTTTTGCAGGGCCTGCCTAAGGAGGACCAATACTCCGCCCGGGTTAGTGCTGTCCGCTCTGGCAGCGGCTATTTCCTGGCCATTCATTTGACGGTGGAACAGATTGGCAATCAGGGCGGCGACGAACCCTCGGAGCCTGCCCCGATAACAACTCCTGACGAACTTGTAACCGCCATTCAGGACGCCATTGAGAACAACAGTACGAGACCCATTGTCCTGACGTCAAAGTATAAGCCCGGCAACTTAACGACAGTAATTTTGGCAGACGCTGGCATCCAAGGCGGCACCCTGGACTGCGGCGGCGTAAGGATTGTGATCCCCGAAAATGTCACCATTGAAGGTGGACTCTTTACTAGAATCGAGGCAGAGGTCACACTGAAAAACCTAAATCTCGAGATTCGGGGGAAGGTTACTCACACAGGAAGAGATGCCGCTGCGGGTGGTATCGCGTGGTACAATTCCGGGATTATCGAGGATTGTCACGTAACTTTGAGTGGTACCGGCAGTATTTTCGCTGAAACCACTCAACCCGGCTCCCAAGCCCGTGCTGGCGGCATTGCAGGAGTTAACGATGATGACGGCCAGATCATAAGCTGCACACTTACCGGCGGCAGCATTACCGCTGAGGCCGTTGATTTGTATGCCCGTGCTGGCGGCATCGCGGGATTTAATGACGGTACCATCAGCGGTGACAGCAATGTAGTCTGTGCAGTTTCCGATTGTGTCATCAAAGCCCGTACCTCCAGCTCTTCTGCTTTCGCGGGAGGCATCGCGGGGTATAATTCTTATAAAACAATCCAAAACTGCAAGGTCAGTGATAGCACCATCATCGCCGAAGGCAGCAGACAATACGCCGATGCGATTGCGGGCAATGAAGTCTATGACAAGGATACCTGCACCCATACCAACGTCAATGTTACCCTGTAATCTCTGAACACTCCCTGTAATCCCCAAGCGCCCTGCTGAAAAGCGGGCGCTTTTTTGTTCGCGCTGTAATTGATTGGAAAAGGACGACCCCGCGCCGCAGCAGCCGCAGATTCTGTAAACCCCATTTGTAATTATCAATTGTGTATCGCCCTGTTTCGGTTGACAACCCCCCGGCTTGCTATTATAATGGATAGGTCAAAATGGCATTCGTATGCGGCCCGCCGGGCTGCAAGTGAATTGATAATTTTTAAGGAGAGATTCAGACCTATGGCACAAGAAATCGTAATGTCTGCCGCCGGCCTCAAGGCCGTGCAGGAAGAACTGGAATACCTCAAGACCGTCCGCCGCAAGGAACTGGCCGAGGAGATCAAAGAGGCCCGCAGCCACGGCGACCTGTCTGAGAACAGCGAGTACGACGAGGCGAAAAACACCCAGGGTCTGGTCGAGAACCGCATCACCGAGCTGGAGCAGATGGTCAAGAACGCCCGGGTCATCGACGAGAGCGAGCTGAGCGTGGACAGCGTCTCGGTGGGCACCCACGTCACCATCCAGCTGGAGGACGAGGACCCCGAGGAGTACGACATCGTGGGCCGCACCGAGGCTGACCCCCTGAGCGGCAAGATCAGCGACGAGAGCCCCGTGGGCCACGCTCTGCTGGGCAAGGCTGTCGGCGAGGAGGCCGATGTCCTGCTGCCCTCCGGCCACACCGTGGTCTACAAGGTCCTGTCCATCACCCACAGCAAGAACTGATCCGAGGGAGGACACCAATGGAAGAAAAGAAGAATAACCCTGCCGCCGGCCCCAGCGAGAGCGAGCAGGTGCAGGTCCGCCGCCAGAAGCTGGCCGACCTGCAGGCCGCCGGCCAGGACCCCTTTGTCCTGACCAAGTACCCCCAGGACGCCTATTCTGCCGACCTGAAGGCTGAGTTTGCCGAGCTGCCCAACGAGGCCGACGCCGGCAAGACCGTCTGCCTGGCAGGCCGCATGATGTCCAAGCGGGTCATGGGCAAAGCCAGCTTTGCCCATCTGCGGGACGATAAGGGCGATATCCAGCTCTACGTCCGCCGGGATGAGCTGGGCGAGGAGCCTTACGCCGCCTTCAAGAAACTGGACGTGGGCGATGTGATCGGCGTCAAGGGCGAGGTGTTCCGCACCAAGACCGGCGAGCTGAGCGTCCGTGCCCTGGAGATCACCCTGCTGGCCAAGAGCCTGCGCCCCCTGCCCGAGAAGTTCCACGGCCTGACCGACACCGAGACCCGCTACCGCCAGCGGTATGTGGACCTGATCGCCAACCCCGAGGTCAAGGACACCTTCGTCAAGCGCAGCCAGATCCTGAAAGAGATCCGCGCCTACCTGGACGAGAAGGGCTTTTTGGAAGTGGACACCCCCATCCTGACCCCCTTTGAGATCGGCGCTTCGGCCCGTCCCTTCATCACCCACCACAACACCCTGGATATGGACATGGTGCTCCGCATCGAGACCGAGCTGTACCTCAAGCGGCTGGTGGTGGGCGGCATGGACCGCGTCTACGAGGTGGGCCGCATCTTCCGCAACGAGGGCATGGACCCCAAGCATAACCCCGAGTTCACCTCCATCGAGCTGTACCAGGCGTTCACCGACTTCCACGGCATGATGGACCTGGTGGAGGAGCTGTATAAGCGGCTGGCCCTCAAGATCTGCGGCAGCCTGGTGATCCCCTACCAGGGCAAGCAGATCGACATGGGCCACTGGGAGCGGCTGACCATGATCGAGGCCGTCAAGAAGTATTCCGGCGTGGATTACTACGACTGGCAGTCGGACGCCGACGCCATCGCCGCCGCCAAGGCCCACAACGTGGAGCTGCCCGAGGTTCCCACCAAGGGCGCCATCCTGGCCGAGTTCTTCGATGCTTTCGTTGAGGACAAGCTGATTCAGCCCACCTTCATCTACGATTACCCGGTGGAGATCAGCCCCCTGGCCAAGCGCAAGCCGAACGACCCCGCTTTCACCGAGCGGTTTGAGTACTTCATCGACTGCACCGAGTACGGCAATGCCTTCAGCGAGCTGAATGACCCCATCGACCAGAAGGGCCGGTTCGAGCGCCAGGTGGCCGAGCGGAAGGCTCTGGAACCCAACTGCAAGGCCCAGGTGGACTACGACTACGTCACCGCCCTGGAGTACGGCCTGCCCCCCACGGGCGGCCTGGGCTTCGGCGTGGACCGTCTGGTGATGCTGCTGACCGACTCGGCTTCTATCCGGGACGTGCTGCTCTTCCCCACCATGAAGCCCCTGGACGCCCCCAAACCCGCCGAGGAACCCAAGGCCGAGGCCGCCGCCCCGGCTGCTTCTGAGCCGGTAAAGGCCCCCGCCCTGGATCTGTCCAAGATCAAGGTGGAGCCCCTGTTCGAGGAGTTTGTGGACTTCGAGACCTTCGCAAAGTCCGATTTCCGTGTGGTAAAGATCGAGGACTGCACCGCAGTACCCAAGTCCAAGAAGCTGCTGAAGTTCACCCTGAACGACGGCACCGACCGCAAGCGCACCATCCTGAGCGGCATCCACGAGTACTATGAGCCCGAGCAGCTGATCGGCAAGACCTGCGTGGCCATCACCAACCTGCCCGCCCGCAAGATGATGGGCATCGACTCCGAGGGCATGCTGATCTCCGCCGTCTACGAGAACGACGGCCACGAGGGCCTGAATCTCTTGATGCTGGACGACAACATCCCCGCAGGCGCAAAGCTCTACTAAGCGCCGGGGCGCCACTCGCCCAAACAACTGAATCACCAAAACGCCGCCGGGGCCCGCCCTGGCGGTGTTTTTATTTCCAGGGGGCCAAAATCCCGACCATGGACAGCCGCCCTTTGGGGTGCTATAATGGGCCTAACGCTAGAATAGGAGGTCACCCCCATGATTGACTTTGAAAACTCTGAATTCCTCAAACTGCGTGCCGTGGACCCGAGCTCTTTTTCCGCCGCTCTGAATCCCCTGCTGATTCCCGGTGAGGAGATTGTCGCCGGGTTCAAGACGGTTCGGGACGGGGTCGTCTTTACCAACAAGCGGGTCATTGCCATCAACGTCCAGGGCATCACCGGGAAAAAGGTGGATTACACTTCCCTGCCCTATAAAAAGATCCAGAGCTACTCGGTGGAGACTGCCGGGATGTTCGACCTGGATGGCGAGCTGGAACTCTGGTTCAGCAGCGTGGGCCGGGTGCGGTTCGAATTCTCTTCCGGGTCCGATCTGCTGCAAATCTGCGCCCTGATCTCGGAACAGGTTCTCTAAAAAAATCAACACCAGCAAACAAAATGGCCGCCCCGGAGGGAACCCTCTGGGACGGCCATTCATTTTATAGTTTCCCCCTCCCAAAAACCGGGGAGAAAGACAACGAAAGATGACTGCAAAATTTTTTCGCGGTCAAAGCCGGCGGGACGAATTACAGGAACTGCGCAAAGGCCGAGGCGGTCACCACCGTGACCAGGCCGGCCACGGCCACCGCCAGGCTGCTCATGGCGCCCTCCACCTGGCCCATCTCCATGGCCTTGGCGGTCCCGATGGCGTGGGAAGCGTTCCCCAGCGCCAGGCCCCGGGCCACCGGCTCCTGAATCCGGAACAGGGCGAACACACCCTCGGCGATGACGCTGCCCAGGATGCCGGTTACCACAATTGAGGCCACCGTAATGGTCACAATGCCGCCCAGCTCGTCCGAAACCCCCATCCCGATGGCGGTGGTAATGGATTTGGGCAGCAGGGTGACATACAGCTGATGGTCCAGCCCAAAGGCCAGCGCGCAGCCCAGCACCCCCACCATGCTGGCCAGCACCCCCGCCGCCAGACCGCAGAGGACCGCCGCCAGGTTTTTCCGCAGCAGGGACAGCTGCTCGTACAGAGGCACCGCCAGGCAGACGGTGGCCGGGGTGAGCAGGTAGGACAGATACTGGCCGCCCGCGTTATAGCCCGGGTAATCCACCCCCAAAAGGGCGTTGATCCCGATCACACAGGCCGCCGCAATGAGCAGCGGGTTCAGCACCGCCAGCTGGAATTTCCGCCGCAGCAGCAGCCCCACTTCATAGGCCAGCAGGCTGACCCCCGCGCCATAAAACAAAGAATCGCCCCAAAAACCTCTCATCACTGTCCCTCCTTTTTCCGGCGGATCACAAACTGGGTCACCACGCCGGTGACCGTCATCACCAGCACAGTGGTCAGCAGGGTGGTGGCCGCCACCGGCCCCAGCACCGGTTTCAGGCTAGGCCACGCCTCCGTCAGCCCCACCGACGCCGGGATAAACATTACCGGCATGATCTCGATCAAAAAACCGGCGGCCTGCCGTACCTGCTCCACCTGGATCAGCCCGGTGCAGAGGAAAATCAGCATCAGAATCAAGCCGTATACGCTGGCCGGAACAGGCAGCGGCAGCAAAAAATGCAAAACCTCGCCCAGAAACGAAACCAGCAGGATTCGGGTAAACTGTTTGAGAAGAGACATATTATACTCCCCCGTGATTTGAAATTTATGCAGCAAATCCAGCCCGTGAAGAGACTGGATCATGTGCCAAAAGTTTTTGGGGCGGCGCCGGCCCGAACAAAGCAAAAACGACAGGTTCTCGAAAGAACCTGTCGTCTTGGTCCGAGTGGCGAGAATCGAACTCACGGCCTCTTGAACCCCATTCAAGCGCGCTACCAAAACTGCGCTACACCCGGATATCTCATGCCGCCGGAGTGTTTCTCGTGGCGACATGGGGTATTATACGCTTTTTGGGCGAATTTGTCAACTGTTTTTTGGGCCGGAATTAAAACTTTTTTTATTCTTCTTCCGGCGCGGGTTCGGCCCGCTGTTTGTCCCGCTCCAAAAGGGGTTTCAGGTACTGGCCGGTAAAGCTTTCGGGCACCGCCGCCACCTGCTCGGGGGTGCCGGTGGCCACAATCAAACCGCCCGCGCTGCCCCCCTCGGGGCCCAGGTCGATGATATGGTCGGCACACTTGATGAGGTCCAGGTTGTGCTCGATGACGATCACCGTGTTGCCCGCATCCACCAGCTTTTGCAGCACCTCGATCAGCCGGTGGACGTCCGCAATGTGCAGGCCGGTGGTGGGCTCGTCCAGGATATACACCGTCTTGCCGGTGGAGCGCCGGGCCAGCTCGTTTGCCAGCTTGACCCGCTGGGCTTCGCCGCCCGAAAGGGTGGTGGCGCTCTGCCCCAGGGTCACATATCCGAGGCCCACGTCCAACAGAGTCTGAAGCTTGCGGTAGATCTTGGGCTGATTGGCAAAGAAGGTACAGGCCTCCTCCACCGTCATGTTCAGCACGTCCGAGATGGTTTTTTCCTTGTACTTGACCTCCAGGGTCTCCCGGTTATACCGCGCCCCCTTGCAGACCTCGCAGGGGACGTAGACATCGGGCAAGAAGTGCATCTCGATCTGCAAAATGCCGTTGCCCTCGCAGGCCTCGCACCGGCCGCCCTTAACGTTGAAGCTGAACCGCCCTGGCCCATAGCCCCGCATCTTGGCGTCCTGGGTCTCGGCGAAGACCGACCGGATGTCGTTGAACACCCCGGTGTAGGTGGCGGGGTTGGAGCGAGGGGTCCGGCCGATGGGCTGCTGGTCGATGCCGATGACCTTGTCCACATATTCCAGCCCCTCCACCCCATCGCTCTTGCCGGGGCGGCTTCGGGCGCCGTTCAGCTCTCCCGCCAGGGTTTTATACAGAATCTCGTTCACCAGGCTGGATTTGCCGCTGCCCGAGATACCGGTGACGCAGATGAACTCCCCGAGGGGGAAATCCACCGTGATGTTCTGGAGGTTATTCTCCCGGGCGTTCACCACCCGGAGGACCTGGCCATTGCCGGGGCGGCGGGTGGCAGGTACGGCGATCCGCTTGCGGCCCGAGAGGTAGTCGCCGGTGATGCTCCGCTTGGCGCGGCAGATGTTCTTGACGCTGCCGGTGGCCACGATCTCGCCGCCGTGGACGCCCGCGCCGGGGCCCACGTCCACGATATAATCCGCTGCCCGCATGGTGTCCTCGTCGTGCTCCACCACGATCACCGTGTTGCCCAGGTCCCGCAGGTGTTTGAGGGTGTCGATCAGCTTGTTGTTGTCCCGCTGATGCAGGCCGATGGAGGGCTCGTCCAGCACATAGAGCACCCCGGAGAGGGCGCTGCCGATCTGGGTGGTGAGCCGGATCCGCTGGCTCTCGCCGCCCGAGAGAGTTCCCGCCGACCGGGCCAGGGTCAGATAATCCAGGCCCACGCTCTGCAAGAACTCCAGCCGGCTGCGGATCTCTTTCATGATCTGGCCGCCGATCTGGCGCTCCCGCTCGGTGAGCTTGTCCTCGTTCTGGTGGATGAACTCCAGCTCCTGGCGGATGGACATCTCGCAGAACTGGCTGATGTTCAGGCCCCCCACCGTCACCGCCAGCACAATGGGTTTGAGCCGCTGGCCGTGGCAGTCGGGGCAGTCCACGCTGGACATGACCCCGGCGATCTCCTCCTTGATCCACTCGCTGTTTGTCTCCCGGAACCGGCGTTCCAGGTTGCCCACAATGCCCTCGAAGTCGTTGAAATACTGCCCGCTGCCGAACTCGTTGGTCCGGTGCATCTCGAACTTTTCGCCGTTGGTGCCGTAGAGCAGGGCGTTCAACGCCTCGGTGCTCATATCCTTGATGGGGGTGTCCAGGGTGAAGCCGTACTTTTTGCCCAGGCCCTCGAAATACATCTCGCTGACGCTGCCCTCGGCGTAGTACCAGCCGCTGGCCTTGATGGCCCCTTGGCGGATGGAGAGGGTCCGGTTGGGGATGATCCGGTCCGGGTCCACCCGCATAAAGATGCCGAGGCCGGTACATTTTTCACAGGCGCCCTGGGGATTGTTGAAAGAGAAGAGCCGGGGGGTCAGCTCCCCGATGGAAACCCCGTGCTCCGGGCAGGCGAAATTCTGGCTGAAGGTCATGCACTCGCCGCCGATCACGTCCACTTCGGCGATGCCGTCCGCCAGGGCCAGGGCGGTTTCCAGGCTGTCAGCCAGCCGGCTGCGCACCCCTTTGCGGAGGACCAGACGGTCCACTACGATCTCCACCGTGTGCTTGATGTTCTTTTCCAGGGTGATCTCCTCGTCCAGGTCGTAGAGATTGCCGTCAATCTTGACCCGGGCGTAACCGGCCCGCCGGGCGGCGTCCAGCTCTTTTTGCTGGGTGCCCTTGCGCTGGCGGACCACCGGGGCCAGGATCTGGAACTTGGTCCCCTCTTCCAGCTTGAGGACGGCGTCCACCATCTCGTCCACGCTCTGCTGGGTGATGACCCGCCCACAGACCGGGCAGTGGGGCACGCCCACCCGGGCGTAGAGCAGGCGGAGATAATCGTAGATCTCGGTCACAGTGCCCACCGTAGAACGGGGGTTGTGGCTGGTGGTTTTCTGGTCGATGGAGATGGCCGGCGAAAGGCCGGTGATCTCGTCCACGTCGGGCTTGTCCATCCGGCCCAGGAACATCCGGGCGTAGCTGGAAAGGCTCTCCACATACCGGCGCTGGCCGTCGGCGTAGATGGTGTCGAAGGCCAGGCTGGATTTGCCGCTGCCGGACAGGCCGGTCATGACGATCAGCTTGTCCCGCGGCAGGGTCAGGCTGACGTTTTTCAGGTTGTGCTCCCGGGCACCCTTAATGACGATTTTATCGTTTGCCACCGTATTTTCTCCCTCTTCTCTGTGTCTGTGCGTGGTTGGCCCGACGCTCGGTCTCGGCCTGGGAATCGCTCGTGGGGTTTTCGCCCCGGCGCAGCCGGTCGATCTGATCCCGCAGGAAGGCCGCGTGCTCGAACTCCAAGAGCTTGGCCGCCTCTTTCATCTCCCGGGTCAGCCGCTCGATGGCCGCTTCCCGCTCCATCTTGCCCATCCGGCGGGTGTTGAGCTTGGCGTTTTCGGCCTTGTCGCTGATTTCGATGGAGTCCCGAATCTCCTTGACAATGGTCTTGGGGACAATGCCGTGGGCCTCGTTGTAGGCCATCTGGATGCTGCGGCGGCGCTCGGTCTCGGTGATGGCCCGCTCCATGCTGTCGGTGACCACGTCGGCGTACATGATGACCATACCATCGGCGTTCCGCGCGGCCCGGCCGATGGTCTGGATCAAGCTGGTCTCACTGCGGAGGAAGCCCTCTTTGTCCGCGTCCAGGATGGCCACCAGGCTCACCTCGGGCAGGTCCAGGCCCTCACGCAAAAGGTTGATGCCCACGATCACGTCGATGTTGCCGAGACGCAGGTCCTTGATCAGCTCCATCCGCTCGAAGGTATCCACCTCGTGGTGCATATATTTGACCTTCACCTTCTGTTCGGTGAGGTAGTCGGTCAGGTCCTCGGCCATCTTTTTGGTCAGGGTGGTCACCAGAACCCGCTCGCCCCGGGCGGTGCGGGTGCGGATCTCGCCCAAGAGGTCCACCACCTGGCCCTCCACCGGGCGCACCTGGATCAAGGGATCCAACAGGCCGGTGGGGCGGATCACCTGCTGGGCGATCCGGGTGGAGTGCTGGCGCTCGTACTCGCCGGGGGTGGCCGAGACAAAGACGATCTGATTGAGCTTGGACTCCACCTCCTCGAACTTGAGGGGGCGGTTATCAAAGGCCGAGGGCAGCCGGAACCCGTATTCCACCAGGGTTTTCTTCCGGGCGTAGTCGCCGCCGTACATGGCCCGCACCTGAGGCAGGGTCACATGGCTCTCGTCGATAAAGAGGAGGAAATCCTCCGGGAAATAGTCCAGCAAGGTGGTGGGCATACTCCCCGGGGCCCGGCCCGAAAGGACGGCGGAATAGTTTTCGATCCCTTTGCAGACCCCCACCTCGTTGAGCATCTCGATGTCGTAGTTGGTCCGCTGGGCGATCCGCTGGGCCTCGATCAGTTTGCCCTCGGCGGTGAACTTTTTCACCTGCTCGTCGCACTCGGCCCGGATCTTCTCCAGGGCGGCGGCCTTTTTCTCGGCGCTGACGATATAGTGGCTGGCCGGGAAGAGGGCTACATGTTTGACCACGTTTTTCTTGGCGCCGGTGAGGGGGTTGAACTCGGTGATCCTCTCCACCTCGTCCCCGAAGAACTCCACCCGGATGGCAAGCTCGCTCATATAGGCGGGGTAAATATCTACAATGTCCCCATGGACCCGGAACTTGTTTCGGACAAAGTTCACGTCGTTCCGCTCGTATTGCAGGTTTACCAGCCGGCGGCAGAGTTCATCCCGGGGTAGCTCCATGCCCGGGCGCAGGCTGATGACCATGCTCCGGTAGTCGATGGGGTCGCCCAGGGAGTAGATGCAGGAGACCGACGCCACAATGATCACGTCCCGCCGTTCGGACAGGGCCGCCGTGGCCGAGTGGCGCAGACGGTCGATCTCGTCGTTGATGGCGCTGTCCTTCTCGATATAGGTGTCGGTGCTGGGGATATAGGCCTCGGGCTGGTAGTAGTCGTAGTAGGAGACGAAATACTCCACCGCGTTCTCGGGGAAAAACGCCCGGAACTCGGTGCACAACTGAGCGGCCAGGGTTTTATTATGGGCCAGCACCAGGGTGGGGCGGTTGCACTGGGCGATGACGTTGGCCATGGTGAAGGTCTTGCCGCTGCCGGTAACACCCAAAAGGGTCTGGCACCGGTCCCCCTGCTGCACCCCCTGCACCAGCTGGGCGATGGCCTCGGGCTGGTCGCCGGTGGGGGCATAGGCGGACACCAGCTTGAATTGTTGTTCTGCCATTCTGGAACTACCTCGTAAAAAGATGGTTTATTTACCACAAATAGTTGTACCATATGCTTTGATTATATCACGTTCCGTTTATAATGTAAACGGCAAAGGCCCGATTATCCCCTGTTTGGGGTTATTTTTGGGTGCGGCGGGGCGAGCGGGAGGCCAGCAGCACCTGGCCGCTGTGGACATCGTAGAGGGGCATCCGGTTTTCCTGCCGAAGGGAGCAGTATTCGGTCTCGGTGACGATCACATGATCCAGCAGCTGGATCTCCACCATCGCCAGGCCCCGGACAATCTCCTCAGTGGCGGCCAGATCCTCCCGGGAGGGCAGGACATTGCCCCCGGGGTGGTTGTGGCTGAGAACCACCCCGCTGGCCCCCATCCGCACCGCCTCGGCGACCACTTTCTTGACGGGCAGACCCACCCGGTCGGCGCCACCCGAACCCACCCAGGCGGTGCGGCCAATCCGCCCCTGGTCGTCCAGGGCCACCAGCAACACCTCTTCCTGGCGTTTGCCGTGGAACTGGGCCATCAGGTACTCCCCGATCTGTTCGCTGGTGGTCAGGCGGCGTCTCTCCTTGGCGCAGCTGCGGCGGTAATACCGGCTGAACGAGGGCAGAAGATGAATCAGCCGGGCGGTGGCGGGGCCCACCCCCTCGACGGCACACAGCTCTTCTTCGCTGGCCTCCAGCACCCCGGCAAAACTGCCGAACCGCTCGATCAGGGCGTGGGCGATGGGGTTGGTGTTCTTGCGGGCGTTGGTAAAATAGAGCAAATATTCCAGCGCCTCGTGCTCGGCCAGGCTGTCAAAGCCGTAGTCCCGCACCCGGTCGTGCATCCGCTGGCGATGCCCGCTGTGAATTTGTTTTTTCTCGGCCATCTGGTTCTCCCAAAAGCAGCTGGCGGCCCAGCTGCGGCTCCTTTTGCAGGGTTTTCGTGTTCCATTTAATAGTACTTTGCCGGAACAAAAATTACAAGCGTTCCCGGCATTTTTTTGCCCGGCGGGCGGTTGACTTGGCCGGAAAAGTATATTATTATGGGTCCGATCTGACCACACCACCATTCAAGAGAACGGAACCTGAGCTATGAAACAATTTACTGCCACCGAAAACGATGCGGGGGTGCGGCTGTCCCGGTTTGTCCAGAGCGTGACCACCGGTCTGCCCACCAGCCTGTTATACAAGAGTTTCCGCAACAAGCGGATCAAAGTGAACGGCAAGCGGGCCGCCCCCGAGGACCGGCTGGCCGCCGGGGATTTGATCGAGCTGTACATCAACGACGAGTTCTTCCCCCCCGAAAAGGCCGCCGCCCCCCAGAAGCCCAAAAAGGCCCCGCCGGCCCAGCCCAAGGTGACGGTAATCTACGAGGACGAGAACATCGCCGTCCTGTATAAACCCGCCCACCTGCTCTGCCACAGCGACCGCACCGGGGACGCCAATCTGGTGGACGCCTTCGCCCAGTATCTGACCCAGAAGGGGGAGTACGACCCCCATGGCGAAAACCGTTTTGCCCCCAGCTGCTGCAACCGGCTGGACCGGGGCACCGAGGGGCTGGTGATCGCGGCCAAGAACTACGCCGCCCTGCGGGATATGAACGAGATCATCCGCACCGACCGGCTCAAGAAGGAATATTACACCATCACGGTGGGGGTGCCCAAAAGCGGCCGGTTCACCGCCTGGTGGGAACACGACGAAAAGGCCAACAAGGTGAGCATCCACGCCCACCCCGACCAGGCGGGCCGCCGGAAAGAGATCATCACCGACGTGGATGTGCTGGAAACCGCCGGGCCCTATGCCCTGTGCAAAATTGGGCTGATCACCGGGCGGACCCACCAGATCCGGGCCCATCTGGCCTATCTGGGGCGGCCGGTGCTGGGGGACATCAAGTACGGCAACCGGAAGATGAACCAGCGGGCCGGGGCCAAAACCCAGGCTCTCTGCGCGGTGCGGATCAGCTTTTTGGAGATCCCGCCCGAGAACACCCTCCACTATCTCACCGGCAAGGTCATCAAACTGAAAGACCCCGCCATCCTCAAACAGTTCGCAGCCCTGGACAAAAACCGGGCAGAAAACGTCTGAATATACAAAACAGCCTCCCTTGACCCAGCGGCCTGAACCGCTCCAGTAAAAGTAGACAGTGAAAAAAGAAGGCCTCCTGTGGTAGAATAAAACTACTACAGGAGGTCTTTGCTATGCCCAGAAAATACAGCCACATTCAGGAACACGAGAAAGAGATCCTGGAACTTCGCAGCCAGGGAAT
>NZ_BQKV01000023.1 GCF_022180365.1 Faecalibacterium gallinarum
CAGAAGGCGCCGGCCACCATACCCATCACGATGCCGCTGGTCTCGGACAGGAAGGTGAAGAAGCTGCCCAACAGGTCAGAGGCCAGAGAAGTAACAGGGCCGATGACCCAGAGGGTCAGACAGAAGGTGACGGTGCAGGTGATCAGGGGAACCGCGAACATCTTGAGGGTATCGGGGATGTACTTTTTATAGAGCTTCTCGAACCATGCGGCGAAGGCCACCGAGCAGATGATGGGGATGACCGAGGAGGCATAGTTGCCGGCGGAGGGCATAATCACGGGAATGCCAAACAGGCTGCTGATGTCAGAGCCGCCGATCATGGTGGGGTACAGAAGACCCGCGCCGATGACCATGCCTTCCAGCTCGGGCAGGCCGAACCGCTTGGAGGC
>NZ_BQKV01000024.1 GCF_022180365.1 Faecalibacterium gallinarum
CAGAAGGCGCCGGCCACCATACCCATCACGATGCCGCTGGTCTCGGACAGGAAGGTGAAGAAGCTGCCCAACAGGTCAGAGGCCAGAGAAGTAACAGGGCCGATGACCCAGAGGGTCAGACAGAAGGTGACGGTGCAGGTGATCAGGGGGACCGCGAACATCTTGAGGGTATCGGGGATGTACTTTTTATAGAGCTTCTCGAACCATGCGGCGAAGGCCACCGAGCAGATGATGGGGATAACCGAGGAGGCATAGTTGCCGGCGGAGGGCATAATCACGGGAATGCCAAACAGGCTGCTGATGTCAGAGCCGCCGATCATGGTGGGGTACAGAAGACCCGCGCCGATGACCATGCCTTCCAGCTCGGGCAGGCCGAACCGCTTGGAGGC
>NZ_BQKV01000025.1 GCF_022180365.1 Faecalibacterium gallinarum
TTCTATAACCACGAGCGGCTCCAGACAAAGACTGGCCTGGCTCCGCTCTCGCTTCGCCAGGCCAGTCTTTGATTCGTTTACTTCTACCCCTTGCAGGCCTCTTTTTTGTACTGTCCGCACAATATGGGGCGGTTCACAGAGGGCAGCGTTTTTCTTTTAAAAATGATTTATGATTAAAATAGATCACTGTGGGTTCCGGTACGGGTAAGATATAATAGAAGCTCATTTTCCAGAATTTCGTAAACCAGAAGCCAGTCTGGGGCAATATGGCATTCATGACAGCCACTGTAATCCCCCAAAAGAATGTGGTCGCGGTATGCAGCGGGGAGTTCCTTCCCTTCTGCCAGGAGCGTGATTACATTTTCCAGCTTCCTGAGGTCATAGCCGCGTTTTTTGAGCCGCTTATAATCTTTCTTAAAAGCGGTGTGGTACTTAATCGTCAGCATTCAGGTCCTCCATCAGATCCTGGACGGAAGAAAAGCCCCGACTCAGGCCGATGCCATTTCTGGCCTCCTCAATGGCGCGAAGGGTCTCCGCGTTGGGAAGGGGTTCGCCGATCCGGAAGGGGATGGCTTGCTCCCGCACGGCCTGACGCAAAAAAACGTTAACCGCAGCCGACAGACTCAACCCCAGGCTGTCGAACAAAGCCTGGGCCTGTTCCTTTAATTCGGGATCAATTTTAATGTTGGTGCTTACAGGTGCCATAATCAGCGCCTCCTTTCCCTATTATTATATACCTATTTTGTGCCTGTTGTAAACACATCAGGCAAAAATTCTAGATACTGTAAAAATAACGCTTGCGAGAGAGTGTTTTTAAAGCAGCGGAAAATGAAAACGCCCGGACTTAACTTCCCGCAAGAGGCAAGATTGACAAAATCACCAAAGGCATTTTTGGATGGAACGTGCGAAACCTGAAAATCAAGCCCCAAAACGCACAAAGCGAACACGCCGCCGGGCGTGCGGCACAGGGAAGGGCTTGACAATTTTTTGTGCCAAAAAACGAGAAAATGGCTTGACAGCTGGACTTTTTGGTGCTAATATATATGCTATCACATAATGGCCTAGTGCGCCAAAAACGGGGTAACAACAAACCGGCAGCCACTGCGCAAAACCAAAAGTTTGTGCAAAATGCCGGTTCCTCCCGGCGGGTGTGGGGCGATTTATGTGCGCATATCAGAAATTCGGCTCACATTCTGTTGTATCCGCAGAGTATAAAAGTAAGGAGTGGTTGATTTTATGATGAAAGTCAAGCCCGTAAAGCTCGGCAAAACCGAGCGGCAGAGCTTCTCCCACATCGACGAAGTCATCGGGATGCCCAACCTGATCGAGGTCCAGAAGAATTCCTATCAGTGGTTCCTGGACGAGGGCCTGAAGGATGTCTTCCACGATATTGGCGCCATCGAGGACTACACCGGCAACCTGGCCCTCAGCTTCGTGGACTTCCGGCTGGACAAGGAACCCAAGTACAGCATCAAGGAGTGCAAGGAGCGGGACGTCACCTACGCCGCCCCCCTGCGCGTCACCGCCCGGCTGCTGAACAAGGAGACCGGTGAGGTCAAGGACCAGGAAATCTTTATGGGCGATTTCCCCCTGATGACCGACGCGGGCACCTTCGTCATCAACGGCGCCGAGCGCGCCATCGTCAGCCAGCTGGTCCGTTCCCCCGGCGTGTTCTACGGTGCAACCAAGGATAAGGTGGGCAACGACCTGTTCAGCGCCACCATGAACCCCAACCGCGGCGCCTGGCTGGAGTACGAGACCGACGCCTCCAACGTCTTCTACGTTCGGATCGATAAAAACCGCAAGCTGCCCGTCACCGTGCTCTGCCGCGCTCTGGGCCTGTCTTCCAACGAGGAGATCCTGAGCTTCTTCGGCGAGGACGAGCGGATCCTGGCCACCCTGGAAAAGGATACCACCAAGAACCGCGAGGAGGGCCTGCTGGAGGTCTACCGCAAGCTGCGCCCCGGCGAGCCCCCCACGGTGGAGTCCGCTACCAGCCAGATCAACATGCTCTTCTTCGACCCCCGCCGGTACGATCTGTCCCGGTTCGGCCGTTATAAGATGAACAAGAAGCTGGCTCTGGCCCGCCGCATCACCGGCCAGATCGCCGCCGAGAACGTGGTGGCCCCCCTGACCGGCGAGCTGCTGATCGAGGCAGGGGAGAAGATCACCCGCGCCAAGGCCGAGCAGGCCGACGCCGCCGGCGTCTCCGTGGTCCTGCTGAAGGTGGAGGACAAGACCGTCAAGGTCATCACCAACGGCTGTGTGGACGCCCAGGGCTTCTTCTCCTTCGACGTCAAGGAGTGCGGCATCAACGAGCGCTGCTGCTTCGATGAGATCCGCAAGATCCTGGACACCACCAGCGATGTGGAGGAGCAGAAAGAGCTGCTCCGCCGCAACCACGACCTGCTGATCGGCCGGACCGTCACCGTTGCGGACATCCTGTCTTCTATTAACTACCTGAACGGCCTGGGCCATGGCATCGGCACCACCGATGACATCGACCACCTGGGCAACCGCCGCATCCGCAGCGTGGGCGAGCTGCTGCAGAACCAGTTCCGCATCGGCTTCT
This sequence comes from Faecalibacterium gallinarum, assembly GCF_022180365.1. Classification (GTDB taxonomy): domain Bacteria; phylum Bacillota; class Clostridia; order Oscillospirales; family Ruminococcaceae; genus Faecalibacterium; species Faecalibacterium gallinarum. The sequence continues at coordinate 2,573 of NZ_BQKV01000025.1, forward strand.
CCCGGATGGAGCGTGTCATCCGCGAGCGGATGACCCTCCAGAGCCAGGACCAGAGCGTCATCACTCCCCAGGCCCTGATCAACATCCGGCCTGTGGTTGCCGCCATCAAAGAGTTCTTCGGCTCTTCGCCCCTGTCTCAGTTCATGGACCAGAACAACCCCCTGGCCGAGCTGACCCACAAGCGCCGTCTGTCTGCCCTGGGCCCCGGCGGTCTGAGCCGTGACCGCGCCGGTTTCGAGGTCCGCGACGTTCACTACAGCCACTACGGCCGTATGTGCCCCATCGAGACCCCCGAAGGTCCCAACATCGGTCTGATCTCCTACCTGGCTTCCTACGCCAAGATCAACGAGTACGGCTTTGTCGAGGCTCCCTACCGCAAGGTCAAAAAGACCTACGACGAGAAGGGCCGGATCATCGACCAGGTGGTCACCGATGAGGTGGTCTATATGACCGCCGACGTCGAGGACGAGTACGTCGTCGCCCAGGCCAACGAGCCTCTGGACGAGACCAAGCACTTCAAGCGTCAGCGCGTTTCGGCCCGCCGCCGGGACGACATTCTGGAAATCGACGCCGAGAAGGTCGATTTCATGGACGTTTCTCCCCGGATGATGGTTTCTGTCGCTACTGCGATGATTCCCTTCCTGGAGAACGACGACTGTAACCGTGCCCTGATGGGCTCCAACATGCAGCGCCAGGCCGTGCCTCTGATGGTCACCCAGCAGCCGCTGGTCGCCACCGGCATGGAGTACAAGGCTGCTACTGACTCCGGCACCGCCGTCCTGGCCAAGAGCGACGGCATCGTCGAGCGGGTGGACGCCGACCACGTGCTGGTCCGCACCGCCCAGGGCGCCCAGGAGGATTACCCCCTGGTGAAGTTCGCCCGTTCCAACGCCGGCACCTGCATCAACCAGCGCCCCATCGTGGACGTGGGCGAGAGCGTCAAGGCCGGCCAGGTTCTGGCCGACGGCCCCGCCATGCGGAACGGCGAGATCTCTCTGGGTAAGAACGCCCTGATCGGCTTCATGACCTGGGAGGGCTACAACTACGAGGACGCCGTCCTGCTGAATGAGAAGATCGTCCGCGAGGACGTTTACACCTCCATCCACATCGAGGAGTACGAGACCGAGTCCCGCGACACCAAGCTGGGACCCGAGGAGATCACCCGCGACATCCCCAACGTGTCCGAGGACGCGCTGAAGGATCTGGACGAGCGGGGCATCATCCGGGTGGGCGCCGAGGTCAAGAGCGGCGACATCCTGGTCGGTAAGGTCACCCCCAAGGGCGAGACCGAGCTGACCGCCGAGGAGCGGCTGCTCCGCGCCATCTTCGGCGAGAAGGCCCGGGAGGTCCGCGACACCTCTCTCCGCGTGCCCCACGGCGAGTACGGCATCATCGTGGATGTCAAGGTCTTTACCCCCGAGAACAGCGACGAGCTCCAGCCCGGCGTGCGCCAGGTGGTCCGCTGCTATATCGCCCAGAAGCGCAAGATCAGCGTCGGCGATAAGATGGCCGGCCGCCACGGCAACAAGGGTGTCGTCTCCCGGATTCTGCCCCAGGAGGATATGCCCTACCTGCCCGACGGCACCCCGCTGGATATCGTGCTGAACCCCCTGGGCGTTCCTTCCCGTATGAACATCGGGCAGGTGCTGGAGGTCAACCTGGGCTATGCAGCCAAGGCCTGCGGCATCAAGGTCATGACCCCCGTCTTCGACTCCGCCCGTGAGAACGATATCAGCGACGCATTCGACACCGCCCGCGAGATGTGGCACGGCGAGAATGCCCCCGAGTATCCCAGCAAGCTGCCCCGCATCATGGGCGAGGCCGGCCATGTGATCGACTTCTCCAAGATCGAGCTGGACCGCGACGGCAAGACCACCGTCTACGACGGCCGCACCGGCGAGAAGTTCGACAACCGGGTTACCGTCGGCTATATGTACTACCTCAAGCTGCATCACCTGGTGGACGATAAGATCCACGCCCGTTCCACCGGCCCCTACTCTCTGGTTACCCAGCAGCCCCTGGGCGGCAAGGCCCAGTTCGGCGGCCAGCGTTTCGGCGAGATGGAGGTCTGGGCTCTGGAGGCTTACGGCGCAGCTTACACCCTGCAGGAGATCCTGACCGTCAAGTCGGACGACGTGGAGGGCCGTGTCAAGACCTACGAGGCCATCGTCAAGGGCGAGCCCGTGCCTCAGCCGGGCATCCCCGAGTCCTTCCGCGTCATGCTCAAGGAGCTGCAGTCTCTGGGCCTGGATGTGGTGGTCCAGGACGCCGAGGGCAACGAGATCGATATGCGCCAGAACTTCGATGACGAAGAGACCGGCTTTGATATGCGCGACATGGCCGGCGCCGAGTCGGTGGCCAAAGAGAGCGAGCTGCTCAGCGATTATACCATTAAGGACGCCGACGCAGGGTTCGATGATCCCTCCATCCTGGAGGACAGCGCCGCCGGCGAGATGGCGGAATCTTCCGACGAAGTGGACTTTGAATAATCCGCAGCCGTCTGCATCATCGAAACAATAGAGATTAGGAAAGGGTTCGTTTCATGGAAAACACTGTTTTCGATTCGATCAAAATTGGCCTTGCCTCTCCCGATCAGATCCGCAAGTGGAGCTACGGCGAGGTGAAGAAGCCCGAGACCATCAACTACCGCACCCTGAAGCCCGAGCGCGACGGCCTGTACTGCGAGCGTATCTTTGGACCCACCAAGGACTGGGAGTGCCACTGCGGCAAGTACAAGCGGATTCGTTATAAAGGCAAGATCTGCGACCGCTGCGGCGTCGAGGTCACCAAAGCCAAGGTCCGCCGCGAGCGGATGGGCCACATCGAGCTGGCCGCCCCCGTCAGCCACATCTGGTACTTCAAGGGCATCCCCAGCCGGATCGGCCTGATGCTGGACATCAGCCCCCGTCTGCTGGAGAAGGTTCTGTACTTCGCCAGCTATATCGTCACCGACCCCGGCCTGACCCCGCTGGAGAAAAAGCAGCTCCTGACCGAGAAGGAATACCGGGAGATGCAGGACCGCTACGGCGACGAGTTCGAGGCATCCATGGGCGCCGAGGCCATCCAGACCCTGCTGGAAGAGATCGATCTCGACCAGCTGAGCGCCGAGCTGACCGCCGAGGTGGAGAAGTCCACCGGCCAGAAGCGGGTTCGCATCCTCAAGCGTCTGGAGGTCGTGGAGGCCTTCCGGATCTCGGGCAACCGCCCCGAGTGGATGATTATGAACGTCCTGCCCGTCCTGCCCCCCGATCTGCGCCCCATGGTGCAGCTGGACGGCGGCCGTTTCGCCACCTCTGACCTGAACGATCTGTACCGCCGGGTCATCAACCGGAACAACCGTCTGCGCCGCCTGCTGGAGCTGGGCGCTCCCGACATCATCGTCCGCAACGAGAAGCGGATGCTGCAGGAGGCTGTGGACAGTCTGATCGACAACGGCCGCCGCGGCCGTCCCGTCACCGGCCCCAACAACCGCGCCCTCAAGAGCCTGTCCGATATGCTGAAGGGCAAGCAGGGCCGCTTCCGTCAGAACCTGCTGGGCAAGCGTGTTGACTACTCCGGCCGTTCCGTTATCGTCGTCGGCCCCGAGCTGCGGATGGACCAGTGCGGTCTGCCCAAGGAGATGGCTCTGGAGCTGTTCAAGCCCTTTGTCATGAAGGACCTGGTGGAGAAGGGCGTCGCCAACAACATCAAGTCCGCCCGCAAGATGGTGGAGCGGAGCAAGCCCGAGGTCTGGGACAGCCTGGAGACGGTCATCCAGGGCCACCCCGTTCTGCTGAACCGTGCGCCTACCCTGCACCGTCTGGGCATCCAGGCCTTTAACCCGGTGCTGGTGGAGGGCCGCGCCATCAAGCTGCACCCCCTGTCCTGTACCGCATTCAACGCCGACTTCGACGGCGACCAGATGGCCGTCCATCTGCCCCTGGGCGAGGACGCCTGCCGCGAGGCCAAGATGCTGATGCTGGCTTCCGGCAACCTGCTGAAACCCTCCGACGGCGCGCCTGTGGCTGTGCCTACCCAGGATATGATTCTGGGCAGCTACTACCTGACCACCGTCCGGGAGAACGACGAGGGCGCCGGCAAGGTCTTCCGGGATGAGTCCGAGGCCCTGATGGCCTACGCCGAGCACGTGGTCACCCTCCACACTCCCGTCCGGGTCCGCCGCACCATGACCCTGGACGGCGTGGAGCGGACCGGCATCGTGGATACCACCGTGGGCCGCATCATCTTCAACACCCCCGTGCCCCAGAACCTGGGCTACGTGGACCGCACCGATCCCGCCCACTGGCTGGATTACGAGGTCAGCTTCCGGGTGACCAAGAAGACCCTGCCCGACATCATCTCCCGCTGCATGACCCGCAACGGCACCCGCGCCTGCGCCAAGATGCTGGACGCCATCAAGAGCCAGGGTTATAAGTACTCCACTCTGTCCGCCATCTCGGTGGCCGTCTGCGACGCGGTGATCCCGCCCCAGAAGGCCGAGCTGATCGCCGAAGCAGACAAGCAGGTCGCCCAGATCGGCAAGCTGTTCAACCGCGGTCTGATCTCCGAGGAGGAGCGGTACAAGAAGACCATCGACATCTGGCAGGCCACCACCGACAAGGTCTCCAAGGCCCTGGCCGACAACCTGCCCAAGGACAACGAGATCTATATGATGGCCGACTCGGGCGCCCGTGGTTCCATGAACCAGATCAAGCAGCTGGCCGGCATGCGCGGCCTGCTGGCCAACACCGCCGGTCAGACCATCGAGATGCCCATTCGTGCCAACTACCGCGAAGGTCTGAACATCCTGGAATACTTCGTTTCCGCCCGTGGCGCCCGTAAGGGTCTGGCCGATACCGCTCTGCGTACCGCCGACTCCGGTTACCTGACCCGCCGCATGGTCGACGTCTCTCAGGACGTCATCATCCGCGAGCTGGACTGCCACACCACCGACGGCCTGGTGGTCTCCGAGATCCACGAGGGCAAGGAGAAGATCGAGAGCTTCCGCGAGCGTCTGATCGGCCGCTACGCCGTGGGCGATGTGGTCCACCCCGTCACCGGCAAGGTCATCGTGCCCGAGGGCAAGATGATGGATCTGTACGATGCCGAGGAGATCGAGGCCGCCGGCATCACCAGCCTGAAGATCCGCAGCCTGCTGACCTGCCGCGCCAAGACCGGCGTCTGCGCTTACTGCTACGGCTCCAACATGGCCACCGGCGAGCCGGTCCAGCTGGGCGAGTCGGTCGGTATCATCGCCGCCGAGTCCATCGGCGAGCCGGGCACCCAGCTGACCATGCGTACCTTCCATACCGGCGGTATCGCATCGGCCGAGGATATTACCCAGGGTCTGCCCCGCGTTGAGGAGCTGTTCGAGAGCCGCCGGCCCAAGAGCATGGCCATCATGAGCGAGATCTCCGGTGTGGTCTCTCAGGACGACACCAAGAAGAACGTGGTCATCAAGGTCACCGGCAAGGACGACAACGGCGCCGAAGTGGTCAAGAGCTACTCCATCCCCTTCACCCAGCACTCCCGTGTGCTGCCCGGCGACCGGGTGGAGAAGGGCGACATCATCACCCGCGAGGGCGTGCTCTATCCCCAGGATATCCTGGCGGTCAAGGGCCTGGATGCCGTCCAGAACTACCTGATCAGCGAGGTCCAGAAGGTCTACCGCCTCCAGGGCGTTGAGATCAACGACAAGCACATCGAGGTCATCGTCCGTCAGATGTGCCGCAAGGTCCGGGTCACCGACTCCGGTTCCTCCTCTCTGATCGGCGGCGCGCTGGCCAACCGTCTGGAGGTCGAGAACATCAACGCCGAGCTCCAGGCCCGGATCGACGCCGGCGAAGAGGGCATCAAGCTGGTGGAGTACCAGCAGGTGCTGCTGGGCATTACCAAGGCTGCCCTGGCCACCGAGTCCTTCCTGTCGGCTGCTTCCTTCCAGGAGACCACCCGTGTCCTGACCGAGGCCGCCATCAAGGGCAAGGCAGACTCCCTGTCCGGCCTGAAGGAGAACGTCATCATCGGCAAGCTGATCCCCGCAGGCACCGGTCTGCCGGAGGTCCGCGCCGACCTGATCCGCCGCGAGGCCGAGCTGAACGAGCAGATCGCCGCCGAGCAGGCTGCCGCTCAGTAACCTATATCAAATAACTGCCCCGCCCGCCCGGGCGTGAGGCACCGGCCCGCCGGAGGGGGGTGAACCCTTCCGGCGGGCCTTTTTGCGCCCGGAAAGGGGAGGGGAGGGGGCCAAAACCCCCGTTTTGTCCGGTTGAAAAGGCCGGGAGAAAAGAAAAAATGAGATTTGGAGAATAAACCAAATTTTTTCTGGAAAAACTGTTGACATTACACGCGAAACCGTGTAAAATACAACTGTTGCGCGTCACTCTAAGGGTGAGGTGCGGCAAAAAATGCCCGGGCGCCTGCCCGGCGCACGAAAATTACGAAAGGAGAAACAAAATGCCTACTTTTAACCAGCTTGTACGCAAAGGCCGTCAGGTCCTGGCTACCAAGAGCACTGCCCCCGCACTGCTGAAGAGCTACAACTCTCAGAAGAAGCAGTATTCTGATCTCAACAGCCCCCAGAAGCGCGGTGTCTGCACTGCCGTCCGTACCATGACCCCGAAGAAGCCTAACTCTGCTCTGCGTAAGGTCGCCCGTGTCCGCCTCACGAATGGTATTGAGGTCACCTCTTACATTCCCGGCATCGGCCACAACCTGCAGGAGCACTCTGTCGTGCTGATCCGCGGCGGTCGTGTTAAGGACCTCCCTGGTGTGCGTTACCACATCATCCGCGGCACTCTGGATACCCAGGGTGTGGCCGGCCGTAACCAGGCCCGCTCCAAGTACGGCGCGAAGCGTCCTAAGGCCGGTGCAGCGAAGAAGTAATTAAAAGCCGATCCGATTCATAAACGGCTTTCCATATATAAATAACAAGTCTGCTTCGGCGGATGGTCAACAGTTTATGTAGGGTAGCTCTTTGTGACACAACGGGAGTTTATTTACTTTCGAGTACCGATGATATCATTCTGTGAAGGAGGGAAGAAAGATGCCTAGAAGAGGTAATATTGCTAAGCGCGATGTCTTGGCAGATCCTATTTACAATTCCAAGATGGTCACCCGTCTTGTCAACAACATCATGCTGGATGGTAAGAAGGGCGTCGCTCAGAAGATCGTTTACGATGCTTTCACCATGATCCAGGAGAAAACCGGCAACGATCCTCTGGAGACCTTTGAGAAGGCCATGGAGAACATCATGCCCAGCCTCGAGTGCAAGACCCGCCGTGTGGGTGGCGCCAACTACCAGGTTCCCCTGGAGGTCAGCCCCGCTCGCCGCGAGACCCTGGGCCTGCGCTGGCTGACCGCTTACAGCCGTACTCGTGGTGAGAAGACCATGAGCCAGCGCCTGGCTGCTGAGATCATGGACGCTGCCAACAACACCGGCAACGCCGTGAAGAAGCGCGAGGATACCCATAAGATGGCCGAGGCCAACAAGGCTTTCGCTCATTTCCGTTATTGATCTGTAGGAGGTTAATTTCATGGCTACTCCCAGAGAAGTTTCTCTTCAGATGACCAGAAATATCGGCATCATGGCGCACATCGATGCCGGCAAGACCACCACCACCGAGCGCATTCTGTACTACACCGGCATCACCCATAAGATCGGCGAGGTGCACGAAGGCGCCGCTACCATGGACTGGATGGTGCAGGAGCAGGAGCGTGGTATCACCATCACCTCCGCTGCAACCACCTGCTACTGGAGCCACACCGAGCTGAAGAACGATCCCGTCGCCTACAAGAAGGGCCGTCATCGTATCAACATCATCGACACCCCGGGCCACGTCGACTTCACCGTCGAGGTCCAGCGCTCTCTGCGCGTTCTGGACGGTTCTGTCACCGTTCTGGCCGCGAAGGGCGGCGTTGAGCCCCAGTCCGAGACTGTCTGGCGCCAGGCGGACGAGTACAAGGTCCCCCGTATGGTTTACGTCAACAAGATGGATACCATGGGCGCCGACTTCTTCCGCTGCATCCAGATGCTGCACGACCGTCTGCACGCCAACGGCGTGGCGATCCAGCTGCCCATCGGCAAGGAAGACACCTTTAAGGGCATCGTCGACCTGGTCGATATGAAGGCTGAGGTCTACTACGACGATATGGGCAACGACATGCGCCTCGAGGAGATCCCCGAGGACATGAAGGAGCAGGCCGAGGAGTACCACAACATCCTCATCGAGGCTGTCGCCGAGAACGATGAGGAGCTGATGGAGAAGTACCTCGAGGGCGAGGAGATCACCCGCGAGGAGCTGAAGGCCGCCATCCGCAAGGAGACCATCGCCAACACCCTGGTGCCCGTGGTCTGCGGCTCTTCCTACAAGAACAAGGGCGTTCAGAAGCTGCTGGACGCCATCGTGGACTACATGCCCGCCCCCACCGATGTCGAGGACATCAAGGGCATCAATCCTGAGACCGAGGAGCCCGAGACTCGTCCCTCTTCCGACGACGCTCCCTTCGCTGCTCTGGCCTTCAAGATTGCGACCGACCCCTTCGTCGGCAAGCTGGCATACTTCCGCGTTTACTCCGGTAAGGTCGAGGCTGGCACCACCGTTTACAACTCGGTGAAGGACAGCCGCGAGCGTATGGGCCGCATCCTCCAGATGCACTCCAACCACCGCAAGGACATCGACTGCTGCTACGCAGGCGATATCGCCGCCGTCGTGGGCCTGAAGAACACCACCACCGGCGACACCCTGTGCGATGAGAACCACCCCATCATCCTCGAGTCCATGAAGTTCCCCGAGCCCGTTATCCGCGTTGCCATCGAGCCCAAGACCAAGGCCGGCAACGAGAAGATGGGCATCGCGCTGGCGAAGCTGGCCGAGGAGGACCCGACCTTCAAGACCTACACCGATGAGGAGACTGGTCAGACCATCATCGCCGGCATGGGCGAGCTCCACCTGGAGATCATCGTCGACCGTCTGCTGCGCGAGTTCAAGGTCGAGGCCAACGTCGGCGCACCCCAGGTTGCTTACCGCGAGACCATTCGCAAAGAGGCCAACCAGGAGACCAAGTACGCCCGTCAGTCCGGTGGTAAGGGCCAGTACGGTCACGTCAAGATCAAGATCGAGCCCAACGAGCCCGGCAAGGGTTACGAGTTCGTCAACGCCATCGTTGGCGGCGCGATCCCCAAGGAGTATATCCCTGCAGTTGACAACGGTATCCAGGGCGCAATGAAGGCCGGTGTTCTGGCCGGCTACCCCGTCGTGGATGTCAAGGTCACCCTGTGGGACGGCTCTTATCACGAGGTTGACTCCTCTGAAATGGCCTTCTCCATCGCCGGTTCCATGGCCTTCAAGGAGGCTATGCGCAAGGCTGATCCCATCATCACCGAGCCCATCATGAAGGTGGCTGTTATCGTTCCCGATGAGTATCTGGGCGACGTTATCGGCGACCTGAACGCCCGCCGCGGCCAGATCCAGGGTATGGAGGCTATGGCAGGCACCCAGCGCGTCAACGCTCTGGTTCCTCTGGCTCAGATGTTTGGTTATGCTACCGACCTGCGTTCCAAGACTCAGGGCCGCGGCCAGTATGTCATGGAGCCGTCTCACTACGAGCCGGTGCCCAAGAACATCGCCGATACCATCATCGCGGGCCGCAGCAAGGATTGATCCATGAAAAGAGAGATTTGAATGGGATTTGCTCCCTTAGGCAAAATTTCAGGAAAAATCTCTTGATTTTATGGGAATAATCTAGTAGAATAGCCTTGCAATGCATTTATGCAGGCGCGAGGCTGTTGTAACCAAAATTACCGATTTTAAGGGAGGAAATTCCAATGGCTGAAAAGGCAAAATTTGACCGTTCTAAGCCGCATGTTAACATCGGCACCATCGGTCACGTTGACCACGGCAAGACCACTCTGACCGCTGCTATCACCAAGGTTCTGGCTCTGCAGGGCGGCGCAGACTTCATGGACTACGCCAACATCGACAAGGCTCCCGAGGAGCGCGCTCGTGGTATCACGATCAACTCCGCTCACGTTGAGTACCAGACTGCTAACCGTCACTACGCTCACGTTGACTGCCCGGGCCACGCCGACTACGTTAAGAACATGATCACTGGTGCTGCTCAGATGGACGGCGCTATCCTGGTCGTTGCTTCTACCGATGGTCCCATGCCCCAGACCCGTGAGCACATCCTGCTGGCCCGTCAGGTCGGCGTGCCCTATATCGTCGTGTTCATGAACAAGGTCGATATGGTCGACGACGAGGAGCTGCTGGATCTGGTCGAGATGGAGATCCGTGAGCTGCTGAGCAGCTACGACTTCCCTGGCGACGACACCCCGATCATTCGTGGTTCCGCTCTGAAGGCTCTGGAGTCCACTTCTACCGACCCCAACGCTCCCGAGTACGCTTGCATCAACGAGCTGATGGCCGCTGTCGACGAGTACATCCCCACTCCCGACCGTCTGGCCGACAAGGACTTCCTGATGCCCGTTGAGGACGTCATGACCATTTCTGGCCGTGGCACCGTTGCTACCGGTCGTGTTGAGCGTGGTACCGCCAAGGTTGGCGATCCTATGGAGATCGTTGGCATCAAGCCCGAGCGTCTGAACACCACCATCACCGGCCTGGAGATGTTCCGCAAGTCTCTGGACTTTGCTCAGGCTGGCGACAACATCGGCGCTCTGCTGCGTGGTGTTGACCGCACCCAGATCGAGCGTGGCCAGGTTCTGGCTAAGCCCGGTTCCGTGCACCCCCACACCGTCTTTGAGGCTCAGGTTTACGTCCTGACCAAGGACGAGGGCGGCCGTCACACCCCCTTCTTCTCCAACTATCGTCCTCAGTTCTACTTCCGTACCACCGACGTGACCGGCATCATCACCCTGCCCGAGGGCACCGAGATGTGCATGCCCGGTGATAACGTCACCATGCACGTCGAGCTGCTGACCGCTGTCGCTATGGAAGAGGGCCTGCGTTTCGCTATCCGTGAGGGTGGCCGTACCGTTGGTTCCGGCGTTGTTGGCAAGATCATTGAGTGATTTTGACCCGCGAACGCTGAGTTCTAAGGCAAGCTAAAAGCTCATTTAAGCCCCTTCTGCCCCTGTGGCAGGAGGGGCTTTTTGCTGTTCTGGGCAGCGGGTGTGAGGGGTCTTTTCGCGGGGGGGAATTCGGCTTTGGCTTTGTGCTTTTTGGCGGGCTCTTCTCTGCGGCGGCTGGGGGGCTGTATGGCCGCTTGGGCTGCCGGGAAAAGGAAAGAATACTCTTTGCCATGCCCGCCCTCAGAGGGGCTCTTGGGGGCCTGGAAGGAAGAGGGCCTGAAAAGCCCCCTGATTCAGCCTTCCAGGACGGACGGGAAGGAAACCGCCTCCCCGGATTACCACATTTTATGAGGGGATAGGGGAGCGGATGCAGGGTTGAAAGAGAGACTTTCCCGGACGGGCTATAGCTCCGCGGCCGCCGCCCGCTGGGGGAGCCGCTAGCCCAGGATCTGACCCATGGGGAATAGGAGGGAAAGCGATCTCCCATTGAGAAGCGTACTTTGCCGGAAAAGCCGCTGGGGCCCCGGAGAGCGGGGGAAATGAGCCGTAAAACCGGGCATAAAAAGAGGGCTGCCGCAGATGTTCAGCGCATCTGCGGCAGCCCATTTTTGCTGTTTTGGATTTACCCGATGGGGCAGGGGATTACTTTACCAGAACCACATCCTGGCCCTGGGTGACCTTGCCGGTAGCCACCGGCTCGACGCTGGTGAAGTCGTCGGTGTTGGTGATGATCACGGGGGTGGTCAGCTTGTAGCCCGCGTCCGAGATGAAAGCCATATCGAACTTCAGCAGCAGCTGGCCCTTCTTGACCTTGTCGCCCACCTTGACCATGGGCTCGTAGCCCTTGCCCTTCAGCTCGACGGTGTCCATGCCCACGTGGATCAGGACTTCCAGGCCGTTGTCGCCGGTCATGCCGATGGCGTGCTTGGTCTCGGCGACCTGCTCGATGGTGCCGTCAAAGGGGGCAACCACTTCGCCCTTGCTGGGCTCGATGGCGCAGCCCTTGCCCAGAGCCTCGCTGGAGAAGACGGGGTCCTCGATCTCGGTCAGAACCCGCATCTCGCCCTCCAGGGGAGCGCCCACGATCTTGTCGCCGGCGGGGGCGGCAGCCTTGGGGGCCTCGGGAGCGGGAGCGGGGGCAGCCTTCTTCTTGCCGGCGGGCTCGTCGCTGTAAGTGAAGAAGACCATGATGAAAGCCAGAACCACAGCGATCAGAGACCAGACAATGCCCCAAATCATGCCGCTGATGTCGTTGGTGGCGGTGTTGACGTAGGCGGTGTAACCAAAAACACCCAGGCCGGCCATGGTATAGCCGGTGACGCCGGTGGCCATCAGGCCGGCGCCGGTGATGGCACCCACGATGCAGGTGATGATGAAGGGTTTCTTCTTGGGGAGGGTGATGCCGTAGATGGCGGGCTCAGTGACGCCGGCGATGCCGGAGATCAGAGCGGGAGCGCAGAGGCTGCGGGTCTTGGCGTTCTTGGTCTTGATCCAGATGGCCAGGATCGCGCCGCACTGTGCGAAGGTGCAGCCGAAGGTACCGGTCAGGATGGTGCTGTAACCCTTGGTCATCATATCATTGAGAGCCAGGGGGATCATGGCCCAGTGGAGGCCGAACATAACCAGCACCTGCCAGAAGGCGCCGGCCACCATACCCATCACGATGCCGCTGGTCTCGGACAGGAAGGTGAAGAAGCTGCCCAACAGGTCAGAGGCCAGAGAAGTAACAGGGCCGATGACCCAGAGGGTCAGACAGAAGGTGACGGTGCAGGTGAT
>NZ_BQKV01000026.1 GCF_022180365.1 Faecalibacterium gallinarum
GTGAATTATCTTGAGTATTACAACAACCGCAGAATTAAGACAAAACTAAAGGGCTTGCCGCCTGCTATTCACAGACAACAAGCCCTTTCGGCTGCTTAAACAATGTTTGCTTTCAAATATTGTCTAACTTTTTGGGGTCACTTCAAACCTAGCCGGGCGGTATTTTTGCTATGAAGTTTTAAAAGAAGAAAGAAAAAAGCTCCGATTCCGAAGAACCGAAGCTTTTTGGTTGGGGATGAGAGAATCGAACTCCCACAAACAGAGTCAGAGTCTGCCGCACTACCACTATGCAAATCCCCAATATTTGGTGGTTTTCTTTTTTGTTTGTCGGCGTTTCGTCTGCCAACGAGACGTATTATACTCGCCCTGGGGGGAATTGTCAAGCATTATTTTGAAAAAATCGAGAAAAACTTTTTCATGGGGAATTGGGCGGCAAAAAAGGGGATTGGGGCAAATATTTTCCCTTCCCGGGTTAGCGGCATATTTTGCTGCCGGGCAGATTACACTGAAAGTAGAACACCATCTCTCCGCCCTCTGGTGGGCGGAGGGGGACAAGGAGGAACATAGAATGCCTGGAACGGCCCGTCTGCAAAATTTGCTTTCCAAGCGCGTGCCCAAGGACGCCGAGCACGCCCGTTATTGCCCCAATCTGGAGGAGGATATCAAGGAATGTCTGTGGTGCCTGCGCCGCAACGCTATGATGTTTGATCTGGAGGTAGACCCGGATCTGATCGAACAGCGGATCTATGAGCGTCAGGCCCTTTTGTGCCGTTATCGCTACCTGCTGCAAAAAGCCCGTGAAGTGGGGCTCCACACCATTTTGACCGGTCAGCCCACCACAGGCGGCGGCCCCGGGTGGGACTGACGCTGACTGCCGAAATATTCTTGACAGCCGCCCCAAACCGTGCTATCATAAACCAAGATACATGGAGTTCCCAGGCTGTTTTTGTAAGCCGGGATCGAATTATTGTGTTAGAGAGGTTTTTATCATGGAAAGAATTAAGACCATTGCAACTCGTGACCTGACCAAGAGCGTTCAGACCGGTGGCTGCGGCGAGTGCCAGACTTCTTGCCAGTCTGCCTGCAAGACCTCCTGCGGCGTGGCCAACCAGCAGTGCGAGAACAGCAACAAGTAATTCGGCTTTGACTCGATGCCGCCTGTTTGGGCGGCATTTTTTTATGGCATGGAGGATAACCCACTATGGTACATCAGTACAAACTCAACGGCTATAACATTGTTCTGGACACCTGCTCGGGCTCGGTGCACGCGGTGGATGAGGTGGCCTACGATGTGATCGCCCTCTATAAGGAAAAGTCCAAGGAGGAGATTGTCCGGGAGCTTCTGGCCAAGTACGCCGACCGCCCGGACGTCACTGCCGAGGATCTGGAGCAGTGCCTGGCCGATGTGGCTGAGCTGGAAGCCCAGGGCAAACTCTGGGCTCCCGACCAGTATGAGAACCTGGCCTTTGACTTCAAGAACCGCAACACCGTGATCAAGGCGCTCTGCCTGCATGTGGCCCACACCTGCAACCTGAACTGCTCTTACTGCTTCGCGGCTCAGGGCCGTTATCAGGGCGAGCGGGCCCTGATGAGCTTTGAGGTGGGCAAGCGGGCCATGGATTTCCTGATCGAGAACTCCGGCACCCGCCGCAACCTGGAAGTGGACTTCTTCGGCGGCGAGCCCCTGATGAACTGGGACATGGTCAAAAAGCTGGTGGCCTACTGCCGCGAGCAGGAGAAGATCCACAACAAGAACTTCCGTTTCACCCTCACCACCAACGGTATGCTGATCGACGACGATGTCATCGATTTTGCCAACAAAGAGATGAGCAACGTGGTTCTCAGCCTGGACGGCCGCAAGGAGGTCCACGACCGGCTGCGGGTGGACTACGCCGGCCGGGGCAGCTACGACACCATTGTGCCCAAGTTCCAGAAGTTTGTGGAAGCCCGCGGGGATAAGAGCTACTACATCCGCGGCACCTACACCCACAACAATGTGGACTTCACCAAGGATATTTTCCACATGGCGGACCTGGGCTTCAAGGAGCTGAGCATGGAGCCGGTGGTCTCCAAGCCGGACGACCCCTGCGCTCTGACCGCCGAAGATCTGCCCATCCTGAAAGAGCAGTATGAGATCCTGGCCAAAGAGATGCTCAAGCGGGACCGTGAGGGCCGGGGCTTCACCTTCTATCATTATATGATCGACCTGACCGGCGGCCCCTGCATCTACAAGCGGATTTCGGGCTGCGGGTCCGGCACCGAGTATATGGCGGTCACCCCCTGGGGCGATCTCTACCCCTGCCACCAGTTTGTGGGCGACCCCAAGTACAAGATGGGCGACATCTGGCAGGGCGTCACCAACACCGCCGTTCGGGATGAGTTCAAGCACTGCAACGCCTACGCCCGCCCCGAGTGCAAGGACTGCTGGGCCAAGCTCTACTGCTCGGGCGGCTGTGCGGCCAACGCCTACCACGCCACCGGCAGCATCCGGGGCGTCTACGAGTACGGTTGTGAGCTGTTCAAAAAGCGGATCGAGTGTGCCATCATGATCAAGGTGGCCGAGAGCCAGGAGCTGGCGGCCCAGGGCATCGAGGTGCCGGTCCAGCTGGGCAGCGAGTGCTCGGCCTGCGCGGGGGACGGCTGCGCCGAATGAACACCCCCATCGCGGAATTTGTGAGCCGCTACGCCGGGGCGGAAGTCTCCCGGCTGCATATGCCCGGGCACAAAGGCCGGGGGCCTTTGGGGTGCGAGGCGCTGGATATCACCGAGATTCAGGGCGCGGACGAGCTCTATGAGGCAGAGGGGATCATCGCCGAGAGCGAGAAAAACGCTGCCCGTCTCTTTGGCACCGGACGGACTTTTTACAGCACCGAGGGCTCGTCCCAGTGCATCCGGGCGATGCTGTTTCTGGCTCTTCAGATGGCGCCGCCCACCCAGGATAGGCCGGTGCTGCTGGCGGCCCGCAACGCCCACAAAGCACTGCTCTATGCAGCGGCTTTGCTGGATTTTGAGATTCATTGGCTCTGGCCCACGGAGAGCCAGGGGGCGAACCTGTGCAGCTGCCCGGTGACCCCGGCCCAGCTGGAAACAGAGCTGGACGCTCTGGCGGGGGAGGGGAAAAAGCCCTTTGGGGTTTACCTCACCTCGCCGGACTATCTGGGCGGCATCCAGGACATTCCCGCTTTGGGGAAAGTCTGCCGGGAAAGGAATGTGCCCCTTCTGGTGGATAACGCCCACGGGGCCTATCTGCCCTTTCTGCCTGGGGGCAGCCGGCACCCCATCGCTCTGGGGGCCGCCCTCTGCTGTGATTCGGGGCATAAGACCCTGCCGGTTCTGACCGGGGGCGCCTATCTGCATCTGGCGCCGGGACTGCCTTTGGAAGATGGGGTGGTGCGCAATGCACTTTGTCTGTTCGGCTCCACCAGCCCTTCTTATTTGATTTTACAGTCTTTGGACCTGTGCAATCGTTCCATCAGCGAGGGATATCCCCAGCGGCTGGAAGAATGTATTCACCGGCTGGAAACTCTGAAAGAGGAACTGAATGTCGAAAGCCACTCGGCGGGCTGCCCCACAGCGCTGGTGCGGCCTTCTGAACCCCTGAAACTGGTGCTGGACGGCAGCGCTCTGGGTTGTACCGGCTGGGCGCTGGCGGAGCTGCTGCGTCAGTATGCGGTAGAGTGTGAATATGCCGACAACCGCTATGTGGTGCTGATGATCACCCCCGAAAATCCGCCCCGGGATTGGGCACGGGTCCGGACCGCTGTGGGCGCGGCACTGGCGGGGGAGTGGACAGCCCCTGCCTCCTCCGCCCCCGAGGACGACGGTCCTCTGCTGGCCGCCCTGAAAAAAGAGGCCAGCCCCCAGTGCAGCATCCGCCAAGCGGTGTTTGCCCCCCAGGAGCGGGTGCCGGTGGGCCGGGCTCTGGGTCGGGTCTGCGCACTGCCCACAGTTTCCTGTCCGCCTGCCATCCCCATTGCAGTCAGCGGAGAGCGGCTGGGGCCCGCTGCTCTGTCTCTGCTGGAGCGGTATGGTATCCAGGATGTGGCTGTGGTAAAGCTTCCCGAAAGATAAAATAAAGGCCGCGGCCTGTTCCTCATGAGAGGAGCGGGCCGCGGCCTTTTTGATGGATTGTTACAGCAGAAAGTTACTCAATGCCCAGAACCGTATAGTCCTGTGCCTCGACGGCTTCCTTCAGGGCTGCGTCCTCTACCGGGGCGTTCAGGGTCAGAACAGCGGTGCCCTCGGTATGGCTGACAACGGCTTCGTCCACCTGGGGCAGCTTCTCCAGGGCCTTCTTGACCCGGGCCTCGCAATGGCCGCACATCATGCCTTCGATTTTCATGGTCTTTTTCATGGTTGTTTTCTCCTTTTCGGTTTCTTCGGTTAAATCAGGTTCGGGACGGTTTGCCAGGGGACAAGCCTCAGCCTCTGCCGGCAGCAGGGCAGGGGGGAGTTCCACGGGCTGGACTTTCCGGTCCTTGCGGGCGCTGTGGAGGTCAAACAGGTTCAGCCGCAGGGCGTTGCTCACCACGCAGAAGCTGGACAGGCTCATGGCCGCCGCGCCGAACATGGGGTTCAAAGTCAGACCCAGGGGGATCAAAAGCCCGGCTGCCAGGGGGATGCCGATCAGGTTATAAATAAATGCCCAGAACAGATTCTCGTGGATGTTCCGCAGGGTGGCCCGGCTCAGCCGGATGGCCGCCGGAACGTCCGAGAGTTTGCT
Organism: Faecalibacterium gallinarum; assembly: GCF_022180365.1. Lineage (GTDB taxonomy): Bacteria > Bacillota > Clostridia > Oscillospirales > Ruminococcaceae > Faecalibacterium > Faecalibacterium gallinarum. Next base: position 4,724 of record NZ_BQKV01000026.1, read on the forward strand.
GTTCATCAGGACCACATCGGCGGCGTCAATGGCCACGTCGGTGCCTGCACCAATGGCAATGCCGGTATCGGCCCGGGTCAGGGCGGGGGCGTCGTTGATGCCGTCGCCCACCATGGCGACCTTGCCGTACTGGCTCAGGGTGCGGATCACCGACTCCTTGCCGTCGGGCAGGACCCCGGCAACCACCGCGTCCACCCCTACCTGGCGGCCGATGGCGTCGGCGGTGCGCCGGTTATCGCCGGTGAGCATCACTACCCGAATCCCCATCTCCTGCAATTCCCGGATGGCCTGGGGGCTCTCGGGCTTGATGGTGTCCGCCACGGCGATAACGCCCAGCAAACGGCCGCCCCTGCCGAAGAAGAGGGGCGTTTTGCCCTGAGCCGCCAGCTCCTGGGCCTGCTGTTCCAGTGCCGGGGGGATCGGGGCTTTGGTGCGGATGAAGTTCAGGTTACCGCCGTAGATGGGGCCGCCTGCCAGCGTGGCAGAAAGGCCGTTGCCCGGCAGGGCGGTGAAGTCGGAAACTTCCGGCGGGGTGATCTGTTCTTCCTCCGCCCGGGCCAGAATCGCCTTTGCCAGGGGATGCTCGCTCTTTTGTTCCAGGGCGGCAGCCAGGGTCAAAAGCTCGGTTTCGGTGACCCCTTCCACCGGCAAAAGGTCGGTGGTTTCGGGCTCGCCCCGGGTGATGGTGCCGGTTTTATCCAGAGCGACAATTTGGGTGCGGCCCGCGGCTTCCAGGGAAGCGGCGGTCTTGAAGAGGATACCGTTTTTGGCCCCCAGACCGTTGCCCACCATGATGGCCACCGGGGTGGCCAAACCCAGGGCGCAGGGGCAGCTGATGACCAGGACCGAGATGCCCCGGGCCAGAGCAAAGGCCAGCGGCTGACCCAGCAGCAGCCAGACTGCCGTAGTCACAACGGCAATGGTAATGACCACCGGCACAAAGAAGCCGGAGACCGTGTCCGCTACCTTGGCGATGGGGGCTTTGGTGGCTGCTGCATCGCTGCCCATCCGGATGATCTGGGAGAGGGTCGTGTCCTCGCCCACCCGGGTGGCCTCGCAGCGCAGGAAGCCGGATTGGTTGGCGGTGGCAGCCGAAACCGAGTCTCCGGGGGCTTTATCCACCGGGATGCTCTCACCCGTCAGGGCACTCTCGTTCACCGCGCTGGACCCTTCCAGCACCACGCCGTCCACCGGGATGTTCTCGCCCGGGCGGACCACAAACTGGTCGCCTTTCTGCACCTGCTCGATGGGAACGGCAATTTCCTGTCCGTCCCGCAGAACGGTGGCTGTCTTGGGGGCCAGCTTCATCAGGCTCTTGAGGGCGTCGGTGGTTTTGCCCTTGGAGCGGGCCTCCAGCATCTTGCCCACGGTGATCAGGGTCAGGATCATGGCGGCGGACTCGAAGTAGAACTCCATCATATACTCCATGACGGCGGCGTGGTCGCCGTGGAGCTGTGCGTCCGTCATGGCAAAGAGGGCATAGGTGCTCCAGACAAAGGAGGCCGCCGAACCCAGGGCCACCAGGGTATCCATATTGGGGGCGCCGTGGGCCAGGCTCTTGAATCCGCTGATGAAAAATTTCTGGTTGATGACCATGACAATGCCGGCCAGCAACAGCTGAACGAGCCCCACTGCCACGTGATTGCCCTCAAACCAGCCGGGCAAAGGCCAGCCCCACATCATGTGCCCCATGGAGAAGTACATCAAAACCACCAGGAACACCAGGGAGGCCAGCAGCCGCCGTTTGAGTTTGGGGGTCTCGTGGTCGGCCAGGGCATCCAGCGCAGGGGCGGCGGCAGATTTTGCCGAAGGTCCGGCGGTTTCTTTGGGGCTGGCGCCGTACCCGGCGGCCTCCACTGCCTGAACAATGGCTTCGGGGGAGGCGGAGCCCTCCACCCCCATGGAGTTGGTCAGCAGGCTGACCGAGCAGCTGGTCACGCCGGGAACTTTGGAGACGGCTTTCTCCACCCGGGCGCTGCAAGCCGCGCAGCTCATGCCGGTGATGTTGTATTGTTCCATACCATTCAGCCCCACTTTCAGCGCATGAGACGGAGCAGCAGTTTGACCAGCTCGTCAATGGCCTCGTCCCGCCCGGCCCGGATATCCTGGGCTACACAGGTGTGGATGTGCTGGGCCAGCAGCTCCTTGGTAAAACTGTTCAGGGCAGAGGAGGCGGCCGAGACCTGGATCAGGATATCCGGGCAGTAGGCGTCCTTCTCCACCATCCCGCGAATCCCTCGGATCTGGCCTTCGATCCGGTTCAGCCGGTGGATCAGGTGCTGATACTCCTCCGGTGAACGTTCTTTTTTGCGGCAGCAATCCGAAATCTCGGCGGAGGGCTGCGGCGCTTCGCACCCTTCGCAGAGGGTGAATAAATCTTCTGACATGGCGTTGCTCCTTTCGTTTCAGTTCCTGACAGAACCAAATTACCATACCGGGGTATGGTTTACAAGGCCATTGTAGCACGTTTCATCCAACAATGCAAGAGGGGAGGGGAGCACCCCTGAAAACAAAAAGCGCTCCCTCCCCGCCGGAACGGAGAGAAAGCGCTTTGCAAAATTCAGGATTGCACCCTTAATGGAACAGACGCTCGGAGAAGATATTCCACTCCTTGGCCCACCAGTACCAGTCGTGGGAGACATCCTGGCCCCAGATTTCGGTGTGCTCGGGGATGCCTGCGGCCTGCAGAGCAGCCTGCATCTGCTGGGTGGAGGCCAGAGCCTCGGCTTCGTAGCCGCCCTGACCAGCACAGAGAATCACCCGGCCCTCAGCGGCCAGGAGCTTCGGGGCGGTACAGCCCGGCAGTCCGGCGGCCAGATAGGCTGCGGGGGTATTGCGCAGGGCCAGATCGTCCTGGGCGCTGCCCAGCCGGGCGGAGGGGTCGAACAGGCCCGAGAGGGCGATGGCTCCGCAGAAGAGATCCGGGCGGCGGAGCCGCAGGTTCATCGCCTGCCAGGCCCCCAGATCGGTGCCCACACACCAGATGCCGGTGACGGTTTCTTCCTTTTTGGCTTCTTTGCCCGCCTTCTCAGCCTTGGGGGCGGGCTCGGCCGGGGAAGCGGTTTTCCGGGCGGCGCCGTTCAGAGCCAAAATCCGGTCTGCCAGCTCCCGGGTGATATAGTTGAAGTATTTTTCCTGCAACTCGGCGCGGCGGCGGGGAGTGACATCGGCCGCCATCTCCAGCTCAGGGGGCAGGCTGTCGGCGCAGAACAGCTGGATTTTGCCGCTCTCCAGCAGCCAGGCCGAAGCTTCCAGCATGCCCTGATCCTCCCAGTCATAGAAACGGCCGCCCCCGCAGGGCAGAACCAGAACCGGCGCGCCGGCGGTGCCGTAGACCTTGAACTCCATCTCCCGGCTCAGGGCGTTGCTCCATTCTTTATAATAGGTACCTTGCATCATGATTGAACCCTCCAGATTTCAGCGCCGCGCTCAGACAAACTGGTTGCGCTCGGCGCTGTATTCGTAGCCAATGGCCGAAAGTTTTGCACACAAATCGGCCTTGTCCTGTTCCAGATCCTCGCACAGCTGGTCGAGGGTAGGGTAGTAGTCCCGCAGCTTGAGGTTAATCACACTCAGCAGCATGACCGGGTCGTTGGGCAGCAGCATAATCTTACACCTCCGGTAGTGACGCAGAACCATAAAAGAAAAAGCCGGCCACTGGTTGAGTGACCGGCAACATACACCGACTTAGACAGCGCGGGTAACTTTGCCAGCGCGCAGGCAGCGGGAGCATGCGTAGATATACTTGGGAGAGCCATCCACGACCGCCTTGACGCGGCGGACATTGGGCTTCCAGGTACGGTTAGAGCGGCGATGAGAGTGAGAGACCTTGATACCAAAGGTCACGCCCTTGCCACAGCATTCACACTTAGCCATGATACTTGCACCTCCTAGAAGATGAAATCAGGAATTCAAAATAATCAGCTTGACTATTCTACCAGAACGGGATGGAAAAAGCAAGTCTTTTTTTTCAAAATTCTTCTGTTTTTTCCGCTGGGCGGCAGACTCTTGCCCCGAGAGGGAAAAAATAGTATCATATACCATGGATTGCGACCAAACTTACAATTGCAGGAGAAGAAAAATGACCTCAGTAGGTATGTATTATTTTGTCCGGCTGCTGGTGACCCTGGCGGCCATCCCCTGCCACGAGGCGGGCCACGCGCTGGCCAGCTGGCTTTTGGGGGACGCCACCGCCAAAGAGCACGGCCGGCTTTCCCTGAATCCCTTCGCCCACTTTGACCTTTTGGGCACCGTCTGCATGGTGGTGGCGGGCATCGGCTGGGCCAAACCGGTCCCCACCGACCCCCGCCGCTTTAAAAACCCGAAAGTGGGGATGGCTCTCACCGCTCTGGCGGGCCCGGTGGCGAATCTCCTGATGGCCTATCTGTCCATGGCGATCTGGAAGGTGATGTACTACTGGGCCCCGGTGAACAACGCCACCCTCTTCATCGCCTATTTTCTAGAGTATATGGTCCTGATGAACGTGGGCCTGGCGGTGTTTAACCTGCTGCCCATCCCCCCGCTGGACGGCAGCCGGGTGGCGCTGGTGCTGCTGCCCCGGCGGCTGTATTTTGGGGTGATGCGCTATGAGCAGACCATTTTGGTGGTGCTGCTGGCCATGGTCTGGTTCGGCGTTTTCGACACCCCGCTGGCCTGGATGAACAACCAGGTTTGGCAGTGGATGGGCTTTGCCACCTCTTATATTGACCGCCTGGCCTACTCGGTCTATGCGGTGATGGTGAGCGTGTGAGCGCCCCGGAAGAACTGACCTTCCATCTTGAAGCCTTCGACGGGCCCCTGGATTTGCTGCTGGCGCTGGTGGCCAAACACAAGATGGATCTGCACAACATCCCCATTCTGGAACTGATCGACCAGTATACCGCAATTGTAGAACGGGCCCGGCAGCAGGACCCCAACGTCGCCAGCGCTTTTATTGAGACCGCCGCCCGGCTGGTGGAGATGAAGAGCTTTCTCCTGTTGCCCCGGAGCACCGAGGGCGAGCGGATGAAAGAGGAACTGACCGGCCGCCTGATCGAATACGATCTCTGCCGCCGGATGGCCGCTGCCCTGGGCCAGCGTGCCGCCGGGGTGACGGTCTATGTCCGCCCCCCGATCCCGCCGGAACCGGGCGGACTGTACCCGCTCCACCATGACGCCCAGGTGCTGGCCGACTGCTGGCGGGCCATGGCGGGCCGGGGGCGGCCCGGGCCGGTGCGGCAGGAGCAATTCGAGCCTCTGGTGACAGCGCCTTTTGTCTCGGTGGGCAGCCGGGTGGTGCATATTCTGCGGGGGCTGCTGACCGGCAAAGTCAGCCGGCTGGGCCAGCTGTTCAGCCGCCGGCAGGAGCGGTCGGCCACGGTGGCAACCTTCCTGGCGGTGCTGGAACTGGTGCGGGCCGGGCGAATTGAGATCGGGCCGGATACCGGGCTCACGGTCCGGCGGGGGAGAGGCCCGGCGGATTCCCAAAAGGAGGACCAAGATGGACAAGGCACAGATTGAATCGGTGGTGGAGGCGGTGCTCTTCGCCCATGGGGAGCCCATCGGCGCGGCGAAACTGGCCGCGGCTCTGGAACTGCCCCAGCCTCTTGTGGAACAGGCCCTGGCCGGGCTGCGGGCCCGGTACCAAAAACCGGAGAGTGGGCTCTGCCTGCTCCATCTGGGAGAGCACTGGCAGCTGGCCACCAAAAACGAGTGTGGCCCCTGGGTAGCCAAAGCATTGGAGAGCCGTCGGGCTGCCCCGCTGACCCCCGCCGCCCTGGAAACTCTGACGGTGATCGCCTACAACCAGCCTGTTTCCCGGGCCTTTATTGAGCAGGTGCGAGGGGTGGACTCCTCCTCCAGCGTCTCCGGCCTGTTGGAAAAAGGTCTGATCGAGGAGGCGGGCCGTCTGGACCTGCCCGGGCGGCCGGTGAGTTTCCGAACCACCGACCACTTTCTGCGGGTGTTCGGGCTGTCCTGTTTGGCGGATCTGCCGCCCCTTCATGAATCGGAGGAAGAAGCTGCCGCAGGGGAGGGGAGCAAATGAGCGCAGTGCTGTCGTTTCTGGGCGGGGTAGTTTTATTCCTGCTCCAGTTTGTCCTGATCCTGCTGGCGGTTTTGCTGGGACTGGGGCTGTTGCTTTTGCTCTGTCCTTTCTGCGCTGACCTTTCCTGGGAGGACGAGATCCTGCGGGTGAGGGTGGGAGCTTTAGGGATTACCCTGCCGGTGTTCCAGTTCCCCGAGCCGGAACAGCCTGCCATGGAAGAGAGCGCGCCCCCGGAGCCTGGTTTCTGGGCCCGTCAGTGGAAGAAATTCCGGGCCTGGCTGACCGAGCGCCGTCGCCGCCGGGCCGCCAAAAAGCCGCCCCGGAAGCCTGAGGCAAAACCCAAAGCCGCCCCGCGCAAAAAAGCAAAGATCTCCCTGGATGTGATCTGCGCCCTGCTGCGGGGAGCCGGGAAGATTACCCGGGCGGCTTTTGGAGCGCTGCGGTTTACCCGTATTCGGGTTTATCTGCCGGTGTCCGGCGAGGACCCCGCCGATACGGCCCGAGCCTATGGCCGGGTCAATGCCTGGCTGTATACCACCCTGGGGGTGCTGGACCACTTCGTCTATCTGGATTTTGAGGAATTGCGTGTGGTGCCCCAGGTGGACCCGGCCGAGCCCCCCGCCCGGGAACGGGTATCCTTCCGGGTTTCGGCCCGGATGCTCTTTGTGGCGATTGCTGCGGTGCAGGTTTTGATCGAACTCTGGCGGGAAAAGGTACTGGACGTTTTCCTGTAAAGTGTGATACAATGTTCTAGAACGGCTTTGCAAAAAAGCGCGGCCGAATAGGCGGCGCTCCCCAGTGGGCGTATGATCCCGGCCCGGTGGACCATACTGGGCAGAGGGAGCCTGCACGTTGGCTGCTTGTATATTCTATGGAATCTAAGAGGAGGCCGAGATTATGGCTGAACATCCAATTCAGGGACTCATGGGCGTGACCATGGAGAAGATCCATCAGATGGTGGATTCCAACACCATCATTGGCAAACCGATCACCACCGAGGACGGCACCACCATTCTGCCTGTTTCCAAGGTGTCTTTTGGTTTTGCATCGGGCGGCACCGATTTTGACGGCAAGAACCCCGCCAACAAGGAGCTGTTCGGCGGCGGCTCGGGCGCCGGGGTCAAGATCCAGCCGGTGGCCTTTCTGGTGGTCAAGGACGGCTGTGTGCGGACCATCCAGCTGTCGGATCCCTCCAACAGCCTGGACCGTGCTCTGACCATGCTGCCGGAGCTGATGGACAAGGTCAACCAGCTGCTGAAGAGCAAAGCCGAAGAATCCAAAGCCGCGGCCGAAGCACCGGCCCAGGCAGAGTAAACCGATCAACAGGGGAATTCTGCCCGCATTTGCGGGCGGAAGATCCTGTTTTTTTGAGCGCCGGGAGGCGGACAAAGGAGAATAATTATGGCATTGGAACGTATTCAGAAAATCATGAGCGAGCAGGGGCTGTGCTCCCGCCGGGCTGCCGAGCAGATCATCGCCGAGGGGCGGGTCAAGGTCAACGGCCACCCCGCCAAGGTGGGGGACAAGATGGACCCCAACCGGGATGTGCTGCATGTGGATGACCAGCGAATCTATATTCAGAAGGACCAGCAGCTCTATTACCTGGCCCTCTACAAACCCCGCGGCTATGTGACCACCGTCAGCGACGAGCTGGGCCGCAAGACCGTCATGGACCTGGTGAAGGATGTCCCGGCCCGGCTGTATCCGGTGGGCCGCCTGGACAAAGACAGTGAGGGCCTCTTGCTGATGACCAACGACGGTGCCTTCGCCCACGCCATGATGCACCCGTCCAGCGGCATCTCCAAGCTCTACCGGGTGACGGTGCAGCCCCATGCCGACGAGCAGCAGATCCTCAAGATGAGCGAGGGTGTGGTGCTGGACGATGGCACCAAGACCATGCCCTGCACCATCAACGTAGTGGTGGACGAGCCGGGCCGCACCGTGATGGAAATTACCCTGAAAGAGGGCAAAAACCGTGAGATCCGTCGGATGTGCGAGGCCGTGGGCCTCCAGGTGGTCCGCCTGAAGCGGAACGCCGAGGGCGTGGTCAAGCTGGGCATGCTCCAGCCCGGCAAGTACCGGGAACTGTCCAAACAGGAGCTGACCGGCCTGCGGGCGGCAGCCGCCAAGGGCCGTGCCCAGACCCGCAGCGCCGCTGTGAAGTCCGAGACGGCCCATCGCCGCCCCTCCGGGCCGGTGGGCCAGAGCGGCAAAAAGGGCCCCGCACGGAAAGGTTAAGGCGAAAAATTCAAAAAATAGAACTTTTTTCAGGCAAATGTTGCAAGAAGTTCTTGTGAAAAAAGAAACAAAATAGTATAATAGGGCTAATTTTGAACGCATGTGAGAAAAGCAGGAGGTCTTATCATGGCTTCAAAGATTGACAAGGAAACAATTCTCGCCAAATTCTACGACGACGGCGTATACACCAGCCTGTTTGCGGACGGCGCTGTCAGCGCTGCCTTTGGCAACGCGGGTGGTCAGCAGACCTATACCGTCTTCCAGAACGGCGCAGCAGTCACCGTACAGGACCTGGAGAAGAACGTCAAGGTCCTGGAGCTGGCGGCTCAGACCGGCAGCCCGGTGGTTACCTTCTATAACTCGGTGGGCGCAAAGCTGGCCGAGGGTCTGGCTGTGCTGACCGCCAACACCAAACTGAACGCCACCATCGCCAAAGTATCCGGTGTCATCCCTCAGGTGGCAGTGGTTCTGGGCGTCTGCGGCGGCACCAGCGCACTGGCTGCGGCGAATGCCGACGTCTGCATCATGACCAAGGATGCCGAGCTGTTCTTTACCGCTCCCTTTACTTCCGCCGCCAAGGGCGATAAGGCCGAGGGTGCAGGCACCGCAGCCGCAGCCGCCAAGGCTGGCGCCGCTTCCATCATCGCCGCCAGCGCCGAGGAGGCCGCTGAGACCGCTGCCCACATTGTGGGTCTGCTGCCCGCCAACAATCTGACCGGCCCCGCTTACTTCGAGTTCGAGCAGCCCACCGCCGTTCTGGCGGCCAATGCTGACCCCGCTAAGGCGGCCGCCGCCATTGTGGATAAGGACAGCGCTGTCGAGCTGTACGCCGGCTTCGGCAAGAATGTCTACACCGCCCTGGCCACCATCGCCGGCAATGCCGTGGGCGTTGTGGTCACCGGTGAGAAGCTCTGCCACAACTGCGTGTCCAAGGCTTCCCGCTTTGTCCGCCTGTGCGACGCTTTCAGTGTGCCGGTGGTGACCATCGTCAACACCGAGGGCTTCCTGCCCAGCTGCTCCGACGACATCGCCGGTGGCGTGCGGGAGGCTGCCCGTCTGGCTGCTACATATGCCGACGCCACCACCGCCCGGGTCTGCCTGCTGGCAGGCAAGGCTGTGGGCCCCGTCTACACCGCTCTGGCCAGCGCCGATCTGCGGATCGCCGTGGAGGGCTGTGTGGTCAGCGCCCTGGAGCCCAGCGCCGCCGTCACCGTTCTGTACAAGGACGAGATTGACGCCTCGGACAACATCATCGCCGCCACCAACGCCAAGGTCGCTGCCTACACCGCTGAGGTGTGCAGCGCCACCAACGCGGTGGCCTGCGGTGCGGCCGATATGGTCTGCGCTGCCGCAGACGCCCGCGCCAGCGTCGTGGCCGCTCTGGAGCTGCTGAGCACCAAGCGCGCCTCCCGTCTGCCCAAGAAGCACGGCAACATGGCTCTGTAAGCGCCCGATCCCCCGGGATGGACGAAACGATACACTCACAGATTCGAATTGATTCGAGGAGGATTTTTCGATGAAATACTATAACATTACCGTCAATGGCGTCGCATACAGCGTCAGCGTCGAGGAGACCGTCGCAGGAGCAGCTCCGGTTGCTGCCCCCGCAGCTGCTCCTGCTGCACCCGCCGCACCGGCTCCCGCCCCCAAGGCAGCCCCCGCACCTGCTGCAAAGCCCGCAGCAGCCGGCGCTGTCTCGGTCAAAGCTCCCATGCCCGGCAACATCCTGGACGTCAAGGTCAAGGCCGGTGACTCCGTCAAGGCCGGTGACACCCTGGTGATCCTGGAAGCCATGAAGATGGAGAACGAAATCCTCGCCCCGCAGGACGGCACCGTCGCTTCTGTCAACGTGAACAAGGGCGATACCGTCAACTCCGGCGACGTTCTGGTCTCGATGAACTAAGGAGAGGTGAGAACTATGGCGAAAAAGCCGATCAAAATCACCGAGGTCGTCCTGCGCGACGCCCACCAGTCCCTGCTGGCCACCCGTATGACCATGGACGAGATGCGCCCCATCCTGCCCGAAATGGACAAGATCAACTACTTCTCGGTGGAGTGCTGGGGCGGCGCCACCTTCGACAGCTGCATCCGTTTCCTGGATGAGGACCCCTGGGAGCGGCTGCGCATCCTGCGCAAAGAGCTGCCCCACCAGAAGCTGCAGATGCTCTTCCGCGGCCAGAATATGCTGGGTTACCGCCCCTATGCCGACGACGCCGTCGAGTACTTTGTGCAGAAGTCGGTGGCCAACGGCATCGATGTGATCCGCATCTTTGACGCGCTGAACGATCCCCGCAACCTCCAGACCGCCATCAAGGCAGCCAACAAGGAGGGCGCACACGTTCAGGGCTGCATCAGCTACACCCTGAGCCCTGTTCACAGCAACAAGGCGTTTGCAGACTACGCCAAGACCCTGGAAGAGATGGGCGCAGACTCCATCTGCATCAAGGATATGGCCGGCCTGCTGACCCCCTATGCCTGCTATGAGCTGGTCAAGAAGCTGAAGAAGACCGTCAACATCCCGGTGGATATCCACAGCCACTACACCGCCGGCCTGGCCTCCATGTCCATCCTGAAGGGCATTGAGGCGGGCGCCGACATCGTCGATACGGCCATGAGCCCCCTGTCTCTGGGCACCAGCCATATGCCCACCGAGAGCCTGGTGGCTGCCCTCCAGGGCACCGACTACGACACCGGCCTGGATCTGAACCAGCTGAACGTCGTCCGCAACTACTTTGCCAAGCTGCGCGAAAAGTACATTGCCAACGGCCAGATCAGCCCCAAGAGCCTGGGCGTGGATGCCAACACCCTGCTGTACCAGGTGCCGGGCGGCATGTTCTCCAACATGCTCAAGCAGCTGAAGGACGCCGGCAAGGAGGACAAGCTGGACGAGGTGCTGGCCGAGATTCCCCGCGTCCGTGAGGATGCCGGTTATCCGCCGCTGGTTACCCCCACCAGCCAGATCGTGGGCACCCAGGCTGTCTTCAACGTCATTCTGGGCGAGCGGTACAAGATGGTCACCAAGGAGTTCAAGGGCCTGGTCCACGGCGATTACGGCCGCACTCCCGCCCCCATCAGCCCCGAGTTTACCAAGCAGATCCTGGGCGACGAGCAGCCCATTACCTGCCGGTTTGCGGATACCCTGGAGCCCGAGATGGAGAAACTCCGTGCCGAGGCGGCCAAGTGGGCCACTCAGGAAGAGGACGTGCTGACCTACGCCATGTTCCCCCAGGTCGCACCCAAGTTCTTCGAGACCCGCAACGCTAAAAAGCAGGGTGTGGACGCTGCTCATGCGGATTATGCCAACAAGTCCCATCCGGTCTGAGTAAGGGCCATTCCTCAATAAAATAATCCGGCCTGGATGCCAGAGTGCATCCGGGCCGGGGGTATACAGTGAGATTTTGCGGTAGATCGTGCGCTGGCCGAAAGACGGGCGCAGGGTTTGCCGCAAAATTTTTTTCACAGAAATTTTCTCATGAGGGGCCGGGGCCGTTTTTTGGCCTATTCCCTTGAAAAACGCTGCCTATAATAGTAAAATAACAGCATATGTATCGTAACATGGGTTTTTGCAGCCCTAAGGCGGATACATATAACAGAAACCATAAAAATTGAGCGCAAGAAAAGGCAGAGGAAGATGTTATGATCCTGAGTATGACTGGTTTTGGCCGCGCCAGCGAGGTGCGCGGCGGGCGCGAGATTACGGTGGAGCTGCGCAGCGTCAACGCGCGGTATTTTGAGTACAGCTCCCGGATTCCCCGCAGCTGCAGCTATATGGACGGAAAACTCAAAAAACTGCTCAACAGCCGGATCTCCCGGGGTAAGGTGGAGCTGAGCCTGACCATCCAGAATGTGGACCTGACCGACACCGTGGTCTCGGTGGATCTGGAGCTGGCCCGCAGCTACCAGCAGGCCCTGTGCGAGCTGGCCGGGGAGCTGGGCGTCAAGAACGATCTCTCGGCGGGGATGCTGGCCCGGTTCCCGGATGTGTTGACCACCCGCCACGCCGACGCCGATGAAGAACAGCTCTGGGCGGATGTGGCCGCCGTGACCGAGCAGGCCCTGGACCGGTTCGTGGAGATGCGGGCCGTGGAGGGCGAAAAGATGAAGGAGGATATCCTCTCTCGTCTGGTCTTCATCGAGGAGTGCGTGGGCCGAATTGAGGCCCAGAGCGCCGGCCGGGTGGAGAGCTACACCCAGCGCCTCTATGAAAAACTGCGGGTCCTGTTGGAAGACCGCAACATCGACGACGCCCGGGTCCTCACCGAGGCAGCCATCTTTGCGGATAAGACCGCGGTAGACGAGGAGACTGTCCGTCTGCGCAGCCACATCGCCCAGTACCGCGCCATTCTGGAGATGAATGAGCCGGTGGGCCGCAAGCTGGACTTTTTGACCCAGGAGCTGAACCGCGAGACCAATACCATCGGCTCCAAGTGCCAGGATCTGGACATCACCCGTGTGGTGGTGGACGTGAAGGCCGAGATCGAAAAGATTCGGGAGCAGATTCAGAACCTGGAATAATCTGCCGGAGGGCACGAGAATGAAGCTCATCAACATTGGCTTTGGGAACATGATCAGCGCCGAGCGGCTGGTGGCCGTGGTCAGCCCGGACTCAGCCCCCATCAAGCGTATTGTGAAGGAAGCCCGGGACCAGGGGCGGCTGATCGATGCCTCCTATGGCCGGAGCACCCGCGCCGTACTCCTGATGGACTCCGACCATGTGATTCTGTCGGCGCTCCAGCCCGAGACCATTGCAAACCGTGCGGGGGGCTCTGCGGAAGCCAAACCTGCCGAGGAAGGGTAAAAGCTATGGAAAACGAAAAATATCTGTTTGTTGTTTCCGGTCCGTCCGGGGTGGGCAAAGATACGGTCATCAGCCATCTGCGCAGCGCCCACCCCGAGATCGGCAAGACCGTCTCGGTGACCACCCGTGCCCCCCGGGAAGGGGAGGCGGAAGGGGTCAACTACTTCTACCGGACGGTAGAGCAGTTTGAAGAGATGCTCCATCGGGACGAGGTGCTGGAATCCAATTTTTACAGCGGCAATTATTACGGCACCCTCCGCAGTGAGGTGGACCGTCTGCTGGCCCAGAACACCCCGGTGGTGCTGAACATTGACGTGCACGGCGCGGCCAACATCAAGCGGGTTTACCCCGGGGCCACCACCATCTTCCTGCTGCCTCCCTCCTGGGAGACCCTGGAAGGCCGTCTGCGGGGCCGGGACAGCAAAGAGATGGAGGAGGTAATCCAAAAACGTCTCGAAACTGCCCGGAAAGAGCTGGAGATTGCTTCCCAGTTTGACTGCCAGGTGGTGAACGAGGACATCGAGGCCTGCGCTGCAAACCTCTACGAGATCATGGCCCGCCGCGCCGGGCTGAAGTAACCCCGCACCATTCCACAAAAAAGGAGCGAAGCGGATGCCGAAAACAGTGGGGGTAGCGGTCAGCAACGCCACCTTTCATTTCGACAAACTCTATACCTATGCGGTTCTGCCGGACCAGCAGGCCCAGGTCCGTCTGGGCAGCATGGTGCTGGTGCCCTTTGGGCGGGGCAGCCGCCCCCGGATGGGGGTGGTGCTGGCCTGCGACGCTGAGCCCGAGAGCGCAAAGCTCAAGTACCTCTTCGATGTGGCGCCCGCCTCGGCCTGCCTGACCCCGGAGCTGCTGGGATTGGTTCGCTTTTTGAAAGCCCGCACCTTCTGCACCTACTACGAGGCCGTCAAGGCGGTGATCCCCTACGGGGCCCAGTATCGCCCGGCACTGGCCGCCGATGGGGTAACCCCCGTTCTTCAAAAACAGCTTACCCGCCACACCGAGACCCTTTACCGGCTGGCGGCGCCGCTGCCCCAAAAGCCCAAACCCACCGCTAAACAACTGGCGGCGGTAGCTCTTTTGAGCGGCGGGCCTCGCACCCAGACCGAACTGGAGGCCCGGGGCATCAGCCGGGCGGTGGTGGAAAACCTCTGTTCCAAAGGTATCCTCACCGGGGAAAAGGTAAACAAATCCCTGGATCTCTACGCATCCATCCCCCAGAACACCGAGCCCTTGACCCTGACGGCGGAGCAGCAGGCGGCCTACGACGCCTTATCGCCCCATCTGGAGAGCGGCAAGCCCCACACGGCCCTGCTCTATGGCGTCACCGGCAGCGGCAAGACCATCGTCTTTTTAAAGCTCATCGAGCGTTGCCTCGCCCTGGGGCGGCGGGCGCTGGTTTTGGTGCCGGAGATCAGCCTGACCCCCCAGATGATCCTGCGGCTGAAATCCACCTTCGGGCGGCGGGTGGCCGTCCAACATTCGGCTCTCAACCACACCGAACGGCTGCTCCAGTGGCAGATGATCCAGGACGGGGGCGCGGATATTGTGGTGGGCACCCGAAGCGCGATCTTTGCTCCTATGGAAAAACTGGGCCTCATCATCATCGACGAGGAGCAGGAGCACACCTATCGTTCCGAATCGTCTCCCCGCTATGCGGCCCATGAGGTGGCCCGCCAGCGGGCAGGGGAGAACGGCGCGCTGCTTTTGCTGGCCAGCGCCACCCCCTCCACCGAGACCTTTTACGCCACCCAGGCGGGGCGATGCCAGCTGGTGCGGCTGACCCAGCGGTACGCGGGCCAGCCCCTGCCCAGCGTGGAGATCGTAGACATGCGGGCCGAGCTGGCGGGAGGCAACCCCCGGGAGATCAGCCTGAGCCTGGAAGACGCCATCCGGAAAAACCTTGAGGACCACAAGCAGACCATCCTACTGCTCAACCGCCGGGGATACCAAACTCTGGCCCAGTGCGAGGACTGCCGGGAGGTGCTCAAGTGCCCCAAGTGCAGCGTCCCCATGGTATACCACAAGGCCGGGGGCCGGATGCTCTGTCACTACTGCGGCAGCCAGATCGAGCCCCGGCCCACCGTCTGCCCCACCTGTGGGGGCAAGCTGCAATACCGGGGCTTCGGCACCCAGAAGGCCGAGGAAGAGCTGGAAGCGCTCTTCCCCGAGGCGCGGATTTTGCGGATGGACCAGGACACCACCGCCGCCAAGGACGCCCACGAGAAACTGCTGGCGAAATTCGCCCGGCACGAGTACGACATCATGGTGGGCACCCAGATGGTGGCCAAGGGCCTGGATTTTGAGGATGTGACTCTTGTCGGGGTGCTGGGCATCGACTCGCTGCTCTTCGCCCAGGGGTTCCGGGCCTACGAGACAGTGTTCAGCCTGATTACCCAGGTGGTGGGTCGCAGCGGCCGGGCCAAGGCCCCGGGCCATGCCATCATCCAGACCACCGATCCGGGCAACCCGGTGCTGAATCTGGCCGCCGCCCAGGACTACGACGCCTTTTTCGAGCAGGAGATTTCCTACCGGAAACTCGGGCTTTACCCGCCCTTCTGCGGGCTCTGCGTGGTGGGCTTTACCGGCACAAAGGAGCCGGCGGTGGCCCGGGCCGCCGCCCGATTCGCCCAGCTCTTGGGGCAGGAGGCCGCCAAACGGCCCGAGATCCCCCTGCGGGTGCTGGGGCCCACCCCGGGCAGCATTTTGAAAATCAACGAAAATTACCGCTATAAATTGACCGTCAAATGCCGGAACGACAAACAGTTCCGCGATCTTCTGCGGCAGGTGCTCAGCCTCTATGAGCAGGAAAAACTGCCCGCAAAAGCCACGGCTGTGGTGGATCTGCACTCCGACGGCGACATTTAATCATCCAGAACAATGGGAGGATATTTCTAATGGCGATCCGTACAATTGTAAAAGAGGGCGACCCCATCCTGAACAAGGTCTGCCGCCCGGTGACCAAATTCGACGACCGTCTGGCAACTCTGCTGGACGATATGCGCGAGACCATGATTGCCGCCGACGGCATCGGCCTGGCGGGCCCCCAGGTGGGGATGCTCCGCCGCCTGTTTGTGGTGTGGGACACCACCGACGCCCCCGAGGAGATCCCGGAGGATTACGAGTATAAGTTCATCGACTTCGTCAACCCCGAGATCCTGGCCGTCTCGGAGGAAGAGGAGACCAGCTACGAGGGCTGTTTGTCCTTCCCGGGGCACAACGGCGCTGTCACCCGGCCCGAAGCCATCAAGGTCCGGGCCCAGGACCGCAACGGCGAGTGGTTTGAGCTGGAGGCCGACGGCCTGCTGGCCCGCTGCATCCAGCACGAGAACGACCACCTGGACGGCGTGACCATCATGCAGTCCAGCGAGTTCTTCTACGAGGATACCGAGGAGGGCCGCGCCGAGGCCGCCCGCAAGGCAAAGGAGAAAAAGTAAATGCGGATCCTTTTTATGGGTACGCCGGACATCGCGGCGGCCTGCCTGGAGGCTCTCTATGCTGCCGGGCACGAGATCTGCGCCGTCTACACCCGCCGGGATAAGCCGGTGGGCCGCAAACAGGTGCTGACCGCGCCCCCGGTGAAAACGGTGGCTCTGGCCCACGGCACGCCGGTCTTTCAGCCCCGCACTCTGCGGGACGGGGGAGAGGACGAAAACATCCGCGCCCTGGCCCCGGAGCTGATTGTCGTGGTGGCCTATGGCTGCATCCTGCCCGCCTCGGTGCTCCAGATCCCGAAACACGGCTGCATCAACCTGCATGTTTCGCTGCTGCCCAAATACCGGGGCAGCGCGCCGGTGCAGTGGTCGGTGCTGAACGGCGACGCCGAGACCGGCGTCTCCATCATGCAGATGGACGAGGGGCTGGACACCGGCGACGTGCTGGCCTGCGAGAAAATCGCCATCGGCCCCGAGGAGACCAGCGGCGAGCTGTTCGACCGGGTGACGGCGGTGGGCGCTCAGGTGCTCTGCCGGGTGATCCCTGCCATCGAGGCGGGTTCTCTGGCCCCGGTTCCCCAGGATCACGCCCACGCCACCCTGGCGCCGGTGCTGACTAAGGAGCTGGCAGAGTTCCACTTTTCAGAGGACGCCGCCCACATCCACAACTGGGTGCGGGGGATGAACCCCTGGCCCGCTGCCTGGTTTGTTACCTCCGGCGGCAAGAAAGTCAAAGTGATGGAATCCCGCCTGGCCGAGAGCAATGGCGAAGCGCCGGGCACCGTCCTGGCCACCAAACCCTTGACCGTTGCCTGCGGCAGCGGGGCCATTCAGCTGCTGCGGGTGGTGCCCGAGGGCTCCAAGCCCATGGAGGGCAGCGCCTTTGCGGCCGGGCTCCGGCTTAAAGCGGGGGACCAGCTGTGAAGCCCGCCGGAGCACGGGCCGCGGCGGTCTCGGCGCTGGTTCGCCAGGAACAGGGGGGCTACTCCAACCTGGTGCTGGACGCCGAACTCCGCCGCCAGACCCTTTCCGACCGGGACAAGGGATTTGCCGGGGCCATCTTTTATACCGTACTGGAACGGCAGAGCACCCTCGACTATATCCTGGGGCAGTTTCTCCCCAAAGGGATCGCCAAACTGGACCCGCCCGTCCGGGCCATCCTGCGCAGCGGTCTGGCTCAGGCCCGGTATATGCAGGTGCCGGTTTCGGCGGCCGTCAACGAGGCGGTCAAGCTGACCCGGGCCTTTGGCAAAACCAGCGCCGCCGGCCTTGTGAATGCGGTGCTCCGCCGGGCCTGCGGCTATGATCTGGAAAAAGCCGTCTTTGCCGACGAGATCGAAAAACTCATGGTTCTGGGTTCGGCGGGGCGGCCGGTAGCGGAGTTTCTCCACCGGTTCTACCCCGAAGAGGCTCTCGGCATCCTGACCCACACGGCCGATAATGGATTGACCGCTCTGCGGGCCAACCCCCTCCGGGCGGATGCAGAAACCCTCATCCGGCTGCTGGGGGAGCAGGGCGTCCAGGCTCAGCCCGGCCTTGTGCCGGGCAGCATCTTGGCCGATTTCGAGGGCAGCCCGGCGGATACGGATCTCTTCCGGCAGGGCTATTACCATGTGGAGGGACAGGCCAGCCAGCTGGCGGCCCTCTGCGTCGGGCCGAAGCCCGGCGAAACGGTGCTGGATCTCTGCGCGGCCCCGGGAGGCAAAACCATCGCCCTGGCCGAGCAGATGGAGGACAAGGGCCGCCTTGTCAGCTGCGACCTCACCGAAAACCGGGTGGGCCTGATCCGCACCGCCGTCCAGCGGATGGGATTGAACTGTGTAGAAGTTCTCTGCAACGATGCCGCCAAGAAAAACCCGGCCCTGCCCCAGGCAGACCGGATTTTGGCGGATGTGCCATGCAGCGGCCTCGGGATTCTGGCCAAAAAGCCGGATATCCGGTATAAATCCCTGGATAAGGCCCGCCACCAGGAACTTCTGGACACCCAGGCGGCCATCCTGGACCGGGCGGCGGAGTACCTGAAACCGGGCGGGCGGCTGGTCTATTCCACCTGCACCATCCACCCGGCGGAGAACGAGCGCCAGATCGAGGCGTTCCTCGCGCGGCGGCCGGATTTCCGGGTGGAATTGCCCGCAGAGCGCTTCCCGGAGGGGATGACCCTGGGGGCGTTCGGTGCCCTCTCGGTGCCCACCCGCACCGGGATGGACGGATTTTTTATCTGTGTAATGCAGAAAAACGGGGGCTGACCTCGTTTCTCTTTACAGGAGAACAGAATGGAACAAAAACGCTGTATTTCTTCGCTGACGATGGATCAGCTCTCTGCCGAGCTGAAAGGGCTGGGTCAGCCGGCCTTCCGGGCTAAGCAGATTTTCCACTGGATCCATCAGAAACTGGTCACTGACTTTTCGGCCATGACCGACCAGCCCAAGGCGCTGATTGAAAAGCTCAACCAGGCGTTTTATATCGCTGCGCCCCGGATCGAGCGCCGCCAGGAAGCCAAAGATGGCACCGTAAAGTACCTTCTGCGGATGGAGGACGGCAACTGCATCGAGACGGTGGTAATGCGCTATCACTACGGCAACACGGTCTGCGTCTCGACCCAGGTGGGCTGCCGGATGGGCTGCCGGTTCTGCGCCTCCACCCAGGCGGGCCGGGTGCGGGATCTGGAAGCAGGGGAGATCTGCTCCGAGATCTACACCGCCCAGAAAGACATCGGGGAGCGGATCTCTCACATCGTCCTCATGGGCATCGGCGAGCCGCTGGACAACTTCGACCGGGTGATGACCTTTTTGCAGCTGATTTCTTCCCCCGACGGGGTGAACATCGGGATGCGGAACATCAGCCTGTCCACCTGCGGCCTGGTGCCCAAGATCGACCAGCTGGCCCGGCACAAGCTCCAGCTGACCTTGTCGGTCTCTCTTCACGCGCCCAACAATGAGATCCGCAGCAGCATGATGCCGGTGAACAACGCCTACCCGGTGGAACAGCTGATGGAGGCGGTCCGCCGCTATCAGGACACCACCGGCCGCCGGGTCAGCTTTGAATATTCCATGGTCCGTGGTGTCAATGATACGGATAGCTGCGCCCGCCAGCTGGCCCACCTGATCCGGGGGATGGGGGCGCACGTTAACCTGATCCCCATTAACCCGGTGGACGGCAGTCCCTATTCGGCCACCGATACCGCCAACGTCCGCCGGTTCCAGGCCAAACTGACCGAGCTGGGGGTCAACGCCACCATCCGCCGCCGGCTGGGCAGCGAAATCTCGGCCGCCTGCGGCCAGCTGCGCCGCGAAGAGATGGACGGAAAAACCTGACGCAGATGTTATAAGGAGAAGCAACCATGAAACTGGCAGGAAAAACCGATGTAGGCCGCATTCGCCGCGAAAACCAGGATGATTTCCGGGCGGGCGCGCTGCCGGGCGGCGCGGCCTGGGGCCTGGTGTGCGACGGCATGGGCGGCGCGCGGGGCGGGCGGGAAGCCTCCCGCGGGGCCTGCGATATCATCGAGCGCTGTTTTCAGGAGCACTATAACCGCTGTCTGCCCGGCATGGAGAAGGTTTTTCTGGAGGATGTGCTGAGCAATGCCAACCACTATGTGTTCCAGAAATCTTCCCAGGAGGAAACGCTGGCCGGTATGGGCACCACGGCGGTCTGCGCTCTGGTCCGGTCCGGCCGGGTACATCTGTGCCACGCGGGGGATTCCCGGGCCTACCTCTACCATGCAGGCCATCTAGTACAGCTGACCCACGATCACTCCTATGTACAGGAGCTTGTGGACTGCGGCACCATCACCCCCCAGGAGGCGGAGCATCATCCCCAGAAAAATATCATCACCCGGGCGCTGGGGGTGGACTACCGGGTCTGCCCGGATTATACTTCGGTGGTCATTCTGCCGGAGGATATTCTGCTGCTCTGCTCGGACGGGCTGACCAACTTTGTGCCGGTGGCCCAGATGGAGCAGATCTTCGCGCGGTATTCCTTCTACGATGTGCCGGATAAACTGATCGAGGCTGCCAATGCAGGCGGCGGCCAGGACAACATTACGGCGCTGCTTCTGGGTGCGGAACCTCTGGAGGTGAAACATGGATAATCTCATCGGCAAAAAGCTGGATGGGCTTTATGAAGTAAAAGAACTCATCGGCTCCGGCGGTATGGCCAATGTCTATAAGGCCGTCTGCCTGGGTGAAAACGGCCCGGTGCCCCCGGGCACCGTGGTGGCGGTCAAGGTCCTGCGGGAAGAGTTTATGCACGACCCGGACTTAGTCCGCCGGTTCAAGAACGAGTCCAAGGCCATTTCGCTGCTTCATCACGCCAACATCGTCAAGGTGTACGACGTGTCGGTGAGCGATCAGCTGCAATATATCGTGATGGAATATGTGGACGGGATGACCCTGCGGGAGTATCTCAACAAACGGGGCGGCAAACTCACCAGCCGGGAAACCGTACACTTTATCTCCCAGATTTTGCAGGCACTGGAACACGCCCACCGCAACGGGGTGGTTCATCGGGATGTAAAGCCCCAGAACATCATGCTGCTGGACAACGGCCAGCTGCGGATGATGGATTTCGGCATCGCGCGGATCTCCCGGGCTGAGAACCAGCTGCTCAGCGGCAAAGCCATGGGCAGCGTCCACTATATCAGCCCGGAACAGGCCCGGGGCGACATGACCGACCCCAAGAGCGATATTTACTCGGTGGGCGTCATGATGTACGAGATGCTCTCGGGCAAACTGCCCTTTGACTCGGACAATGTGGTGGAAGTGGCCATGAAACAGATCACGGACACCCCCCGGTCCCTGGCGGAGATCGCCCCCGAGACGCCCCGCGCTCTGGTGGAGATCACCGAGCGGGCGATGGCCAAACTGCCCGAAAACCGGTTTGCCAGCGCGGGTGAAATGCTGGAGGCCCTCGAACGATACGTTCAGGACCCCAATGTCCAGTTTGAGTATCAGTATATCCCGGAAGAAACACCAGCAAAGGTGGTCAAAAAAACAATGAATCAGAAATACGATTCCCACTCTGCCGGAAAAGCCGGCGCTGCCCCCAGAAAAACAAAGCCCCAAAAACGCCGCTCGGTCTTTTTGCCGGTGCTGCTAGGCATCACGGTGGCGTTTGGGTTGGCCTGTGCCTCCCTGTGCTATATGATTCTGCGCAACGCCGACGATCCTCTGCTCAACGCCAAGGCGGAAATCGTCCTGGAAGACTATGTGGGCGTTACCCGGGACGAGGTCAACGCCTCGCCCCAGGTTAGCTCCGGTCAGATTCTGATCGAGTGGGAGGAAGAGTACAACAATACCTATGGGGAAGGGTATGTGTATAAGCAGTCTCCCGCCGCAGGGCGGACGGTGCGGGAAGGCCAGACCGTTACTCTTACGGTGAGCCTGGGCACCAAGTATGTCACCCTGCCTGACACCACCAACTATGTGCAGGCCGATGCCGAGCAGCTTCTGCGTGAGCTGGGGGTCTCGGTTCTGGTGGTTCAGAACGTGGACCCCTCGGTGGCGGTGGGCGCGGTCATCCGTACCGACCCCGCAGCGGGCAGCACGGTCCCGGCGGGCAGCACGGTGGTGCTGTACGTCAGCCGCCAGCAGGTGGCTACCACCACGACGGTACCCTCTGTGGTGGGCCTGACGGTAGAGGACGCCCGCACCCTGCTGGTGCAGAACCATCTGACTCTGGGCAGCCAGACCCAGGCTTACAGCGATCTGCCGGTGGGCACCGTGATTGCTCAGGACATTGCCGCCGGCACCACCACTAAGCTCAACAGCCGGGTGAATGTGACGGTGTCCGCAGGCCCCGAGCCTGCACCCGAACCGGCCCCCAGCGATCCCTCTTCGGGCGATTTCTGGGAGGATCTCTGGGGCGGCCTGGGCGGAGGCAGTTCTTCGTCCAGCAGCAGCTCCAGCAGCAGTTCCAGCAGTTCTTCCTCCTCTGAGCCGGGCTTTATCTGGCCCTGGGAGTGGTGATCGCCCATGGATGGATATATCGTAAAAGGGATCGGCGGTTTCTACTACGTCAAAACCGCTGAGGGTGTGGTGGAGTGCCGCGCCCGGGGGATCTTCCGCAAACAAAAGCGCAGCCCGGTGGCGGGGGACGAAGTAACTCTTGCCGTGGAGAACGGCGCAGCCGTGATCGACGAGATCGCCCCCCGCAAAAATCTCTTCGTTCGTCCGCCGGTGGCCAATCTGGACGTTCTGTTCCTGGTGGCCAGCACCACCCAGCCGGTGCCCAGCACCCTGGTGCTGGATAAACTCTCGGCCATCGCAGTGGATAAAGGGGTCCAGCCGGTGATCGTCTGCACCAAGGGGGATCTGGCTGAGGCCGATTTCCTGGCCCGGGCCTACGAAAAATCCACCCTGCCCTTTATCCGGATCGACTATGCCACCGGCGAGGGGCTGGCGGAGGTCCGTGACTGGATCAGCGGCCGGCTTTGCGCCTTCTGCGGCAACTCAGGGGTGGGCAAATCCACCTTACTGAACGCCCTGATGCCGGAGCTGGGCCAGCAGACGGGCGAGATCAGCCAGAAGCTGGGCCGTGGCCGCCATACCACCCGTGAGGTGACCATCTTCGAAGCCTTCGGTGGGCGGATCGCGGATACCCCGGGGTTTGCCAGCCTGGAGGCCAACCGGGCGGGATTTATCCCCAAAGAGCGGCTGGAATTGGCTTTCCCCGAGTTTGGTCCCTATCTGGGACAGTGCCAGTTCACCGGCTGCTCCCACCGCAGCGAGAAGGGCTGCGCGGTGCGCCAGGCCCTGGCAGCGGGGGAGATCTCCCGCACTCGGTACGACAGCTACTGCGCCATGTACGACGAAGTCAAGGATATCAAGGACTGGGAGCAGAAGAAGGGCCCCAACGGCCTGACCTGGGCGTAACCAAACCAAAACAAAGGAGTTCCGTTTATGTCGCGCTGTGTGATTCTCTCGGCCTGCCCGGTATCCCCCGCCTTGAAAGAGCTGCTTCGGCCGGACGATTTCATCATCGCCTGCGACGCCGGGTACGAGAACTGCCGCCGTCTGGGCTGCCGGGCCGATGTGGTGGTGGGGGATTTCGACTCTGCCCCCCAACCCGAAGAAGCAGCGGGGGAGGGGCTGGTGGTTCTTCCCCATGTGAAGGACGACACCGACACCGAATACGCTGCCAAGCTGGCCGCCAGTCGGGGCTATGATGAGGCGCTGCTGCTGGGGGGCCTGGGGGGCCGCCGGCTGGAACACACCTTGGCCAACCTCTGCACCGGCCTGGGGCTGGAGCGGCAGGGGGTGCGCACCACCCTGGAGGACGAGCGGAGCCGGATTACCTACATCCTGCCGGGGCAGTCCCGGCAGTACCCAAAAGAGAAGTTTTTCTACCTCTCGGTCTTCCCGATGGAGGGCCGGGCCGAAGGCGTGTACATCCGGGGAGCGTTCTACGAGCTGACCGACGCGGTCCTGACCAGCAGCTACCCCCTCGGGGTCAGCAACGAATACGCCCCCGGCTCCGACTGCATCGAGATCGGCACCCGGTCCGGCGCGCTTTTGGTGATCGAAACCTGCGCCGACTGATTTTTGCGCCCGCTGGAACATTTTGCCCGCCTTTTGACTATACTGGAGCAAAGAAGGAAAGGCGGGTGCAGATATGCAGATTGTTGTCATCAAAAGCCCCAAGTGCCTGGCCGGCTTGCTCCGGAGGCTGTTCGGCATCAAGAAAGAGAGCTGAGGGCGCGGGTTTCCGCCCCGATGCAAAAAGCCCGCAGGCTTCGCAGCCTGCGGGCTTTTCGTATGCATATGGATTTTTCAGTGGGAAATCTTCCGTTCCAGCCAGATACAGACGCAGGCGCCCACCACGGCGGCGATGAAGGACCCAATCGTCCCGGTGACCCAGAGCCCGATCAGGTTGAACAAAAAGGTGCCCACTATGCTGCCCAGGATGCCCAGCACCACGTTGCGCAGGGCAGAGGTCCGGCTGCCCATCAGGCGGCCGGCCACATAGCCCGCCAGGGCGCCCAGCAGCAAGCTGAAGAAAAACGAGATAATCATGGCTAAACTCCTCCTTGCCTCAGATTATGCGGCCCAGGGTCAGGGCGGTGCGCTCGTCAGGAAAGTTTGCGTCCCAGCCAGATGCAGACACAGCCGCCCGCCACCGAGACCACAAAATCGCCGATAAAGCCGCTGGCCCGCAGGCCGATCAGGCTGAACAAAATGCTTCCCACAAAGCTGCCCAGGATACCCAGGCCAATGTTGCGCAGGGCCGATGTCTCGCTGCCCATCAGCCGGCCTGCACACCAGCCGGCCAGAGCGCCGATCAAAAGGCTGAAAAGAAGACCCATAAGGGTAGGACCAATGATAAACATAAACAAACCTCTCTTTCAAATTATGGGTGTGCGTTATTCCGCTGCATTTTCAGTGGCCTGCTCCTTTGCGGTGTGGCAGATATCTGCCAGGCAGCAGCGGCTGCACTCAGGCTTGCGGGCGGCGCAGACAGCCCGGCCGTGGAGTACGAACCGGTGGCACAGGTCGCTGCCCTCCTCGGGGGGAATGATCTTCCACAGGGCCATCTCCACCTTCTGGGGCTCCTTGATGTTATCCACCAGGCCGATCCGGTTGGAAAGCCGGATGCAGTGGGTGTCGGTGACGATAGCGGGTTTGCCGAAAACGTCTCCCATGATGAGATTGGCGCTCTTGCGGCCCACGCCGGGCAGCTCCAGCAGCTCTTCAAAGGTAGTAGGCACCTGACAGTCGTATTTGTCCCGCAGAACCCGCATACAGGCCGAGATGTCCCGGGCCTTGGAGTGGCCCAGCCCGCAGGGCTTGACGATGGCCTCGATCTCCTCAGGTTCCGCCGCGGCCAGGGCCGCCACGTTAGGGTACTTGGCGAAGAGATCCTCCACCACCACGTTCACCCGGGCGTCGGTGCACTGGGCCGCCAGCCGGACGCTGACCAGCAGCTGCCAGGCGTGGTCGTAGTCCAGGGAACAGGCAGCGTCAGGATATTCTTTTTTCAAACGCTCGATGACCTCCAGTGCCAGCGCCTTGCGGGCGGCCAGGTCCTCGGCGGAGATGGTTTTTTTCTGCATAGATTTACACCTGCCGATTTTACAGACTTTTTTGTGATGATATCATGTTTTGTCGAATTTGTAAACGGACCCCCGGCAGAAAAACCTTGTTCTCTCCCGGAGAATGCGTTATACTGTTCTACGATCAAAAACAATTTCTGCGCCCTGCGCAGCGGAAAGGAGGAATTGCCCATGCGGGAACCTTTGGCCCAGCGTCTGCGCCCGAAAACCCTGGGGGAGGTGTGCGGACAGCGCCACCTGCTGGCCCCGGGGCGGGTGTTCCGCCGTACCATCGAGAGCGGCCGGATCCCCAATATGATCTTTTACGGGCCTTCCGGCACCGGCAAAACCACGGTGGCCCGGATCATTGCCGAGAACAGCGGCATGACCTTGCACAAACTCAACGGCACCTCCTGCGGCACCGGCGACATCAAGGCGGTGTTCCAGGACATCGGTACCTTGGCCGGGGCGGGGGGGATCCTGCTCTATCTGGACGAGATCCAGTACCTGAACAAAAAACAGCAGCAGAGCCTTTTGGAGTGCCTGGAGGAGGGGACCGTCACCCTCATTGCCTCCACCACCGAGAACCCTTATTTCTATATCTACAATGCCCTTTTGTCCCGGTGCACCGTCTTTGAGTTCAAGAGCCTGACCGCTCAGGACATCGAGGTTGGCCTTAACCGGGCCGCCGAAAAGCTCACCGAGGCCGAGGGCACGCCAGTCAAGCTGGAGCCGGAGGCCTGTGCCTACCTGGCCGAGAGCGCCGGAGGCGATATGCGCAAGGCCCTGGGCTGTCTGGAGTTTGCGGTCACCGCAGCCGAACCCGGCCCGGAGGGTAAAGTCATCACCCTGGACATGATCCGCCAGGTGACCCGCCGCACCGCCATGCGGTATGACAAAGACGGGGACGATCATTACGATATTGTTTCCGCCTACCAGAAGTCCATGCGGGGGTCCGACCCCCAGGCCGCCCTCCATTACCTGGCCCGCCTGCTGGAAGCGGGGGACCTGCCCTCGGCCTGCCGCCGGCTGATGGTCTGCGCCTGCGAGGACGTGGGCCTGGCTTATCCCCAGATCATTCCCATCGTCAAGGCGGCGGTGGATGCGGCCAACATGGTGGGCCTGCCCGAGGCACGGATCCCCCTGGCGGATGCAGTGATTTTGGTGGCCACCAGCCCCAAGTCCAACAGCGGAGAGGCCGCCATCGACCGGGCCCTGGCAGATGTGCGGGCCGGGCGGACCGGCCCGGTGCCCCGTCAGCTCCAGAACAAGCACTTTGACGGGGAGGACGCTCTGGTCAAGGGACAGGATTACAAATACGCCCACGACTTTGAAAATCACTGGGTGGACCAGCAATACCTGCCCGACGCCATTCGGGACGCCAAATATTATATCTTTGGGGATAACCGTACCGAACAGGCGGCCCGGACTTATTGGGCCCGGATCAAAGGGGAGGATAAAGTCTGACCTATCGCCCGGCCCTTGACAAAATTCTACAGTTTCGGTAGGATAAAAAGGAGAACGACGGCAGAATGTCCATTTGCGCGTTTGCCGGGGAAATAACATCACCTTAAGGAGCAACATTCATGCGTTACTCGAGGCAAAGAGAGCTGGTTCTGCAGCAGGTGGAACAGCTGTGCACCCACCCGACTGCGGAGGAAGTCTACCAGCAGGCGGTCAAGGAGTGCCCCAACCTGAGCCTGGGCACCGTCTACCGCAATCTGAACAGCCTGGTGGAAGCCGGGCGGGTGCGGCGGGTGTCCATCCCGGGCCAGCCCGACCGGTTCGATCATACCCTGCGCTGGCACGGGCACCTTTACTGCACGGCCTGCGGCGGCGTGAGCGATCTGGTTGTGGATGGCACGGCCATGGAGCAGATGCTGCAAAATCAGCCGGGCCAGATTCGGGACTGTGTCCTGACCCTGATCGGTGTCTGCGAAGATTGCGCGAAGCGGGGGGCAGCCCAGACCGCCGAATAAACGAACCCATGCCTGCACGGGCGGAAGCAGTTTCCGCCCGTGCGTTTTTCTGCCTGGGGGGACGGGCAGAACCAAAGGGAAAATGCAAAATTTCACTTGTCGATTGGGGCCGGAGGGGGTATAATAAACAGAGGTGTTTGCGCCGCCGGGGCAAAGCTGTTTCCGGCGGGTGCTCCCAAAGACCCAGCAAAGATTAAGAATCAGTAGCGCCGCGGCGGGTGACCGGCCGCGGGGTAAGGATGGTATCGTTGGAATACATTACTTTTGAACACGACAGCCGCGCCGAACAGTTGATCGGCCAGGCTTACGACACGCCGCCACTGGCCTATGTCCACAGCTATGGCTGCCAGCAGAACGTCAACGACGGCGAGCGGATCAAGGGTGTCTTGGTGGATATCGGCTACGGTTTGTGCGATAAGCCGGAGGACGCCGACCTGATCCTCTTCAACACCTGCGCCGTGCGGGAGCACGCTGAGCAGCGGGTGTTTGGCAACGTGGGCGCCCTCAAGGGCCTGAAAGAGAAAAAGCCCGGCCTGATCATCGGCCTGTGCGGCTGCATGGCAAACCAGGCCCATGTGGTGGAAAAACTGCGCAAGAGCTACCCCTATGTGGATCTGGTTTTCGGCGTGGACGGCATCGACACGCTGCCCCAGCTGATCTGCCGCAAGCTCGAGCAGCACAAGCGGGTGCTCCTGGACCCGGCCCAGCGCCCGGTCATCGTGGAGAACCTGCCCATCCGGCGGGAGAGCGAGTTCCGCGCCTGGCTGCCCATCATGTACGGGTGCGATAACTTCTGCACCTACTGCATCGTGCCCTATGTCCGCGGCCGGGAGAAAAGCCGCCGCCCCGCCGATATCCTGGCGGAGTTCCGGGGTTTGGTGGAGGCCGGTTACAAGGAGATCACCCTCCTGGGCCAGAATGTCAACAGCTATGGCAAAGGGCTGGAAGAACAGATCGACTTCGCCGACCTGCTCAACCTGCTCTGCTCGGTGCCGGGGGACTACCACATTCGGTTTATGACCAGCCACCCCAAGGACGCCAGCCGGAAGCTGATCGACACCATTGCGGCCCAGCCCAGAATATGCAAGCATCTGCATCTGCCGGTACAGTGCGGCTCCAATCGCAT
Organism: Faecalibacterium gallinarum; assembly: GCF_022180365.1. GTDB lineage: Bacteria > Bacillota > Clostridia > Oscillospirales > Ruminococcaceae > Faecalibacterium > Faecalibacterium gallinarum. The sequence goes on from NZ_BQKV01000026.1 coordinate 33,358, forward strand.
CCTCCAGCAGATGAACCGCCGCTACACCGTCGAGCAGTATCTGGATCTCATCGAGTACGCCCGGGCCCGGGTGCCGGGGATTACCTTCTCCAGTGACATCATCGTGGGTTTCCCCGGTGAGACGGAGGAGGACTTCTGCCAGACGCTGGAGCTGATTCAGAAGGTGGGCTACATGCAGCTGTTCACCTTCATCTACTCCAAGCGGGAGGGCACCAAGGCGGCCCTGCTGCCCGACCCCACCCCCCGGAAGGAGAAAACCGACCGGATGGAACGGCTGCTCAAGACCCAGGACGCCATTGCCATGGAGCTGGTCAAGGCCCAGGTGGGCCAGACCGTCCGGGTGCTGGTGGAGGGCTATGGCCGCCTGGAGGGTACTCTCTCGGGCCGTCTGGACAATAACCTGACGGTGGAGTTTGCCGCCGACCCCGTACTGCTGGGCCAGTACGCCCAGGTGAAGCTGACCGGCGCCCGCGCCACGGTGCTGCTGGGCGAATTGGCCGGCTGAAACCGGGCAACCTAATGAATCAGGAACACCGCTTTTTCAAAGGAAAAGCCGAAACCAACCGCCCGCGCCCCTGCGGGCAGGAAGAAAAAGGAGAAATAATATGGATTGCATTGATCTTTTCAAGCGCGCCGCTGTGGCGCTTCAGACCGACAGCCGCTATCTGGCCCTGGACCAGGCCCGGCAGATGAACGACAAGGACGAGGAGCTCCAGAACATGATCGGGGAGTTCAACCTGGTCCGGATGGATCTGAACAACGAGATCGGCAAGACCGAGCGGAACGACGCCCGCATCGCCGAGCTGAACGAAAAGGTGAACACCCTCTATGGTCAGATCATGAACGACGAGGGGATGATCGCTTACAACGAGGCCAAGCGTGAGTGCGAGGCGCTGGTGAACTATATCGACGCCATCATCAATACTGCCATGAACGGCGGCGACCCCATGACCGTTCAGGAGCCCTCGGCTTCCTGCACCGGCAGCTGCTCCACCTGCGGCGGCTGCCACTAAGCCCTATAAACCAAAACGCGGCTGCGCTCTGCGGGCCGCGTTTTCCTTACAGAGGGCGGTTACAAGCCACAAACCTGCCGCACAAAACGAGGGAAGGAACGGTGAATTTCCATGGCGGATTTTTCGCCCATGATGCAGCAGTATTTTGAGATCAAGAACCAGCACAAAGACGAGATCCTGTTTTATCGCATCGGCGACTTTTACGAGATGTTCTACGACGATGCCATCACCGCCTCGCGGGAACTGGATCTGACCCTGACCGGCAAGCAGTGCGGCAAGGATGAGCGCGCCCCCATGTGCGGCGTGCCCTTCCACAGCTACGAGACCTATATGGCCCGGCTCATCGCCAAGGGTTACAAGGTAGCCATCTGCGAGCAGGTGGAGGACCCTGCCAAGGCCAAAGGCCTGGTGAAGCGGGACATCATCCGGGTGGTGACTCCGGGCACGGTCATCGAGAGCAGTATGCTCCAGGATGACCGCAACAACTATATCGCCAGCATCTATGTGAAGGACAACCGGGCGGGCGTCTGCTTTGCGGACGTTTCCACCGGCACGGCCCACATCACCGAATTGAAGGCCGAGAAAATTGAGGTGGCCCTGATTACCGAGCTGTGCCGCTATCACCCCAGCGAGATTTTGATGAACCCCACCATGCTCAACTGCCGTGAGGTGACAAATTACATCAAAAAAAATATGACCTGCTCGGTAGAATTGGTGGAGGAGGCTCGGTACGCCCCCGGCCTGGTGGAAATTGCCCTCAGCAATCAGTTTGGGCGGGACTGGGCCCGGACCACCGAGATCGAAGCCGGGGGTCTGGTGCGCTTTGCCATGGGCGCTCTGCTGGAATACCTCCACGACACCCAGATCAAGGGCGTGGAGCGCCTCAAAACGGTCCAGCGCTATACCGAGGCCCAGTTCATGCGGCTGTCCCCGGTGACCCGGGCCAACCTGGAACTGACCGAGACCATGCGGGGCCGGGAGAAGCGGGGCACCCTGCTCTGGGTGCTGGACCGCACCTCTACCGCCATGGGCAAACGGATGCTGCGCAGCTGGATCGAGCAGCCCCTGGTATCCAGCGAGGTGATCAACCACCGGCTCAACGCGGTGGAGCGGCTGGTGCAGGAGACCGTCACCCGAGGGGATCTGAGCGAGACTTTGCGCTATGTGGCGGACATCGAGCGGCTGATGACCCGCACAGTTTACGGCTCCGCCACCCCCAAAGAAATCTACACCCTGGCCCAGACCTGCGACCGTCTGCCCGAGCTCAAGCGGCTGGCGGCGGATTGCAACTGTTCCGAACTCACCACCCTCGCCGGGGAAATCGACCCCTTGGAAGAGATCAAAGCTCGGATTTATGCGGCGGTGGACAAAGACGCCCCCTCTACCTTGAAGGAGGGCGGCGTCATCGCCAAGGGCTACAACGACGAGGTGGATGAACTGCGGGCCATCCGGGAGAACAGCAAAGGGGTTCTGGCCCAGATGGAGGCCCGGCTGCGGCAGGAAACAGGCATCCCAAAACTGAAAATCGGGTTCAACCATGTGTTTGGCTACTTTATCGAAGTCAGCAACAGCTACAAAAACATGGTGCCGGAGAGCTACATCCGCAAACAGACCCTGACCGGCGGCGAGCGGTACATCACACAGGAGCTCAAAGAGCTGGAAAATAAGATCCTGGGCGCTCACGAGCGGCTGATTGCCCTGGAGCGGCGGCTGTTTGACGAGCTTCTGGAAGGGATCAGCCGGGAGCTGGACCGGATTCAGTGCACCGCCAACGCGGTGGCCCAGCTGGATGTTCTGGTCTCCCTGGCTCAGGTGGCCGCGGATAACAACTACTGCCGCCCGGTGGTGGATGACAGCGACGAGCTGAAGATTGTGGAGGGCCGCCATCCGGTGGTGGAACAGGTGCTCAAGGGCAGTCTGTTTGTCCCCAATGACACCCTTCTGGACTGCGGCGACAACCGCTGCCTTATCATCACCGGCCCCAATATGGCGGGCAAATCCACCTATATGCGCCAGAACGCGCTGATCGCCCTGATGGCCCAGATCGGTTCCTTTGTCCCGGCCAGTGAATGCCGGGTGGGCGTGGTGGACGCCGTCTTTACCCGGGTGGGCGCCTCCGATGACCTGGCCGCCGGGCAGTCTACCTTTATGGTGGAGATGACCGAGGTGGCCGAGATCCTCAAGAGCGCTACCCGGCGCAGCCTGGTGGTGCTGGACGAGATCGGCCGCGGGACCTCCACCTTCGACGGCATGAGCATCGCCCGGGCGGTGGTGGAACACATCGCCGACCCCGCCAAGGGGCTGGGGTGCAAGACCCTTTTTGCCACCCATTACCACGAGCTCACCGACCTGGAAGGGACCATCGACGGGGTAAAGAACTACAACATCGCCGTGAAAAAGAGGGGAGAGGATATCACCTTCCTGCGGCGGATCATCCGGGGCCCCGCGGACGACAGTTACGGCATTGAAGTGGCCAAACTGGCCGGCCTGCCCGGCAGCGTCACCCGCCGGGCCCATGAGGTGCTCCGCACCCTGGAAGCAGCCGCCCCCAAAAACCGGGTGGAGCAGATGGATTTCGACGCCCTGCAAGATTATGCCTCTCCGGCAGTGCCCAGCGAGGTCCTGGACAAGCTGGAAGCACTGGATGTGGAGACTCTGACCCCCATCGAGGCATTGAATTTCCTCTACGAACTCAAGAAAACTTTAAAAGGCACCCTCAACGGGGGCTGATTTTGGATAACCGAAAGGAGGCGTCTATATGGCAGTCATTCGCGTGCTGGACAAACACACCGCCGAGCTGATTGCAGCGGGCGAGGTGGTCGAGCGGCCCGCCTCAGTGGTCAAAGAACTGCTGGAAAATTCCATTGACGCCGGAGCGACCCAGATTACCGTCGCCATTGAATCGGGCGGTGTCAAACTGATCGAAGTGAGCGACAACGGCAGCGGCATCGAGCCGGAGGATATTCCCACCGCCTTTATCCGCCACGCCACCAGCAAGATCCAGACCGGGGAGGATCTGAACGCCATCCACACCCTGGGGTTTCGGGGCGAGGCCCTGGCCTCCATCGCCAGCGTGGCCCGGGTGGAGCTCTTGACCCGGACCGAGACGGCGGAGTTCGCCTGCCTCTACCGGATCGAGGGAGGGGAAGAGCAGCCTCTCCAGCCCGATGCCCGGGGCGTTGGCACCACCATTCGGGTGCGGGATCTTTTCTACAACACCCCCGCCCGGATGAAGTTCCTGAAGAAGGATTCCAGTGAAGGAACCTTCGTCGCAGACGTGGTGTCCCATCTGGCCCTCAGCCACCCGGAGATCCGGTTTAAATTTGTGCGCGAGGGCAAAACCCAATATGTTACTCCCGGCGATGGCAAGCTGCGCAGCGCCGTGTATGCGGTGCTGGGGCGAGAGTTCAGCCGGGATCTGCTGGATGTGGGGGACAGCACCCTGGGCTACCGGGTGTATGGTCTGGTCACGCCGCCCCGGTGCTGCCGGGCCAGCCGCAGCATGCAGTACTTCTACATCAACGGCCGCTATGTGCGCAACCGCACCATGATGGCCGCCCTGGAAACCGCCTTTAAAGGGGTGGCGATGCAGGGCAAATTCCCGGGGGGCGTTCTGCTGCTCGAAATGCCCGCCGACCTTGTGGATGTGAATGTCCACCCGGCCAAAACCGAAGTGCGCTTCGCTCGGGAGAACGACGTCTTTGATATCGTCTACCATGCGGTCAAGTTGGCTTTGACCCAGCCCGGCAGCGGGGAGCAGCGGTTTGTCCTCTCTCCGGAAGCTCCCAAAGAAAAAGAAGGGGAGAAGGCCGCAAAAGAAGCTGAATTCAGCAAAAACAGCGAAAATAAGCGAGAAAATAGTGTAAAGCAGTCCAACTTTACAGGTTTATCCGCGGTAATACAAGGCCAATCGGAGCCCGGCACTTTAAAGAAATCTGAAAAGCATCTTAGCTTTACAGAAAGCGAGCCTTCAAAGCCGGCGCAGCGGCCGCCCAAAGCCTCTTTTCAGGAAGAGTGGGAGAAGGATCTGCTCCCCCTCGATCCGCCTGAAACGCACCAGCCTGCACCGAAGAAGCTCCTGTCTCAACCGTCGCCGGCATTGGATGGGATTGACCGGAGAAGTTTTCAGGAAGTGCTCCGGAGCTCTCCGCCCCCCTCGCCGGTGGTTGTTTTGCACAGCCCGCCCCCGGCGTCCAAGACCTCCTTCCGCCGGGCGGAGGATGAATCCCGGCTGGACATCAGTCCTGCGTTGGAGACCGAAGAGGCCCCTGTGCAGGACAGCCTCTCTGCCTGGCAGACCCCTGCCGTGCCCGAGGCCGCCCCGGCCGAACCGGAGCAGCCCGCCCCCGAGCAGCTGGCGCTGGAACCCACCCCCGCCGAACAGAAGCTGGAGTACGTGGGCGAGGTGTTTAAAACTTATATCATCACCCAGAGGGGAGACGAGCTCTGCCTCATCGACAAGCACGCCGCCCACGAGCGCCAGCTCTATGAGAAGCTGGCGGCGGGGTACGGCCAGGTGGCCAGCCAGTTGATGCTAGTGCCGGTGGCGGTGGAACTCTCCGCTGAGGAAAAGCAGGCGGTGCTGGAGAACATCCCCCTTTTGGAAAACGCGGGCCTTGAGGTCGGCGATTTCGGGGGCAACACGGTTCTGCTGCGGGCGGTGCCCGCCGACGTGGAGCCGGACAGCGCCGAGGATCTGCTGGTGGAGCTGGCGGGCAAACTGGCCCAGGGCAGCCGGGATGCTCTGAGCGAGCGAACCGAGTGGGTGCTCCACTCCATCGCCTGCCGGGCCGCCATCAAGGCGGGGGACACTTCTTCTCCCCAGGAGCTGATGGCCCTGGCGGAGGAGATCCTCTCCGGCCGGGTGCCGCCTTTCTGCCCCCATGGCCGCCCCTGTGTGCTGAAGCTGACACGAAAGGAGCTGGAAAAGCAGTTTGGACGGATTGTATAAACACCCGGTACTGGCAGTGGCGGGACCTACCGCCACCGGAAAAACCGCCCTGGGCGTCGCATTGGCCAAGCGGTTCGGCGGCGAGGTGATCAGCGCCGACTCCATGCAGATTTACCGGGGCTTGGATGTGGGCACCGCAAAGGTGACCGCTGAGGAAACCCAGGGCGTACCCCACCACTGTGTGGATTTTCTGCCGCCGGAAGAAGTGTTCAGTGTGGCGGATTTCACGGCGCTGGCCGCCCGGCTGGAACAGGAGATTTCCGCCCGGGGGGCGCTGCCCATTCTGGTGGGCGGCACCGGGCTGTATATCCAGAGCTTTCTGGAAGGGATCCGCTTTACGGAAGAAAAGCCTTCCAACGGTCTGAGGGAACAGCTGGCGGCAGAGCTGGAGGCCCGAGGGCCAGAAGCGATGTATGCCGAACTGCTGTCGGTTGACCCGCAGGCCGCCGCGGCCATCCACCCCAACAACCGGGTGAGGGTGCTGCGGGCGCTGGAACATTACCGGGCCACCGGGCGGCGGCTCAGCGAACAGAAGGCCGCCTCCCGGCCCAGTCAGCGGCCCTACCGGTCCCTTGTTCTGGGTCTGGATTTCGCCGACCGGGCTCAGCTCTACCGCCGGATTGACCTGCGGGTGGACCGGATGATGGAGCAGGGGCTTTTGGAGGAGGCCCGGCTGGTCTATGACCATCGGGACAGCTACCGCACGGCGGCCCAGGCCATCGGCTACAAAGAATTTTTCCCCTACTTTGCGGGGGAGGCAGAGCTGGCCGCCTGCGTGGAGAAACTCAAGCAGGCTTCCCGCAACTACGCCAAGCGGCAGTTGACCTGGTTCCGCCATATGGAAGGGGTGGTCTGGCTTCAGGCCGACGCCCCGGATCTTCTGGACGAGGCCTGCCGCCGGACCGAGGAATTTTTGGAAAAGAGGGATGCGCTGTGAGATGGGATCCTGCACAGACCAAGCGCCCCTACACCCTTTGGGTGCTGGTCGGGGTGGCGGCAGCCCTGGTGCTGGCACTGGGGTATGTGGGCTATCAGGCCTACCGCATTTTGAACCCGCCCAACCTCTATGAAACGGCCCTGATGAGTACGGTGGAGGACACCGTGGAGGCCGAGGGCGTTCTGCTGTTCCAGGAGACCCTGGTGCCCGGCAGCGGGCTGCTGGGGTATCGGGTAGGGGACGGTGAGCGGGTATCGGCTGGAACCATCGTGGCCGAAGTCTACTCAGACGCCTCTCAGAGTGCTCTGCGGGCCCGGCTGACGAATCTGTACGAGCAGATTGATCTGCTGGAACACTCCCAGAATGTTTCCACCACCCAGATTGATACCTTGCTGGCGGAACGGTCGAGTGCCCTCTACACCTTGCTGGACAACATTGACCGGGGACTGTACAGCCAGATCGACAACGGCCGGGAGAGTTATCTGCTGGCCCAGAACCGGCTTTGGGTGACCACCGGGGAAGCGGCGGACTTTTCGGCCCAGATTGCCGCCCTGTCGGCGGAGGCTGTCCAGCTGGAAGGCCAGTTGGGCGGGCTGGCCCAGGTAGTCTCGCCGGGGACCGGTTATTTTGTCCGCAGCGGAACCAGCCGGCAGCTCACCCAGAGCGCGGATGCGATCCTGGCGCTGGATGCCGCTGGGCTGAAAGCTCTGCTGGATCAGCAGGCCGATGCTCCGCTGGAAGGCTGTGCCGGCAAAATTGTCTCAGGGTTCAGCTGGTATTATTGTGGTGTCTGCACCGCCGAGCAGGGGCAAAAGCTCCTGGGCCGGGACGGCGCCCCTCTCACTGGGAATGTCCAGATCCGGTTCCCCGGGCAGACCGAGAACAGCCTGAAAGCCAAGCTCACCGAGGTGACCATTGACGAGTCCAGCGGTCTGGCCCGTTTTGTGCTGCGGTGCGATACCCTCACTGGGGAAGTGCTCCGGCTGGGCCAGGCCAACGCAGAAATCATCCTCAGCGAGACCACCGGCCTGCGGATCAAAGCGGAGGCCGTCCATTATCTGCTGGAGGAGACCGGGGAAGAGGTGACCGCCCTCCAGGGCGAAAACTACATCCCGGGCGTGTACGTCAAATTCGGCAACCTGGCGCGCTTTTGCCGGATCGATCCGGTGGACAGCGAGCACCCCCTGGTGCAGGACGGCGATTACATCATTGTCCAGCCCAAGGGCACTGCGGGATCGGTCAGCGAGCTGAAACTCTACGATACCGTCATTGTTTCGGGACAAAATTTGTACGACGGAAAACTTTTGTACTAGCTGTTATTGACATCCGGCTCAAAAAAACAGATAATATAAAAAGCTATTCGTTCTGCTTTTGCGATCAAAAATCAAGCGACATGCGTTACTCGTGTGAAAGGAGCAGGTATCTATGTCTTTTGTGCAGAATATTAAAAAAGGACTTTTTGGCGGCGACGACGAGTTCGAGGATGAATACATTGACGACGGCCCCCAGATGGTGAACAACAACAATAGCTTCGGCGCAGACCCCGGCTATGAGGATGAAGAGGCCGAGAGCAAGAAGAGCGCCAACCGGGTGGTCAACATCAACGCCACCACCCAGCTCAAGGTTGTTCTGGTCAAGCCCGAGCGCTTCGAGGACGCCAGCACCATTGCGGACCATCTGAACAACAAGCGGACTGTGGTGCTCAACCTGGAGTCCGCCAACAAGGAGATCTCCCGCCGGCTGATCGACTTCTTGTCCGGTGTGGCCTACGCCAACAACGGCCAGGTCAAGCGGGTGGCCAACAGCACCTTTATTATCACCCCCTACAATGTAGATATTATGGGCGATCTGCTGGACGAGCTGGAGAGCAATGGCGCGTTCTATTGATCCGCAGCCCCGTTCGGCCCGTGGATTTATCCCCGCGCAAAATGAGGAGGAACGCTTTCTGATGCGGCACATCGAGGACCTGGCCCGCACGGCCCAGGCCCGCAGCATTCCGCGGTATTCCTCCTTTTTAAGCGACCGGGAGCAGGCTTTGGCCAAAGCTGCGCTGGATCGGGCCGGCTGTACCGCGTTCCGTTTCGATGGGGGATACCCCCAGGCGGAGCGGCGGCTGGTCTGCATCGAGCCGGAGGATTCCTGGAGCGATTCGCCCCTGCGGTGTGTCCGGCTGGAGTGCCGGCAGCTGGCCGGGGCCCAGCCGCCCGCCCACAAGGATTATCTGGGCAGTCTTTTGGGTCTGGAGATCCGGCGGGAAGCGCTGGGGGATATCGTCCTCCCGGCGGACAAACCCGGCACAGCCTATGTGTTCGCACTGGAGACGGTGGCCCAGCTCATCTGCCAGGAACTGCGCCAGGCGGGCCGGACCGAACTGACCTGCTCCATCCAGCCTCTGGAAGAGCTGCCGGAGTTCCCCGAGGCCGACCGCCAAACCCAGACGGCGACGGTGTCCTCCCTGCGGCTGGACGCCGTATTGGCCGCTATGCTGCATTGCAGCCGGGGGATGGCGGCGGAGCTGATCGCGGCGGGCCGGGTGGAGATCAACCACCTGCCGGCCAGCTCGACCCACGCCCCCGTCTATGAGGGGGATGTCTTCACCATCCGGGGCAAAGGCCGTTTTGGTTTGGCCGCTCTGCCGGGGAAAAGCCGGAAAGACCGTTTTATCATTGAGTATTTTCAGTATTGAATCTGTTGAATTAAAAATTGGAGGAGATCACTATGCTGACACCGCAGGACGTACATTCCGTGCAGTTTGATAAAAACCTCCGCGGCTACCGTACCGAAGATGTCGACCATTTCCTGGACAAAATCGAGGAACAGCTCCAGCAGGACATCCAGGAGGCGGAGGCTCTGCGCAAGCGCATTTCCGACCTGATCAGCGAGAACCAGAAGCTGGCGCGGGAGCTGGAGAGCTACCAGGCGGACGGCGAAATGCTGAAGTCCGCCCTGATCAACGCCCAGCGGATGGGGGAGAACGTCATCCGCGAGGCCAACCAGAAGTCGGAGGAAATTCTGCACCGGGCCAACCTCCGGGCAGACGATATCATTCGGGACGCCAACGAGCTGCTGCAAAAGGCCACCGAGCGGGCCGATGAGATTGTGAACGAGGCCAACGAGCAGCGCCAGGCCGAGGAGCGGGAGTACGAGCGGGTCCGCCTGGAGGTCACCCGTTTCAAGGCAGATGTGCTGAACCTCTACCGCAACCATGTAGCCTCGCTGAGCCGCCTGCCCGAGTATCAGCCGGAGACCCCGGCCGAGACCCAGGCTGCCCCCCAGGAGGAAGCGGCACCGGAGGAGGAGCAGCCCCAGCTGCCCGCCGAGACCGCCGAGACCGCTGAGTCCGAAGCAGAAGCGGAGGCCGCCGAACCCGAGCAGGCCGAGGACTTCTGGGACAAAGACGAGAGTCAGTTGAAGGTAGATCTGCCCGTACCGGCAGAGAATAAACCGGCTGATGTGGATTACTCTGTTTTCCAGGGAATCAAATTCAGCGAATAAAGCCCCGCCCCCTGGCGGGCAAAAAGAGGGAAGAATAGTTTACGAGGAGTGTGGAACCATTGGCTAAGAGCAAATCCCAATACGACAGTACCCTGAATCTGCCGAAGACCTTATTCGAGATGCGTGCCGGTCTGCCCAAGAAAGAGCCTGTGATGCTCGAGGACTGGAAGAAGAACGATCTCTACAACAACCTCATCAAGCACAACGAGGGCAAGCCCCGCTTTGTGCTGCATGACGGCCCCCCGTATGCCAACGGCAACATTCATATGGGCACCGCTCTGAACAAGATCATCAAGGATATCATCATCCGCCAGAAGAGCATGGAGGGCTACCAGGCCCCCTATGTGCCCGGTTTTGATACCCACGGCCTGCCCATTGAGCTGAAAGCCCTGGCTTCGGTCGGCGACAAGAAGAAGGACATCTCCAAGCTGGAGCTGCGCCAGATCTGCAAAGCCTTCGCCACCGAGCACATCGGGATCATGAGCGAGCAGTTCCAGCGCCTGGGCGTTATTGGCGATTTCGAGCACCCTTATCTGACCCTCAAACCCGAGTTTGAGGCCCGTCAGATCGAGATCTTCGGCGAGATGGCCAAGAAAGGCTATATCTACAAGGGTCTGAAGCCCGTTTACTGGTGCCCCGACTGCCGCACCGCTCTGGCCGAGGCCGAGATTGAGTACGCCGAGGACGACTGCGATTCCATCTTTGTCCGGTTCCACGTCAGCCAGGACCCCAACGGCGTGCTGGCTAAGTACGGCATCCCGATGGACAAGACCTACTTCGTGATCTGGACCACCACCACCTGGACCCTGCCCGCCAACGAGGCCATCTGCCTCAACGGTATGTTCGAGTATTCCTTCGTCAAGATCGGCGAGGAGTACCACATCATGGCTACCGAACTGGTCAAGAGCGTCATGGACGCCTGCGGCATCACCGAGTATGAGGTGGTGGGCGAGCCGGTCAACGGCGCTGAGTTCGAGCGGATGCGCTACCAGCACGTCTACCTGCCCAAGGAGGGCTGGGTCATTCTGGGCGACCACGTCACCCTGGAGAGCGGCTCCGGCTGTGTCCACACTGCGGGCGGTCACGGCGTGGACGACTTCAACGTCAGCCAGAAGTACCCCGAGGTGGCCATCACTGTTCCCGTGGACGATGGCGGCTATCTCACCGAGCTGGCGGGCAAATACGCGGGCCAGCGGGTCTGGGCAGCCAACAAGACCATTCTGGCCGACCTGACCGAGTCCGGCGCTGTCATGGGCCAGGTGCACATCAAGCACCAGTACCCCCACTGCTGGCGCTGCCATCACCCCATCATCTTCCGCGCCACCGAGCAGTGGTTCTGCTCCATCGACCAGTTCAAGGAAGACGTCTACAAGGCCATCGAGGACGTTACCTGGATGCCCGAGTGGGGCCACGACCGGATGTACGGCATGGTTCGGGACCGCAGCGACTGGTGCATCAGCCGTCAGCGTACCTGGGGCGTGCCCATCCCGGCTTTCTACTGCAAGAAGTGCGGCAAGTACCATATCACCGACGCCACCATCAAGGCCGTCAGCGATCTGTTCCGCAAGGAGGGTTCCGACGCCTGGTACAAGTATGAGGCTGAGGAGATCATCCCGGCAGGGGAGGTCTGCGAGAACTGCGGCGGTACCGAGTGGACCAAGGACACCGACATCATGGACGTCTGGTTCGACTCCGGTTCCACCCACAGCGCCGTGCTGGAGGAGCGTCCCGAGCTGCATTGGCCTGCCGACCTGTATATGGAAGGCGCCGACCAGTTCCGCGGCTGGTTCCAGTCCAGCCTGCTGACCAGCGTCGCCAGCCGGGGCCGTGCGCCCTATAAGGCAGTGCTCTGCCATGGCTGGGTCGTGGACGAGCAGGGCAAGCAGATGCACAAGAGCGCCGGCAACGGTGTGGAGCCCTCTGAGATCATCAAGGACTACGGCGCCGATATCGTCCGTCTGTGGGTGGCTTCCTCTGACTACACCGTGGACGTCCGCGCCGGCAAGAACATCTTCAAGCAGCTGAGCGAGGCTTACCGCAAGATCCGCAACACCGCCCGCTTCATCCTGGGCAACCTGGACGGCTTTGATCCCAACGTGGACCTGGTGCCGGACGATCAGCTGATGGAGATCGACCGCTGGGCCCTGGCCGCTCTGGACGATCTGCTGAAGGAGACCGACGCAGGCTACGCTGTCTACAACTTCAACAAGGTCTACCACGCTGTCTATAATTTCTGCGTGGTGGCTATGTCCAACTTCTATCTGGATGTGACCAAGGATCGTCTGTACTGCACCAACGGCACCGCCCGCAAGGCAGCCCAGACCGCTATGTACAAGATCCTGGTGGCTCTGGACAAGGTCATTGCGCCCATCCTCTGCTTCACCAGCCAGGAGATCTGGGACTTCATGCCCAAGATGGAGGGGATGAACAAGTACGTTGTCTTCGAGGAGATGCCCCATGCCGGCCAGTATGCCGCTGACGAGGCCTTCAAAGCCAAGTGGGCTCAGATGATCGCGGTCCGCGACGAGGTCAAGAAGGTTCTGGAGCAGGCCCGCGCCGACAAGCAGATTGGCGCTTCTCTGGAGGCAGCGGTCACCCTCTACTGCAACGACGCCCTGTACGAGCTGCTCAACAGCATCCCCATGGATGAGCTGGCCGACCTGATGATCGTCTCCAAGGTGGAGCTGGTCAAGGGTGAGGGCGGTTCCAACTCCTCTCTGGAGGGCCTGGGTGTCGCAGCGGCTCATGCCACCGGCGACAAGTGCGAGCGCTGCTGGAAGTACTCTGCCGACATCGGCAGTCATCCGGCACACCCCACCCTCTGCGCACGCTGTGCAGCAGTGGTTGAGGGCTAATCCGCGTCCCGCGCGACCGATACAACACAAGAAGGGCGGCGTTCCCTCCAGGGGGAGCGCCGTTCTTTGTAAACACTGCCCGTCCTCGGGTGGGCAGAATCCCCCCTGAAACAAAACAGGAGTAATTTTATGCAGTATATTCTCATCAACCTGATCTGTGTTGCAGCCCTGCTGGGGATGGATCAGGCCATCAAATACTGGGCGGTGGAGGTGCTCCAGCCGGTGGGGTCCATGCCGCTGATTCCGCATGTGGTGGAGCTCCGCTTTACCTACAACCAGGGGATGGCGTTCAGCATGCTCAGCGGCAAACAGCTGCTGCTGGTTGTGGTGACCGGTATCCTGCTGATCGGTGTGGCATATTGGCTGTTCTTCCGCAGCCGGGAGAACCTGCTCACGCGGGTTTCCCTGATCCTGGTGCTGGGCGGCGGCCTGGGCAACTTCATCGACCGGGTGCTGAACGGCCAGGTGGTGGACTACATCAACCTGCTGTTTATGCGGTTTGCCATCTTCAACTTTGCAGATATTTGCCTGTGCGTGGGCGCCGGGCTCTGGGCGCTGTCCATCTTCCTGGAAGAATGTCACAACGGCCCTGAAAAAACACAAAAGGAGAATTGATCCATGGAGCAGCGTGAATTTGTGGTGGAGGCGGAGGGCGCAGGCCAGCGCATCGACCGGTTTTTGTCGGCCGAAGATACCGGCCTGTCCCGCAGCGCGCTGCAAAACCTGGTGGCTCAGGGTCATGTGCTCTGCAACGGCAGCCCGGTGGTCAAGAGCCTGAAGCTGAAAGCAGGGGATACCATTCTGCTGGAAATCCCCGACGCAGCCCCCATTGCGGCCGTTCCTCAGGAGATCCCCCTGGAAATCCTCTATGAGGACGCCCATCTTTTGGTGGTCAACAAGCCCAAGGGGATGGTGGTTCACCCCGCGCCGGGCAACCCCGACGGCACCCTGGTCAATGCGCTGCTCTGGCACTGCAAGGGCAGCCTCTCGGGCATCGGCGGGGAGATCCGGCCCGGCATCGTCCACCGGATCGACAAAGACACCAGCGGCCTTTTGGTGGTGGCCAAGGACGACGCCACCCACATCGGCCTGTCCCAGCAGATGGCGGTGCACAGCGTTGAGCGTGCCTATCAGACGGTGGTCTACGGTGGCTTCGCCCAGGATGAGGGCTTTGTGGAGACCAATTTGGGCCGCTCCCAGACCGACCGGAAAAAGATGGCCGTCTACCCGGCCAACGCTCCCCACACCAAATATGCTTATACCGGTTACAGGGTGCTGGAGAGGCTGGGGGAGTTCACTCTGCTGGAGTGCCGGCTGAAAACCGGCCGGACCCACCAGATCCGGGTGCACATGGCGTCCATCCACCATCCGGTGGCAGGGGACCCCGTCTATGGCCCCCACAACTGCATTTCCAGTCTCCACGGCCAGTGCCTCCACGCCAAAACCCTGGGGTTTATCCACCCCATCACCGGCGAGGCGCTGCGCTTTGACTCCGAACTGCCGGAGTATTTCACTCATTTTCTTGCAACACTCAGGAGGGGCCGGACATGAAACAATCCCTGAACGATACGCTGGTTCTCTGCGATCTGGACACCCTCATGCTGGGCCCCGACGGGAACCTGACCCAGGTGGTGCGGGATGTTCTGAACCTCTTCCTGTCCCGGGGCGGGCGAATGACGGTGTTTTCCCAGCGCACTCCCCAGGCGGTGCGCACCATGCTGGGCAGCGTGCGGCTCAGCGCGCCGGCTCTGGTCTGCGGCGGCAGCCTGGTGTACAGCTTTTCGGCGGGCTGCGGCAAAGCTCTGGCGGGCTTTGATGTTCTGGGGGAAGATTTCCTCCATAAACTCCCGGCGGCGCCCGGGGTGGGCATCGCCCTGCAGATGCGGGACGGCTCCACCCGTGTGCTGCGGATGAGCCAGGCGCTGGAGCGGCATCTGCGCCGGGAGTGGACCCCGTACCTGCTGGGCCAGCCGGAAGGAATCAACAGCGCGGATGTACTGCGGGTTCTGCTCTATAAAGACGCAAAGAACGTCCCGGTTTTGCAGGTGTTTGAGAAGGCGCTGGCCGAGAGCGCCTCGCCTCTCCTCACCGAATACCTGACCGCAGACTGCCTGGCCCTGATGCCCAAGAATGTCAGCGCCGAAAAAGCCCTGGAAGAAGTGTGCGCTGCCGCCGAAGTCACCCCCGAACAGGTGGCCGTGGTGGCGGGCAGCCAGGCCATGCTGGGGCTGATGCATCTGGCAGGGGAGAGCGCCGCGGCCTACGACGCCCCGGCCGAGGTGCGGGTGGCGGCCAAGCGCGTTATGCTCTGCGCCTGCTCGGAAGGGGCGGCCGCGGAGTATCTTTACCGGTTTGTGCGGGAAGCGGAAAACGGTAGTATGTAAAAGAAACGTAAAAGTTCTCCGTATTTTTATGCGGAGGGCTTTCTTTTTCGCGGAGGATACAGTAAAATGGAGAAAAAGCGGGCCTGGTTTTCTCGTGCAGAGGGGCGTTTTGCGGCGATTGGTGCGGCAGCACTGGCAGTAACTCTGGCGCTGGCGTTCTGGTTCAGCGTTCCGTTGACGTCCGGAGATCAGACGAATCCAGAGGAACTGGTTCCCCTGGTGCAATCGGCGCGGGTGGATTTGAACACTGCCGATGCGGCGGCTTTGTGCACCCTGCCGGGGATCGGGGAAAAGATAGCCCAGCGGATTCTGGACTACCGTGCCCGGTACGGCCCGTTTGAGCAGCTGAGCGATGCAGCAAAGGTGAGCGGCATCACCGAAGCAACGATCGAGCAATGGCAAGGCCTGGCCTTTGTCAGCTGAGATCCAGTAAAAGGGGATTAGGTTATGAAGGAAGAAAGCATTTTTATCAACCGGGAACTGAGCTGGCTGGACTTTAACCAGCGGGTCCTGGTGCTGGGCAAGGACAAAAACGTCCCCCTGGCGGAGCAGCTCAAGTTCCTGGCCATTTACGGCTCCAACCTGGACGAATTCTTCATGGTCCGGGTGGGCTCCTTGCAGGAGCGGGCCAACCTCAAGCGGGGCAAAAAGGAAAAGCCGGAAAACAAAACCAATATGACCGCCGAGGAGCAGCTGAACGCTATCATGCCCAAAACGGCGGCGCTCCAGGCCGACTGCGACAAATACTACGCCCGGGCCCTAGAGGCTCTGGCGGCCAACGGCTACACCAAAATCAACTTCGACAAGCTCTCCAAGGAGGAGGAACATTTCTGGAAAAAATACTTCCAGAGTGAACTGTTCCCCATCCTGAGCCCCCAGATCGTGGACAACCGCCATCCCTTCCCGTTCCTGCGCAACAAGGAGATCTATCTGGGCGTGCTGCTGCACGATAAGCGGCTGGGGGAGCAGAGCCTCGGCATCATCCCGCTTTCCAGCCAGATGGAGCGTCTGTGCTTTGTAAAAAAAGATGACAAGATGGCCTTTGCCCTGACCGAGGAACTGATCCTCCACTTTGTGG
Organism: Faecalibacterium gallinarum; assembly: GCF_022180365.1. Taxonomy (GTDB): domain Bacteria; phylum Bacillota; class Clostridia; order Oscillospirales; family Ruminococcaceae; genus Faecalibacterium; species Faecalibacterium gallinarum. The sequence continues at coordinate 50,071 of NZ_BQKV01000026.1, forward strand.
GGATGGTTTTCGGCAAGGAGACCATCGTAGAGAAGTGCCTCTTCCGGGTCACCCGAAACGCCGACATCGACGTCAAAGAGGGCATGATGGACCACGACATCGACTATCGTGAGATCATGACCGAGCTGCTCAAGCGCCGCCGCAAACTGGCGGCCGTCCGGCTCCAGATGACCCCCAGCGCGCCCCCCACCATCACCCATCTGCTCTGCGACCGTCTGGTGCTGACCCATAAGCGGGTCTTTGAGCAGAAGAGCCCGCTGGATCTGAGCTTTTTCTATAAGCTCTCCAGCCGGATCGAAAACGACGGCCACACCGAGCTGCTGTATCCGCCGGCCCGGCCCATGCTGCCCCCGCAGGGCTATGACCTGGCCCAGGAGGCCCAGAAGCACGACGTACTGCTCTATTACCCCTACCAGTCCATCCGGCCCTTTATCTATATGCTCAAGCGGGCGGCCCGGGACCCGGAGGTTATTTCCATCAAGATGACCCTCTACCGGATGGCCCGGGAGTCCCAGATTGTCCAGGCCCTGATGGACGCCGCCGAAAACGGCAAGGAGGTCGTGGCCCTGGTGGAGCTGCGGGCCCGGTTCGACGAACAGAACAACATCGACTGGTCCAAGCAGCTGGAAGCCGCGGGCTGTACGGTGGTTTACGGTTTTGAGGACTACAAAGTCCACTCCAAGCTCACCCTGATCACCCGCAAAAACAAGGACGGCTACTCCTATATCACTCAGATCGGCACCGGCAACTACAACGAGAAAACCAGCGAGCTGTACACCGACCTTTCCTTCATCACCTCCAGCCAGAGCATCGGCGAGGAGGCCTCCAACGTATTCCAGAACCTGGCGGTGCAGCAGCTGACCGAGACCTCGGATCAGATGCTGGTGGCGCCCCTCCGCTTCAAGAGCGTCCTGCTGGAAGAGATGGACCGGGTCATTGAGGCTGCCCGGCTGGGCCGCCCCGCTTCCATGATTTTGAAAAACAACTCCATCAGCGACCGGGACATCATCCTGAAATTGCAGGAAGCCAGCTGCGCCGGCGCACGGATTGATATGATTGTCCGGGGCATCTGCTGCGTCCGGGCCGGGGTACCCGGCAAGACCGAAAACCTGCACATCCGCAGCATTGTGGGCCGGTATCTGGAGCACGCCCGGATTTACAGCTTCTGCGACGGGCGGGACACCCGGATCTACATCGCCTCGGGTGACTTCCTGACCCGCAACACCGAATGCCGGGTGGAGGTGGGTGTCCGCATTGAGGACCCTGTCCTGACGAAGAAACTCACCGATATCCTGGAAATGCAGCTCCACGACAACGTCAACGCCCGGGAGATGCAGCCGGACGGCAGTTACCAGAAGGTCAAGCGCGGCCCCGACGAGCCGGTGGTCAACAGCCAGATGGGGATGTACGACCTGCTGCGGGAGGACTGGACCAGCCCTGTCAAACCCGCTGCTCCTGCACCTCAGCCGGAGCAGCGCGCAGAGGCAGTAACCGAACCGGCCCCCTCCCCGGCGGAGGAGGCTCGCCCCGCAGAATCGGGAACCCCCAGCCCTGCCCCTGTGGAAACTGCCCCGGCGGCAGAGACTCAGCCCGCTCCCGCCCCGGCAGCACCGGAGCAGCCTCAGGAAGAACCCGCGGTCCCCGCGCCGAAAGAGGAACCGACTGCCCATCCGGCCCTGCCGGTGGACGCCTCGGTCCCCGCACCGGTGGTGGTGAAACCCGCCCCCGAGAGCTGGTGGAGCCGCCTGCTCAAATCTCTGGGGATGAAATAAGAGAATACCCCGCCGGCCTCGCCGCATAAGATAGCCTGAAAGAAAAGGAGGCTGTCTGGATGCAGGCAAAGCGGCGGCGTACCCCAAACCCCAACGTCAAACGGACAGCCCGTATAAAAACCCCGTCCCGGATGGTATATACCCGCCCGGCAGCCTGGTTTTTATACGGGCTGCTTTGCTGTACCGTGGCCCTGTTTAGTCTGCTTTACAGCTGCACCCGCAGCTGGCGGGCGCTGGATTTGTATTTCCCGCTGGAAACCTCGGCCTGGCGGGTGTCCTCGGGCTACGGCTGGCGGAGCGACCCGACACAAGGGGAGTGGGGCTTTCACCAGGGGGTGGATCTGGCCTGCGCCGAGGGGACGCCGGTGCTGGCGGCCATGGACGGGGTGGTCAGCATGGCCGATCGCAGTACCAGCTACGGCAATTACGTCCGCCTGCTCCATGAAGACGGGACAGAAACCCTCTACGCTCATCTGCAATACCTCTATGTCCGCCCCGGGGAGGTAGTCAAAGCCGGGCAGCCTCTGGGCTGCGCGGGCCAGACCGGCCGGGCCACCGGGCCCCACCTCCATTTTGAGCTGTTCCAGAACGGCAAACGGCAGGACCCCACCCGGGCGCTGGGTCTGCCGGAGGCAAAACCATGAGGCCGGCCCGGGATCTGCTGGGGCCCCGGCGGGTAAGAGTAGGCTGTCTGGTGTTTCAGGACCCGCTGCCTTTGTGCGGCCTTTTGTATCTGTTGCTCTACTTTGACAGCAGCGGGTTTCTGCGGGTGGGGCTGCTGGCGGCCTTTCTCCATGAGTGCGGGCATATTCTGGTTTACTGGCGCTTCAAACACCAGCTGCCGGTCATCGCCGTGACCATGACCGGCTTTTGCATGCGAACCCGGGGCGCCGGGCTGACAGCGGCCCAAACCCTTCTGCTGGCCGCGGCAGGGCCGGGGGCCAATCTGCTGCTGGCGGGGGTGTGGTATTTTCGGATGAGCCGTCGGGCCACCCTCTGGGGGGCTGCCTTTCTGGCGGCCAACTGTCTGACCGCCGCCTTTAATCTGCTGCCCATTCCGCCCCTGGACGGGGCCCAGATTCTGCACGCAGCAGTACAGCTCCGGCGCCAAAGACGGAAGCGATAAAATGCAAAATTGGAAATTGCAATTCCACCCTAAATAGGGTACAATAAAGAGACGATAAAATCGGGGCCATTTCGGCCCTGCCTGTGGAGGAACCCAATGTTTGAGCCGAAGTTGAAAGAAGCGCTGGGCCGGGTGCAGAAACCGGGCCGGTATACCGGCGGCGAGCCCGGCAGCGTGTATAAAGACAAGGACAAGGTGGACGTCCGGTTCGCCTTCTGTTTCCCCGACACCTATGAGGTGGGCATGTCCTTTTTGGGGGAGAAGATTCTGTACGAGCTGCTCAACGCCCAGCCCAACTGGTGGTGTGAGCGGGCCTTTATGCCCTGGCTGGATATGAAAGCCGAGATGGAGCGGCTGGGCCTGCCCCTCTACACCCTGGAGAGCAAAGACCCCCTGACCGCCTTTGACGCGGTGGGCTTTACCCTCCAGTACGAGCTGTCCTACACCAATATCCTGGCCATGCTGGACCTGGCGGGGATTCCTTTCTATTCCAGCCAGCGGGATGAGTCCTGGCCCTTGATCGTGGCGGGCGGCCCCTGCGCCTGCAACGCCGAGCCCATCGCGGATTTCTTCGACGTGATCCAGCTGGGGGAGGGGGAGCATCAGCTGCCCTCCATCTGCGCCGAGATTGAGAAGGGCAAAAAAGAGGGCATCTCCAAAAAGGAGCTGCTGCTGCGGATCGCCAAGATCCCCGGGGTTTACATCCCGGCCTTCTATGACATCCGCTACTATGAGGATGGCCGGGTGGAGTCCATCACCCCCAACGAGCCGGGGATTCCTGCCGTCATCACCAAGGCCATCATCAAGGACATGAACGAGTTTGCTCCGCCCACAAACTTTGTTGTCCCTATGGTGGGGGCCATCCAGGACCGGGCCAGCATCGAGGTTCTGCGGGGCTGTGTGCGGGGCTGCCGCTTCTGCCAGGCGGGCTTTTTGTACCGGCCCATGCGCCAGCGGGACGCCGGTCTGCTCAACCGGGCGGCCCAGGACCTCTGCGCCAACACCGGTTATGAGGAGCTGAGCCTTTCCAGCCTTTCCACCTCGGACCACAGTCAGCTGGAAGAGCTGCTGGACGGCCTGAACGAGTGGGCCCCGAAGGAGCACGTCAGCCTGTCCCTGCCTTCTCTGCGGATGGACAACTTCTCCGAGAGCCTCATCGAAAAGACCACCAAGGTCCGCAAGAGCGGCCTGACCTTCGCCGCCGAGGCCGGCACCCAGCGGCTGCGGGACGTCATCAACAAGAACGTCACCTGGGACGAGATTGAAAAGACCTGCAGCATCGCCTTTGCGGCGGGCTACACCTCGGTCAAGCTCTACTTTATGATGGGCCTGCCCACCGAGACCATGGAAGACATCGAGGGCATCGCCGAGACGGCCCAGAAGGTGGTGGACCTGTTCTATTCCACCCCGGGCCACCCCAAGGGCAAGGGGGTCCAGGTAACCATCAGCTGTTCCTGCTTTGTGCCGAAACCCCACACTCCCTTCCAGTTCGTGCCCATGGACAGCGCCGAGACCTTGCAGGCCAAGCAGAAGCACCTGCTGGAGAGCGTCCACAGCCGGAAGATCAAGGTCAACTACCACGACAGCAAGACCGGCTTCCTGGAGGGTGTTTTCGCCAAGGGCGACCGCCGCTTGGCGCCGGTGCTGGTGGAAGCCTACAAGCGGGGCTGCTACTTCGACGGGTGGGAGGAGTGCTTCAAGTACGACACCTGGCTCCAGACCTTCGCCGATCTCGGGGTGGACCCCCATTTCTACTGCAACCGCCCCATCGGGCTGGACGAGGTGACCCCCTGGGCCCACATGGATTACGGCATCACCCACGAATATCTGGTGCGGGAATACAAAAAGGCGCTGGCCGCGCAGACCACGCCGCCCTGCAACCGCGCCTGCAACGCCTGCGGCGCAAACCATCTGTTAGGAGGGCCCTGCTTTGATTACAGTCAGAATCTGGTTTGAAAAACGGGACGAGGCGTCCTATATCTCCCTGCTGGATATGCAGCGGGTGATGCAGCGGGTGCTCAAGCGCAGCGGCCTGCCGGTCTGGCACACCCTGGGGTTTAACCCCCACATCTATATGACCTTTTCCTGCCCGCTGTCCCTGGGGCAGGAGAGCCTGTGCGAGAGTGTGGATGTGAAAACCGAGGCCGAGGCCCCGGATTTTGCCCAGTGGCAGCAGGCGCTGAACGCCATCATGCCGGCGGGCATCCATGTGTTCCGGGTGGAGCCGGTGCAGATGAAGGCGGACAAAATCGCCTACGCCTGCTACACCATCAGCTACCCGGCGGCGGCCCGGGCGGTTCTGGAACAGTATAACGCCCTGGCCGCTGCCCCCGTGGAGAAAAAGAGCAAGCGGGGCAAAAAGGAGATCGACCTCAAAGCCTATGTCCCGGCCCTGGAACTGAAGGAGGCAGGGGAGCGGGTGGAGTTTTCGGTCTGCCTGCCCGCCGCCCAGGAGCTCAACCTGAACCCGGCCCTTCTGACCGGCTTTCTGGAGGAGAAATTCGGCCTCTCGGCCGCCGAGGCGGGCATCCTGCGCACCGCGCTTTTGACCGCCCAAAAGACCCCTTTCTGCTAAGAGAGAGACTTTTGCGCAAAACAGAAAAAATTCGCATCTTTTTTCGGCAAATCGCTTGCATCCACACGGCATTTGTGCTATCATATTAGGGCGTTAGTGTCCGCTGAAACCACAGCGGGGTTAATGACACAATCATTAAACGGGCGGTCCTCTGACGGCTGAAAGGCAGCCGTGTATGAACGTCTAAAAACAAATGGAGGAACAAAAATGGACGCACTGAAGATTATTTCCGAGGGCTGCATCAAGGCTGAGCGCCCCGAGTTCAACGTTGGCGACACCGTTCGCGTGGACGTTCGCATCAAGGAAGGCGAGCGTGAGCGTATTCAGGCTTTCGAGGGCACCGTCATTGCCAAGAAGCACGGCGGCGTGGCCGAGACCTTTACCGTTCGCCGCGTGGCTTACGGTGTCGGCATCGAGCGCGTTTTCCCCATCAACAGCCCCTTCGTTGAGAAGGTCACCGTTGTCCGCAAGGGCAAGGTCCGTCGCGCCAAGCTGTTCTATCTGCGTGGCCGCACCGGCAAGGCTGCCAAGGTCAAGAGCAGCATCTGATTATCTGCAAGTTCAAAAGGGAAAAGGGACACTTGTTGTCCCTTTTTTCTTTATTTATCTTCGGGCAGTCGAACAAGGCGGCCGCACCGGAATGTGAGGCGAGACCATGAAAGAATCCAAACACGCAAATCAGCCCCCAATTTCCAAAGAACAGAACCAGCTGGAATGGTTCGAGACCCTGGTTTCGGCCGTGGTGGTTCTGGTGCTGGTTTTCTCCTTCTTTTTCCGGATCATTCAGGTGGACGGCAGCTCCATGGTTCCGACCCTGCACAACGGCGACCGGCTGATTGTCTGGGGGGCGGGCTACACCCCGGAGCGGGGGGACGTGGTGATCGTGGACGGGGACACCGTCTACGGCAAGCCGCTGGTCAAACGGGTCATCGCCAAGGGCGGCGACACCATCTTGATTGACTATGCCACCGGCGAGGTGGTGGTCAACGGCCAGCTGCTGGACGAGCCCTATCTGGCCGAGCCCACCCGGCTGGGCTATGACATCGAGTTCCCCTATACAGTGCCGGAAGGCGCCCTCTTTGTGATGGGGGACAACCGCAACGCATCGCTGGACAGCCGCTCGTCCCAGATCGGCTGCATCCCCGAAACTGACATTTTGGGCAAGGTTCTGGTCTGCTTTTTGCCCCTTGAAGATATGGGAGTGGTAGAATGAAAAACGAAGAACTGCAGTTTGCCAACCAGTATAACATCCAGTGGTTCCCGGGCCATATGGCCAAGACCCTGCGGATGATGGAGCAGGAGATCCAGCATGTGGACGCCAGTCTGGTGCTGCTGGATGCCCGGATTCCTCTGTCCAGCCTGAACCCGGAGATCGAGCGGATCACCGCCCGCAAACCCAAACTCTACGCACTGAACAAGGCCGACCTGGCCGATCCCGTGGTGACGGAAGAGTGGATCCGGTATTTCCGGGCCGCCGACGCCGGCTGTGTGGCCATCAGCGCCAAGCAGAAGGGGGGCGCTGCCGCCGTCAAAACCGCCATTGAGCGGGAGCTGGCCGAGCTTCTGGCCCGCCGCCAGGTGCGGGGAATGGGCGGGGCCAAAACTCAGGTGATGCTCTGCGGCATCCCCAACGTGGGCAAATCCACCTTTATCAATACCTTCGCCGGCGCGGCCCGGGCCAAAGCCGCCGACCGCCCCGGCGTCACCAAGGGCAAACAGTGGGTCAGCACCGACAAGTTCGATCTGCTGGACATGCCCGGCGTTCTCTGGAAGAAATTCGACTCCAAAGCCACCGCCTCTAATCTGGCCTTTATCGGCTCCATCAAGGACGATATCCTGGATATTGAGGAGCTGGCCATGAACCTGTTGGACGAGGTGCGCCGCAACTATCCCGACCTGGTGGCCCAGCGGTACAACCTGGACGCCGAGACTCTCCGGCTGCCCCCCTATGAGCTGATGGAGGCCATCGGCCGGAAGCGGGGCCTGCTGGTGCGGGGCGGCGAGGTGAACACCGAGCGGTGCGCCATTATGCTGGTGGACGAGTTCCGGGCCTGCAAGTGGGGCCGGATCTCCCTGGAGCGCCCGCCCCAGCGGGATGACCTGGCGGATTTCGCCGAGGAGGACGAGGAATGAAACGCCGGACCGACGAGGAAATCTCCCGCCCGCTCTATGAATACGACGCCGCCATCCGGGCCCAGTACGGCTGCTTTGCCGGGGTAGACGAGGCGGGGCGGGGGCCGCTCTGCGGGCCGGTCTGTGTGGCGGCCTGCATCCTGGACCCCGAAAACCCGGTGCACGGGATCAACGACTCCAAAAAGCTCTCCGAGAAAAAGCGGGAGGAGCTTTTCGACGAGATCTGCCAGAAGGCTCTGGCTTACAAAATTGTCTTTGTGGGGCCCGAGATCATCGACCGGGACAACATCCTCAACGCCACCATGGGCGGGATGTGCCAGGCAGTGGAAGGGCTGGACATTGTCCCCAACCTGGTTCTGGTGGACGGCAACCGCTGCCCATCGGCTCTGGCGCTGCCCAGTCAGCCGGTGGTAAAAGGGGACGCCACCAGCGCCAGCATCGGCGCGGCATCCATTCTGGCCAAGGTCAGCCGGGACCGGTATATGCTGGAACTGGACCGGCAGTACCCCCAGTACCAGCTGGCCAAGCACAAAGGCTACCCCACCCAGCAGCACTACGCACTGCTGGAAGAATACGGCATCCAGCCTTTTTATCGCCGCAGCTTTTTGAAAAAGTGGCACGGCAAAAAGGAGGATCTGTAAAATGGATCGGGCCGAGACCGGCCGCCGTGGGGAACAGGCAGCGGCCCGGTATTATCTCGACCGGGGCTATACCTTGAAAACCCATAATTACCATACCCGGCTGGGGGAGCTGGATCTGGTTCTGCTCTCGCCGGAAGGGGAGCTGATCCTCTGCGAGGTCAAAACCCGCAGCGCCGGCGCTCTGGCCCGGCCTGCCGCAGCGGTCAGCCCCGCAAAGCAGGCCCGGCTGATCCGGGCGGCCCAGCAGTACCTTCAGGAGACGGGGCAGAGTGATATGCCCGTCCGTTTTGATGTGGCGGAAGTGATTCCTCTTGACACGGGGCGCTGGATGGTACATATTATAAAGGGCGCATTTACCTGCGATTAGCAGGGCGCAGATGGGAAAGTATAGGGAAATGTGCCGGCCTGTGGGGGCCGGACCAAGCCGAAAAGGAGCGATTACAATGCAATTTTTCAGCACACGAGATTACAGCCGGAAAGTGACTTCCTCGGAGGCGATTGCGCAGGGCCTGTCGGGTGAGGGCGGTCTGTTTGTACCGGAGACCTTCCCCCAGGTGGACGCGCAGGAGCTCTGCACCTTGGACTATCCGACCATGGCCGCTTCCATCCTCGGCCAGTATCTGACCGATTACGATCCGGCGTTTCTGCTCCGGGCCGCAGAAAAGACCTATGGCCCCGCCTTTGGCGGCAAGCCCGACGTTCTGGCCCCTGTGTCGGATTCTCTCTACGCGCTGGAGCTGTGGCATGGGCCGACCTGTGCCTTTAAGGACTACGCTTTGCAGCTGATGCCCAAGCTCCTGGTGGAAGCCAAGCGCAATCTGGGCCGCACCGAAAAGACCCTGATCCTGGTGGCCACCAGCGGCGACACCGGCAAGGCCGCCCTGGACGGTTACCACGATATCCCCGGGGTGGAGATTGCGGTCTTTTATCCCACCGGCGGCACCAGCGAGATCCAGCGGCTCCAGATGGCCACCCAGGAAGGGGAGAACGTCGCCGTCTACGCCGTCCGGGGCAACTTTGACGATGCCCAGACCGGCGTCAAGCGGGTCTTTGCCGACAAAGAGATCGCCGCCCGGCTGGCCGAGCGGAACATCCGCCTCTCCAGCGCCAACTCCATCAACTGGGGGCGGCTGGTGCCCCAGATCGTCTACTACTTCGCCGCTTATGGCCAGCTGGTCCGGGGCGGGAAGATTCACTTCGGCGACGAGGTGGACTTCTGTGTCCCCACCGGCAACTTCGGCGATATTCTGGCCGGTTACTACGCCAAGCGGATGGGCCTGCCGGTGGGCCGGCTGGTCTGCGCTTCCAACAAAAACAATGTCCTGACCGATTTCCTCGAGACGGGCACCTATACTGCCAAGCGGGAGTTCTACAAGACTTCTTCGCCCAGCATGGACATTCTGGTCTCTTCCAACCTGGAGCGGCTGCTCTGCCATGTCACCGGCAGCGACGCCGAGGTTGCATCCCTGATGCGGCAGCTCAGCGAGCAGGGGAGCTACACCGTCCGGCCCGAGACCCTGGCCGCCATCCAGGAGAGTTTTGCCTGCGGCTGGGCCTCGGAGGAAGAGGTGGCCGCCGAGATCCGCGCCCGCTACGAGCAGAACGGCTATCTCTGCGATACCCACACGGCGGTGGCCTTCCATGTGGCGGCGCGCCAGCAGCGGGCAGGGGTGCCCATGGTGGTTCTCTCCACCGCCTCGCCCTTCAAGTTCCCCCGCAGCGTGCTGGCCGCCCTGGGCCAGGAAGCCCCGGAGAACGATTTCGAGGCCATGCAGGCCCTGGAGCAGGCCACCGGGCGCACCGCCCCGGCCAGCCTGGCCGCCCTGCGGCAGAAGGCCGAGCGGTTTAACACCGTCATCGACCCGGCCGAGATCGCCCAGGTGGCGCTGAGCTATCAGCAGTAACCCCCACAAATCCAAATCCACCGGGCCTGCCCAGCCCCAGGCGGTCGAACAGTCCGCAGAACAGGAGAAACAACGATGGCTCTTTTTGTGCTTGGCGACCCGCACCTGTCCTTGGGCGCGGCCAAGCCAATGGATATCTTCCCCGGCTGGAACGGCTACGTTGAACGGCTGGAGAGCAACTGGCGAAAGCTGGTTCGGCCGGAAGATACCGTAGTGTTGGCGGGGGATATCAGCTGGGCCATGCGGTTGACCGATACCCGGCACGATTTTGCTTTTCTGCAAAGTCTCCCCGGGCAGAAGCTCATCCTGAAAGGGAACCACGACTACTGGTGGACTACCGCCAACAAAATGAAGGAATACTTTAAGGCGCAGGGGTTCGACACCCTGCACCTGCTGCACAACAATTCTTACAGCGTGGAGGGCTACTCCATCTGCGGCACCCGCGGGTGGCTGTTCGATGTGGACGAGCCCCACGACGAAAAGGTGATGAACCGGGAGATCGGCCGGCTCAAGATGAGTCTGGACGCCGCCGAGCCCGGGCAGGAGAAACTGGTCTTTCTCCACTATCCGCCGGTGTACACCAACGCCAGCGCCCCCGAGATCGTCGCCACACTGAAAGAATACGGCGTGAAACGCTGTTTTTACGGTCATCTGCACGGTACAGCGATCCGTTTTGCCGTGCAGGGGGATGTGGAGGGCATCCGTTACAAGCTCATCAGCGCGGACGGACTGCGTTTCTGCCCCTACAAAATCACCTGAACCTGGAAAAGAAATTCCAAAAAGCTGAAAAAATGGCTGGCAATTCATCTCTAAGCGTGATATAATAAACGCTGACGCGATTGTTGCACCCCAAGAGCGTGTGCGCTGATAGCTCGTATAAATGGCGCACAGCGCAGGTGCAGGGCAGGCGAGACCTGGCCCGGCACGAAATACTTTGAGCGGAGGATAAACAAAATGAATCTCATCAAGTGCGAAAAGCTCGAAAAGAGCATGGCTGAACTGCAGTTTTCCATCGACGCCGCGGCTTTCAAGGCCGAGGTCGAGAAGGTTTTTAAGACTGAAGGCAAAAAGTACACCGTTCAGGGCTTCCGCAAGGGCAAGGCTCCCCGTTCTCTGATCGAAAAGATGTACGGCGCTGACGTGTTCACCTACGACGCCATCAACAACCTGTTCCCGGCTGAGTACGAGGCCGCTGTGGCTGCCGCCGCCATTGAGGCTGTGGGCCGCCCCGAGGTCACCGTCGAGTCTGCCAGCGAGCAGGACGGCGTGGTTCTGACCGTTAAGGTCGCTGTGAAGCCCGAGGTCAAGATCGGCGCTTACACCGGTTTGAACGTGGAGAAGACCGTCCATACTGTGGAGGAGTCCACCGTCGAGGCCGAGCTCAAGCGCGTGCAGGAGCGTGCTGCCCGGGAGATGACCCGTGAGGGCGCTGCTGAGAACGGCGATATCGTGGACATCGACTTCGAGGGCTTCCAGGACGGCGTCGCCTTTGAGGGCGGCAAGGCTGAGCACTACCAGCTGACCCTGGGCAGCGGCAGCTTCATCCCCGGCTTCGAGGATCAGATCGTGGGCCACAGCGCCGGCGAGGAGTTCGACGTTAACGTGACCTTCCCCGCCGAGTATCAGGCTGAGCAGCTGGCCGGCAAGCCCGCTGTCTTCAAGATCAAGCTGCACGAGGTCAAGTACAAGGAGCTGCCCGCTCTGGACGACGAGCTGGCCAAGGATTGCTCCGAGTACGACACTCTGGAGGAGTTCAAGGAGTCCATCCGCAAGTCCAACCAGGAGCAGCTGGACAAGCAGGACGACTTGGCTGTTGAGAACGCTCTGGTCGATCAGGTGGTCGAGGGCATGGAGGCTGAGATTCCCCAGGCTATGTACGACACCCGGATGGACGAGATGGTCAACGACTTCGCATTCCGTGTGGAGCAGCAGGGCCTGAGCCTGGACAATTACCTGAAGTATATGGGCCAGACCATGGAGCAGTTCCGTGCTTCCTTCATGCCCCAGGCTGAGAAGCAGGTCAAGATCCGTCTGGCTCTGGAGGCTGTGGCTCAGGCTGAGAACATCATCGCTTCCGACGAGGATGTGGACGCTGAGATCAAGCGGATCGCCGATCAGTACAAGATGGAAGAGTCCAAGGTCCGCGAGCTGGTCAACCTGGATGACCTGAAGAAGGATCTGGCCATCAACAAGGCGATTGACTTCATCAAGAGCCACGCCAATGTCGTGGAAAAGGCCGCTCAGGCCGATGCACCTGCCGCAGAGTAATTCTGCCCGGGCTGCACGCGTGCTGAGCCAGCCCCGCCAAAGGGGACAGCCCGGCAAGCAAATGTTGTTTAAATTGACCGATGCGGCGGTTTTTGTGCAGCCGCATCGGTCAATTTTGCAAAAACCTGAACCAGTTTAATTTGGGAGGCGAATTATATGAGCTTTGTTCCTTACGTCGTAGAACAGTCGGCGCACGGAGAGCGTTCTTACGACATATTTTCCCGTCTGCTGAACGACCGAATCATCGTGCTGAGCGAGGACGTCAACGATACCACGGCCAGCCTGGTGGTTGCCCAGCTGCTGTACCTCGAGGGCCAGGACCCGGACAAGGACATCAGCCTGTATATTAACAGCCCCGGCGGCTCCATCAGCGCAGGCATGGCCATCCACGACACCATGCAGTATATCAAGTGCGATGTTTCCACCATCTGCATGGGCATGGCGGCTTCCATGGGTGCATTCCTGCTGGCCAGCGGCACCAAGGGCAAGCGGTTTGCTCTGCCCAACGCTGAAATCATGATCCATCAGCCTCTGATCGCCGGCGGTCAGGGCGGCGGCCTCTCGGGTCAGGCGACCGACATCAAGATCCACGCAGATCACATCGTCGCCACCCGTGAGAAGATCAACCGGATGCTCAGCGAGTACACCGGCCAGCCCCTGGAGCGGGTGCAGCTGGACACCGAGCGGGATAACTTTATGTCCGCCCAGCAGGCCAAGGAATATGGTTTGGTGGACGACGTGATCGTTCGGCGCTGAACCAAAGAATAAAGGAAAGTACGGTTATGGCGATTAATAATTCCGGCAAAGATAAAAACGAAAAAGACCTGGTTTGCAGCTTCTGCGGCAAACACCAGGACGAAGTGGAACGGATGATCATTGGCCCGGGTGTCAACATCTGCAGCGAGTGCATCGGCCTTTGCCACGACCTGCTCACCGATAAACCGGACCGCTCCAGCGGCAACCGGCCGGCACGGAGCGGGGCAGGGCGGCCCCGGGTGCAGGCGGCTGACAATCTGTCGGTCAACATCATGACCCCCGCCGAGATCAAAGAGGGTCTCGACCAGTATGTCATCGGCCAGGACGAGGCCAAACGTGTGCTGGCCGTTTCGGTGTATAACCACTATAAGCGGATCCTGAGCGGCAAGGGCAACGACGTGGAGCTGCAAAAGTCCAACGTCCTGCTGCTGGGCCCCTCCGGCGTGGGCAAGACCCTGCTGGCCCAGACCCTGGCCAAGATGCTGGGCGTGCCCTTTGCCATCGCGGACGCCACCACCCTGACCGAGGCCGGCTATGTGGGCGAGGATGTGGAGAACATCCTGCTCAAGCTGATCCAGGCGGCGGATTTCGACGTCCAGCGGGCACAGATCGGCATCATCTATATCGACGAGATCGACAAGATCACCCGCAAGAGCGAGAACCCCTCCATTACCCGTGACGTGGGCGGCGAGGGCGTGCAGCAGGCTCTGCTCAAGATCCTGGAGGGCACCGTCAGCAACGTGCCGCCCCAGGGCGGCCGCAAGCACCCCCAGCAGGAGTTCATCCAGATCGACACCACCAACATCCTCTTCATCTGCGGCGGCGCTTTCGACGGCCTGGACAAATACATCCAGCGCCGCACCGACCGCTCGGCCCTGGGCTTTGGCGGCACCCTCAAGGACAACTCCAGCGAGGCCCAGAAGGCCCTGCTGCGGAAGGTGGAGCCCCACGACCTAGTGAAGTTCGGCCTGATCCCCGAGCTGATCGGCCGTCTGCCGGTGATTACGGTACTGGACGCCCTGGACGAGGACACCCTGGTGCGAGTGCTCAAAGAGCCCCGCAACAGTCTGGTCAAGCAGTACAAGGCCCTGCTGGGGATGGACAATGTGGAGCTGGTCTTCACCGACGAGGCGCTGCGTGCCATTGCCCGCAAGACCATCGAGCGCAAGAGCGGCGCCCGCGGTCTGCGCAGCGTGATGGAAAATCTCCTGATGCCCATCATGTACGAGGTGCCCACCGACGCAACCATCATCCGCGTCACCATCGATGAGGACACGGTGGAAGGCGGCGAGCCCCACATGGAGTATGGCGCGGTTCGCAAACGGTATAAAAACCAGGCGTCCCTTACCTAAGACCCCAATAAAATCAGTCCGGCTGTGCGTTCATCGCACACAGCCGGGCTTTTTTTGACCTAAAATTCTTGTCTACGGGGCCAAAGTGTACTATAATATAGGATAGTCTGGCGCAAAACGGGAATGACCGGGCGCCCCGGGAAAAACCGGGGCAGAAGACTCCTCTGGCAGGGAGCCGGTTTGACGCGGTGCCGGGCGGAATGGATATACTAAAGGGTAACAGAAAGTATGCAAAGGAGTGTTTGAAATGGCAAATTATCTTGCTATGAGTTCGGAAGAACTGGTCGAAGAGCAGCAGAAGCTGCGGGTTGAGTATCAGACCTACAAAAATATGGGCCTGAACCTGAACATGGACCGCGGCAAACCCTGCACCGAGCAGCTGGATCTGTCCAAGGAAATGCTCAAGATGGACAATTACATTGGCGAGGATGGTTTTGACGCCCGCAACTACGGCGTGCTGGAGGGCATGCCGGAGGCCCGGCGGTTCTTTGCCGAGCTGCTGAATGCCGACATGGAAGAAGTGATCGTGGGCGGCAACTCGTCTCTGCAGCTGATGTACTACCTCATCGACCTGGGCTGGCGTCAGGGTTTTGTGGATTCGCCCCGTCCCTGGCGGCACTACAATGCACTCAAGTTCCTCTGCCCGGTGCCCGGTTATGACCGCCATTTCCGCATCACCGAGTATTTCGGCTTCCAGATGATCAACATCCCCATGACCGAGAACGGCCCCGACATGGATATGGTGGAGGCCCTGGTCCAGAAGGACGAGAGCATCAAGGGTATGTGGTGCGTGCCCGTCTACTCCAACCCCGACGGCTACTGCTACTCGGCCGAGACGGTCCGCCGTCTGGCCCGGATGAAGACCGCTGCCCCCGACTTCAAGATCATCTGGGACAACGCCTATGTGGTTCACCATCTGACCGACGAGCAGATCGAGATTCCCGCTCTGCTCTATGAGTGCCAGAAGGCGGGCAACCCCGAGCGGCCCCTGACTTTCTGCTCCACCAGCAAGATCACCTACCCGGGCGCTGGTGTGGCTGCCCTGGCCGCCAGCGAGCGGAACATCCGGTATATCCTCAAGAACATGATGCCCATGATCATCAGCTTCGACAAGATGAACCAGCTGCGTCATGTCCAGTACCTCAAGAACAAAGAGGGCGTCCTGGCCCATATGCGCAAACACCGCGCCATCCTGGAGCCCAAGTTCAATCTGGTCAAACAGACCTTTGCTGAGCAGCTGTCCCCCTGCGGCGACATCGCCCACTGGACCGACCCCAAGGGCGGCTACTTCATCAGCCTGTACCTGATGGAGGGCTGCGCCAAACGGACCGTCCAGCTGTGCAAGGACGCCGGCGTCACCCTGACCGGTGCAGGCGCGGCTTATCCCTACGGGCTGGACCCCAAGGACAGCCATCTGCGCATCGCCCCCACTTACCCCTCGCTGCAGGAGCTGGAGACGGCTTCCCAGCTGTTGACCCTCTGCGCGCGCCTTGCGACCATTGAGGTTCTGCTCAAGAATCGCTGACCTGTTGACAAAATCTCTCTGTATGCGTGTTAAACCTGTGCAGAGAGATTTATTATATAGGGAGGTTTCCGAATTTTTATGAAGACAAAAGGCAAAGCGTGGCATCTGTTTGTCACGGCGATTTTGATTGTGGCGTTTGCCTGCACCGCATTTTTCGGTGTCTCCAGCCGTTACGGCGACGTCACCACCACCTATCTCAAAGGCGCGGCCGATATCCGCTTTGGTGTGGATATCAAGGGCGGCGTCAATGTGACCTTTGTTCCGTCGGGGGACTACGACGCCACCGACGAGCAGATGGACGCGGCCCAGCTCGTCATCGAGAACCGTCTGGTGGCTCTGAACGTCACCGACTACGAGCTGTATGTGGATTATCAGGACGACAGCCTGATTCTGGAGTTCCCGTGGCAGTCGGGGGAGACCGAGTTTGACCCCGAGGCCGCCATCGAGGAGATCGGCACCACCGCCTATCTGACCTTCCGGGAGGGGAGCGCCAGCGACGGCGCCCTGATCCTGGACGGCTCCATGATCGAGAATGCCACCGCTCAGTACGGCCCCACCACCACCGGCGGCGCCTCCGAGTATTTTGTGGTCCTTGAGTTCACCGACGAGGGCGCCAAGGCCTTCGGCGACGCCACCACCCGGCTGTATGGTGAAAAGGGAACCATCAGCATCTGGCTGGACAATGAAAACATCAGCACCGCCACCGTCAACGCCGCCATCACCGACGGCACCGCGATCATCACCAGCTCGGCGGCGGACCCCTTCACCCAGGAGGATGTGGTGCGTCTGGCCCGTCAGATCAACTCCGGCGCGCTGCCCTTTGCTTTGACGGTGGACAGCTACTCCACCATCAGCCCCTCTCTGGGTGAGAACAGCCTGGAGGCCATGGTCTACGCCGGCATCATTGCCTTTGTGCTGATCCTGGTGATCATGACCCTGCTCTACCGTCTGCCCGGCTTCCTGGCCTGCATCGCCCTGGCCGGTCAGGTGACGGCCACGCTGGCCTTTGTGTCGGGGTACTTCCCGGTGTTTGAGAGCTTTACCTTGACCCTGCCGGGCATCGCCGGCATTATCCTGGCCATCGGTATGGGCGTGGACGCCAACGTCATCACGGCGGAGCGGCTGAAAGAGGAGCTGCGCAGCGGCAAATCTCTGGACGGCGCCCTCAAGAGCGGCTTTGCCCGCGGTCTGACCCCCATCATTGACGGCAACGTGACCATCGTCATTGTGGCCATTGTCCTGATGGGCGCTTTTGGCCCCACCGACGGCGTGTTCTCCAAGCTGCTCCACTTTGTGTTCTTTGCCTTCGGGCCTTCCACGGCAGGTACCATCTACGCCTTCGGCTATACGCTGCTGACCGGTGTTCTGCTGAACTTCGTCTTTGGCGTCTTTGCTACCCGCGTGATGATCCGGGGCGCAGCGGCCATTCCCGCCCTGCGCAATCCCTGGCTGTACGGCGCTCCCTCCAAGAATAAGGCAGCCGCAGCTCCGGCCACGGTGGATGTGATGGGCAAGCGCAAGATCCTTGTCTCCATCTCGGCCGGGCTGATTGCCCTGATCCTGGTGTGCACGGCGGTTCTGGGCGTTCGGCTGGACACCGAGTTCACCGGCGGCGCCATGATTACCCTGAGTTACACCGGCGAGTTGGATCTCGCCTCTGTGGAGACCACCGCGGAAGAGGCTCTGGGCAGCCAGAACCTGACCCTTCAGACCGGCGAAAACGTTGCCACCGGCGAGTCTACCCTGAAGATTTCTCTGCCCGGCAACAAGACGGTGACCACCGACCAGGTCGAGGAACTGCTGGACGCGCTGGGCAGCGAATACGAGGCCAACGCCTTTGAGCAGCTCTCCCTCAGCAACGTCAGCGCCGCGATGGGCACCAAGTTCCTCCAGAAGAGCCTGGTGGCGGTCGGGTTTGCGCTGCTGATGATCCTGATCTATATTGCCTTCCGGTTCAAGAACATCGGCGGCCTGACCGGCGGCCTGATGGCCATTCTCGCCCTGCTGTGTGACCTGATGGTGGTCTTTGGCACCTTTGTGGTGCTTCGGGCTGCTTTGGACGGCAACTTTATCGCCGCCATGCTCACCATCCTGGGCTACTCGGTCAACGACACCGTGGTGGTCTACGACCGCATCCGTGAGAACCGGAAGCTCCTGGGCAAGAAGGTCCCCTTCGAGGAGCTGGTAAATCTCTCGGTCAACCAGTCCGCCCGCCGTACCATCCTGACCACGGTGACCACCGTAGTGGCTCTGGGCGTTCTCTGTGTGGTGTCCAAGCTGTACGGTCTGGACAGCATCTTCACCTTTGCCTTCCCCCTGATGATGGGTATGCTGAGCGGCGTTTACACTTCGCTGTGCATCTCCACTTCGGCGTGGGTCATCTGGAGCGGACGCAATTCGTCTGCCCGCCGGGCGAAACAGTAATCCGCCCGATCATCGCATACCGCCAAGGCGATCAAAGCTGATAATGGAGGAATTAACATGAAATGTCCCTACTGCGGCGACGAAGAATCCAAGGTGATTGATTCGCGCCCCACCGAAGACGGGGAGCGGATCCGCCGCCGTCGTGAGTGCCTGCGCTGCCGCAAACGGTTTACCACCTACGAAGTGGTGGAAACACTGCCCCTGATGGTGATCAAAAAAGACAATTCCCGGGAGGCTTTTGACCGCCAAAAGCTGTTAAACGGCATGCTCCGCTCCTGTGAAAAGCGTCCGGTCAGCTACCAGACACTGGAAAAAGCCGTCAGCAACATCGAGCAGACCCTGCTGAACTCCTATGACCGGGAGGTCAGCAGCGTCCGGATCGGCGAGCTGACCATGCAGGAACTGAAAAAAATTGACGAAGTGGCCTATGTGCGCTTCGCCTCGGTCTACCGCCAGTTTGCGGATGTGGAGAGTTTCTTCACCGAACTGCGCAAGCTGATGGACGACCGCAAGGGCTGAGCCCCGCTTTTAAAAGCACAAAAGGACCCGGCAGACTCTGCTTTAAGCAGGATCTGCCGGGTCCTCTTTCTTTTCCTGGGGGAGGGGAGACACAGCTCAGATTTCTTTCAGTCCGAAAAACTGGCCGGCCCGGTGGGCGTAGTGCAGGTATAAGGCCCCGAAGCGATAAAAATAGCCGGGCTTCCAGGGTTTGGCCTTGCCGCAGAAATGGAGAATGGCCGTGTTTTGGATCACCCATTTGGTGTCGTGCTGGCCGGAACTGGCCAGGTGGTAGGACTTATAGTGCCGGGCGTCGTAGTTCCAGATGGCGTCGTCCAAAGGGAGAATCCGGTCTCCATACAGGGCGTTCAGGACATCCTGATCCGGCAGCACCAGCTCTTTTTTATGCTCCTCCACATAACGGAAAATCTCCTGCTCAGAGATGCTGTTCCGACATTCCTCCAAATTTATGAGCAGGACGCCGGAATTGTAATAGGGCGCTTTGGTCCCCAGCCGCAGGCGGTTGACGTTGCCGGCCAGCTCTGCCCGGCCGATGTGGGCCGCCGCTGCGAACAAACGCCCCTCCAGCGGCATCTCCCAGAGGGGGCGCAGAGGATTGATCACCAGGATGTCCGGGTCGAGATAGAGGATTTTGTCCAGCTGCGGGGGCAGCAGCCGGGCCGCCAGAAGCCGGTAATACATCTCCTTGGGGTACTGCTTCATGATCGGCGCCCTAGCAAAGAGGGCATCCTCCACGGGCACCGGGTAAAAACTATATCCCATCCGCTCACACAGCCGCCCCACCGGTTCCAGGGCAGGCGCAGGGATGCCGCTGTGCAGCAGATAAACCTCCATAGAATCGCCGGGGTTATTCCAGTAAACGGATGCCAGCAGTACCTCAAGCTGGGGGATGTAGTTCTGGTCCAGGGAAACAAGCAGTCGGATCGGGTCCATAGGCAGCTCCTCCTTATATCTGGGAAAGGGATTTTTCTTGGAATAGGGGATAGGGGCGGAACGCCGTCCCCTTAAAAATGTATAAGGCCAGACTCCGTCCCAAAACAGCCCGGAGTCAGGCACAGTACAGTCTTATTATACACACAGGCTGCCGGCAGTGCAATCACGGAAATGCCCGACATTTTACACCAAACGCCGGGAGAGCCGGTTCAGCCGTTCCACCTCCACAGCCGCGCGACGCAGTTCTCCGATCGTTTCTTCCTGAGCACCCTGCTCCAGATAACCGCAGGCAGCCCGGAGATATTCCTCCAGCTTGGTGAAATCGTCGGTGCGCAGGATGGTCTCCATCTGGTGGCGAATCTCCCGGCAGCGCTCAGCCCCGTAGGCTAAGGTACGGTAAGCGGCGGGATAATCCTCCTGTTCCAGGGATTCTTCCGCCTGGTACAACACATCCGAAATATCCTGGACAAAATTCTGTACCTTGCGGCTGCTGTAACCTGCCAAAAATACGACCGCCACCAAAATGGCAATACAGGCATAGAATCGTTTCATTCCATCACCTCGCAGCAAAACCGCCCGCCGGGCGTTTTTCTTTTTTCAGCAAAAAATAATCCTCGGTGTCGTTGCCCACCAGCAGCAGGATCTCTTCCGGCAGCAGGGTGTTGGCCTCGGCCGTCCGCTCCAGCCAGGCCCGGTCCTTGCCGCACCAGCGGAGGTTCTCCTCCAAAATCTGCCCGTCCAAAACAAAGGGAATGGTGGCGTTGGCCTGCCGGACGGCGGCCCCCAGATCGGAGAGGGTAGCGGCCTCTTTTTCCGGACGCCGGGCCACCGACAAGCTCCCGTTGGTCTCCACCACCGCATAGGAGACATCCCGCGGGTCGAAAACGTCCTTGCCCCGCAGCGCCTCCATCAGATCGGCCACCGTCAGCCGGAGCATCCGAAGGGCTTCCTGGTCGATGATGCCGTCCTGAATCACCGCTTTGGGGCGGCCGGCCATCAAATTGGAAAATTTCTGATTGTGGAAACTGAGGATGGAGCCCAGCAGCTCCAGGGCCGCAATCAGGAACAGGGGAATCAGGCTGGCGGTGATGGGGACCTCCTCCGATTCGATGGAAATGGAGGCTAGGTTGGAGATCAGGATGGTCGAAACCAACTCCTCTGGCTGGAGTTCCCCCAGCTGACGCTTGCCCATCAGACGCATGGCAAAGAGCACGCAGAGGTAGATCAAGACAGTGCGGACGATTAAGAGCTTCACAAACGGCCCCTCCTTGGTATGGTAAATGGCCCGGCCCCAGGGTATGAACTCCGCCGGGGGCGGGCATACTGTTCAGCAAAAGGACGGTGTTTCAGGGTGCAGGAACTCAAATTGCAGCTGGGAGAAAATCTCTCGGCACTTGATACAATCTTTGGCGGGTCGGCCGACTATTATGCAAAGCAGATCCGGCTTTACGGCTGCCCGGGGGCTATTATAATTTTCGACGGCATGGCCAGTCTGGAAGGGTTATGGCGGCTGCTTTTGGACGCCGTCAACCGGGAGAGCCGGCCGCCCTTTGAATCCCAGGTTTATCACACGGGGGCAGAGGTGTACCAGGCGCTGATGCACCGTTCTGACCTGCCCGCCCAGAGCGCGGTCATCGCCGACATGGATACCTTGATTATGTTCCTGACCGCGGGCATGGCGATTCTGCTTTTGGACGGCTGCGACAAAGCCATCGCTTTTTCTGTTCAGAGCATGAAATTCCGCTCGGTGGGGGAGCCCTCCGCCGAGGGCAACCTACGGGGTTCCCGGGAGGGGTTCACCGATCTTCTGCGGATCAACCTGAGCCTTCTGCGGCGGCTGATCCGGAACGACACCTTTACCATGGAGGCCGCCCAGGCCGATACCACCATGCGGACCGAATATGTCCTCTGCTACTGCCGGGACAAGGCGGACCCGGCGATGCTTGAGAAGGTGCGAAAAATCCTCAAAACCGCCAAACCGGAATTATTGCTGGATTCCAGTTATTTTGTTCCCTGGCTTCTGCCCAGCCGGACCCGGCTCTTCACCCCGGTGAGCTATACCGAGCGCCCGGCGGTGGCCGCAGCCAAAATCTGCGAGGGGAAACTGGTGATCCTGGTGAACGGCAGCCCATCGGCGCTGGTGCTGCCGGCCCTGTTCGCCGAGAACTTCGAGTGCCTCGACGACTATGCCACCACGGCGGTTTTTTCTTCTTTTCTCCGGATTTTGAAATATGTTTCGTTCTACCTGACGATTTTTCTGCCGGGGGTGTTTGTCTGCCTGGCAGTCTATCTGCCGGAGCTGATCCCACCCCAGCTGCTTTATAAAATCACGGCGGCAGAGATGGCCACCCCGCTGCCCCTCTTTGCCGAGATGATCATGGTCATTCTGATTTTGGAAATCATCCGGGAAGCCGGGCTTCGGATGCCCCAGTCCCTGGGCCATTCGGTTAGTCTGGTAGCGGCCCTGATCATCGGGGACGCGGCCATCGCGGCGGGGCTGATGAGCACCCCGGTGATCCTGGTGGCCAGTATCACCTCCATTGCGGTGTTTATCACCCCGTCCCTCTATGAGCCGGCCACATTGCTGCGGCTGGTGGTCGTGGTGGCGGCCGGTTTGGCCGGGCCGGTGGGGCTGGTGGCAGCCTTTTTGTTCTTTTTGTTCAGCCTGTCGGGGGTGTCGGCCATGGGCGTGCCATACCTGGCCGACCGGCCTTTCCCCCAGCGGCCCATCTCAGAGGACGGGATGATCCGCCAAAACTACCGCACCCTATCCCGGCGGCCCTTTAATATCTGGCAGAAACGGAGGAGATAAAATGATCCAATCCAAAGGTTTTTCGGTTTCTGCCATTGGCCTCGGGCTGGTGAGCGTCACCCTGGCGCAAAACTTTGCCCAGCTGGGGGGAACATCTTCGGCCCGGGGTGTGATTCTGTTGGGCCTGCCGGGGGCGCTGGCACTCTCGGCAGCGTCCCTGTTGTTTTGCGCCATCGCCCTGCGTTACAACCTGTTCAGCGCCCAGACCTGGACCGGGCGGCTGGTGAGCGCCGCCTTTCTGGTCTGGTTTGGGGTCGAACTGGCGGGGACCGTGCTCCAGGCCCAGGCGGTTTGCCGCCAGCAGTTCTCCAGCAACGCCCTGATCGGCCTTCTGCCCTTGCTGGTGCTTTTGAGCTGGCGGATGGAAAACCACGCCATCAACTATACCGCCCGGATTCTCTGGTGGGTGCTCCTGGTGGGGGGAATCGCCTGTCTGCTGGGCCTCGGGGGACGAATGCACTGGCAGCGTTTGTTTGGGCCTGAACCAGCCAGTCTCTGGGCGGCCGGGCTGCCCCAACTGCGGCTTTATCCTGAATACTTTGCGCTGCCCCTTCTCTGCACCAAGGGCAAGGAACGCAGCGGGGCGCTGCTGCCTTTTTGGTGTTTTGGAATCCAGGCAGGTTATACCCTGGCGCTGGAATTGGTCCTGGGCCGGATGCGCAGCCCCGAGTATACAGGGATTGAGCTTTTGCGGGCCTGGGGGATGGGATATTTTTCCCGGCTGGACGCACTGCTGGTTTTGTTCTGGCTGGCGACGGCCCTGTTTCGGATCTGTTTTCTGATCTGCTGTCTTCGGCTGCTCTGGCGGGAGGGGCTGGGCTTCCGGCCTGTAAAAACAGAGAAGGAGGGCACCGCATGACCCAACCCTATTACCGGCTGAAAGTTCTGGCCGTTTTTTTGCTGGCGATCTACTGCCTGGCGTTTTTCCGGGCAGACAGCACCCAGGAGAGCATGATCCGGGTGATTCTGCTGGAACAAAACGAGGGCGGCTGGACGGTGGGGCTGCTCTACCAGGCGCCGGAAGCCTCGGCAGATTCCTCCAAAGCCAGCGCGGAAATCCAGTTCGCGGCCGCCCAGGATTCCACCCTGGAAAAAGCCCTGACCGCTGCCCAGGAGGCCCTGCCCCAGGCGGCCAACTACCGGCTGTGCGACTACCTGCTTCTGGCGCCGGGGTGCAGCTGGCAGACCCTGGGGGATTACGAAGCTCTGGTACTGGCCCAGCAGTGCGGACGGACCGCTGCCTCGGTTCAAGTCTGCGGCTTTGACTGCGAGGAACTCTCGGCGGAAAGTGAGGAATCCGAAAAAGTTTTAGCCAGTCTTTTGGATACCGCCAAAGAGGCCGCAGAAATCTCCTCCCATTTGTACGAGAAGAATCTCTCCCAGGGGCTGCTGCTGCCCCGGATCGTCCTGGAAAATGGAGAAGCCGCCCTGCGGGAGGACAGCTTTTTCCTCACCCAGAGCGGCGGAGCAGAATGGGACAGTGAGCGGACCGAGCTTTACCGCCTGCTCACCGGCCAGGGTGGGGTACGGCGGTTCTGGCCGGACGGCCACCCTCTGGAGCTGCGCCGCTGTACCATCTCGGTTACCTGTCACGGGGCAGGGGAGTTCACCCTCCGGCTGGACTGCCACACGGCAGCGGGCCAGACCCCCGACAGCCGCTACACCCAATGGTTGGCCGAAGCCTGCACCCGGGCTGTGAAAGAACTCTGGGCCGAAGGGGTGGATGTTCTGTCCCTGGGCAGTTACCAGGCTCTGCGGGAAGGGGAGAGCGCTTATCTTACCCCAACAAAAAACGCCTGCCCGCAGCTGCGGACAGACGTTCGTTTCACGACGGTTTTGTGATGTAAAAACTCAGTGGGCCAGCTCGAAGGTGACGGTGATGGTGGTTCCCACCCCGACCTCACTTTCCAGCTTGATCCGTGCGTTGTGGATTCGGGCAATATTTTTGACGATGGCCAGCCCCAATCCGGTGCCGCCGGTGGCTTTGCTCCGGCTCTTGTCCACACGGTAAAAACGCTCAAAGACACTGGATTGGGCGTCCTTCGGGATGCCGATGCCATTGTCCCGGACGGTCAGATATGCGTGGCCGTCCCGTGTGCATCCCACCGCCAGCTGGACCTTGCCACCCGGGCGATTGTACCGGATGGCGTTGTCACAGAGGTTCTGATACAGCTCTTCCAGCAGGGTGCGGGACCCCAGCACCGGGGCGCTCTCGCCCAAATAACTCAGGGCCACATAAGCGTGCCGGGCGTTGACTTTTTGGCGCTCCACGCAGTCACGGGCCAGCTCCAGCAGATCCACCGTTTCCATGGTGACCGCCTCGCCCTCGGGGCGGACGCTGTCTAGGTGGGACAGCTGCAAAATGTCGTTCACCAGGCGGATCATCCGGCTGGCTTCCCGGTGGATTTTGCTGCCGAATTCGGCCACATCCTCGGGTTTTGCCATCCCGGTTTCGATCAGCTCGGCGTAGCCGGAAATGCTGGTCAGCGGGGTTTTCAGCTCATGGCTCACGTTGGCGGTGAACTCCTGCCGCATTTTTTCGTTGTTTTCCCGCAGGACACGGTCGGAGTGGATCGCCTCTGCAAAGGGAGCCAGTTCCCGGTAGGGGACATTTTCCTGAATGTGGTCCAGATCCTCCGTCATTTTGAGGACGGGCTGAATCAGGGTCCGGGTCAGGATACCGGCGGTGATGGCGGCAATCCCCATCATCAGCAAGCAGCTCAACAGGATAGCAGGCAGGGCTTCGTCGTAAATGGACCAGAGGCTCTGGGAGTCCTGTGCGATCCGCAGGATGTTGCCGTCCGAAAGACGCTGGGCATAATAGTAGGTCTGATACCCCATGGTCTGGGAATCCCGGATATCCTGCCCCACACCGGATTCCAGAGCCTCCTGGATCTCCGGCCGGCCGATGTGGTTTTCCATCGTCTGCTGGTCGGTGGCAGTCTCGTAGAGAACATCTCCGTCGGGGGAGATCAGCGTCAGGCGAATCTCCTGCGGGCTGATGTTCTCCAGATTCTGGGGGTTATCCTGATAAATAGCGGCAATCAGGGCGGTCTGATACTCCAGCGACTGCCAGGCCTGTTCGATAAACGCCTTATGGAATACAAAGATACACAGCACAGCCGTACACACCAGCCCGAGGAACCCCATCATAAACAGGCGGTAGCCGATCTTTTCCTCCATACTGCGCATTTTCATTCCTCAGTGCCCTCCTTGGTATCCGCCAGCTTGTAGCCGACTTTGCGCACCGTGCGGATGTAGTTCCCGGCACTGCCCAATTTTTTGCGCAACGTGCGGATGTGCATATCCACCGTCCGGCTTTCCACCGAAATGTCGGTGCCCCAAACCACCTGAAGGATGGTTTCCCGGGTGACCACCAGGTTGGAGTTTTCCAGCAAGAGCCGGAGCAGGCTGTACTCTTTATAGGTCAGGTCCACATCCTCGCCGTTGACGGTGACGCTGTGGCGGGCGTTGTCCATCATCAGCTCGTGGAAGGAATAAACGTTGGGTCTGGTCTGGGGGGCATTGCGCCGCAGCGCAGCCCGGACCCGGCTGAGGAACTCCATAATACCAAAAGGTTTTGCAATGTAGTCGTCCGCGCCGCAGTCCAGCCCGCGGACGGTGTCCAGCTCGCTGGACTTGGCGGTGATCATGATGATGGGCATCCGCCGGAGCGAGGGGGTATTGCGCAGCTTTTTCAGGATCGAGAAACCGTCCTCGCCGGGCAGCATGACGTCCAGGATGACCAACTCCGGCTCGGCGGTGCGCATCGCCTGCCAGAACGGCTCCGATGACTCAAACGCAGCAACCTCATAACCGCTGGATTGCAGCGCATACTGTTCCAGCTCCCGGATGGCGGCGTCGTCCTCGACAATATAAATCATGGCTTATTTTTCCTCCGTGCTGTTCTCGGTGCCAGCAGGGAAGGGGTAACGAGCGCGATACCGGTCCAGACGGCGGCGGAACGCCTCGCTCTCCTCTGCGGCATTGCCGTGGCGCAGATCTTTCAGGTATGCGTGGGTGTCAAAGCTGTCCTGCGCCACCTCGATCTGGGCCACAGCCACATTGCTGCAGTGGTCGCAGACACGGGAATAGCTGGTCAGCAGATCGTCCAGGACAAAACCATATTCAATGGAGCAGCTGCCGGCCTGCAGGCGGGCGATGTGCCGGGCCTTGATGGCGCGGACCAGCTCGTTGACCACCGTCTCCATGGGCTCCACTTTGCCGGCCAGATGCAGGTCATCCTTGCGGAAAGCCTCGGTGGTGCGGTTGAGCAGATCCTGCACAACGTCCTCCAGGACCTGCAGCTCCTCCCGGGCATCGTGGGAGAAGGAGACGGATTTCTCATGAATTTCCCGGGCGCTCTCCATCACGCTGACCGAGTAGTCGCTGATCCGCTCAAAGTCACTGATGGTGTGCAACAGGGTATTGACATGCTTGCTGTCCTCATGGTTCAGCTCGCAGCTGGACAGTTTGACCAGGTAGGTGCCGAGGGCGTCCTCGTAACGGTCCACCTGCTTTTCCTGCTCGGCGACCTTGCGGGCCATCTCCTCGTTCCAGTTGTGGGTCAGGCTCATGGCCTGGAGCACGCCCACCCGGGCCAGCTCGGCCATATCTGCGGTGGCGGCACGGGCACGCTCCGCGGCCACTGCGGGGGTGTTCAGCAGACGCTCATCCAGCAGGGCAAACTCTTCTTTCTTTGCGTCGTCGGGAATGGTGAGAACCGCCAGCTTTTCCAGAACATTGGCAAAGGGCAGCAGGATGATGGTGGTGCACAGGTTGAACACCGAGTGGACGATTGCAATGCCCCAGGGTTCAATAATATCCCCAACGAAGCTGAAGTGCAGGAAACTATTCAGAGTATAGAAGCTGACCAGAAAAACCGTGACACCGATCAGGTTGAAGTACAGGTGAACCATTGCGGCGCGGCGGGCATTTTTGTTGGTGCCCACCGAGGAGATCAAAGCAGTAGCACAGGTGCCGATGTTCTGGCCCATAATGATGGGCAGAGCGCTGCTGTAGGTGATGACGCCGGTGGAGCTGAGCGCCTGGAGGATACCCACGCTGGCGCTGGAGCTCTGGATGATGGCGGTCAGAATGGTGCCGGCCAGCACACCCAGGATGGGGTTGGAGAACTTGACAAACATTTCGGTGAACCAGAGCTCATGCTCCAGGGGCTCCACGGCGGCCGACATGGCGCTCATGCCGGTCATCAGGATGGCAAACCCGATGAAGATGGTGCCGATGCCCTTTTTCCGCTCACTGCGGCACATATAAAGAATAATGCCGATGAAGGCCAGAAGCGGGCTGAAGGAGCTGGGTTTCAGCAGCTGGATGAAGAATGTGTCGCCCTCCAGGCCGGAAAGGCTCAGGATCCAGCTGGTAACGGTGGTGCCCACGTTGCTGCCCATGATGATGCCGATGGCCTGGTGCAGCTGCATGATGCCGCTGTTGACGAAACCAACCACCATAACCGTGGTGGCGCTGGAGCTTTGGATGATGGCGGTGACGATCAGGCCCAGTGCAAACCCTTTGATGGGGTTATCGGTCAGGCGGCTCAGGATCTTCTGGAGCTGGCCGCCGGCCTGTTTTTCAAGGGCTTTGCCCATGGTGTCCATGCCAAACAAGAACATGGCCAGGCCGCCGAACAGAGAGAATACATTAAATATTGTCATGATTCTTCCTCGCTTTTGTTTTACAAAAAATTTGCTTTCAATACTCCTTAGCTTTGAGTATAGTGGGCGGATGTAAAATCTGAAATCATCGTTATGTAAAATCCATGTAAAACGAGGCGCTGTTTTTATTATAGGGAAAGTTTTTGGGAAATTCAATTTTTTCTCAAAAATTTTTGTGCATCCGGCATAGAAGAGGCACATACTTTTACCAAAGATCGCCGATGCCGTAATTTGTACAGGCGGAAAAGCGGGCTGAAGAATTGTAATCTGCGTCCAATTCCATTATAATATAATAAGTATATTCATCGCCTGATATGCGGCTTGACACACTACGGGAGGAAAAAATATATGGGAACTTTTACCGTTTCACTCAAAAAGCTGACCGAAAAAGTCAGCCTGGACGTCGTATACACCCCCTGCGAGCTGGAAAAAATCAGCGTCGAGATTGCAGAGGTCAACCGCCCGGGCCTGTTTCTGGCCGGATACTATGAATACTTTGACAAGCTTCGGCTTCAGATCCTCGGCCTGGCGGAGATGAATTTTCTCTCGGAGCAGACCCCGGAGCGGCGCTATGAAGCTCTGGACCGGCTGTTCAGCCTTCAGCCGCCGGCTGTGATCGTCAGCCGGAGCGATGAGCTGGCCCCGCTGCCCGAGATGCTGGAGCTGGCCCAAAAATACAAAGTGGCTCTGATGCGCTCCAGCGAGACCACCTGCACCCTGATGGGCAGCCTGATCACGGTGCTGAACATGGAGCTGGCCCCCCGGGTGACCCGCCACGGCGTTCTGGTGGAGGTATACGGCGAAGGCATCCTGATCCTGGGCGACAGCGGCATCGGCAAGAGTGAGCTGGCCATTGAGCTAGTCAAACGGGGCCACCGTCTGGTGGCGGACGATGCCGTGGAGCTGCGCAAGGTCTCCAACCGCCTTATTAAAGGTACCGCCCCGGAAAACATTCGCCACTTTATCGAGCTGCGGGGCATCGGCATCGTCAACATCGCCCGGGTCTACGGCGTGGGCGCCGTCAAGCTGAGTGAAACCGTCGACCTGGTGGTTCAGCTGGAGCCCTGGGACCCCCGCAAAAACTATCAGCGCACCGGCCTCGAGACCGAGACCTATGAGATCCTGGGGGTCAGCATCCCCAGCACCTCCATCCCGGTTTCGCCCGGCCGCAACCTGGCAGTGGTGCTGGAAACCGCTGCCATCAATAACCGTCAGAAAAAGATGGGCTACAACGCAGCCAAAGAGCTGCTGATCCGGCTGGGTCTGGACGACAAGATGGACTGACCCACAGAAAGAGGGAGAAGAACTTTGAATCTGGAACAACTGAAAGCAGGGCTCGGTGCAGCAGGTATCCCGTACCGGGAGAATGAACCCCTGGCCGAGCACTGCACCTTTAAAATCGGCGGTCCTGCGCGTGTTTTTGTTGCGCCGCAGGAGGAAGAACAGCTCTGTAAAGCTATTCTGCTTTGCAGAGATTCGGGCCTGCCGTATTACCTTTTGGGCAACGGCAGCAACATCCTTTTTGCCGATGAGGGCTGGAGCGGCGTCATTTTGGACACGTCTGCCCTGAAAAGCTCCATCCAGCGGGAGGGCTGCACCCTCCGGGCCGGCGCGGGGACGCTTTTGAGCAGTCTGTGCCGGGAGGCTCTGCGCGCCGGTTTGACGGGCCTTGAGTTTGCCTATGGCATCCCGGGCACGGTGGGCGGCGCGGTCTATATGAATGCCGGGGCCTACGGCGGGGAACTGAAAGATGTCCTCACCCGGGTGCGGTATCTCAACCAGGAGGGGCAGATCGTCTGCGCCGAGGCGGCCGAGCTGGATCTGAGCTACCGTCACAGCATCTTTGAAGAGAACGGCGGCTGCATCCTCTCGGCAGAGTTCCGCCTGACCCCCGGCGACCCGGCGGAGATCCAGGCCAAGATGGAGGATCTCATGGGCCGCCGCCGGGACAAACAGCCGCTGGATAAACCCAGCGCCGGCAGTACCTTCAAGCGGCCGGCCGGGGCGTTCGCAGGCGCACTGATTGACCAGTGCGGCCTTCGGGGCTATCGCCATGGGGGCGCCGCCATCAGCGAAAAGCACTGCGGCTTTGTGGTCAATCTGGGCGGGGCCAGCTGTGCGGATGTGCTGGCGCTCTGCGACGAAGTGCGGGATATCGTGCAGGAGAAAACCGGATATCTGCTGGAAAAGGAGATCCGGGTGGTAAAGGGCTGATCGATCAAAAGAGGGGAATGTGGAAATGGATCTGTTGATTGTGAGCGGACTGTCCGGCGCTGGTAAATCGGTGGCGATGAACGCGCTGGAGGATATCGGATATTTTTGTATGGATAACATCCCTGCCGGGCTTTTGCCGCGGATTGTCGCCTTCTCCAAAGCGGGCGACAACCAGCTGGCCAAGGTGGCGATTTCCATGGACGTGCGGGGCTGCCATTCCAGCGAGGAAATTCTCAGCGCGCTGGAACAGCTGGACCTGCACAAAATCCCGTATCGGATTCTCTTTCTGGATGCGTCGGACGAGGTACTCTGCCGCCGCTACAAAGAGACCCGCCGCCGTCACCCCATCAGCATTGCAGAAGGGGCTTCCACCCTGGATGCCCTGGCCCAGGAGCGGAAGATTCTGGAGCCTTTGGCCCGGCGGGCGGATTATGTGATCGATACCTCGCTCTTGTCCACGGCTCAAAACCGGGAGCGGATCTGCGGTCTGTTCCTGCCCCGGGGGGACGCCCGGGCGGCGATGCTGCTGACGGTCATGTCCTTCGGGTTCAAGTTTGGGCTGCCCCAGGAGGCGGATCTGGTTCTGGACGTCCGCTGCCTGCCCAACCCCTTCTATGTGCCGGAACTCAAGCACAAAACCGGCCTCGACCAGGAAGTCGTAGATTATGTGATGGGGTTTGAGGAAGCCAAAGAGCTGCTCCGCCGGATCGAGAGCTTTTTGGAGTATGCGCTGCCTCTCTATGTCAAGGAGGGCAAAAGCCAGCTGACCATTGCGGTGGGATGCACCGGCGGCAAACACCGTTCCATTACATTTGCCCGCAAGATCGCTGAATATTGTGAAAAACAGGGGTATGCCCCGAGCGTCCAGCACCGGGACGCCACGCGCTGAACCCGGAACAATCAAGGAAAAGGGGAACGAAGCTATGAGCTTTGCTTCTGAGGCACGGGAGGAGATCGTCGCACGCAGCGTACAGAAAGTTTGCTGTGTGCGGGCGGCCTGTTACGGCGTGGCCTGTTTTGCAAAATATTTTGACGCCAAGGGGCTGGTATTCCAGACCGAACAGAAAAAGACGGCCTTTTATGCCCAGGAAATGTTTGCACGCTGCGGCGTTCAGGGCGGCATCCTGGAAAAACAGCGCCCCAGCGGGACCGTCTATGAGTTCGCCATCCGCGAGCCTGCTGAGGTGGCCCAGATGCACGCCCTGTTTGGCACCACTGGAGAGGAGACCAGTCTCCAGATCAATCCGGCGCTGCTGCGCTGCCGGGGCTGTGTTGGCGTGTACATTGGTTCGGCATTCCTGTGCAGCGGCACGGTCACCGACCCGCAAAAAGAATATAACCTGGAATTTCTGACCCCGCGCACCAACCTTGCGCGGGATTTTGAGGCGCTGCTGGCGGAACATGAGTTTGCTCCCCACCGCACCCGCCGCAAAAGCATCAATTTGATCTATGTCAAGGCCAGCGCCAATGTAGAGGCGCTGCTGTCTTTTATGGGGGCGGAAGAAGCCGCCAAAAAGATCGGGAGCGAAAAGGCGGTGAAATCGGTCCGAAACCAGGTCAACCGGTTCACCAACTGTGAGACCGCCAATCTGAGCAAGACCATTCGGGCCAACGCCCAGACTCTGCGGGCCATCCGATACCTGAAAGAACAAGGCGCATTGGAGGCTCTGCCCGAGCCTCTGCGGGAAGCCGCCGAAAAGCGGCTGGCCTACCCGGATCTCTCTCTGGGGGCGCTCTGCGGCCAGTTCGAGCCCGCACTGAGCAAATCCGGCCTTTCGCACCGGATGAAGAAATTGGAGGGGCTGGCACAGCAGATTCAGGCCCGGAACGAGAAGGGGGAAAGAAACGAAGCCAATGGACAACCAGTCTGAACGCAATTTTGTGCATCTGCATGTTCACACAGAATATAGCCTGTTGGATGGAGCCTGCCGGATCGACCGGATGATGGACCGGGTGAAGGAGTGCGGCCAGACGGCCATCGCCTGCACCGACCACGGCGTCATGTATGGCTGTGTGCAGTTCTACAAAGCCGCCAAGAAAGCGGGAATCAAGCCCATCATCGGCTGTGAGGTCTATGTGGCCACCCGCAGCCGTTTTGATAAAGTCAACCGGATCGACGGCAACAACCATTTGATCCTCCTGTGCAAGAACGAAACCGGCTACAAAAACCTGATTAAGATGGTTTCGGCCGCCTTCATTGAGGGGTTTTATTCCAAGCCCCGGGTGGACAAGCAGCTGCTGGAACAGCACCACGAGGGGTTAATCTGCCTCTCGGCCTGCCTGGCGGGGGAGATTCCCCAGGCGATTCTGGCGGGGGATTACGAGCGCGCCAAGGCAACTGCTCTCTGGTACAATGATCTGTTTGGCCAGGGCAACTATTATATCGAGCTCCAGGATCACGGCCTGGAAGAGGACGATATCGTTCTGCCCCAGCTGATCAAACTTTCCCGGGAGACGGGCATCCCCATGGCGGCCACCAACGACGCCCACTACCTGCGCCGGGATGACGCGAAAATGCAGAGCATCCTCCTTTGCATCCAGACTGGCAAAACCATCCAGGACGCGGATAAGATGGAGTTTCAGACCGAGGAATTCTATCTCAAGACCACCGATGAAATGTACGATCTGTTCTCGATGGCCCCCGAAGCCTGCGCCAACACCGCAAAAATCGCCGAGCAGTGCAACTTTGACTTTGATTTCGGTCACACCAAGATTCCTTATTATAAAGCGCCGGATGGGATGGACAACCAGCTCTATTTCGAAAAACTCTGCTGGGAGGGGCTGGAGCGCCGCTATGGACCCAATGTCCCTGAGGCCAACAAGGAACGGCTGAAATACGAGATCGGCGTCATTAAGTCGATGGGGTACACCAACTACTACCTGATCGTCTTTGACTACATCAATTATGCCAAGAGCCAGAATATTCCGGTGGGCCCGGGCCGTGGTTCGGGCGCGGGCAGTATCGCGGCCTATTGTGTGGGGATCACCGACATCGACCCCATCCGCTACAATCTGATCTTTGAGCGGTTCCTCAACCCGGAGCGGGTGAGCATGCCCGACTTCGACGTGGACTTCTGCTACGAGCGCCGCCAGGAGGTCATCGACTACGTCAACCGGAAATACGGCGCGGACCATGTGGCCCAGATCGTCACCTTCGGCACCATGGCGGCCCGGAACGCCATCCGGGATGTGGGCCGGGTGATGGGCATGTCCTATCAGAGCGTGGACGTGGTGGCCAAACTGGTGCCCATGGAGCTAAAAATGACCCTCAACCGGGCGCTGGAAGTCTCCTCGGAACTCAAGCGGATGTACGACAGCGACCCCCAGGTGAAAGAACTGGTGGACACTGCCCTTAAAGTGGAGGGGATGCCCCGCCATGCTTCCACCCATGCGGCAGGCGTAGTCATCACCCCTGAGCCCGCCGACTACTATCTGCCCCTGGCCACCAATGACGGCCTGCCCGTGACCCAGTTCAATATGACCGAGATCGAGGAGCTGGGCCTTTTAAAGATGGACTTTTTGGGTCTTCGGACCCTGACGGTGATCCGGGACGCTGAAAACGCGGTCCGTTTGCGGGAGCCGGGCTTTTCCATGGAAAAACTGGACTACGATGACGCCGCCACCTATGCCATGCTGGGAGAAGGGGAGACGGAAGGCGTTTTTCAGCTGGAATCTTCGGGGATGAAACAGGTCCTCATCGGCCTGCAGCCCAAGAACCTGGAAGATGTCATCGCCCTGATCAGCCTTTACCGCCCGGGGCCCATGGATTCCATCCCCACCTATCTGCGCAACCGGCACCAGCCGGACCAGATCCGGTACAAGACGCCCCAGCTGGCCCACATTCTGGACGTGACCAACGGCTGTATCGTCTACCAGGAACAGGTCATGCAGATTTTCCGGGAGCTGGCGGGCTTTTCCTTTGGCCAGGCCGACAACGTGCGCCGGGCCATGAGCAAGAAAAAGCACGCCGTCATGGAGGCCGAGCGGGAGCATTTTATCCATGGCTGCACCGAGCCCGGCCACGAGTGCCCCGGCTGTGTGGCCAACGGCATCCCTGAGGCGGTGGCCAACGAAATCTACGATGAAATGTCCAGTTTCGCCTCCTACGCCTTCAACAAGAGCCACGCAGCCTGCTATGCCTATGTGGCGTACCAGACCGCCTATCTCAAATGTCATTATCCTTCGGAGTTTATGGCGGCGCTGATGACCAGTGTTTTGGACAACACCGACAAGGTCATCGAGTATTCCAGCGAGTGCGCCCGGCTGGGGATTAAGGTTTTGCCCCCGAACATCAACATTTCCAACGGCGGTTTTACGGTGGACGACAAGGGCCAGATTCGGTTTGGCCTGAACGCCGTAAAAAATGTGGGCCGCAACCTGATCGAGAAGGTGGTGGCCGAGCGGCAGCAGGCCCCCTTTACGGGGCTGTACGACTTCTGCAAGCGGATGCACGGGTGCGAACTGAACCGCCGGGCGGTGGAAAGCCTGATCAAAGCCGGTGCTTTCGATTGCATGGAGTACAACCGCCGGAGCCTGATGGAGGCAGTGGAGGGCATCCTCAAGAGCATCGAGAGCGACGCCCGGTTTAATCTGGAAGGCCAGCTGGATCTGTTCTCCGCCATGGAGGGCGGGCCCCAGGCCAGCGAAGGGGATGGCTATGAAATCCGCCCCTATCCCGAATACGCCCACGTGGAACTGCTGCAAATGGAAAAAGAGGTCAGCGGCCTTTATCTGTCGGGGCACCCACTGGACGCTTATCGGGAACAATCTGCCAAGTTTGCCACCCATTCCATCAAGGCCCTGACCGGAGAGGACGCCCACCAGCTGGACGAAGCCCGTGTGCGAATTGTCTGCACCATCGTGAAAAACCGGATGATGACCACCAAATCCAACAGCATGATGTGTTTTACCAGCGTGGAAGACCTCACTGGCACGTTGGAGGTCATTGTCTTTCCCCGGGTGCTGGACAATTACCGGGACGCCCTGGTGGAAAACGCAGTAGTAGTCATCGAAGGCCGGCTGTCGGTGCGGGAGGACGAACCCGCCAAGCTGATGGCAGACGCCATTATCCCGGTGGACCGCTACCGCGGCCCGGGGCAGAGCCAGGCAGCCCCGGCCCAGCCCCAGGGTCAGCGGCTTTATATCCGGCTGCCCTCCCGCAGCTGCCGTGAGTACGACAAGGTCATCAATCTGCTGGAAATTTTCAGCGGCAACACCCCGGTCATCCTTTATCTAAACGATCAAAAACAGAAGCTGGCTGTGCCCCGCAGATTGTATGCGCTGGAGCATCCGCTGCTGTATCAGGAGCTGGAACACATCCTGGGCGCGGGCAATGTTGCAACAAAATAACATTTCTGTGAATGAATTGTAACGGGTGACCTGTTTCCAAATTAAAGGGAATGTGCTATAATACACCTATGACATGTGAGCATCATGGGTTGTTTCCGAGGCGCCGCCGGCCGGTTTGGGCGGGGGACATGGCAGGGTTTTTCCCGTTGGATGGCGCGGCTCCTCACAAAACCCAGAGTTTTCAAACAGGGAAATGATAGAGTTAATGGAGGGTTCTCTACTATGGAAAAGCAAATCAAGACCATCGGTGTGCTGACCAGCGGCGGCGACGCCCCCGGTATGAACGCGGCAGTTCGCGCTGTGGTGCGCGCCGGCCTGCATAAGGGTTTCCGGATGATCGGCATCCAGCGCGGCTACAGCGGCCTGCTGAACGGTGAGTGCTTTGAAATGAATCTGCGGAGCGTTTCCAACATCATTCAGGCCGGCGGTACCATTCTGTACACCGCCCGCTGCCTTGAGTTCAAGACCAAGGAAGGCCAGGACAAGGGCGCTGCCAAGTGCCGTGAGCTGGGCATCGACGCCCTGGTGGTCATCGGCGGCGACGGCTCCTACCGCGGCGCCCGGGCTCTGGCCCACCGCGGCATCCCCATGATCGGCCTGCCCGGCACCATCGACAACGACATCGGCTGCACCGAGTACACCATCGGTTATGATACGGCTATGAATACCGCCCTGGAGATGATCGACAAGCTGCGGGATACCACCCAGAGCCACGACCGCTGCAGCGTGGTCGAAGTTATGGGCCGCAACGCCGGCTACATCGCCCTGAACGTTGCCATCGCTTCGGGCGCCATGGCCGTTCTGCTGCCCGAGAAGCCCTTTGACATGCAGCGCGACATTCTGGACAAGATCGCCGAGACCCAGAAGACCGGCAAGAGCCACTTTATCATCATTGTTGCCGAGGGCGTGGGCCACGCACAGGAGATCGCCAACGAGATCCAGGCCCGCACCGGCATCGACTCCCGCGCAACCATCCTGGGCCATGTCCAGCGCGGCGGTTCTCCCACTCTGCGGGACCGTGTCAACGCTTCGGCCATGGGCTACCGTGCGGTCTGCCTGATCGAAGAGGGCAAGTTCAACCGCATTGTCGGTATGAAGGGTGAGCACCTGGTGGATTACCCGGTGGATGAGGCTCTGGAGATGACCAAGTCTCTGGATCCCGTCCTGATCGATGTCTGCAACACCATCTCGATCTAAGCGAACAAAAATCCATACCCTATCTGGCGGCAGCTGGTATCACCACCGGCTGCCGCCTTTTGTGTTTTACGCAGAGAGCCCCTCGCCTTAAGGGCGTTTTTATGGTATATAATAAGAGAAAACCTGCCCCTTCACGGCAGCAGAACAGGAGTGAATTCGTTTGGAACTGGAACAGGCCAAAAAACGCGCGGAGGAACTGCGCGCTGTCATTGAATATAACAACCGCCTTTACTACGACCAGGACGCGCCGGAGCTGGAAGACTACGAATACGACGCTTTGACCCAGGAACTGCGCAAACTGGAAGCCGAATTCCCCCAGCTGGTGACCGAGACTTCTCCCACCCAGCATGTGGGCGGCACCGCCAGCAGCCGGTTTGCCAAGGTGCGCCATGCCGTCAAGATGGAGAGCCTTCTGGATGCTTTCAGCTTTGACGAGCTGCGGGACTTTGACCGCCGGGTGCGGGAGGCGGGCCTCGAGCCGGAATATGTTGTAGAAATCAAGATCGACGGTCTTTCCTGTAGCCTGGAATATGAAAACGGCGTGCTGGTGCGGGCCTCCACCCGAGGGGACGGCGTGGTGGGCGAGGACGTGACCGCCAATGTGTCCGCCATCCGCAGCATCCCCAAAAAACTGAAAAACGCCCCCGAATATCTGGAAGTCCGGGGCGAGGTTTACATGCCCCATGAAGCCTTCCGAAAATTATGCGCCGAGCAAGAATTGCAGGGGGCGACCCCTTTCAAAAATCCCCGCAACGCGGCAGCAGGGTCTCTGCGCCAGAAGGATCCCAAGGTAACCGGCAGCCGCGGGTTGGCGATCTTTGTCTTTAATGTCCAGCAGGCCAGGGGAGTGGAGTTCCATTCCCACGCCGAAAGCCTGGATTATCTGAAAGGTCTGGGCCTGCCGGTTTCGCCCCGGTATCACATCGTCCACGACATCGAGACGGCCA
Source organism: Faecalibacterium gallinarum (assembly GCF_022180365.1). GTDB lineage: Bacteria > Bacillota > Clostridia > Oscillospirales > Ruminococcaceae > Faecalibacterium > Faecalibacterium gallinarum. The sequence goes on from NZ_BQKV01000026.1 coordinate 88,193, forward strand.
TTTCGGAGATCGAGCAGATCGGCGCCTCCCGGGCCAGCCTGGATTTTGATATGGACGGCGCGGTCATTAAAGTAAACGACTTTGCCCAGCGGGAACAGCTGGGTTCCACCAACAAATTCCCCCGCTGGGCCATCGCCTATAAATACCCGCCGGAGGTCAAGGAGACCCGTCTGCTGGGGATCGAGGTGGCTGTGGGCCGGACTGGTGTGCTGACCCCCACCGCATCCTTTGAACCGGTCTTTTTGGCGGGCACCACCGTTTCCCGTGCCACCCTTCATAACGAGGATTTTATCCGCCAGCTGGGGCTCTGCCTGGGGGATACCATTCAGGTGCGGAAAGCCGGGGACATCATCCCGGAGGTCATCGCGGTGACCGCCCACGCCGAGGATGCCCGGCCCTACCAGATGCCCGCCGTCTGCCCCTCCTGCGGTGCGCCGGTGGTTCACTTGCAGGACGAGGCGGCTCTCCGCTGTGTCAACCCGGAGTGCCCCGCCCAGGCGCTGCGAAACATCATCCACTTTGCCTCCCGGGACGCCATGGACATCGACGGCCTGGGCACCGCGGTCGCCACCCAGCTGGTGGAAAAAGGGCTGGTTCACTCGGCAGCCGATCTCTATGAGCTGACCCGGGAACAGCTTTTGACCCTGGATAAATTCAAGGACAAGAGCGCCGACAATCTTTTGGCCGCCATTGAACGGTCCAAACAGAACAATCTGGACAAACTGCTCTTTGGGTTTGGCATCCGGAACATCGGCGACAAGGCCGCGGCCCTGCTGGCCGAGCATTTTGAGACCATGGAAGCCATCCGGGAGGCAACCATTGAGCAGATCAGCGAGATCGACGGCTTTGGCGGAGTGATGGCCCAGAGCGTGGTGGAGTTCTTCGCCAAAGAGGGCACCTCGGATCTGGTCCACCGGCTGGCTGACCTGGGGGTCAATATGCGCTGGAAAGGGGAGCCCAAGACCGACAAACTGGCCGGCAAAACCATCGTGGTCACCGGCACCCTCGAGAGCCTTTCCCGCAGCGAGGCAGAGGCTTTGATCGTGAAAAACGGCGGCAAAGCCAGCGGCTCGGTCTCCAAGAAAACCAGCTTTGTTGTGGCTGGCGAAGCCGCCGGTTCCAAGCTGACCAAGGCCCAGTCTCTGGGGGTGCCGGTCCTCTCGGAAGCAGAGTTTTTGGCAATTATTGGAAGCTGATCCAAGGCCGGAAACTCGCTCAAAACCAGGGAATGACGAAAAAACAAACGATATATCAAAACGGCTCCGACTATAATTGCCAAAAATTGCCATTTTTTACTGTTGAAGTAATTGGTAAAATATGGTAAAATCCATTGTGTTAAGGGAACAGCACACATTGGAGGAAAGAACCATGGACAAAATAAGATTTTTGATGTCTGATACCGGAGCTGAAATCACTGCCCAGTGCCGCGAGGCATTGGAGCAGAAGGGCGTTGAAGTAACTGTCGTTGAAAAAGATGGAATGAAAGTGTTGCAGAAAATGCTCTCGATTCGCCCGCAAGTTGTGTTGCTGGACGCCTTTATGCCGGGGCTGGATGCCCTGGCCGTCAAGCAGCGGTACAACGCAGCGGGGGAGCGCCGGACTTCTTTCTTTGTGACGGGTGCGTTCCAGAGCGAGGAAATGGTGCAGGAACTGCTGGATGAAGGGTTCGCTTATTATTTTGTAAAACCCTTTGACGAGAGCGTTCTGGTCAGCCGGGTTCTCAAAGCGGCTGCCGGGCACGAGCGGCGGGTGCTGCACACCAGCGTGGACAGCGACGAGCTGACGGTCACCGAGATTCTGCACCAGATCGGTGTACCGGCCCACATCAAAGGCTACCAGTTTTTGCGGGACGCCATCCTGTTGACGATGGATTGCCCGGACTACATCAACGCCGTCACCAAACGGCTGTACCCGGCCATCGCCAAAAAGAACGGCACTACCGCCAGCCGGGTGGAGCGGGCCATCCGCCACGCCATCGAGGTGGCCTGGGACCGGGGCGATGTGGATACTCTGAACAGTTATTTTGGCTACACCATCCACAATCTGCGGGGCAAACCCACCAACAGCGAGTTTATCGCCATGATTGCGGACAAGATGCGGCTGGACAAAAAGCAGCGGGTCGGCTGATGTGAGAGAGACCTCTCCCAAACCAGAAATTACGGTTTGGGAGAGGAATTTTTTATTTTATCCACTTGCATTTTTTCAAAAGAGTGATATAATATTACAGCAATCGTTTCCAAGGCCGCTCGACGGGGTAGCCGAAATTGAAGGTTGTGATGGGCGCATACATTTCAATATGGCCCCAAACTGTCAGAACCAGAAATGAGGTGAAAAGAATGAAACAGGGTATCCATCCGAACTACGTTGACTGCACCATCACCTGCGCGTGCGGCAATGTGATCAAGACTCGTTCCACCAAGCCTGAGATCCACGTCGAAGTTTGCTCCAAGTGCCATCCTTTCTACACTGGCAAGCAGAAGCTGGTTGACACTGGCGGACGTGTTGAGCGCTTCAACAAGCGTTTTGGCCGCAAGTAATTTGGCTCAAAGTAGAGTGCTGTTTCCTGATTTTGTCGGGGAACGGCACTTTTTGTTTTTTCTGCGGGGGGAAGATTCCAAATTTAACACCCCTTTGCCTTAATTTGAACACATTTTCCGCCTAAAATGTCTGCATGGAAAACCGTTTTTTGTGCGTTGAGGCGGCACCAGCTGACCGCCCAAACAGGATAAGGAGCGTTTTGCAGTGATTGAAGTATCGCATCTGACCAAAGAATATGGCGGCCGCCCCGCCGTCCGGGATCTGTCCTTCGTGGTGGAGGACGGCCAGATCTACGGTCTTTTGGGGCCCAACGGCGCCGGCAAATCCACCATCATGAACATCCTGACCGGGTATCTCTCGGCCAGCAGCGGCCTGGTGACCATCGCGGGCCATCCGCTGCCGGAGGAGGCCGACCAGGCAAAGGCGTGCATCGGCTATCTGCCCGAGCAGCCGCCTCTCTATCTGGATATGACGGTACAGGAATATCTGACCTTTGCCGCCGAGCTGAAAGGGGTCAAGCGGTCCGCCCGAAAGGACCAGGTGCTCCACGCCGCCCGGCGGACCGGCCTGGAGGAAGTGCTGCCCCGGCTGATCCGCAACCTCTCCAAGGGCTACCGCCAGCGGGTGGGCATCGCCCAGGCTCTGCTGGGCAAACCCCAGATTATTATTTTGGATGAGCCCACCGTTGGCCTGGACCCTGCCCAGGTGATCGAGATCCGAAAATTGATCCAGGAACTGGGGCGGACCCATACGGTCATCCTTTCCAGCCATATCCTCAGCGAGGTGCAGGCGGTCTGCGACCAGGTTCTGATCCTTTCCAAGGGCCAGCTGGTGGCCATCGGTGCGCCCGAACAGCTGAGCGAAACCCTGAGCTCTCACAGCGTAGTGCACGCCACCGCACTGGGCACCCGGGACCAGGTGCTGGCCGCCGTCCAATCCCTGCCCGGAGTGGAAAAGGTAGAAGTTACTCCTTCTTTTAAGGAAGACGAAGTCAATCTTACCGCCCGGAGCGCTACGGGCGAGGATATCCGGGCAGACATCTCCCGGGCACTGACGGCGGCGGGCTGTATTGTGCTGTCTTTGACCGCCGAAACCAAGAGCCTGGAGGATGTTTTCCTGGAGCTGACCGGAGCCGGTTCGGACCAAGCGAACACCGATGAGCCGGAGGACGCCCCCGACGAGGACGAAACCCAAAGCACCCAGGACGCCCCGGAAGAGAAAGAGGCCGGGGATGACGCCGGCGAGGAGGAGTAAGGACCATGCTTGCAATTTTTAAGCGGGAATTCCGCGGTTTTTTCCACGGCATGATGGGCTATCTGCTGACCGCTTTTCTGGCGGCGTCTTCGGGCCTGTATTTCCTGGCGCTGAACCTGGGGTATGGGCTGACGGACTTCAGCTATTACACCCTCTACCGCACCATCTTCATGCTGCTGCTCTATGTGCCGGTGCTGACCATGCGCAGCCTGGCCGAAGAGCGGCGCAGCCGCACCGATCAGCTTCTGCTGACCAGCCCGGTCTCGGTGTGGGGGATTGTACTGGGCAAATTCTTCTCCATGTGCGCCGTGTTTAGCCTGGCCTGCCTGCTGGATCTGGTGATGATCCTGGTCCTGTGGGCTCTGGGCGCCACCGCCACCACTCTGGCCGCCAACCTGGCCGGCCTGCTGTGTTATTTCCTTTTAGGCTGCGCGGCCATCGCCATGGGAGAGTACATCTCCGGCCTGACCGAAAACCAGATCATTGCTGCGGTGTCCAGCTTCTCGGTGCTTCTGCTGGCCTATCTGATGCCCAGCCTGCGCAGTATGTTTAATGCCGGCAGCGCCGCCGCGCTGGCCGTCTTTACCGGCATTGCGGCCGCCGCCGCCCTGATCGCCGGGCTCCGTACCCGGAGCCTGACCCTGGGCTGCGGGGTGTTTACGCTGCTCTGTATGGGGCTGGCCGCCCTCTTTGTGATCCAGAGCACCTGGCTCACCGAAGCGTTCAGCGCGGTGCTGGAGGCGCTGTGTCTCTTCACCCCCTTCGAGGATTTTGTCAACGGCAGCTTTTCCATTCCGGCGCTGGTGTACTACCTCAGCGCGACGGGGCTGTTCCTCTTTTTCTGCGGGATGAGCCTTGAAAAACGCCGCTGGAACTGACCGAAAAGGAGAAACACCATGAAGAAAACACAGAATACCCCCGCACTGGACGGCGGGCGGATTTTTCGGAACGGGCTGCTCTCCACAGCGATCCTCGCGGCAGTGGTGGTGCTGGCGGTGCTGGTGAACCTGGTCGTCCGGATGATCCCCACCCGGTACACCGAGTTTGACCTCTCGGAGGCCGGACTCTACACCCTGAGCGAGCAATCTGGCGCACTGACCCAGAGCCTCGAACAGGACATCACCATCTATTACCTCTGCGAAACCGGCAGCGAGGATGCCATCATCACCCGGCTGCTGGACCGGTATGCCTCCGAGAGCAGCCATCTGACCTGGGAGCAGAAAGACCCGGCGGTTTACCCCACCTTTGCCGCACAGTACGGCGCCCAGAATGTCTCCTCGGGCAGCCTGATCCTGGACGCAGGGGAGGACAGCGTTGTGCTGGACGCCGCCGATCTCTATGAATACGACTACTCCGATTACTATTACTCGGGCACTTACAGCGTGAAGTTTGCGGGGGAGGACAGGATCACCTCGGCCCTCTATCGGCTGACCAGCGGGGAGGCAAGCGCCGCCTACTACACCACCAACCACGGCGAGCTGGCCCTGACCCAGAGCCTGCTGGATGCTCTGGACGCCCAGAACATCGAAGCGCAGGAGCTGAATCTGCTGAGCAGCGAAATCCCCGATGACTGTGCGCTCCTGATCATCAACTGCCCGGCCAACGATTTTACCGCGGAGGAAGGGCTGGTCAACGAGGTTGCCGCCCTGACCGAGTATCTGGAAAACGGCGGCAAACTGATGGTAATGACCGACGCCTATTACAGCACCCCCAACCTGGACAGCGTCCTGGCCCAGTTCGGCCTCTCCCGGGTGGAGGGTCTGGTGGTGGAAGGCGACCCCAATTACAGCCTCTACGGCTACAACTACTACCTGCTGCCGGACTACGCTTATACCGAAGAAAGCACCGCCCTGGACGGCCTGGATACCAGCCGCTATGTTCTGCTTCAGATGGCTCAGGGCATTACCATGACCCAGATGGATGGTATTTTCTCCGAGGCTCTGCTGACCACTTCGGACTCTGCATACAGCAAAACGGCAGGGTACAATATGACCACCGTGGAAAAAGAGGAAGGGGATCTGGACGGCCCCTTTGCCCTGGCAGCTTACGCTCAGAACGACACCACCGGCGCAGAAGTGATCTGGATCGGCTGCGCCAACATGGACAACGAAAATGTCTATCTCAGCGTACCGGGCAACTGTGATTTCCTGTTGGGCTGCGCAGCCTCTCTCACCGGCCAGTCCAGCTCGATCCTCATTGAATCCAAAGCGCTGGAAGCCGACCAGCTGACCATCCCGGGCGGAGTGGCTTCCATCCTGGGGCTGGTATTTGTGATTCTGATCCCGGCGGTGCTTCTGATTGTGGGAGCGGTGGTCTCCATCCGCCGGCGCAGAAGATAAAAGGAGGGAGCCGCATTGAAGGCAAAACAGAAAACCCTGGGGATCTTGCTGGTGCTGATCCTCCTGGCCGGGGCGGCGCTGGCCTTTGTGGTCAATGCAAACACCCAGGCGGAACAGGCGGCCAGTGCCGCCGAGGAGGGGACCATCCCGCTGTCGAGCTTCGCGGTGGAAGATCTGACCCAGATCCAATACACCTATCAGGAGGAAACGCTCCTCCTGAATTATGACGGAGAGAACTGGACTCTGGCGGATGACCCGGACTACCACCTCAACCAGACCCTCTGCAACAGCATGGCCGCAGCCCTCTGCGATTTCAACGCCAAGCGCCGGCTGACCGCAGAGGAAGGGGAGAGCTACGGCACGGAATCGCCCCTGCTCACCGTCCAGGTGACGGCAGCCGGTCAGACCAACCGATTCACCTTTGGCGACACAAACCCGGTCACCGGAGACATCTACCTGCAAAAAGAAGGGGACACGGCCATCTATACCGCCTCTTCCTCCAAGGCGGAGTGCTTTGAATACACCAAAGAGGCGCTCTTTGAATCCTTTAACCCCACGGGCCTGAGTTCCAGTGAGCTGGAACAGGTGGAGTACACCGTCTCGGAGGGAGATCAGAGCTACACCGTCTGCTTGCAGGCAGTCTCCCAGCCGGTGGAGGAAGACGCAGCGGACAGCACCGAATCGGCGGAGAGCGAGGCGGTGGAGTACACCACCGTCTGGCGGCTGACTTCGGAGCCCGATGCTGTACTAGACGAAACCGTTCTGGACCAGATTTTTTCCTCTTTGACGAGTTACGTCTCGGGTCAGATCACCGGCGCAGCCCTGGCGGATTATGGGCTGGATGCTCCGGCGGTAACAGTCCGGGCCACCACCTTTGATACGGTGGTCAACCTGCGGTATTCCATCGCGGAGGATGGCTGTTACCTGTGGGTGGAAGGGGACGACTCCATCTATCGGGTGGATCTGACCACCGTCCAGAATCTCTGCCGCACCCCGGCGGAGCTGACCAGCACAGAGAACACCGAAACTGCAAGCGAATCGTAAGACAAATTCCTCCCGGAACAGCTGGTGAAAAAGCTGCTCCGGGATTTTTTTGACCCTGGGCGGCAGAATATAAAACGGATACAGAAAAATAAAACAGAAAATTTTGACAAAACGCAATTTTTCAAAAAAGACCGGTGAGAGGGGATACAGAAGGAATTGACTTTTACCCGGGGATTGTTTAAGATAAAAATTAAAGGACTTTTTGTCGAACTGCCGGATGGGGCGTCGGCACGCTCTGGGCCAGAGCGCTTGCTGCCCCAAGCCGGCTGAACATATGGGGAGGTATAAAAAAGATAATGGATAATTCGGTGATTGTATCCCTGCGGGATATTGTTGTGGAATTTGACGGCCAGCGAATTCTGGACGGGCTGAATCTGGACATTCACGACAAGGAGTTTGTAACCCTGCTGGGCTCCTCCGGCTGCGGCAAAACCACCACCCTGCGCCTGATTGCCGGCTTTCTGGAGCCCAATTCGGGCACCGTCAATTTGCGGGGCAAGAACATCACCGGGGTGCCGCCCTATCGGCGTCCGGTAAACACCGTGTTTCAGAAGTACGCGCTTTTCCCGCATCTGAATGTCTTTGAAAACGTCGCCTTCGGCCTGCGGCTGAAAAAGCTGGACGAGGCCGTCATCCGCACCAAGGTTCGGGATATGCTGGAGGTTGTGGGCCTGAAAGGCTTCGAGCGCCGGAGCATCAGCCAGATGTCGGGCGGCCAGCAGCAGCGCGTGGCCATCGCCCGCAGCCTGGTCAACGAGCCCGAGATCCTGCTTTTGGACGAGCCCCTGGGCGCACTGGACCTCAAGCTGCGCAAGGAAATGCAGCTGGAACTGAAACGGTTGCAGCGGGAGATGAACATCACCTTTATCTATGTTACCCACGATCAGGAAGAAGCCCTGACCATGTCGGACACGGTGGTTGTCATGAACGGCGGCCGCATCCAGCAGGTGGGTACTCCCCAGGAGATTTACAACGAGCCCAAGAACGCCTTTGTAGCGGACTTTATCGGTGACTCGAACATCATCGACGGCGTTATGCACCGGGATTTCCTGGTCTCCTTTGCGGGGACACAGTTCCCCTGTGTGGACCGCGGGTTCAAGCCCGAGCAGAGCGTCCAGGTGGTGGTCCGCCCCGAGGACATCGAGATTGTCACCCCGCTGGAGGGCCAGCTCACCGGCGTGGTCAACGACGTGATTTTCAAGGGTGTCCATTACGAGATGCATGTGGACTGCGACGGCCGGGAGTGGCTGATCCACTCCACCCGCGCCTGCACGCCCGGGGAGACCATCGGTATGCGGATCGGCCCCAACGAGATCCACATTATGGCGCGTGAGGGGTGATGCCGGATGAAAATTTATGACAAGAAACTGGCCTATCCTTATTTTGTCTGGATGGCCCTCTTTACCGTGATTCCGCTCCTGATCGTGGTGTACTACGCCCTGACCGACGGAGAGGGGAATTTCACTCTGGATAACCTTTTGGCCATCAGCGGTTATGGCTCGGTCTTTGCCCGGAGCCTGCTGCTGGCTTTGATCGCCACTGTGATTTGTTTGATCCTGGCGTTTCCGGTGGGATATTTTCTCTCCCGGCTGCGGGTCAACAAGCAGCACATCATGCTGATGCTGGTGATGCTGCCCATGTGGATGAACTTTCTGCTCCGCACCTACGCCTGGATGGGCCTGCTCAGTGTCAACGGCCCGGTGAATGCGGTTCTGGGCTTTTTCAATCTCGGACCCTTTAACATGCTGAACACCTCCGGCGCAGTGGTTCTGGGCATGGTGTACAACTATCTCCCCTATATGATCCTGCCCCTTTACACCAGCATGACCAAGATTGACCCCAGCCTGGTGGAGGCGGCCCAGGATCTGGGCGCCAACACCACCAAGACCCTGTTCCGGGTGCTGATCCCCATGAGTGTGCCCGGCATCTGCACCGGCATTACTATGGTGTTTGTCCCGGCGGTGTCCACCTTTGTCATCAGCCGTATGCTGGGCGGCGGCTCAAACCTCTTGATCGGCGACCTGATCGAGATGCAGTTTTTGGGCAACAGCTACAACCTGAACACCGGTTCGGCCATGAGCCTGGTGCTGATGATCATTGTTCTGGTCTGCATGAGCTTCACTTCGAGCTTTGATGAAAACGAAATGGAGGGGGTGTCCTGATGAAAACCAAACATCTCCGTCTGATGCAGCGGGCGTATGTGGTGCTCTTTTTCGCCTTTATGTATCTGCCCATCGCCTATATGATCGTCTTCAGCTTCAACCAGAGCAAGGGGTATTCTCTCTTCACCGGTTTCACCCTGAAATGGTATGCCAGCCTGTTCTCCAACGCATCCATTCTTCGGGCCCTCTGGGTTTCGCTGGAAGTCGCCCTGATCTCGGCGGTCATCGCCACCGTTCTGGGCACAGCCGCTGCCCTGGGCATCGCCTCCATGGGCCGCAAGTCTCAGTTGATTGTCACCAACATCACCTATATCCCGGTGGTTAACCCCGAGATTATTACCGGTATCTCCCTGATGCTGCTTTTTGTGGCCTACCAGAAATTTGCGGTGGGGGCCTCCTGGCTGCCGGATACCATCATGGGCTTGCCCACCCTGCTCATCGCCCACATTGCCTTCAATGTGCCCTATGTGATCTTCAACGTCAGCCCCAAACTCCGCCAGATGGACATCCATCTCTATGAGGCGGCGCTGGATCTGGGCTGTGACCCCCGGCAGGCTTTCTTCAAAGTGATTCTGCCCGAGATCAGCCCGGCGATTCTCTCGGCGTTCCTGATCTGCCTGACCTACTCCATCGACGACTTTATGATCTCTTACTTCAACTGCGGCACGGTGGAGACGCTGCCCATTGCCATCTATTCCATGACCCGCAAAAAGGTCAGCCCGGAGATCTACGCTCTGTCCACCATTATGTTTATGGTGATCCTGAGCATCATCCTGGTGTCCAACGCCATGGAGAGCCGCCGCTACCGCCTCAACCAGAAGGCGACGCGTGAAGACGCATGATAAGGGGAGGGAAGACAGATGAAACGCATCTATGCATTCTTGCTGGCGCTGGCTCTGGGGCTGGCGCTCCCGCTGGCGGCTTCGGCCCAGGGGACCCTCGAAGTCACCGAGGAGATCAGCGTCTCGGCCGACTATGACTGGACCCGCTTCGCCGGGCAGGGAGTCACCCTGAATGTCTACAACTGGGGCGAATACATCTCCAACGGCTCGGACGACAGTGTGGATGTGGTGGCCGCTTTTGAAAAACTCACCGGCATCGAGGTCAATTACACCACCTTCGATTCCAACGAATCCATGTACGCCAAGCTCAAGTCCGGCGCGGCCAGCTACGACATTGTCATCCCCTCGGATTACATGGTGGCCAAGATGATCGCCGAGGATATGCTGCTGCCCCTGAACTACGACAACATCCCCAATTTCCAGCAGATCAACGAGGAGTACCACAACCCGGATTACGACCCCGACAACGCCTATACGGTGCCTTATATGCTCTGCACCACCGGCATCATCTACAACACCACCATGGTGGAGCAGGCGCCCACCTGCTGGGCCGATCTGTGGGATGAACAGTATGCAGGCAACATCCTGATGTTCAACAACAGCCGCGACGCCTACGCCATCGGCGCATTTAAGATGGGGAAGAGCATCAACCCCGCTACCACCGCGGAGGTGGATGAGGTGGTGGAGGAGCTCAAAGCCCAGAAGCCCCTGGTTCAGGCTTATGTGATGGACGAGATTTTCGACAAGATGATCGGCGGCGAAGCGGCCATCGGCGTTTATTATTCCGGCGACGCCATCACCATGATCGACGACAACCCGGACCTGGCCTGGGTCTTCCCGGAAGAGGGGAGTGTTTTGTCGGTGGACTGCATGTGCATCCCCGCCACCAGCACCCAGCAGGAAGCCGCCGAGATGTTCATCAACTTCATGTGTGAGGTGGATGTGGGCGCGGCCAACGCCGAATACATCGGCTACACCACCCCCATGGACGCGGTTTGGGAGGTGCTGGACGAGGAGCTCAAGTACAGCGAGATCGCCTATCCCTCGGAGGAAATCGCCGCCAAAGAGCAGGTGTTCACCGCCCTGAGCGACGAGGTCAACAGCGAACTGGATATGAAGTGGAGCGAGATGAAGAGCTACAACGAAGGGGGCAGCGGCTATCTGTTCCTGCTGCTCTTGCTGGCAATGCTGGCCCTGGCCTGCTTCAATATCTGGCGCAAGGTCCGCCGGAAAAACCGGAACATGTACTAAATCCACGCGGGCAGGCTGTGCAGCAACGGCGCGGCCTGCTTTTTCTATTACAATTCGGGAGGTTTTAAAACCATGGAAGACTGGGTTAAATATACTGAAGCTGTCACGGTACAGGAGAGCGACGTAGACTACCGCGGATTAATGAAGCCATCGGCCCTGCTGCGGTATGCCGAGCACATGGCCACCAGACATTCCCACTCCAAAGGCATGGGGGATGATTTTTTCCGCGCCAATCATCTGGCATACCTTTTGGGCAAACAGGCGCTGCAATTCCAGCGGGTGCCCCAAAAAGGGGAGAAACTCCTTCTGACCACTCTGCCGGAACGCAGCCGGCGGGGGACCAACAAACGGATTTTACAGGTGGAGGACACTGCCGGAACTGTGATCGCTCAGGTAGACGCCCGCTGGATTCTGGTGGACACCGAGACCGGGCGGATTCTCCGCCGCCCGCCGGAACAACTGGACAACCTCTGGAACCCTGAGATTCCCTATGAGCTGCCTCAGACCATTCACAAGGCGGAAACACTGACCAGCGCGGGGATCTGGCCGGCCAGCTACTCCCGGTGCGATATCAACGGCCACATCAACAACGCCTGTTATCTGGACATCGCCTGTGACGCGCTGCCTCTGGAAGTGATCCAGCAGGGGCCGATCCGCTCTGCGGCGGTGAAATACCACCGGGAAGTGCCTCTGGGGCAGGAGATGGAGGTCTTCTGGGGGAAAACCGAGACGGGCTGGTATGTGATGGGCCGGAGAGAGGGCCAGGCGTCCTTTGAGCTGGAATACCAATGGTAAGCCATCCCGGGTGGTTACAAAAGAATTTCGATTAAATTACAAAAGAATTACAAAAACCTCTTGCAATTCTCTCCAAAAAGAGTTACAATATGGTTACAGCAAGGGACAAAACCTTGGAACTGTAAAAATCTTTTTCTTCTTGTTCAGAGATATTGAGCGCAGGCCATTCCTCCTCCGGCTGCTCTCCTTCTCAGCTGTTCGGTCTGCGCTGCACAGGCAATATCTCAAATGTGTGTGCAAAAAAACCCGTCGATTCCGACGGGTTTTTTTGTTTGTGGGGATTGCCCGAAACAGCGGCTTGACTTCGTCACTTTCCTGTGCTAAAGTGGAGGGGAACTTATAGGGCAATCTACGGAGGGAGGACCCATCTTAATATGGCAGAAAAAAAACCCAGACGAAACGAACTGACCGACGCACTCTTCGACGCGATCCTGAGCCTGGAAACCCGGGAGGAGTGTTACAACTTTTTCGAGGACCTGTGTACGGTGAAAGAGCTCTCGGACATGGCCCAGCGGCTGGCCGCCGCCAAGATGCTGCTGGACGGCTGCACCTATGAGCAGATTGTAAAATCCGCCGAGATCAGCACCGCCACCATCAGCCGGATCAACCGCTGCATCCAGTACGGGCCGGGCGGATACCGCCAAACCATTGAAAAAAGCCGCGAACAGACCAAAAAATAAGCGTTCAGGGCGCACATCTGCAGCAGATGGTGCATACATTGGCGTAAACCCATATCCAGAAAGGAAGGTTTTACGCTATGACAGTATCGAATACAAACGCCATGAATTCCATGAACAACGCCTGCGCCTCCTGCCCGGGCTTTGTCTCCAAGTCGATGGATGAGGTCATCCTCAACCTGCTGGAGAGCATCGCCATGCAGGAGAACGCCTTGAGCCACATCCTCTGCGCAGAGAGCCAGAAGATGCAGACCGCTATGGAGATGGACGGCCTGGATCTGTGCAAGCTGCTGGAGATCAACGACTCCGCCACCAATATGGTCCACGCCGTCGCCAATCTGGAGCTGGCCCTCAAGGATAAGCTGGAGTTTGTGACCAACAACTTCTGCTATTCTTCCTGCGATGACGACGACGACAACGACGACTGCTGACAAAACTTAATCTGCACCTGCCCGCCCCGCCCGGGGCGGGCTTTTTTGCGCCAAAGCTCTGTGAAATACAGCGAGAATGTGGTATACTGTTATTTGATTTACGAAAAGGAATGGGTAGACTGAATGGCAACAGACTTGAGAACAGAATTTTGTACCCTCCGGGATACATACATCGAGCAGCAGTTCGGCCGTCTGAACGAGATGCAGCGGCGGGCGGTCTTTACCACCGAGGGCCCCCTCCTGATCCTGGCGGGGGCGGGCAGCGGCAAAACCACCGTGCTGGTCAACCGGATCGCCAACCTGATCCGGTTCGGCAGTGCCCACGGCAGCCGGGAGACCCCCCGGGAGGTGACGGCCGAGGACGTCCGCGCGCTGCGGGCGGCGGTGGATAACAAAACCCAGGCCCCCGCCTGGCTGGAGGGGATGCTCAGCCGCAGCCCGGTCCGCAGCTGGAACATCATGGCCATCACCTTCACCAACAAAGCCGCCGGGGAGCTTCGCAGCCGCCTGTGCGGGATGCTGGGGGAGGAGGCAGGGCAGGAGGTGTTTGCCTCCACCTTCCACTCGGCCTGCGTGCGGTTTTTGCGCCGGTATGCCGAGGAACTGGGCTGGCCCCGGAGTTTTACCATCTACGACACCGACGACGCCCAGCGGGTGATGAAGAACGTCTACAAAGAGCTGAATGTAGACGACAAGTTTCTCCCCGTCAAGTCGGCGCTGAATCAGCTCGGCCGCTGGAAGGACCAGCTGGTCAGCCCCGCCGAAGCAGCCCAGGCCAACGCCGGCAGCACCAAGGGTGCGCTGGCCGCCCGAATCTACGCCCAATACGAAAAGAAGCTGAAAGATGCGGGCGCCTTTGATTTCGACGATCTGATTTACCAGACCGTGATTCTTTTGCGGGAGCACCCCGAGGTGCGCCAGTATTACCAGGAGCGTTACCGCTATCTGCTGGTGGACGAGTATCAGGATACCAGCGTGGCACAGTTCCAGCTGGTGAGCCTGCTGACCGGGCCGGAGCAGAACATCTGCGTGGTGGGCGACGACGACCAGAGCATCTACCGGTTCCGGGGCGCCACCATTGAGAACATCCTCAACTTTGAGAAATATTACCCCCGCGCCCGGACCATCCGGCTGGAGCAGAACTACCGCTCCACCTCCAATATCCTCAACGCGGCCAACTGTGTGATCTGCCACAACACCGAGCGAAAGGGCAAGGAGCTCTGGACCAACAACGGCGAGGGAGAAAAGGTTCATGTCTATCGGGCTGAGAACGAGTCCGACGAGGCCATGCACATTGCAGACGTCATCGGCCAGCACCTGCGGGCCGGGGGGCATCTGTCCGACCACGCGATCCTTTACCGGATGAACGCCCAGTCGGCCCCCATCGAAAACTACTTCACCCGGGCGGGCATCCCCCACAAGATTGTGGGCGGGCAGCGGTTTAACGACCGCAAAGAGGTTAAGGACATCCACTCCTATATGTCCATTGTGGCCAACCCCCAGGACGACGTCCGACTGCGTCGGATCATCAATGAACCCGCCCGCAAGATCGGCGCCACCACCATCGAGACCATCGCCGAGCTGGCCGCCCAGGAGGGGGTCAGCATGCTGCACATCATCAGCCGGGCCGATCAGTATGCCCGGCTGTCCCGGGCCGTGATGCCGCTGCTCAGCTTCTACCAGATGTACCAGAAGCTCTGCGACGCGCTGGAAACCAGCCCCCTGGATCTCTTCGCCAGCCAGCTGATCGAGCTGACCGGCTATAAGCGGATGCTGGAACAGCAGGCCGCCCAGGGCCACGAGGACGCCGAGGACCGGCTGCAGAACCTGGGTCAGCTGGTGAATAACGTCAAAAACTACTGCGACCAGAAGGGGGTGGACGCCACCCTGGAGGGCTATCTCGAGGAAATCGCCCTGATCAGCGACATCGACAGCTACAACGAGGACAGCGACC
Organism: Faecalibacterium gallinarum; assembly: GCF_022180365.1. Taxonomy (GTDB): domain Bacteria; phylum Bacillota; class Clostridia; order Oscillospirales; family Ruminococcaceae; genus Faecalibacterium; species Faecalibacterium gallinarum. The sequence continues at coordinate 103,480 of NZ_BQKV01000026.1, forward strand.
AGGTGGTGCTGATGACCATTCACTCCGCCAAGGGCCTGGAGTTTCCCTATGTCTTTTTGGTGGGCATGGAGGAAGGCGTTTTCCCCAGCGAGATGAGCAAGTACTCCGAGGCCGATTTGGAGGAGGAGCGCCGCCTGGCCTATGTGGGCATTACCCGGGCCAAAAAGGAACTGTATCTCTCCAACAGCGTCAGCCGGATGCTCTACGGCCAGACCCGCCGCAACGAGCCCAGCCGGTTCTTGCGGGAGATTGAGCCCGAGTATCTGGAAGAGAGCTGCAGCCCCGCCCTGGAGCGTGCCAGCCGGATGGGCGGCTGGCGGCAGGATTACTCCGACACCGTCCCGGGCGGCGCATCGGGCTATTCCGGTCCGTCGGGCTGGGGCCGGACAGCGGCTTCCGGCGGCTTTGGCGCCGGTTACAGCCGCGCCGCCTACCTGAACCGGGAGTACAACGCCGGCGAGCAGCGCCCCGCCAGCCGGGGCTTTGGCGCCGGGTATGCCGCCCGGGGAACCGGAACCCCCGGCGCCTCTCGTCCGGCCCCCGCTGCCCCCGCCAAACCCACCCCGGGCAGCAAACGCTACGCTCCCGGGGACATTGTGATGCACAAGGTCTTTGGCCGGGGCAAGGTGCTGCGGGTGACCCCCGCCGCCGGGGATTTTATCGTGGAAATCAATTTTGAAAAGGTCGGCGTCAAAAAGACAATGGCAAACTTCGCCCCGCTGACCAAAGTATCTTCGGAGGAGTGAAGGAAGTATGATGACGGTTCGACTGATTGCGCACACACCGGAACCTGAAAAAGTGGTGGCTGCGGCGGCCAAGCTCTGCTACTCGGACGCCCACATCGAGGACCTTCTGGATGGTCTGGACGCCGAAAAGGCCGCCCGCTTCCTGGAGATGCTCAGCGATCTGGGCCACGCCAGCCCCCTGGAACATGCCAGCTTTACCTTCGGCATTGAGGGGGTCAGCCGGACGCTGCTGGCCCAGATCACCCGGCACCGGATCGCTTCTTTCAGCGTCCAGAGCCAGCGGTACGTCCGGCTGGACGATTTCCGCTATGTGGTTCCCCCTGAAATCGAGGCCATCCCCGAGGCAAAGGCGGCTTTTCTCGACAGCATGAAAGAGGATGCCGCCCGCTACCTCGATCTTGTCGCCAAGCTGGAAGAGGCCCACACCGCCCGCCTGATGGAAGAAGGGCTGCCCGAAAAGCAGGCCCGGGCCAAGGCCTCCAAACAGGCCAACGAGGACGCCCGCTTTGTGCTGCCCAACGCCTGCGAGACAAAGATGGTGGTCACCATGAACGCCCGCAGCCTGCTGAACTTTTTCCGGCTGCGCTGTTGCGAGCGGGCCCAGTGGGAGATCCGGGCCCTGGCCGACGAAATGCTGCGGCTGGTCTATCCGGTTGTGCCCCATCTCTTCCGCACCGCCGGCCCCGGCTGCCTGGAAGGCCCCTGCCCGGAGGGCAAGATGTGCTGCGGCAGGACCGCTCAGGTGCGGGAGAAATACGCCCAGCTGAAAGCACAGGAGGCGGCCCGATGAGCCAGGGGAAACTGATCGTCATTGAGGGGCTGGACGGCAGCGGCAAGGCCACCCAGGCAAAGCTCCTGGCCCAGGCTCTGACGGAGGCCGGGCAAAAGGTGCGGGAGATTACCTTCCCGAATTATGAGAGCGACTCCTCGGCCCTGGTGCGGATGTACCTGGCCGGACAGTTCGGCGAGAAACCCGACGATGTGAACGCCTATGCGGCTTCCAGCTTTTTCGCGGTGGACCGCTACGCCAGCTATAAGACCAACTGGGGCAGCTTTTACGAAGCGGGGGGCATTGTCATCGCGGACCGGTATACCACCTCCAATGCGGTGCACCAGTGCTCGAAGCTCCCGCCGGAAGAGTGGGATACGTTCCTCGACTGGCTGTTCGACTACGAGTTCCGGCTGCTGGGGCTGCCCGCGCCGGACCGGGTGTTCTATCTCCGGGTGGACCCGGCGGTCAGCCAGCAGCTGATGACCGGCCGCTACCACGGCGACGAGAGCAAAAAGGATATTCACGAAAAAGATCTGGCTTATCTGGCCCACAGCCGCTGCGCGGCAGAATACTGCGCCCAGAGATACCGCTGGGAGGCGATCAACTGCACCCATGGGGGGCAGATGCGCTCCATCGAGGACATTCAGAGCGAGATCGTCCAGCGGCTCGGCGCACTGTAACAGGGCCATTTTGCAGCCCTTTGGAAAAAATGAGAGAAAGGGGAATCCTGATATTATGTTTCGGTTGATGCAGCCGTCCGATCTGGCGGCTATGAAAGCTCTCTGGGAATGCAAGCGCGGCGAACCGGCCGACTTTGCCGAGAAAGCCATCTGCCGTTTTGCCGGCACAGAAAACGCATACGTCGCGGAGGAAAACGGTCAGTTGCAGGCTTTGGTGCTGGCGGTTCCCATCTCCATCCGGGGGCGGGCCGGCAGTTATCTCTACGGCCTTTGCAGCACAGACAACGGCACCGCCGCCGGGCTGGTGGATTTTGTCTGCGCACAGCAGAAGCAGCGGGGAGCCGATTTCTCCGTAGTGGTGCCCTCGGGCGCCGCCCAGACCGAGTTTTTCCGCAGCCGCGGGTTTGCGCAGGCGTTCGCGCTGCGCTGCCTCAACCGGCCGGTCCGCCGGAACATCTGGAGCCAGGCCGAGTTTGACACCATAACCGCCAAGAATCTCTGTGAGCTGCGGCAGAAATACGCCCCCAACGCCGTTCAGATGGCGCCGGAACAGATGGCCATCGTGCTGGGAGATCTCTACTCCCGGGGGGCCACCCTTATTTCGGACAGCCACGGCTACGGTGTCTATTTCCGCCAGGATGATACACTCTATTTTGTGGAGCTTCTGGCAGAGGATGACCGCGCCGCCGAAACTCTGATGGAAGCGGCGCGGGAAAAGGAGATCATCGTCGAAAAGGCGGTGGTCACCATCGGCGCGGCCCAAAACCTCTTTTTGGGGGAGGGGACCCGGATGGATTACGGCATGATCCGTTTTGAGGGGGCGCCCTTCGATGTCAGCGAGACCTATATGCGGCTGATGCTGGAAAATTAAAGCCGCTGCCCTCTGGTCATATCCGCCCCTTATCCCGGGCAACCTAGCTCGGGATGTATCCATCAAACGATACGACAAAATTAAAGGAACGAGAAATTTATGAGCAAACGGAATACAGGCGCGGCCCATGCTGCAAACAAACGACTCTGGCCCAAGGTGTTGCTGGTACTGCTGTTGGTGATTATCCTCGCAGCAGCCGCGGCGGCCCTCACGGTAAAAGGAGAGATCGAAGGCCGGGAGGATGGGGCCGATGTGACCGTAACCATCCAAAAAGGCAGCAGTGTCTCCGCCATCGCCGATGCGCTGGGCCAGGCCGGGGTAATCCGGTTCCCGCTGGTGTTCCGCTGGTATGTGAAGGAGCAGGGCGCTGCCGCCCAGCTGCAATACGGCACCTTTGAGCTGAAGGAGGGGCAGAGCTATGCCGCGGTGGTGGAGACTCTGTCGGTTTATGCTGCCGCCGAGTCCACCCGGCTGACCTTCCCCGAGGGGAGCACCGCCATCGCCATCGCCCAGAAGATGGAAGCCGCCGGCCTGTGCACGGCAGAAGAATTCCTGGAAGAAGCCAACCACGGCGATTTCAGCGAATATACTTTCTGGCAGTATGTGCCCGAGGACGCCGACGCCCCCGGCCGCTTCATGAAGTGCGAGGGATATCTTTTCCCGGACACCTATGAGTTCTTGAACGACGGCACCGTCCACGACTATGTGGCCACCTTCTATGCCCGGTTTGACTCCATGATTACCGAGGAAATGTACCAGGCTATGGAAGAGCAGGGGATGACCCTGCCCGAACTGATCACCCTGGCTTCCTTTGTTCAGGAAGAAGCCGGCAACGACCAGGACAGCAATGTGGCCCAGGTGTTCCGCAACCGTCTGGCCGAAGATTCCCCCCATCCGCTGCTCCAGAGCAACGCCTCCAGCTATATCCAGAACGATGAGGACAACAACTACCTCTGGAACTGGGTAGCCCCTTATTTTGGCGGATGGGAGAATATCCCGGCGGAAATTCTGGCCGCCTACGACACCTATTCCTGTGTCGGGCTGCCGGCAGGCCCCATCTCGAACCCCGGTCTGGACGCCATCAAGGCATCTCTTTGGCCCGACCCGGACCCCGAAGTAGAGGACTGCTATTTCTTTGTGACCGACCTGACCGGCCACTACTACTACGCACGCACTCTGTCCGAGCACAACGCCAACTGCCAAACTGCTTGGGCAGTGAATAAGGCCCTCTGATCGGGCCCGGAAAGAGAGGATCATTTTTATGCTGCAAATCCCGGAACTGCTGGCTCCGGCCGGAGATCTGGAGCGTCTGCGCTACGCCGTCTGCTATGGCGCGGACGCCGTCTACTGCGGGATGCCTGAATTTGGGATGCGCTCCGCCCCCGCCAATTTCACCCCGGAACAGCTGGAAGAAGGGGTGATCTTCGCCCACGCCAGAGGAAGAAAGGTTTATCTGACCCTGAACACCCTGCCCACCAATGAGGAGGCCGACCGCCTGCCCGAAGCCATTCGCCAGGCGGCCAAGGCCGGGGTGGACGCCTTTATTGTGGCCGACCTAGGGGTCCTGGACGCCTGCAAAACCTATGCCCCTGAGATCGACGTCCATATGTCCACCCAGACCGGCATCACCAACTATGCCGCGGCCAACGCCTGTTATAAGATGGGCGCCAAGCGGGTGGTGCTGGCCCGGGAGCTGAGTCTGACGGACATTGCCATCCTGCGGGACAAGACCCCGCCGGAACTGGAGATCGAGGCGTTTGTCCACGGAGCTATGTGCATGAGCGTCTCCGGCCGGTGCCTTTTGTCCAACTATCTCACCGGACGGGACGCCAACCGGGGCCAGTGCGCCCAGCCCTGCCGGTGGAAATATTATCTAAGCGAGGAGACCCGCCCCGGTCAGCTGTATGAGATCGGCGAAGGGGAGGGCGGCAGCTACATCCTCAACGCCAACGATCTGTGCACCGCGCCTTTCCTGGATCTGATCTGCAAAGCGGGCGTGGACAGCCTGAAAATTGAGGGCCGGGCCAAGACCTTCTACTATGTGGCCAGCGTCACCGCTGCCTACCGCAAGGCCCTGGATACTTATCTTGCCGACCCCATGTCGGACGACTTTGAGCTGCCCCAGAGTGTTCTGGAGGAGCTGACCCGCACCAGCCACCGCCACTATTCGCCGGGGTTCTATTTCGGGTCCCAGCAGGCCCGGCAGAACACCGACAGCGCCGCCTATATCCGGGACTGGGAGTTTGTCGGCACCGTTGATGACTGGCAGAACGGCGTAGCTTCCTGTCAGCAGCGGGGCAAATGGTCGCTGGGCGACACCATCGAGGCCCTGACCCCCGACGGCAGCTGCATCCCCCTCGCCCCCGAATGGATCAAAAACGAGGCAGGGGAGAATGTGACCTCCACCCCCCACGCCATGGAGCGATACACCATCCCCACCCCCGCTTTGCCCCCCATGAGCCTGCTGCGGCGCAAGCTCGTGTAAACGGTAACCCACGCCGCTAGAACGCACGGCTGTTCTCCGTGCACAGAAAGGATTTGGAAACTATGCCTTCACTCACCACCTTCAAGCTCCTCAAGCAGAAGCACGCCGCCCGCCGGGGCGAGTTCCGCACCGTTCACGGCACCGTCCAGACCCCCGCTTTCCAGAACGTCGCCACCGCCGGCGCCATCAAGGGCGGCCTGTCGGCCCAGGATCTGAAACAGATCGGCGCTCAGGTTATGCTCTGCAACACCTACCACCTCCACCTGCGCCCCGGCGACCAGCTGGTGGCAGACATGGGCGGCCTGCACAAGTTCACCCGGTGGGACGGCCCCATCCTGACCGACAGCGGCGGATTCCAGGTGTTCAGCCTGGCCAAGCTGCGCAAGATTACCGAAGAGGGCGTCACCTTCGCCTCTCATCTGGACGGCCACCGGATCTTTATGGGCCCTGAGGAAAGCATCCGAATCCAGGCGAACCTCGGTTCCACCATTGCCATGGCCTTTGACGAGTGCGTCGAGAACCCCGCCCAGCACGCTTACTCCAAGGCCAGCTGTGAGCGGACCGTCCGCTGGCTGGCCCGCTGCAAAGCTGAGATGGCACGCCTGAAGCAGGAGGGCAAGGCGGTCAACCCGGATCAGCTCTTGTTCGGCATCAACCAGGGCTGCACCTTTGCGGATCTGCGGGTGGAGCACATGAAGCAGATCGCCGAGATGGATCTGGACGGTTATGCCATCGGCGGCCTGGCCGTCGGCGAGCCGGCCGAGGTGATGTACGACATCATCAGCAAGGTGGAGCCCTTTATGCCCAAGGACAAAGTGCGCTACCTGATGGGCGTCGGAACCCCGGGCAACATCATCGAGGCGGTCTCCCGCGGCGTGGACCTGTTCGACTGTGTCATGCCCAGCCGGAACGCCCGCCATGGCCACCTGAACACCTGGAACGGCATCATCAACATCAAGAACGCCAAGTACGAGCGGGACGAGCGCCCCATTGACCCCCACTGCGGCTGCCCGGCCTGCCGCAATTACTCCCGCGCCTACATCCGGCACCTGTTCAAGGCCGAGGAACTGCTGGGCATGCGGCTGGCTGTCATGCACAATCTCTGGTTCTACAACCACCTGATGGAGCGGATCCGGGACGAACTGGACGCCGGCACCTTTACCCAGTTCCACGACCGGTATGTCAAGCTGCTGGACACCCGAATTTGACAAATAAGCCTTGAAACCAGCAGGACAAGCTATTATAATAGCCTTAAACCAAATACGTTTTTTGAGAGGAGATTCCCCATGCAGTTCTTAACCACTACCGCTACCACACAGGGCTATATGAGCCTGTTCTTCACCCTGGGCCTGATGATCGTGCTGCTCTACTTCATGATCTACCGCCCCCAGAAGAAGCAGGAGAAGAAGGACGCCGAGATGCGCAAGAACCTTGAGATCGGCGACCAGGTGACCACCATCGGCGGTGTCATCGGCCGGGTTGTCGCCATCAAGGACGACAGCTTTGTGCTGGAAACCGGCAGCGACCGGGTGAAGATCCGCTTCACCAAGACTGCCATCGGCGCAGTCGAAAAGCTGAACATGGACGACGCTCCCGCCAAGAAGTAAGCTTTCTGGCCCATAGAACCGAATAAACTTTGCGCCTCCCTGCATACAGTTAGAGCAGGGAGGCGCATTTTTTATGGGTGTTCGAAAGATAAATTCTTCTGTTTTGCTGCATTTTCTGATCTCGTTCGGCGCAGGGCTGGCAGCGGCCTGCGGATGCGCCGCTGCACTGGCCGCCCTGATGGCAGCCCAGGGGTTAGGGCACGGGATGGTCTGGCCTTTTGCCACCGCCGCCGTCAGCGCCGGCAGCCTTTTGAGCGGCTGGCTGATGGGCTTTTTGCAGAAAGCCCGGGGCCTAATTTGGGGCGCAATACAGGGGGCGCTTTATTCCGCTCTGCTTACGGCCCAGGCGGCGGCCAGCGGAAATTTCCCGGACAGCGCACAGCTCCTGCGTCTGGGGCTGGTGATCCTGTTCGGCGCCATTGGGGGCTATCTTGGGCTTTTGAATGCAGGCAAGAAACGCCGCCGCTATTAAAGAAACGAACGTCAATCGACTGTGCGGCCCTTTGGCCGCACCTTTGTTTGAGGATTGGGAGGACAAGTTACCATGTGGGTCTACCAGCAATCAAATCTCCAGAACACTGCTCCTGCGCCGGAGGCGAAACTCACCTTTTCCGATGAGAATACAAAAATCCCTGCACCCCGGCCAGCACAAAAAGCAGAGGCTGTGCAGCCCGCCCCGCAGAAAACCCCGGCGGCAGAACAAACTGGAACCGCCCCGCTCGAGACCCCTGAGCTCACCCGCAGTACCCTCCGCCGGGGAGGACAAGCAACCCGGGATTGCCTCTTTTTGGCGGGAGCCTATCTCTTTGGGGCTGCTCTGGCCGGGGTAGCACACGCCCTCTGTGAGACCAGCGAGCTGAACCTGCTGGCCTATTATCTGGACAACTGGTATTCTCTTTTCTCAGTGGAGGGGCCGGGCCAGGTGCTGACCCTTTTCGCTGTCCAGTATCTCACCGTAGTGGGGGCAATCACCGCACTACTGGTACTGGGGCTGTGTGCGTTTGGGCCGGTATTGATCTATCTGTTTACCATGCTGTATGGGTTTGGGATCGGTCTGATCGGCCTCCAGCTGTTTTTCCAACTTTCCTGGGGCGGATTTTTGGGGTACCTGCTTCTGTCCGGGCTGCCTGCGGCAGGGGTCGCCGCCTGCCTGTGTTTCTTTGGCGCCTCGGCGCTCCAGGTCAGCAGCCGCTTGCAGCGCGCCGCTTTTGGGCGCCGTGACCGGCTGGGGTCTGCCTGCGGGGCCCGGCTTTTGCTGGGGCAGTACCTGATGTTCGATGTAATCCTGCTGCCCATCTGCGGCATCGCCACCGGGCTGGCTTGCCTTGCCAACAGCCTGGGAACCGGCTGAGGGAGAACATTGCCGGGATTTTCTTGCGGGTTTTGGCTGGTCGTGGTATCATACTAGTATTGCGATCTACAAATTGCCGGAGGGAAAACGGAACCATGAAAGATGCCAAGCTGAAAACCGTCTATGTCTGCTCCAACTGCGGGGAGACCAGCCCCCGATGGATGGGCCGCTGCCCCAGCTGCGGCAGCTGGAACACCATGAACGAGGATGTGGTGGCTGAACCGTCTAAAGCCGCCGGTTCCGGGGCCAAAGCCGCCCCCCGGCAGGAAGGGGTCACCAGCTTGACCGCCCACCGCTTGGCCGAGATCCGCAGCACCGAAGAAAAAAGCCGAATCCTCACCGGCATCTCCGAGCTGGACCGGGTGCTGGGCGGCGGGATTGTGCTGGGCGGCGTGGTCCTCCTCAGCGGTGAGCCGGGCGTGGGCAAATCCACCATGCTCCTCCAGCTCTGCGGCGCCATCTCCGGCCAGCACACCGTTTTGTATATCACCGGTGAGGAATCGGAACGGCAGGTCAAGCTCCGGGCCAATCGTCTGGATCTGCCCCAGGATAACATTTATCTGGCCGCAGAAAACGACATCGACGAGATTTGCGGCCTGATCGAGAAAGAAAAGCCGGACCTTGTGGTGATTGACTCCATCCAGACCATGCGCTGCGCGGACATTTCCTCTTCGGCGGGCACGGTGAGCCAGGTCAAGGAGAGCACCGCGCGGCTATTGGCGGTAGCAAAAAAGCAGGAAGTCCCCATGTTCATCGTGGGCCACGTCAACAAGGACGGCGCCATTGCGGGCCCCAAGGTGATGGAACATCTGGTGGATACGGTGCTTTATTTTGAGGGGGACCGGATGCTGCCTTATCGTATCCTGCGGGCCGCCAAAAACCGCTATGGTTCCACCAATGAGCTGGGCATGTTCGACATGACCGGCCGGGGTCTGGCGGAAATCGCCAATCCCTCTCAGATGCTGCTGGAAGGTCGGCCCCTGGGGGTTTCGGGCAACTGTGTGGCCTGTACCATGGAGGGGACACGCCCCATCCTGAGCGAGATCCAGGCTCTGGCGGCCAAGACGAATTTTCCTTCGCCCCGGCGGACTTGCAGCGGTTACGATTACAACCGGATGAACCTTTTGATTGCCGTGCTGGAAAAACGGGCGGGCTTTGCCTTCGGCAATCTGGACGTCTATCTGAATGTCATCGGAGGCATCACTTTGCGGGACACTTCCTGCGATCTGGCGGTCTGCCTGAGCATGGTTTCTTCGCTGCTGGACCGGCCGGTCCACGACAAACTGTTGGCCGTGGGCGAAGTAGGCTTAGGGGGAGAGATCCGCAGTGTGCCCAGCCTGGAGCAGCGGCTGCGGGAGGCGGAACGAATCGGTTTTGAACAGGCCGTGATTCCCCGGCACAGCCTGGCCCGGCTCAACCCCAAGGATTACCCCGGGCTCAAGCTCACCGGCGCGGCCTATCTTTCCGACGCCATTGCCGTATTGAACAAAGGATATTAAGACAGATACAAACAAGATTCAAAAAGAGCATGAAGGTTTTAATTGGAACGACCAACCCCTCCAAGGTAGAGCGGTTTAAATCCCTGCTGAGTGACTGCAATCTCACGTTTTATACGCTGAAAGATTTGAAAATCACCGAAGAACCCGAGGAAAAAGGCAGGACCCCGGAAGAAAACGCGATTCTCAAGGCAAAATTTTATGGTCAATACTTTGACCGGGTAATCTGCAACGATGCGGGATTGTATCTGGACGGACTGGACCTTGATGATCCGCGGCAGCCCGGCCTCCATGTCCGCACCCCCGGCGGAACCCGGCGGTTGGACGATGAGGGAATGATTGCCTATTACTCAAATCTGATTCATTCCCTGGGCGGAAAGGTTTTGGCCTATTATCTGGAAGGGATTGCCGTCTACCATAAAGGACGGATTTCCTCTTTTATGGAGAACCGCGACGAGGTACAAACCTCCATGTTTTACATGATTGACCGGCCCTCCGCGAAACGGCAGCCCGGCTGGCCTTTGGATTCGATCTCCCTGGATCGTGAAACCCTGACCTATTTTGTAGGCGACGAAAACGACGGGGATTTCTCCGGCGAAAATATCATCTTGGGCGAGTACCGCCAGCGTCTGGTCAATTTTCTGAAAGATGCTCTCGGGCTGACCGAGGAAAAACCATAAAAACAGAGGACTGTTATGTCAATTTATTTGGACGAAAAGAATCCTTCCAAACACAAACCCTTTCTGGATGCCTCTGCCGATGTAGTGGAATATGTGCGCTATCTTGAGGTCATCGCTGGCAAGAGCGCCAACACCGCCTTTAATTATTACTGTGACCTGCGAAATTTCAGCCGATTTATGAAGCAGCGCCGGGGCCTTGTGCCCGAGGACCAGCCTCTCTCGGAAATTGATCCCAAGGGCCTGGACACCGCCTTTTGGGGCAGTGTAACCCGGGAGGATATCTACGAATACCTCTACTTTTTGAACCAGAACTGCGGCAACAAAAAATCCTCTACCGCCCGGCGGCTGGCCAGTCTGCACGGGTTTTATGATTATCTGGTCAATCAGGTAAGCCGTTTGGAGCAAGACCCCACCTCAGCGGTGCGCCCCCCCAAGCTGGACAAAGTGCTGCCCAAGTATCTGACGGCGGAACAGTCCCTGGATTTGTTGGAAAGCACCCGGTTCCAGAGCGATTTTCCCGAGCGTGACTACTGCATGGTGGTCCTTTTCTTAAACTGCGGGATGCGTCTGGCCGAACTGGTGGGGATGAATCTGGAGGACATCGACTTTGCCCAGCGCCAGGTCCGCCTCTTTGGCAAAGGACACAAGGAGCGGATGATCTACCTCAACGATGCCTGTGTGGAAGCATTGCAGCGCTACCTGGAAAAGCGGGGGAGCCTGGAGGGGCTTTCGCCCAAAGAGCGAGCGGTTTTTGTGACCCGCCGCCGCAAAGAGCGGATCTCCAACCGGCGGGTGGAACAGCTGGTGACCGGCGCCATGAAAGCAGCGGGGCTCAAAGGTTTTTCTACACATAAGCTGCGCCACACCGCCGCCACTCTGATGTATCAGACCGGCAATGTGGATATTCTGACCTTAAAACAGCTGCTGGGCCACAGCAGCGTTGGAACCACCCAGATCTACACCCACTTGCAGGAATTTCAGGTACGGGCCGCCATCGAGGCAAACCCTCTGGGCGAAGTCAGCGCCAAACGGGACGCCCTTTCGTCTGGAAATGAGACAGAGGGGGATGTGTTGTATACATCAGAACAGGGGAGCCACGAGGGGAGTGGAGATACCGCCTTTTCGGAGGGCAGTTCCCCGGCCAATGGTGTCTTGACAGGTGCAGAAGAAGCAGATGAACCGAATCCCGGGCAGCCGATGGAAGCTCTTCGGGGCGCCGCCAAGGAAGGCTTTGGGCTGGATTTAGAGGCATTGGACCCGTCAGAGCCGGAATTGCAGGACGCCAAGCCAGAATAAACGGCATTGGATGCCAGATTCGGGAAAATCGGTCTGCATAGACAAAGGCAGCTAAAGAACCGATGGATAACCAAAGAAACCATCGCGTATAGACTATACAAACATACAAAGATCCATCCAAACATAAAACCAGAACGCACAGAACATACTGCGACAAAAATAAAACGGCCGAGCTGGAATACAGCTCGGCCGTTTATGATTGAAAACCAATCCGCCAAAAGAAACCGTCGAATTTGTAATTCGTCATTCAAAAACCGTGTCAAAAAAGCATTCAAAAACATTTTATAGTTCAAACCAGGTTCGGGACCAAATCCGATGGCCAGACCAGGCCGACAGGCCCAAAACGGCCCAAAAGCCGAAAAAAGGCCTTTTTCTCTCCCCTATATTTCGTATAACATGCATTATACGAAATATTATAACAGCAAAAATGAGGCCTTCCCTCACAGGTCGGCCTCAAAATTTTTGCCCTTGACAAGCGGCTCCAGTTCATGGGCTTGGGTGCAATTTTTGATACACTTCCCTCACCCTGCGGCAGATTATTTTATTCCAGCGGTTCCGTTTCAAAGTAGGCGCAGATTGCCCGGTAATATACACGCGCGGCCCGCTGGACTCCATCGGCATCGCCGAACTGATCCACATCCTCAGGATTGGTTACAAAACACTGTTCGGCCAACACTGCCGGACACTCTGCTTCTTCCAGGATTGTAAAGGTCGTTTCCTCCCGGACCTGGGTGTTGTTGGCCTCCGCCAAGATTTTCTGATCCTCTTCATTATAATAAATGTACCGGATTCCGCCCTGGCCACGCAGCGGATTTCCCTCTGCCTCCATCTCGGCGGCCAGTTTTTCGGCAAAATACAGACTTTCCCGGTGCCAGGTCCGCCCCGGCGTCACCGGATAACATTCAAACCCCGACGCATCCGAGCCCCCTGTGCTGGAATTTCCGTGGATGGAAAGCAGCAAATCCGGTTTTTGCTGGTTTGCCTGTTCTACCCGTTCAGTGGGCGTCGCGGTGGTATCGTAACTGTCCCGGGTGCCCAGCGGGATAAAATTAGGGTCGGCCTCCAGCAGCTGTACCAGCGCTTCGGCAGTGGCCGCCGTCATCTCCCTCTCCACGATGACCCCTGTGGCGCCGGGGTCCGAGCCGCCATGGCCTGCATCCACTACAATTTTATAGGGCGGGTCGCCGATCTCGGGCCGGAAATCCTCGGTCCATTCAGCGGGAGGTTCTTCGACTTTCGCGGGCCAGTCGATGCCGCCTATAAACCAGAGGTAGCTTCCCGCATTCAGCAGCGTCAGCGCTCCTATAAAGCCAAGCGCCCACCACAGATAATGGTGTTTTGACCGGCGCCCTGAGCGGCTGTTTCGGGCCGGCCTTTTTGTTCTTTTCAATTTCCTTGCCATTTTTACAACCTTTTGTTTTTATAGGAGAAACCTTCTTTTATAAAACGGATCTGCATGGCAAACTGTTGCAATGTCCAGCAATTCCCTGCAATAATGATCCCCCGGCATAGCCGGGGGTTTTTCATATGCGGGCATAGCCCTAGAATACTAGCCACGCGTCACGTCGCGTAAGTACGATCTGCCAGCCGCGAAAGATTTGTTACTTCCCGCCCGTAAACGGGCAATTCAGCTTACTGC
>NZ_BQKV01000027.1 GCF_022180365.1 Faecalibacterium gallinarum
CCCTGCGTCCCCATCGCAGGGTATGTACGCTTCTGCGCGCCGCCGCCCAGCCGGAAAGCCCCCGGCCCTTGTCCGAATAGTCTCAGTATACCCTCCGCCGGGCCGGATTGCAACGATTCCCACCGGGGAGGAAGGCTCAATTTTTTCTCAATACACCTCCAGCCGCAGGACTGCTGCGGTGATATCGTCGGGGCGGCCGGTGTTCTCGGCCCGGGCCCGGGCCGTGTCCACCAGCTCCCGCGCGATCTTGTCGGGGCTGTCCCCGGAGGCCCCGGCCAGTTCCAGCTGTTTGAGGACCCAGCCGCTGCCGTCCACCAGCAGGCCGTCCGACACCAGCACTGCCAGGTCGCCCGCAGCCAGGTGCACCACCCGGCTCTGGCCATTCACCGCCCCAGCCACTCCCACCGGCAGGCTGGGCTCGCCCACCGCCCGGGCCTTGCCGCCATGGACGATAAACCCGGGGGCCGCCCCGGCTTTAAAGAGCCGGGCTGTGCCGGTGTAGAGGTCGACGCTGATGAGGTCCAGGGTGGCGCCGCTCTCGTCCTCGCTCTTGAGGGCCAGAGCCACATTCACCAGCCGGGCCGCCAGTTCGGCGGTAAAACCAGCCTTGAGCAGCCGGCCGGTGAGCTCGGCGGCCAGGTTGCCGTCCACGGCGGCGGGGCGGCCGGTGCCCATCCCGTCGCAGAGGATCATCTGGGCCGCCCCGGGGCTGCAAAACTGCTGCACCGCATCCCCCGAAACATCCCCCCGGGCGGCGGTGCCCGCTGCGCCGAACACCGCCCGCAGCAGGGGCCGCTCGGTAAAGATCAGGGTGGTGATCCCCTTGCAGGTGAGTTTCTGGGGGGTCTCGAGGCCCCGGCGGCAGATCCGCCCCACCTCCTGGGCCAGAGCCGACAGCTCCGCCTGGCTGAACCGGGCCCGGGGCAGGGTGACGGCAGCCCGGGTCCGGCCCAGGTTGTCCAGGGTGACGGCGCACTCCAGGGGCGGCATCCCCAGAGAGGAGAAAAAGGCCGCCACCCGCCCCGATTTGTAGGGCTCGGGGCTGCCCGGCGTGCCGATCTGGTCGCTGAGCACCGAGAGGGCCTGGGCCACCGCGCCGTACTGCTCGGTCAGGGCGCTGCGCATCGCCTCTGCGTGGATCCGGGCCTCCTGACGGCTGCGGTAGAGGGCAAAGGACCGGGTCACCGTCCCCGACAGGGCCGCCGGGTGGATGCACCGGGCCAGCTGGCCGGGCAGGTCCTGGACCTCTACATGCTCCTTTTCTTCCAGAATGGGCTTTAACGCCTGCATGCCGTCCAGAGTGACGGCGTATTCTTTGTTCCAACATTCCTCCTTTCGCCCGCAGTTGGCGCAGAGGGTGTCGTGGGTGTTGTCGATCACCCAGCGGAAACTCTCACACCGGTGGGGCAGGGTGTCATAAACCTGGTTCACCGTCTCAGCCAGAGAGGACAGGCTCTCGGCCACCGCTCCCAGCCGGGTGGCGGCGGCAGAGAGCTGGGGGCGGCCCGCGTGTTCGGTCGGATCGTGTCGAAGGCTGACGTCCCGGAGCAGCAGGCGGCGGGGCGTCAGCCCAAATAGCCCCGCCGAAACACCCACTGCCCCTAAGTAGGCGAAGGCGCTTCCAGGTGGTTGGACACAGAGGGCCCCTGTCAAACAGCCGCCCCCATAGGCCGCCAGACAGAGCAGCTTGTCCCCCGGGGCCAGCAGAGCCGCCGCTGTGCCGCAGCCAAGGCCCGCCGCGGCAAAGGCCAGCTGTCCGTCCGCCGCACAGAGGGCCGCCCCGCAGACCGCCGCCCCGGCCAGAGCCTCGGCCCCCCGGCCCCGGCAGCAGAGGACCAGTTCCACCAGGGCGCAGACCACCACCCCCAAACTCAGGGGCCCCAGCCAGATGCTGCCCAGGGCACAGACCACACCCGCCGCCAGCACCAGCCGCCCGGCCCCCTGTTTTTCAGGCGGGGAATGCCGCAACGCCCATCCGATGGCCCCCGCCAGCAGCGCGTCGGCCCCGCTCTGCCAGAGACCGGATAGCCCTAGGTAAGGGGAAAAACAGGCCGCGGATACCAAAAGCGCGCCGCCCCCGGCCAGGGCCGCGGGCAAAAACCGCCGGGGCCAGAGCCACCGGGCCACCACCGCCGCCCCCACGGCGCAGATGAGACCCACCGCCCGCACCCCGCCGCCCCGCAGCAGGAGGGCCAGCACTGCACCCACCGCACAGGCGGCAAAACAATCTTCTCCGGCGCCCAGGGTCAGCCCCAGGCCAAAGGGCATCAGCGCCCCATACAAGACGGCCCACCCACCGGCAAAACCGGCAGCCAGTGCCCCGCACCGGCGAAGCACCGGCCCCACGGCCCGCCATTTATCCAGCGGCGACGCCAGCGGCCGCGGCAGTTGAAGCTCGGTCCCAAAGGTTTTTTCCATGATGTACTCCCCGCTTTCTTGGCGGGTATGTTCTAGCTGTCCCGCCTGCTGCATATACTCTAGCAGGCCCAGAGCGCGCTTTTTGCCGCTGTGCAGAGAAGTGCCATCCTCCCGGCAAAAGATATAAAAGATTCGCAAAGGCGCAAAAAAGCCCCGGCCTCTGCCCCCATCGGCGGCGAAAGGACGGGGCGGGCCATTTCCGGCCTTTTTCCGGCCCAATGCGCCGCCCAGACCAAAAAAGCCCTGCGGCGCAGGGCTTTCTTTTTTATTCTAATAGGTTTAGGCGCTCAGCTTGGCCAGGGCGGCAGACAACCGCTCCAGGGTTTTCTCCCGGCCCATCATGCAGGCCAGGTCCACGCCGCCGCCGGGGGTGCGGCTCTTGCCGGACAGGGCAATGCCCAGGGGGTAGAGCAGCCAGCCGTTTTTCTTGCCCAGCTGCTCGGCCAGGTTCTTGCAGGCCTCAAAGACGGCGTCACGGTTGGCGAAATCCAGGGCCGGGTCGCTCAGCAGGGGCTGGAGGGCCTCCAGGGCTTCCTTGGCAGACTCGGGGGTAGTCTTCTGCTTCTTGTTGGCGTAGAGACTCACGTCGTACTCGGTCATCTGGTCGAAGAAGTCCAGCTGCTCGGGGATCTCGCCCAGCACCTCGCACCGGGGCTGGAGGTTGGCGCAGAGGAGCTTTTTGTCGATGGGGCTCTTGACGGCCTGATCGATCCAGGGCTCGGCCTTCTTCAAAAACTCCTCGGCGGGCAGACGGCGGATATACTCGGCGTTGATGGCCCGCAGCTTGAGGGGGTCAAAGATGGCGGGGGACTTGGAGATGCCGGCGGGATCCCAGATCTTGACCAGCTCGGGCAGGGTAAAGATCTCCTGCTCGGCGTACTCGCCCCGGGGGCTCCAGCCCAGCAGGCAGATATAGTTCAGGATGGCCTCGGTCAGGTAGCCCTTGGCCACCAGATCCTGGTAGCTGGCGTCGCCGTTCCGCTTGGACAGCTTATTCTGGGCGTCCTTCATGACCGGGGGGCAGTGGATATAGGCCGGGATCTCCCAGCCGAAGGCCTCGTACAGCAGGTTATACTTGGGGGTGGAGGAGAGGTACTCGCTGCCACGGATGACGTGGGTGATCCCCATCAGGTGGTCGTCCACCACGTTGGCAAAGTTATAGGTGGGCATCCCGTCCGACTTGATCAGGATCTGGTCGTCCATCTCGCTGTTGTTGACCTCGATGTGGCCGTAGACCATATCGTCGAAGCCGGTGACCCCGGTGCGGGGGATCTTCTGGCGGATGACGTAGGGCTCGCCAGCCTCCAGCCGGGCGGCCACTTCCTCGGGGGGCAGGTCACGGCAGCAACCGTCGTAGTGGGTCATCTCGCCCCGGGCCCGCTGCTCGGCGTGGAGGGCGTCCAGCCGCTCGGCGGAGCAGAAGCAGTAGTAGGCCTTGCCCTCGGCCACCAGCTGCTCGGCGTACTGCTTGAACATCCCCATCCGCTCGCTCTGAACATAGGGGCCCACCGGGCCGCCGATATCCGGGCCCTCGTCCCAGATAAGGCCGGTTTCACGGCAGGTATTGTAAATCACATCGACCGCGCCCTCCACATAGCGCTCCTGGTCGGTGTCCTCGATGCGCAGGATAAAGGTGCCGTCCTCGTGCTTGGCCATCAGATAGGCATAGAGGGCGGTGCGCAGGTTGCCCACGTGCATATAACCGGTGGGCGAGGGCGCAAAACGGGTGCGGACTTTGTTGGTTGGCATAAAATTACGCTCCTTCGGCAGACAATTTCGGGCGGGCGGCCCGGACAAAACCCCGGGCCGGATGCACGTTTAGTTTAATCTTTGACAGCCGGTTTGTCAACCGGGCCCGCGCTTGACAGCACCCCCCAAACGTGCTATGCTGGCTTTATATATCAAAAACCAACTGGACAAGCTGCCGCCCTCCGGGCGGCACCGGCCGCGAAGGAGTATCGATATGAGCGAACAAGCACCGCGCAGAAAGCGCATTTTATCCGGCATCCAGCCCACCGGCACCTTTACGCTGGGCAATTACATCGGAGCCGTCCGCAACTGGGCCAAGCTGCAGGACGAGTTTGACTGCCTGTATATGGTGGCCGACCTCCACGCCCTGACCGTCCGCCAGGTGCCCGCCGAGCTGCGCCGCCACACCCGGGAGGCCGCCGCCATGCTGCTGGCCGCCGGCATCGACCCCAAGCAGAGCCTGCTCTTTGTCCAGAGCCATGTGCCCGCCCACACCCAGCTGAACTGGATTTTCTGCTGCAACAGCCAGTTCGGCGAGCTGAGCCGGATGACTCAGTTCAAGGACAAGAGCGCCAAGCACCCCGACAATGTCAACGGCGGTCTGTTCACCTATCCGGCCCTGATGGCGGCGGATATCCTGATCTACAACGCCGACTTAGTCCCGGTGGGCCAGGACCAGACCCAGCACCTGGAGCTGGCCCGGAACATCGCCCAGCGGTTCAACAACGCTTACAGCCCCACCTTCACCCTGCCGGAGGGCTATGTCACCAAAGAGGGCGCCAAGATCATGTCTCTGGCCGAGCCCACCCGCAAGATGAGCAAGAGCGACACCAATCAGAACAGTTTTGTTCTGATGACCGACGACAAGGACGCCATCCTGCGCAAGTTCAAGCGGGCTGTCACCGACTCGGAGGGGGTTGTCCGCTACGCCCCCGCCGAAAAGCCGGGCGTCTCCAACCTGATGTGCATCTACAATGTGTTCACCGGCAAGGAGATGGCCGAGATCGAGCGGGAGTTCGAGGGCAAGGGCTACGGCGATTTCAAGCAGGCCGTGGGCGAGACCGTGGCCGACGCGCTGGCCCCCATCCAGGGCGAGTACAACCGCATCCTGGCCGACACCGCCTATGTGGACGGCATCCTCACCGAAGGCGCCGCCGGCGCTTCCCGCCTGGCGGACCGCATGATTCAGAAAGTATATAAGAAAGTGGGCCTTTTGCAGCTGTAAGCAACCCGCCCTGCTCCTGCGCCGGCCCCCCGGCTGCCCTTTGCGGCGGCCCGGGGGCCGCGCTGTTTCACCAGTTTTCGCTGTTTTTTGAGCCAGGCAGAAATATACTCAGGGGAATATTTACAGTTTTTGTCGAATCGGCTCGTAAACATTGACGATTTCGGTCTTTTTATGTATACTGAACAGGACAGGAATTTACAATTTTTTCCTGTTTTCAACCTTCTGTAAAGCATCTGCCGGGCATCATCCCGGCGGTGAAGATAGACTAAACAAAGGAGATGTACCATGAAAAGCACTGGCATCATCCGCGGCGTGGACTCTCTGGGCCGGATCGTCCTGCCCAAGGAGCTGCGCAACACCCTTCAGCTGGACACCAACACGAAACTCGAAATCTTTGTAGACGGCGATACCATCCTGCTCAAAAAATACCATCCCGCCGGGGCCTGCGACTTCTGCGGCGAGAACGTCCCGGGGATCATCAATTTCGGCAACTGCTGTATCTGCCCGGCCTGCCGGCGCAAGATCGGCTCGATGTAAGCCGCCCCACGGCGGCAAAGGAGCTGCACTATGAGTACCTTGACCTATGGTTCCATCCCCTCCAGCGCGGCGGGCCGCCAGATCAACGTGCTGCGCTGCACCCCGGACACCCCGCCCCGGGCCATCGTTCAGCTGACCCACGGCATGGTGGAGTATATCGGCCGGTATGAGGAGCTGGCCCGCTATCTGGCGGACCGGGGCTTCGCCGTCATCGGCCACGACCATCTGGGCCACGGCGGTTCCATCCGCACCCCGGCGGACTACGGCTATTTCGCCCGTCCGGACGGCAACCGCACCCTTTTGGAAGATCTGCACAACGTCACCCGGCTGGCCAAAACCGAATGGCCGGGGCGGCCGGTCTTTCTGCTGGGGCACAGCATGGGCTCCTTCTACGCCCGGCAGTACCTGTGCGACTACGGCACCGAGCTTTCCGGGGCCATCCTGATGGGCACCGGACACCAGCCCCTGGTGATGGTTCAGGGCGGGCGGGCCCTCTGCCGGGTGTTGGCCGCCCTCCACGGCTGGCACCATCGGAGCGAGCTGGTGAACAAGATGGCTTTCGGGGCCTTCAACCGGGCCTTTGAACCTGCCCGCACCTCCAGCGACTGGCTCAACCGGGACCCCGCCGAAGTGGACCGCTATCTGGCCGAGGAGCGCTGCACCTTTATCTTCACCCTGAACGGCTATTACAGTATGTTTACCGGCATCGCCCGGCTCCACGACAAGCGGGTGCTGGCCAAGATGCCCAAAAATCTGCCGGTGCTGCTCCTTTCCGGCGACGCCGATCCGGTAGGCGAGAATGGCCGGGCCGTCCAGCGGGCCGCCGAAAGCCTGCGCCGGGCCGGTCTGGGCCGGGTGAGCGTCAAGCTCTATCCCGGGGCGCGGCATGAGCTGCTGTTGGAGCTGAACCGTCGGGAGGTGTTCGGAGACATCGCCGGGTGGATCGAAAAACAGCTGGCCAACTGAACCTTAACAAAAAACACGCCCTTCTGCCAAGCCGCAGAGGGGCGTGTTCGTTTTGGGTTGAATTTTTATTCCTCCGGCCGCAGACCCTTGACATAGGTCTCGCTGGTTTTTACCAGATTCAGCAGGCTGGGGGTATAGAGGGGAAACTCCCGGGTCAGGCTCTCGGTGGTCATGGACAGGGGAGTGGTGTCATGGAGGCCCTCGGCGCCGTGGACATCCACGCCCCGCAGAGCCGCCCCCACATTGGCCTCGGCCATATGCATCACGGCGTCCGAATAGCCCGCCCAGCGCTGCTCATCCACCCGGAACATACTGGGGGCGTTGTGGGGCTCGGCGGAATAGAGCATCCGGAACATTTTGTACACCGCCATCATCAGATAGGCGCTGACCTCGTTGACCAGGGCTTTGTTGTGGCACTGGCCCACTTTAGCGTAGAGGACGTTCAGGCTGTTAGAAATCAGCTTTTTATTCATGGTGGGCAGCACGCTGCCGTGGTAGATGCTGTCCTTCATCTTGTCCGGGCTGGGGATATCCTCCGGGGCGATCATGCTGCCGTTGCGCTCGGCGCTGCGCCCCAGCAGGTAATCGCAGGAGACGCCGTAGTAGTCCGCCACCCGGACGACGAAATCCAGCCCGCACTCGCGGATGCCTTTTTCGTAGTGGGAGAGCAGCGCCTGGGAGACGCCCAAGTCGTCTGCGGCCTGCTTCTGGGTGATGCCGCGCTCGTTGCGCAGCAGTTTGATAATGCGGTTGAACTCCATAATTGACGGCTCCTTCTGCCAGAGGATAGGTGCGGAGGGCACTTCCTTTTGTTTTGGTTTACAGCAGGTTGATTATACACAACCAAAAACGATTTGTAAAGAAAAATTGGTCAAATTTTTCTGAAACAACGTGGATTTTGTCAAACCTCTTGCCGGGGGTGCTACATCTATGGTACACTGTGGGCGAAAAACCGCACATTTTGTGGCCGGGCCGGAGAGGCTTTTCGGCCGCGATTTTTTGTTTCTCTACTTTTTATAAAGGGGTGTTTGTGTGAAAACCTTCAAACTGCATCTGATTCGCCACGGTCTGACGGCGGGCAACCTGGAGGGCCGGTACATCGGCAGCGGGACGGATATCCCCCTGTGCGACGAGGGCCGGGCTCAGCTGGCCGATTTGAAAGAGCGGTTCGAGTACCCGGCGGTGGACACCGTCTTTTCTTCCCCTATGATGCGGGCGGTGGAGACGGCAAACCTTCTGTTCCCGGGGGCGACCCACCAGTTCTCGGTGCACGATCTGCGGGAGGCCGGGTTCGGCGTATTCGAGAACCGGCCGGTGAAAGAGCTGGTGAAGGACCCAGATTTCCAGAAATGGATTACCCCGGGCGCTGGCTACACCCCGGAAGGGGCTGAGCCCACGGCGGATTTCCACCGGCGGTGCGGCGAGTCGCTTTTGAAGCTGTTCGAGTATATGATCCGGATGGACGTGACCGAGGCTGCCTGCGTGACCCACGGCGGCGTGATCGTCAGCATGCTGAGCCAGCACGCCCTGCCCAGCCGCCGCCCCGAGCAGTGGATGGCGGACCCCGGCTGCGGCTACACCTTGCAGACGGATGTCCAGCTGTGGATGCGGGACAAACTGGTGGAAGCCATCGACATCGTACCCTTTGGGTATGCGGATACCCTGCGGGGCCAGGCCGAAGCCGAGGAGATCTGAAACCTTGTCCTCTTGCGCTGGCCGGTTTTCGCGGCGGGACGCGCTGCGCCCTTGCGAAAATCGGAGCGCGGCGCCAACAACGCCTCGCTGCATCCGCCACTGGCGGCGCTTCGGCGTTGTTGCCCTGCGGGGCCAGGCCGAGGCCGAGGAAATTTAACGGAACAGGGAACTTTTTCCAATCGCATTTTGGGGCGGCCCGTGTGTTGACACGGGCCGCCTCTTTCGATACAATGACGCAGGGTCGTGCTTTTCCGCCCCAAAACTCCCCTTATTCCAGGAGGTAATCCCTTGCGTTTTTCCCCTTGTTTTCCGCGCCGCCAATTCCTTAAGTACGCCGGCGTTTCTTCTCTGGCGACGGTCTCCGGCAGCCTTTTGACCGGTTGTGCCTCCCACCCCGGCGGCGAGGAGGATACTCCCTTTGGCATCCCTCAGCAGATCACCGCAGGCGGGCAGCTGCTGGCCACGGTGACCCTCGAGAGTCTGCGGACCGAGCCCATCGGCATCCGCATCAATGAAATCACCGAGCTGTTGGGCGCAGCGTTCCCCGACATTCCCTTCAACCCCAGCATCACAGGATTGACGGGGCTTGTCCGGGTGATGCCCCAGGCAATGATTGAGAGCAGCGGCGGGCTTTTGCTGGTGCTGCCTTATTTTACCAACCGGCAGCTCCGTCTTGTGGTAGGGCGGCTGGCTGGCCCGGCTCTGCGCAACAACCGCGACGCTCTGTGCGGGCAGCTCACAGCTCTTCTGAACGAACATGACCCCGAATTGCGGGCCCTGCTCCGGGACGCCATTGGCGGCATCCTGACCCCTTCGGCCCAGGAGCAGAACGAGCGGTTCCTGGACCGTCTGATAAAAAAGCTCCTTGACAGTCTTTCAGAAAATCAGCGACGCCAGCTGGTGGAGGCCATCGTGGGCCTGCTGAAGGATCTTTTGGCCCAGACATCCGACACCGTGCACCTGCTGATGGTAAAAGGCAGCTTCGACGCCCGATCCGGCGCCAGCGACATCGACGTCGGACTCCACGCTGCCGCCCTGGCCTATACCCTGTACGACGATGGGAGCGAGCCTCCGCTGCTGGCCGACCTGGTTCCGGCTGGGGAATCCCGGCTGGGCGCGCTCCCCCTGGGAGCGGGGCGGCGCTGGCGCTCCGCCACCCTACGCATCCTGCCCCGCCGACTGGCCCTGAGTCTCGACACAGCCACCCTTCTCCTGGGCTGGGATGAGATCTACCCCCTGGTGTTTGCCGCCGCCCGGATCTTGTTCGGCGAAAAAGCCGGCTGCCTGGCCGTCCCCCTCTATGACCTGGTGCTGAGCTCCTTTGACAGTCTCCAGTATCGGGTGGAAGAGCCGCCCGACGCCGTGCCCGCGGTCTTTCGGCTGCGCCGCCGCCACATCAGCAGCACCCTCTGAAAAGCGGGGCGGGGAGCGGGGAAGAACCAGTTTTCACAATTTTCATATTTGTGTAATTTTTGTGTTGACAGAGCCCAATCCTTTCAGTATAATATCGACGGTCTGTATATTTTTTCGATTGGTGTGTTTCTTTCCAAGTTAAATCAGGAGGTATCCCCCCTATGGCTTTGTCAATTTCGCGCCGCAGCTTCATGAAGTGTGTCGGCATCACCGCTTTCGCCACGGCCACCGGCACCCTGATGACGGGGTGCGCCCCTGCGTCCATTGTCGGCGGTTTTGGCGGGTCGATCTCACTTTCCGAAGACGGTGGTACTCCCCTCGCCAACATCTCCCTCACCGGCATGGACTGGTCCCCCTTCAACGTCAGTATCTCGGATATTGAGAGCGAGTTGGGCATTGATCTTCCCGGCGTTGATTTCAATTTCTCAGGCATCAGCTCCGTGCTGGGTTTTGGTTGTGCTATGCCCAAGGGCCGGATTGAGAATACCTCCGATAAAACCCTGGTCATTCTGCCCTATTTTACGGATGAAACGTTGGACGAAGTGTTCCAAAAACTGGTTTTGCCTCTGGTAAATGGTTATGACGAGGAGCTTGAAACAAAGCTTTACTCCTACCTTTCTACGCCCTCTGTGGAGGAAACAGTTGCCAACGCCCTCCGTGATCTGCTCAAGCAGAAAGCTGCGGAAGTCGGTGAATGGCTGAAAATCATTGTAGACCTCTTAAGCAGTGACTTCACAAAAACTTTGGTGCAGAAGACCCTTCCTGAAGTCACTCTTAGAAATTATCTAACAAATGGTTCCCCTGAAATAAATATCTTTGGCAAGCGGTTCAAGATTTCGGGAATTCCTGAATGGAGCGACTCCATCCAGAAACCTATTCTCGAGGAAATTTGTAAATTGATTGACAACAACCTTCTCCAGGTATCTGATATATTCCGCATCCTGATGGTTCAGGGTGTTTTTGACAAGCAGCTGAAAGAGAGCAAAACTGACCAGTTCCTCAACGCAGCGGCGGCTGGTTACACGCATCTGCGGGCAAATACCCCGCTTATGGTAAACACCATCGATGTTGGCGGCGCCAAGGCGGGCGTTTTGGGTTTCCCGGCATACCGCAACTGGACTTCGCTGGATATGCATTTTACCTCTCGGAAGCTCGCACTTTCTTTGGAAAAAGGCTACTCTCTCTCTTGGGAAACGGTTGCTCCGCTCGTAATCGAAGCAGTCATCTATCTCATTCACGGAGGAGTCAATCGCTTTGCCGGTCCTCTTGTCGATGTTATTACAGAAAACGGTTTGCTTGAAAAGATGAACTTCTCCGTTGAGGGCGTCACCGCTCACACTACCGTTTCTTTCAATGAAGCTACGTTCTAAACGTGCCTGCACCAGCGGCTCTTTAGGTGCTGCTACAAGGAGGTTTTGTTATGTCAAAGAATTTCTCTCGCCGCGCCTTTCTGAAAGGCGCTGCCGCCCTGTCTCTGGCTGCTGCATCTGCCACTCTGCTGACCGGCTGCTCGCTGGACGATGTGGCTAATCTCTTTGGCCCGCAAAAAGGAGTGCTCACCGACGGAGATTTCTCCTGCTTTATAACCTTAAAAGGCTGCCAGTATAACCCTTATTATGTTACTCTCAGCCCCCAGCTGGAAGTTAAGTCTCAGTTTGTCGACCCAGTGGAGCTTGCTACCACACCCGACAGTAGCAAAGCTTATCAGATCATTCCCACCTTTACATATATTGGCAGCGACCAGCCCCTTACTTTTGAAATCGGCCGTGGTTTTGAGAATGATCCCGTTGCCCCCGGCGAAACACAAACCGGTTACCTTGTGGTTGCAGTTGACCCGTCTGCCCAGTGGACTGGCGTAGTTCTGACTTTGACGCTCTATAAGAACGGCGATCCCAGCACTACAAGCAAAGCGATCAAATTTACTTTGAAAAAGTAAATTTGATAACTGGAAAAGCGATCTTTCATGTAAACACACTTTGCCGCCCACCCGTCTTTGTGCAGGGAGGGCGGCTTTTTCACCCAAAATTTGTAATTTTTGTAAAACCTGTACTACAACACCCCGTTTTTTTCTTCGGCCCGTCCCTTGACAAATCCTCCCAGTTCGTATAGAATCAGGGCATACCGATAGCACCATCCTGGTGCAAACCGTTGCCCCCAGCTTGGGGCGCACTTATAAGGAGGCTCTGTTATGTCTATGAATATCTCTCGTCGCTCTTTCATGAAAGGCGCCGCTGCTGCTTCTCTGGCTGTCGCTGCTTCCACCATGCTGACCGGCTGCGATATGCCCGATCTGGGCGGCATTTTCGGCGGCACCCGCACCAAGACCATTAAGCTTAAGGATGGCCAGACCGTTAACATTGCTCTGACCGGCTACAGCTATGACAGCTGGTTCTATCAGGCTCGTACGGAGTTTAAGATCGTAAATAACCTCAGTGGCGACCTCAAGATCTCCGATAGTACGTCGGGCATTACTGGCTATACTCTGGTTGTCGGGTATGACTCTTATGGTGATAACGGCGTAGTTACCGGTTTCGAAACTAGCAAGAGCGGCTTGATTGGTAAGACCATCGCAGCCGATGGTGACTTGACCGATAAGCTGACTCTCAATCTGAAAGCCAAGGGCGAGTGGTCCAAGGTCAAGCTGATCTTTACCGTTTATGACGCCACTGGTGCCGTTAGTGATCCCGTGGAGTTCTCCTTCGAGAACTAATTTTTATAGCACCAAATTTCTCTTTACCCGCCCTGCACCCGCAGGGCGGGCTTTTTTTGCTAAAAACACCTTTGTTATTTCTATGCACAATTTCACCCCATAAACCCAGCCATTCTTTAAAATTATTTCACTTCTATTGACTTTTTTGTGTATTTAGAATAATTTAATTATATCACCGCACATTTTTTAACAAAATAAAACTTGAGGAGGATTGTCTATGTCAAACATCACACGCCGCGGTTTTGTAAAATGCGTCGCCGCCTTAACCGCCTCCGCTGCCGCCTCGTCACTTTTGACTGGGTGCAATTGCCCCGCTTCCTCGGTCATAAATCCCCCTGAACATTTTTCTCCTGAAACAAAGGTCCTTCAACTGGATGATCAATATTATCTTGCGGTGTCCACTACATCCTACTCCCGCCAGCCCGATGGCAGACTCAAGCTTGATCTGACCATTGCCAACTATACAGAAGGAGCTATTGGTATTTTTGGTGCGAAATACCAGTTAATGAACTACTTTATGCTGGATGATATGGAAAGTCTATCCAACTTTTATGTTCAGCAATCATATATGTCGATAGAATTTTTTCAAGGTCAACTTCCCATTCCAGCCAACAGTGTTAAATCAGGCGAGCTAATTTTCCCCGACCCTGCAAGTTATGCCAAAGGAAATACTCCTGTTGACGAAAAGCTTAAGAACTGGAAAACGATAACTTTCATCTTGTACCTGATGGATACACAAACCTTCATGCCTATCGCTAAACAAATCGAGTTCTCTTTGCCTCATCTTTAAGTTAACCTTCATTTATTTTGAATACCAACTAAGGGAGAGACAACTATGGAAAATATTTCTCGTCGCATTTTACTTAAAAGTATTACAGCCGCCACTCTAACCGTGGCTGCCTCTGTTGTTTTAACCGGGTGCTGCACCCCGTCCATCCCTTCAGGTTTTTGCCCCGAAACACAGACCCTTTCCGTTCCAGAAGGAACTATGACAGTTTCTACCACCAAATTCTATAAAAACACAGAAGGGAATCTGGTTTTGGGTTTAAGTGTAAAAAATGATGTTGGAATGAGCATTCCCACCGGCACCCGATATCTGTGGAAAGTAGATTATACCTTCGATCACGACAAAGCATTCTCTGACGCATATCGACAGTACGCTTATTATTCAGGCAATTCCCCCAGCTGGTCTGTCACTTCTTTTCCGGCCGGCCAGCAAACTGAAACCGAATTAACCTTAGCAGACCCTTCTTCCCTCGTAAATCTCGTCTCTGATCCACTGTCCCGTAGTCGGTTTGAAAATTGGTCCAGCTTTTCTTTGACCGTTATTTTAGAAAGCCAGGGTACCGGCTTACCCTCGATTTCAGAAGAAATACGGTTTGATTTCTCTCGCCCCTGACAACCCTTTCTTCAGAGTATCCGCCCTGCACCCGCAGGGCGGGCTTTTTTGTCGTATCAGCTCCCTTTTCCTTGACAAATTTGACCATTTGGGGTACCATAAATGTAAGATGGTGTACTGTCTGCTGCACCGGAAAGGGGGTCAGGGGAGAGGATGAATCAAAAGATGACGCGGCGTGTTTTTTTGCGGAGAACCGCCGCATGTTCTGTTGTTTTGGCCGCCTGGGCCCTGGGCGGCTGCTCCCGGAACATTCCCGTGACTTATGTGCTGCCGGACGGAGAGCGAGCCATCGGCGGCGGAGTGTTCCAAACCCAGACTCTACGGGTGGATAGTCGGACCTGTACTCTGCGGGTAACCGACTGTTCTGTGGATAATCAGCGGAATTTGATTGTTGTTTCCCTGACCGTGGTGAACGATCTGGAGTTTGCCCTCTGCTTTAACAATCGGGGAACTGCCGCCACCCGGAAGGGCCAGCTGAGCCTGTCCGCTCACACCGATGGCAGTCCTTCGGAAGTCACCGTGTTGAGCAGTGCAGACGGCGGATTGGCCGGGGCTACCGACAACTTATCGGGCCGAATGGTGGAAGCAGGCAGCAGCGCCCAAGGAAAATTCTATCTTCGGGCAGATAATCCGAGCTGGGCCTCCCTGACCTTGGCCGTCCAGATGAACGACGGCGCCGGGCTGAAACAAGCCGTTTTCTGCCTGAGCCGCTAAACCATTAAAACATAAAAACCCTGTCTGCCTCGTTGCTAAAACCGGGGCGGACAGGGTTTTCTTTTATTCTTTTGGGGCTGATCCCCGTCGCTTTTACGGGGTGCTCAACTTTGCACCCGAAGCATCGGTGAGAATCAGCTGCTGGCCGGGCAGACTGCCCAGCAACGCGATGTAACTGCGGCCCGGCTGGATGGAGATGGCCTTGCCTCCGGAGTTGTAGATACTGAGGGTGGTATCCACCCCCTGGGTCCAGAGGATATTCCAGGCCTGGCCGCCGCTGAGATAGTAGCCGCCGCCCATGGTCAGATCATAGCCCCAGGTATGGCCATCGTCCCGCAGGGTGGGGGCGCTATACAGTACCAAAACGTTATCAAAGGCCGCTTGCTCGCCGGTATTGGCGTCAATGCGGGGGGCACCACCGGCATCGGCCATTCGGTAGACTCCGGCCTCGGCATCATAGGTAAATCCGGTGGCCGCCGTCTCAGAGAATTGTACCTCTATGCCAGCAACTCCTTCGGTTCCCGGCTCGCTCACCTCGCCGAAAGGCAGCAGAGCAGGCAGGGGAGCGGGCTCGGTGTCCAGAGCTTCGGACTGGGTCTGAGGGTCAATTTCCAGCCCGGCCAGAACACTGCTTAAACGACTGCCGCTGGTATACCAGGACAGGGCGTCCGGCTGGCCCCAAGCCCCCTCATAATAGAAAGCCGAGACCCCTACTTCCAGGGCGTCCACTGCACGCACGCCATATTCATCCAACAGGTTGCCCGCGTAGACCCCCGCTCCCCGCTGGACGGGGAGCACCTGTTGGGCCGCCAGCAGCTGCCAATAGAGGTCCTGGCCGGCAGCCACAGGCCCTACTTCGGGCACCGCTTCCACCGACGGCCAGACCAGGCAGAGGCTGGAGGATGTCTCCCCCTCGGTCAGGGCTTCCAGCACCAGGGAGGCATCGCCGATCCCCCGCAGATTGGCCCCGGCGTCACTCTGGACTGTCACGGCCGCCGGGCACCGGTCGGTCCATATAGCGGCCTGACCGGTCAGAGGATCCAGTGCGGCGGCGGGGGCGTCGGATGCGCCGGGCAGAGAGGGCAGACTGCACCCCACCAGCACCACCAGCGCCAGCCCGGCCAGAGCCAGGGCCGCCGCACAGAGCTTATTGTGTTTCATTGGTTCACCTTCCCGCCTGCATCAGACGCTGCCATAATCAAAATGATCCAGCGCGTCCACGTCCACCACAGCCAGGTAAGTTTTGCCCCGGTTAAACACCACCTGATCAGCCCCGTTCCAGACCGTCAGGGGCTGATCGGGAGCGGGTTTCTGCCACTGGCAGGCCAGCACTCGGCCGCGGGTGAAGTACCAGGCAGCCCCGCCCCCTGCATACTCGACACACTGGACGTCGGCGGAGTCGCCAGGGTAGGCTGCAATGGGCGCGAAGCAGACCAGCAGGTTGGCGAAGGCCAGCTGCTGGCCATTCAGCTCATCCACAGCCGCCTCGAAAGTTTTGGTCCGGGCGCTGTACATCTGCATGGTGTAGACCCGGTCGCTTCGGTCATAGGCAAATTTGCTCTGGTAGTTGGCCGAGTGATACACCAGAATATTCTCAGCCTCGGGGCAGTCGGTCATAGGGTTGATCTCCCCCTTGCGGTAGTCGGTAAAGGGGAAGAAGGTGGCATCATAGGCATAATTCAGCCCGATGCCGGCATTTTCCGCGGCCTGGCGGATCTCCGGCCCTGAGGTAAACTCGGTGTGCTCATAGGCCACTACGCCGCCCCGGCTGTCCCGGTGGGCTACATGGGGATGAGTGGGGGTGCTAAAGTAGCTCTTGCCGCCGATGTTCAGGTCCCAGTAGTTCCACTGTTTGATGTACTGGGTGCAGAAAATACTCTCGCCATCGTGGTAATAGAGACCCTGCCAGGGCATCAGCAGCTGGAGGAACTGATCCCGCCCGGAACGGATGGGCCCCACCTCAGGGATGGCGTCCACATTGCTGTACAGAGCGCAGAACCGGGAGATGTTGCCCTCCACCCGGCTCTCGATCAGCATCCCGGCATCGGACAGACCCCGCTGGGGTCGGGCGTTCTGGCGGGTGCTGTTGGAGATATTGTTGACCATGATACCGACAATCCGGGTATCGGCCGATCGGGCTTCGCCGGTGAGGGGGTCGGCCAGATAGGGGGGCAGGGCAGGCGCACTGGATGCGGCCGACGAAGATGCGGCCGAGGACGCCGCGCCGGAGGACGCCGCGCTGGAGGCCCCTTCTTCCATGCCCAGCAGGCGGCGGAGCCACGCCGGCCAGCCGGAACCCAGGGCGGCGCTGCGGGCGCTGCACCCAGCCAGCAAGAACCCGGTGGCCAGTACCCCCGAGCCGCGCAGAATCTGACGGCGTGTTAGCTTCATGTGCGATCCTCTCCTTTTCAGCAGGCCCGCGCGCAGGGCGCAATGGGGCCTGGTTTATGGCTGTATCTTGCCTCTGATTGTAGCGGTTTGACGCTCATTTGTAAAGAGGCAGTTGCTGCCAAAGTCCCCCCGACCACCGAAAATTTCACATTTCCTCTTGCTTTTTTGTTCCGGTTATGCTACAATTACTGGGCGGCATAGTTGCCGTGTGTTTATTTGCGCTCGTAGCTCAGTCGGTAGAGCATCTGACTTTTAATCAGAGGGCCTGGGATTCGAGTTCCCACGAGCGCACCAAAATCCCGCGATAAATCGTAAGATTTATCGCGGGATTTTTCTTTTTTCGGGCCGCTGCACATTTTTGCACATATTTTGCACATCGGCGGGGAAGGACCTTCACCCTTTGCATAGGCTGTATGAGGTGCATCAAAGGCGATTCGTCCATGGAATTTACGAGAACAGGAGACGGGCAAATTCCCGCTTTTGTTCGGGTTTCATCTGCCGGACCAGCTCCAAAAGGCTCTCTGCGGTCATTCCGGCAGTCCCAGCCGGGGCGGTTGGGGCGGCGGGAGAAGAAGCCGACTGATAAAAATTGGCCTCGATCTTTTCAGCCAGCTTGATCCGGGGCTTGTCCTGGGTGTGGGCGTAGGTGTCCATCAGGATGCCTGCGGTGGCGTGCCCGGTGTTTCCCTGGACCGATTTGAAGTCGCCCCCGGACTGCATCAGCTGATAGGTGGCGCTGGAGTGGCGCAGCCCATGAAAAACGATCTTCTCAAATTCAGGGTGCTTGTCCCGCCATTCCCGGTACCACTTGGACAGAGCTTCCGGGGCAACCGGCAGACCATTGGGAAGCCGAAACAGCTGACCGCAGTTGCGGTAGCGGCCGTCGGATTTGGCTTCGTCCTCCTTGAGCTTTTCAAGCCAGGCCAAGAGTTCATCCTTTAAAGGTTTGGTCATGTACAAAATACGTTGAGACTTTTTGGTCTTTGGCTTTTTCAGAATCAAGGAGGAAGTGCTGCCTTCCCGCTGGTCGGGGAACACATAGAGGATCTGGCTGGAGTCGGTCTTTTCCAGGGATACCTTATTGGTACGCTGCATGGAACGCCGCACAGCGACCGTTCCACGCCCATCGGCGGCTTCAAAGTCCAGATCTCCCGGCTGCAAACCGAGGATTTCACCGACTCGCAGCGAGAGGATCATGCTCAGGTGAACCGCTAGATGCAGAGCGGGATCCTCCATGGTCTGAAGGGCCGCCAGCATGGTGTGCTCGTCCCAGATGGCGCGTTCCTCCGAGGTGAACTTGGGTGCCTCGCGGGGAACAGGGGATTTGTGGATCAGGTCCCATTCGACTGCATAGGAAAACGCAGTCTTGAGCAGCGCATGAACTTCATGGATAGAAGCCGCAGTCAGGCAGCGTTTCTTTTGCTGGGCGGTCAGCTTTTGCTTCTTGCCTTGCTTGTACAGACCCTTGGGGGTCTGGCTCAGGGTGGTGTAGAACTGTTCCAGATCAAAGGTGCGTACATTCTGCACCTGTAATCCCCCAATGTAGGGGACGATCAGATTCTGCACCATTGCAACCGTATGCGTGTAGGTCTTGGGTGCCCACTTGTGCTTGCTGGACTGAATTGGAATCCACTTTTCCAGCAGTTCCTGGACTGTCATGGAATCGGGGATCAGGAAGGTGCCATCCTGCAATTCCTTTTCAATGGTAATCTTTCGCTCGGAGGCTTCCTTCTTGGTCTTGAAGGACTCCCAGCCTTCATGTTTTTTGCCCCGGTGATCAATATAGGTGTATCGGACGGAATAAGCGCTTCCGCGCTTCATAATGGATGCCATGGCTGAACCCTTTCTCAGAGGGCGGCAAACCAGGCATCGAAGCTCTGCCGGTTTACACGGATGCTGGTGCCGATGCGAACCACCCGGAAATCCTTGGTGGTGTTGCAAAGGTTATAGGCAGCGCGGGGAGAGATGGCCAACAGCTGGGCGATCTCCTCCACCTTGTAAACGAGAGGATCAAGTCTGGCTGCACGCGGTCTGCTTTGAGGTTCCACGGCAGGGTTTGGAGACACTTCCATTGTAGCGGATGCCGGACTGGATTGCAAGGTTTCACAGGCTAAATTTACGTTCTTGTGATAATTACTCAATTGCACGCTCCTTTGCGTCATCTTCATGGCAAACAGTTCCGAGTGAACTGTTTTCGTCCAGAAAGATATGGAAGAGGAAGGAGCTTTAGCTGAAAACTCCCTCCTATACTTTTGCCTGTGAAATTTTTTGTGCGGGAACTCAAAAATACGCGCCCGATCCGCCCTTCCGCCCAGATGCGCCCGGAACCGCCCGCCTGGGCGGCTCACAGGGCGGCAAAGCGGGCGGATATGATTTTTGAAAAATGACGGTATTACAATGAAAATAAGACGCTTTCCAGATGGGCGGGCGCGTAGGGCGGGAAATTTTCACTTCCCGGAGATTTTTTAATTCAGGGCGCAATCCGGGCGGACCGACACGCCCTTATAGCCCCGGTACTCGCCCCCGATGTGCTTCGAGAAGGTAAGGTTGTACTTGCCGGCACTCTTGAACAGAAACTGGCTGAATCGCTTCTGAGAGACGGGCGTCTCCAGATTTTCCATGCACCACTTGGAGTAGGCATAGAACAGATGCGTAGACCGGGCAGCTGCATCTTCGGCAAAACGAAGATACTTGTCCGAGGCCATGAACTGATCCAGATTATTCCCGTCGGCCATCACGGCTTCCAGATTCTTTCATGTCCGTTCGCTGAGGGTAAAGCGGTACTGGTTGGCCAGAAGCCGCTTGAGACCCTCCAGCATCCAGAGGAAAATCCCCGGCAGCTCGGCAGCCATCTTGTCAATCAGAAAAGGATCGTCCACCCGGTTGGGGTCACGATCCTTTACCGAAATCAAAATTAGACGCCGCCAGAAGCCGTCGCTACTGTCATTGACGGCGATCAGATTGCCGTTGCCGAAGCAGAGCAGCCGGACATAGAGCCGGCCCTGGGTGGCCTGTTTTCCTTTCCGTTCAATGCAGGTCTTGTCCTCGGCGGTGACGATGGACTTCACGTTCCGGGTGTCGGGCAGAGCCGTCATCTGGAGATCATCGTCCACCATCACCAGTTTGTGTTCCAGGTTGGCGCTGGCAAAGCGGTTGGTCTCCAGCCGGTGGATTGATTCCATGTGAACGGAATCGCCCATCAGCTTCTTGATCACCAGTCCGATGCGGGATTTGCCTTCGCCGCCTCGTCCGGTGAGGATCATCATTTTCTGCGCCTTGGTGGAAGGGATGAGAAGATATCCCAGATACTCCTGTAGGGTTGGGATGTCCTCTGGTACCAGCAAGCCATTCAGAAAGCCCAGCCAGGTTTCCGGGGCCGGGGCGTCCGGCTGGTACTCCACCGGAAAGCGGTTGAGGCAGAGTTCCTTTTCAGGCACAAAGCCCCGCTCATCCAGGTAGTAGGTTCCGTTTTTCAAATGAATCCGGTCCAGCTGGGTGTCCCATTCTTCCCGGTAGCACTCCATCTTGATGGCATCCACAATTCGCTTGGTCTTTTTGGCGGTGTCATTGCGGGCAGCCGGCCGGATCTCCTGATGGATTTCATGGCGCAGCCGCTCCTCGTTGACCTCACCGTCCAGATCAAATAATTTTTGGTCCAGGCACATCAGTGGACGCTTCTGCAGAAAATAGGCGCAGAATGCAGACTCCACGCTTTTGCCCTTGCTGTCAATCCAAAGTTGGTCCTCTTCCTGCTCATCCATTTCGTCGCGGACATCATCGTCTGTCCAGGTCATGCAGCCCTCCTTGTTCTGCTTCCTGCTGGCGATCTTCCCGATGGAGGGTCGACAACAGATTTTGCTGTGCGGTGCTGAGTTCTATCCATGCCTTTTTTGCTTCACGGTACGCCTCATAGAACCTGGCTTTTTCTGAGATCAGCTGTTCGCGTTCGGTTTCAAGCTGTTTCAGGCTGGGCAGTTTGGTAATTTTTTGAGCCTTGAAATAGGCGGCTGCTGCCTGGTAAGCTGTCAGTTCGGCGCGGTGCTGTTCCCGAAACGCTTCCGGGTTCTTTGCGGTCTTGACCTGCTGGACATACTTCCGGTTCTGGAGATAGGCTGTAACATGGCGGCTCAATTCCCGGTTGGCCTTGATACGGTTCTCCAGGTCTTTGACCACCTTGAGACTCTCGTCTCGTTTTTCCTGAAGTTCAGTTACACGGACGTCCAGTTCTTCCTCGCTGTTCAGGTTGTACCGGGTGAAAAGCGCCATGGATTTTGCCAGCTGTTTGAGATTGAAAATCTTGGCCCAGTGCTCGTAACCTGCACCCTTGCCTGCGGCCAGCTTGGCCTGAATGTCAATCAGGCGGCTGATGCGGTCGGGGTGAGGATCAGAGCTGTAGAGTTTGGCGGTTTTCTTTCGCTCGGCGTTTTCAGAGAGAACAGCCAGAACTTTCTCTTTGGAAAAATCGTCGCCCAGCTTGCGGGAGGAGATGGGTTTGGTCCGGCCGGCGGTGAGGTAACTGAACCGACCGCGGCTCTCACGAACCGTGATGCCATGCTTCTGTAAAAGCTGAGCGGAAAATTCCTCCAAGCTGGTAGCCTTGGCCAGAACAGAACGGATTTGCCGACGAAGGGTCGCTTTCTCGGTTTCATATTTGGTTTGCCGGATGGGCTGACCGGAAGCAGCTGCCTTCTGGTTGGCGTGGTCGAGGCGGCGCTGGCCGCGCCGCTGCGCCCAGTACTCCTTTTCGGTAATCCGTTCGCCGGTGCCGTTCAAAAGGTCGATCTGGTAGAGGCCGGCTTCCTGGCAAAGCTCCATGGTCTCGACCCGTAGGTGCCGGAGCATCGCGGACGTGCAGCGGTGCTTCATGCCCTCCTGCCAGTCACAGGGCTTTTCCATATAGGGCTGGCGGGGAATCTCCCGCACCCGGACGCTGCAAATGACGATGTGAACGTGGATATTCCCGGCTCCGTTGTGCCCGTCGGGGTGAGCGCAGATAATAGCGGGGTGACCCGGAAAATTTTCTTTGCAGAATTGCAGGCCAAGGGCCTGGGCCTTTTCCAGGGTCAGTCCGTTGTCCGCGGCATCCCGCGGGTCAAAGCTGATGATATATTGGTGGGTCTTCACATCGTCGGGAGAGAAGTTCTTGCCGTACTTCCGGTTTGCCAGCAGGCAGGCCATGGCAAAGGACTGCCCGCCGCATTCCAGGGTGTCCA
Organism: Faecalibacterium gallinarum; assembly: GCF_022180365.1. Taxonomy (GTDB): domain Bacteria; phylum Bacillota; class Clostridia; order Oscillospirales; family Ruminococcaceae; genus Faecalibacterium; species Faecalibacterium gallinarum. Next base: position 22,431 of record NZ_BQKV01000027.1, read on the forward strand.
GTAAGTACTCCTCCCGCAGCTTGGGCCGGCCGTTCTCGTCCAGAAGGGGGAGACCGGTGTACTCGTTGTGCTGAAAGGTCAGATAGTGCTCAGGCGCCGTAAGATCAGAGTTCTTCGAGCTTGTATGCTTGATGGTTGCCATACAGTTCTCCCATCTTTTTCTCGGCGTCCAGCCGAAAGAGTGTGAGTGCAGACAATTCGGTCAAGAGATGGGCCCGAATTTGTTCTGAATCTTTACCGCCTCTGTTGAAGTGGCGGGCAAGCTGGTTCAGATTGCTGCCGATCCTGCCGCATTGTCCCAGCAGGTCAGAGAGAAGTTTCAGTGCATCTTCTCCGCCGCCGGTGACAACAAGGGTTTGCTTGATGGGTTTGGTGCATAAGCAGCGGCGAAGCAGGGTGGACATGTTGACGTGAAGAATTTCACACATGATCTCCAGTTCCCGCTTCTCCTGTGGGGTAACTCTGAACTTGATGAGCTGCGTTTTCCTCGGTGATCCGCTGTGCTGGGGTTTGTGGCTAGTCGAACGAGTGCTAGGCTTGGTCATTGTACCTCCTTGCTGTTTGACTAGCTCCCATCGAAAGTGGGGAGCTATGTATGGTGCGGCGCAGCCGAAGAACGCGCAGAGCGCGAAATGAGCAGGGTTTGGGGAAGGCACTCCCCAACAAGTACGACCGGAGCGTGCGGCATCCATTTCAATTTGTGAAATTGTGGCCACGGGTCGATACTTGCTTTTTACTTTTCCCAGAAGTTTGAAAATTTCCATTTCAAAACGGTCTCCAATCGGTCAAAGTAGGAAGTGCACAGTGTCTCCTGCTTGGTAGGGTCGCCGTTCACATCCGAATTAAGTTCCTGCCCCTGTTTTGCAGCGGCGTTGTCAGGCTCGCCCGCAGTTCTGCGGGGTCATGGCGCTGTATCCAGTCCGGACGGCTGATGCGGTTGTCAAGGTACGTATGAAGAATTGCGAGCCGGTTGTCCGGCTGCAAGTCTCTCGAAAAGAAAAAGGCTCCGCGGCACCAAAAGATTTTGTCGTGGGTGGATGGCGGCAAAACAGTTCGGTGAAGCTGCGGAGCGGACAAACAAAGCAATGTAGTAGCTTTCGTTGAGTAAAGCGGCTTTGTTGAGGAACAGAGTATCACTGAAAAATGCAAATGTCAACGATATGTCGAACGATTTGGAAGGGACAACAAGAAACAGTTCAATGCGTTGGGCAGAATGGCGATTTTTGTTTGGTGAAAAAATACGGATTTTGTCGAAGAAAAAAGTCTGCTTTTTTGAGGAGTTATGGCTTTACCGGATCAACAAAGAACGCAGAGCATTCAGGAAATGGATCTCCATCGGATTTCCTCTATGCGCCGAAACCAAATTATTTCGGATGTGTTTTTATAGTTGAATTTCATGGAGCGGCGAGGCAGCGGCATCGACCGGATTCTCAACTCTTATGCTGAAGTCGCTCAAAAGCTGGTGTTTTACTCGGATTCAGACATCTTCCTGGTTACGCTGCCCAACCGAAGTGTGGCGAACCCCGCGCAGACCTCGCTGGATGATGTAGCAACCGCTGCTCAAGATTTAGCGACAATGTCAGAATGTTTAGCGACCTCGGGGCAGAGTTTAGCAACCTCCCCTGAAGATTTAGTAACCGCACAGTCGAAGACACCGAAGGAAATTGAGCAGGAAACATTCAAAATAATGCTGAAAAACCTGCCAATCTCTAATGGCACCAGAAATAATGTGGCGGAACTGTTCCGGCGCTATGGTTACGAGTATACGTTCCATTCCAGCAATGTGGCTGACATTTTTAGTGTTAAGCCGGCTGCCGCTACAGCGGCACTACGAAAGCTCCGTAAACTGGGAGTAATCGAGTCCCTCAAGTATGGGGTCTACCAGTTCGTCAAGATAAAAATTGGATTCAGTCTTTTCGGCCAGCTCGATACGGGGCTTGTCCTGAGGGTGGGCGGCGGTAGCGGCCGTCGGATTTGACTTGGTCTTCCTTGAGCTTTTCAAGCCAGGCCAAAAGTTCATCCTCTAAGTAAATTGAGTATGGCTACGGGTTGACATTTGCTATATTGAATTTGAACCGGAAAATGAAAATTTCAAATAATCCATGCAGAAAATGAAAAGAAATCAAAACAAAATCATAAAAGATTGAAATTGATTGATAAAGTTTGAAATGCTTTGAAAATAAGGTAATAAAACACGTTGACAATTTTTAAATCTTCCACTAAAATGAAAATGAGAAGGGAGGTTTATTCATGCTGACAGAAGAACTTTTGGAACTTGTCAACACAACAGTACGTCAAAAGGCGGAAAGCCAGACTTTGGAAGTGAAAGCTGCCCATGTAGATTGTCCCAAACGCCTGTATGATACGTTGTCCAGCTTTTCCAACCAGGACAGCGGCGGAGTGCTGCTGTTTGGTCTGGATGAGAAGCAGGGATTCAAGGTAGTAGGTGTCTATGACCTTCAGGATCTTCAGAAGAAGGTAACGGAGCAGTGCAACCAGATGGAGCCGCAGGTGCGCGCGGTCTTTACCATTGCAGAAGTGGATGGACTGCTGGTCTGTTCAGCAGAAATACCTGCCATCGATCTATCCGAGCGCCCCTGCTATTATAAAGGTGCTGGCCGGATGAAAGGCTCCTATATCCGGGTAGGCGATGCAGACTTGCCTATGACCGATTACGAATTGTACAGCTATGAAGCTTTCCGCAAGCATCTGCATGACGATGAGCGCCCCATTCAGCGAGCCAGCCTGTCCACTTTGAATCGGGATGTTCTTCAGCGCTACTTGCTGGAACGGCGGGCAGAGCGGCCTGGTTTTGGCCGGTTGGATGAAGCACAGCAGATGGAAATGCTGAATATCACTCGGAATGGAGTGCCTACGCTGGCCGCAGTGCTGAATTTTGGCATCTATCCACAAGGGTATCTGCCGCAGCTTGGGATCACTGCCATTGTAGTGCCTGGCAAAGAGATTGGCGAAACGGATCAAGAGGACGCTGCCAGGTTTCTTGATAATAAGCGCATTGAGGGAACCATAGCCGAAATGGTGGAAGAAGCGCTTGCCTTCTGTAAGCGAAACATGAAAACCCGTACCATCATCGACCCGCAGACGGGCCGCCGCACCGACCAGACAGAATATCCCATCAACGCCCTGCGGGAAGCGATTCTGAACGCCCTGATTCATCGGGACTATAGCAGCTATACCGAGGGAACCCCAGTGCAGCTGGATTTCTTCACAGACCGACTGGAAATCCACAGCCCGGGCGGCTTGTATGGACGGACCACTGTGGAAGAGCTGGGACATTCCCGGCCTGATCTGCGGAATCCAGCTTTGGCCGTGATGGCGGAGATCCTGACCGACGCTGAAAACCGCTATTCTGGTATTCCCACCATACGGCGGGAAATGGCGGCCTATGGCTTGCCTGAGCCGCTGTTTGAAAACCGCCGCGGAGAATTTGTGGTGACTCTCCGTCATTCCATGGAGCCGGGAGAACCGAGTTATGATGGGGCGCAGACGGACTTGCTTTCCTATTGCACAGTTCCGCGCACCCGGCAGGAAATTGCTGCCTTTTTGGGAATTAAGACGGCTTCCTATGCCATCCGCCAGTATGTATTGCCGCTGGTGGAAGCAGGCAAACTGAAGATGACGATCCCAGATCGCCCGGGCAGCCCCAGGCAAACTTATTACAAGCCTTGATTTTTCGGGTGAAGACAAAATTACAGCCTGCCAGTCATATTGGACCGGCAGGCTGTTTGCTTGAACCAGGTGCTTTTATAATGCCTCTGAGGCGGCGATAGTGATTGTCACAAACCCTGCTAGAGAACCGGTGTAAGATTTGTCCAGATTAGGCCCTCTGCACATTTTTGCACATCTGAAATAGATGAAACGTGCAGAGGAGACAACAACTAAAATTGCATATATATGAGCAAATTGAGATTGACAAATATTGCTTAGAAAGCGTTTTCCGATGCGGTAGCAGGGCGATTTTGACCGGATCGATTCTGTAACCTGGATCAAACGCACAGGCACAGGGTATTCCTCACCGGCAGGCAGCTGCGGATAGGCGGCATGCCCGAAGAGACCAACGTCGGTTATAGTGAGGAGGCCTAGAGCTCTTTGCCAGGTTCTATCTGAATACTGGTGTGGAGCTGCTTTGAAGCCAAAATCCATTCTGTGGCGGCCGTAAAAATACCGGAATGCACTGAAATGCAATCCGGCATTTTTCTGTTTGACAGTGATCAGGCAGACCTGGTTTACCTAGCGTTTTTCATAGCTTCTTGGATTACTTTTTCGTAGGGCCCGATGATATACTGGTTCATCTGGCCCTTGATCTTTTTCTGGACCGCAGGAACCGAAATCAGCGCCCCCACCAGCTTCATCTGGAAAATCCGCTTTTTCTGCTTCTAGGGGAAATCGTAGATACCGTGTTCTTTGTAGAACTTGTAGTCGGCCTTCATCAGCCCCTATATGACGTAAATAAAAATACTGTAAAGCCGAATCTGAATTTTGTCAACCGAAGTCCATGCCGGATTTGACTGCCCGCATGCCGGGAAAGTTTGGTTTTGACAGAATATTGACGGATGTGTTACAATAAAACCGCTCAGAACAATGGTAAGGGAGGATGTAGGGATGAATGATGTAAAAATGATGGGTTCCCTGTCGGATCGTCTGCTCAGCTATGTGAGCTCGGCGCCGGAGCGGGACGCAAACTACGACATTGCGGTGGCACTGCTGCGGAATTACTCCCAGCTGAAGGGATTGACCCTCAGCCAGATCGCAGACCTGTGCTATACTTCCAACGCATCCATCTCCCGTTTCTGCCGGTTTCTGGGCATGGACAATTTCAAGGAGTTTCAGTCCTGGATGGAACGGGATTTTACCATGCGGACCGACTATTCCCGCCAGTTCTATACCATGCTCCACAACAACCAGGAAACCGCCATCAGCGCCTACCGGGACGCTCTGATCGGCAATATCTACACCACCATTGCCCCCGAAAATGCCCAGGTGATTCCCGACATCGTCAAGGTTCTCCACGACTGCAGCAAAGCTGCCTACTTCTCCCACCACTTCCTATGGGACATCGGCCACTACTTCCAGAGCAAAATGATGATGATGGGCCGCTATGTAGAACTGTTCATGGACTATGGCACCCAGCTGGAATGCGCCCGTAGCCTGACCGAAAAGGACTTTGCCATCATCTGCAGCGTGGGCGGCAGCTATCTGACCCGGTATCCCGACATCTGCAACGCCATCCTGTCCAGCGGGTGCAAGATGCTGATCATCACCCAGAACCTGGCCAGTCCCTATCTCAACACCGCAGACTTCATCCTCCAATGCGGCACCACCAATCGCAATGATGTGGGCAAATATGCGGCGCTGATGGCCAACGACCTGATTCTGATGGGGTATTTGCGAGCCTACGACAAAGCATTTCAATAAAGAATCCCACTTCAAAGACCGCGGTTGCGCATAGCGCACCGCGGCCTTTTTTTGCGGTCTGCACAAAAAACGGCTGAAACGTTTTTCGATGTTTCAAGAACTGAAAAAGAAAATCAGCTCCTGAAACAGACGGAAGGTATTTGAAACTAAATTATGTTCTCAACATGTTATAATTTTGGTGCAAGATAAACGAAATTGCAGAAGGTGAAAAATGCAATTCCAGAGTCTATGTGTTCGAAAAAATGGATAAGAGGATTGTACAGAAAGGGGAACGATCAAATGAAGAGATGGAGCAAACAGCTTTTATCCGGGTGCCTGCTGGCAGCCCTGCTGCTGTCGATGGGCGGGTGCCAGCAGGGGAATACCCCCTCCAGTGCTGTGTCGTCGCAGGCTGTATCTTCGGCTGCAGCGTCCAGCGAGGAAACAGCGGAGGGCCCGGCCGAAACTGTCGAAACCTATCACGACATGCCAGTCCAGACTCTGGATCTGGACCCCAGCGACCCGGATTACTACCAGAAAGCCCTGGAAACAGAACTATATAACTACAAGTTGATCCGCAACGTGCCCACGGCCTATCAGGCAGAAGGCTGGGATACCTATACCGCAACGGCCAACACCCTGCTGAACATCGACCCGGACAATATCGATGATGTCTCCAAGAGTATGATTGACAACGCGGTGGCCCAGCGGGAAGCGCTGGTTCAGGTTGCACCGGCAGCCGACTGTATGTGGTACATCTGGGGGGATGCACCGGCCACAGCCGAGACGGTGGAGGTCGCGGACTTTACCGTTGAGAGCTATGACAACGCCGATATGAAACCCTTCCTGGTGCCCTATCTGGTGGAGGACCAGTCGGCAGCCAAGGGCAATATGATTGTGATCGCCGGCGGCGGCTATTCTTCCCGCGGGAACGCGATGGAAGGCTATCCCATCGCCGAGGCCTTCCGGGATTTGGGATACAACGCCTATGTGCTCCAGCGCCGGGTGGCCCCTTACAGCCAGGAAGATACTTGGCTGGATATGCAGCGGGCTGTCCGGTATCTGCGATATAACGCCGACAGCCTGGGGCTGGGCGGTATGGACTGCATCGCCGCCAGCGGTTTCTCGGGCGGTTCGGGCACCATACTGGGAGAAGTGGCCAACTTGTACGGCGACGTTCAGCCCACCCTGTATGATGCAGATTATGTCTCCGACGCAGTGGATCAGATGAGCGCCGATCTGGACGTGGTCTGCCCCCTGTACGGACCCCAGTATGACGGAGAGCACACCAGCGACTACGTGGGCCTGGTCACCGAAAATTCCAATCTGCCTGCCATGTTCCTGGCTGTGGGCGAAAACGATGCCACCGGTGCCATGCCCGACATTTGGACCCTGGCCAACTCGGTCCGGGGCAAGACGCTGGTGGAAGTGCACACCTTTGCCGAGGTGGGCCACGGCTTCGGCGGCGGCCTGGAAGGCACTACTTCCACCTATTGGATTCCCATGGCGGACACCTTTATTGACCTGGTGATGGGCCGCGGTGAAGCAGGCTCCGGCGAGGCGGCAGAGATCCCCGAGGGCTACACCCAGATGCAGCAGTATACCTTTGAGGGCGGCTTCGGCAAGGCAGACGTGACCTGCGCTGTGGACGATGCAAAGACCAAAGTGTATATGACGTTTGTGGCCTTTGACCAGCAGCAGGTTGTGGAAGGCGTGCTGAACGACGGCATCATCACCGTCACCTATGACCAGTCCGGCTTTATGACCAATGACGCCCAGGCCATCTACAACGCCGCTGATCAGAACAACTGGCAGCCTGTAGCATAAAGGCATGTGAATTACAAATCTGCCGCGTGAAAAACGGCTTCGGGGAACCTGCGAGGGGTGATGGTTTTCGGTCCTGCATGACCTGTGGTATGCAAATCTCAGATACAAGGAGGAATTGTTGTGAAAAACACGAGCGTTAAAACCATGGTGGCAAGCGTCCTGGCAGTCGGCCTGGTGATGAGTATCCCGGCATCCGCCTTTGCGGTTAGCCCCGGGGATGTGTCTGCCCCCTCTGCCCAGTCGGTGGATTCCAGTGAAAACTGCGCCCAGATCTTAGACTGGCTGGGCATTCAGATTCCCCGGCATTTCGACAGCCAGGCCCCCTATAAGGTCAACACCCTGCCCGAATCGGACCCCAACTACTGGCAGGCTGAGTGGGAGACCCAGGTCTATAACTATAAGATGGTCCGCAACTATCCCACCCTGTACACCCAGGACGCCTGGGATGCGGCCCAGAGCGCGGGCACTGTCATGATGGGCCTCCATCCCGAGTCTTTGACCGACGCCAACAAGCAGCAGATCCTGGCTGCCCGGGACGCCATTGCCGACCTGGCTGACCATCAGCTCAAGCCCTTCAGCGACGGCATCAACGGCGAAGTGATCTACCTCTGGGGCGATGACATGCCCGTCACCACCCCGACCAGCGACCTGCAGTTCCCTCTGGTGAACTATGAAGGGGAGGCCGTGTACGACAACGCCGACTTCCAGCCCTTCCTGATCCCTTACCTGCTGGATGACCCCAGCTCGGCCAAGGGTACCATCCTTGTCACCTCCGGCGGCGGCAATACCAGCCGCAGCAACCCGGTGGAAGCCTACGCAGTCTGCCCCGAATTCAATAAGCTGGGCTACAACTGCTTTTTGCTCCAGCGCCGGGTGGCCCCCTATAACAACGATGACATCGTTATGGACATGCAGCGGGCTGTCCGCGTGATCAAATACAATGCCGAATCGTGGGGCATTGACCTGGACAATTCCCTGCTGGCCGTGTCCGGCTACTCGGGCAGCGGCGGCAACATCCGCACCATGCTGGAGAAGTTCTACGGCAGCATCACTCCCAACCAGTTCGACCCTGACTACGTCTGCGACGCAGTGGACGCCGTCAACAGCGATGTGGATGTGGCTCATCTGATTTACTCGGGCGCTCCCATCGAAACCGAAAACCCCAACCTGCCTCATATGTTCATCGCCGTTGGCGCAGACGACCAGTGGGAAGGCAGCCTGGAGCTCTTCAAGCAGGCCTATGACCTGGGCCTGGACCCCGAGCTCCATGTTTACGGCCTGAACGGCCACGGCTTCGGCGCCGGCATGGAGGGCACCTCTTCCATGACCTGGATGGAGACCTGCGACTTGTACATGCAGAAGGTGATGGGCTACGCTGAGATTCCCTTCACTGGCGAGATTCCTGCCGAGTACACCCTGACCCAGCAGGTCCATGTCAACTGGTTCCCCATCGGTGACGACGTGACGGTGAACGTCTACACCACCGCCGACGGCGGCAAGTGCCTGTTCACTTTCTTTGGATGGGGCGAAAACATCATGGTGGAAGGTCTGCTGATCGGCGGCCATGTGGCCAGCGTAACTTACGACAGCGTGGGCTACTTTGGCCAGGATGCAGCCAAGATGTGGGATCTGGTGGATCCCTCGGCCTGGGTCCCTGTCAACTGAAAAAGCGGCATGCCGGCCCCGGGCCTGAATACCCCCGGCAGATGACCGGCTGAACCGCAGAAAACATGATGCTCCGGGAGGGTTTGGCTTCCCGGGGCATTGTGTTTCGTGCAGTTAAACTGCACAAAAAACAGCAAAAATGTTTTTCCGTTTTTCAAAACATGAAATGGAAACAGCCACTCTGAAAGGCCGGTGCTGCACTTGTAACCAAATCAAACGTCAGGCGTGATATACTTTTGGTGCAAAGAGGAAAAGCCCATCTGCAGAGCTGCTGCCTTCCCAAAATCGTTTGTTTCAAAAAGAAGGAGGAATCTTCCCATGACGGAGACCAAGAAAAATCCCATCGGGCGGTTCATCGAGAATACGCTGGTGCCTATCTCCACCGGGTTCGCCCAGAATCGCTACGTCCGCTGCATCGGCACAGGCTCCCAGAACCTGATGGCCATCATCATGATCGGCGCAGTGTTCAACCTGCTGAACAGCATCCAGATTGACCCCTACCAGAGCTTCATTCAGGCGACAGGAATCGCGGCCTTCCTGAACGCCGTCAACAATGCCTGCATGAACTTCATGGGTGTGTTCATGGTGTTCAGCGTGGGCTTCGCAGGAGCCAAGATTTTCGGCCATGACGAGCTGGCCTTCAACAACGGCCTGCTGTCCCTGATGTCCTACCTGATTATGGTTCCCATGGCCACCAACGAGGCCGGCAGCACCGTTGTCGTCCTGGATTACCTGGGCAGCCACGGCGTCTTCCTGGCCTTCATCCTGGGCATTATGGCTACCAAGATCAACATCGCCCTGGTGGAGCGGAACATCACCATCAAGATGCCCGCCGGCGTCCCCGAAAACGTCACCCAGTGCTTCACTTCCATCATCCCCGGCGCTGCCATCGCGCTGGTTTCCAGCCTGCTGCGGGGCCTGTTTACCCTGACTCCCTGGGGCAACGTCATCGACGCCGTCTACTCCCTGCTGCAGACCCCTCTGGCCAACATCACCGGCAGCCTGGGCGGCTTCATCATCCTTCTGCTGCTGGCCCAGATCCTTTGGTTCTTCGGCGTCCACGGCTCCTACACCGTGCTGGCCATCCTGTACCCCCTGTGGTTCACCTACCTGCCTGAGAACACCGCTGCTGCTGCAGCCGGCCTGCCCATCCCCCACATGTGGAACACCTCCATGTACGACTTCGCTTGCAACGGCGGCTGCGGCTGCACCCTGGGCCTGGTGATCGTCATGTTCCTGTTTGCCAAGTCCAAGCGCTACAAGGAGTTCTCCAAGATCGTCCTGCCCTGCGGCATCTTCAATATCAACGAGCCACTGGTCTACGGTATGCCCCTGATGCTGAACTTCACCATGCTGATCCCCTTTATCGTCACCCCCATCCTGTCCCTGGTCTTTGCCTGGGCCGCCATCACCCTGGGACTTATGCCCTGCCCCACCGGCCTGATCGGCATGAACACCATGCCCATCTTCATCTACGGCGTGATCCAGGGTTCCTGGAAGATCGGCGTCTATCAGATCCTGATGACCATCATGAGCGCTGCCATCTGGTATCCCTTCTTCAAGGCCGCTGACAACCAGGCTGTGGCCGAGGAAAAGGCCGGCGCCCTGGCCGAGCAGCCCGAAGAATAAAATCGAGCCATCCAAACTTTATCCACGATCCATACGGAGGTATATTACCATGACCAAAATTGTTCTCCTGTGCGCTGCTGGCATGAGCACCAGCGCCCTGGTCCGCAAGATGAAAGATGCAGCCAAAGCCGAGGGCTATGAGTGTGATATTTCGGCCCACTCGGTATCCGAGGCCAAGAATTATAAGAGCGCTGATATGATCCTGCTGGGACCCCAGGTCCGCTACCGCCTGAAGGAAGTCCAGGCCGAGCTGCCGGAAAACAAGGTGGAAGTCATCGACATGAAGGACTACGGCATGATGAACGGCAAAGCCGTTCTGGATCATGTCCGCAAAGTGCTGGGGGACTGAGTCATGGCAATTTCTGTAGAAGAAGCCCGGGCCATGACCGAGGAACAGCTCCAGGAGACCATCACCGAGATGGCTTTTGAGATCATTGCCAACGTGGGTACCGCCCGGGGGATGTACATCGAAGCCATTCAGGAGGCAAAGGCCGGCCATTTTGACCGGGCCAAAGAATTGATGGCAGAAGGAAAGGAAACCTTCGTGCTGGGTCACCACGGCCATGCCGACCTGCTGGAGTGGCAGGGCCAGGGGCTGACCTGGAAGACCAATATCTTCCTGATGCACGCCGAGGACCAGCTGATGGCTGCCGACGCCTTTGAGACCATCGCCAGCGAGTTCGTGGAAGTACACCAGGAACTGCAGGAGCTGAAATCCCGTGACGGAAGAGGTTAAGACCATGAAATATCTGCTGGTCCGCGCCGATGATCTCGGCTACTCGGAAGGGGTCAATTGCGGCATTGCAGCGACCGTAGCCGCCGGGCTGGTGCGCTCTGTGGGCGTCATGACCAACATGCCCGCTGTCGTCCACGGCCTGGGGCTGCTGCATGGCCATTCCCTGTGCCTGGGCCAGCACACCAACATCTGTGTGGGCCGGCCCCTCACCGACCCTTCCCGTATTCCCAGCTTGTGCACCCCCGAAGGGGAATTCAAGCCCAGCCGCGCCTACCGGGAGGCCGCCAAAGCCGGCCAGGACTTTGTGGTTCTGGAGGAGGTCATTGAGGAGATCGAGGCCCAGTACCGCCAGTTCAAGGCCCTCACCGGGTGGGAGCCGGGTTACTTTGAGGGACACGCAGTGGCCAGCGCAAACTTCTTCAAGGGGCTGGAAATCGTAGCCCAGCGCCACGGCCTGCCCTACTTTGCCATGGGTCGTCCCGGCGAGGCGGTGACCTTCCGGCATACCCAGGTCTATGCCTATATGCCCAGAGACTTCAAGGCCTATGAGGCCGACCCTTTCACCGGGGTCCAGGATGCAGTGGCCCACGCCCATGAGGGAGCCTGCGACCTGATGGTCTTCCACCCGGGATACATCGACGCTTACCTGCTGGATCATTCCACCATGACCACCCCCCGGGTGCGGGAGGCCGCTATGCTCTGCCGGCCCGAGGTCCGTGCCTGGCTGGAACAGCAGGACATTCAGCTTGTCACTTACAACGATCTGACTTGAAACAGGAGACATAAAGATGGCAGACAATAAAAAAATAGCCGAGCAGGTTCTGGGAGCGGTGGGCGGAGCGGCCAACCTGAAGGACGCCACCCACTGCATGACCCGCCTGCGTCTGTATCTAAAGGACGACAGCATCCCCAAAGATGACGAAGTGAAGAAGATCTCCGGCGTGCTGGGGGTTGTCCGCGGCGGCCAGCAATATCAAATCATCATTGGCACCAATGTGCCCAAAGTGTACGAGGAACTGTGCAAGCTGGCAGGCATCAGCGCCAGCGCCGCTGTCAAGGATGATGCGGCCGCCGCTGAGGATGCCTCCATTGCCAGGCAGAAGCTGACCCCCAAGCAGGTGCTCAAAAACATCATGGGTTATCTGGCGGGCTGTATGACCCCCATGATCCCGGTGCTGCTGGCCGGAGGCTTGTTCCGTGCCGTCAATTCCATCTTTGGCCCCGACCTGCTGGGCCTGTACCCTATGGAAAGCAACCTGTATATCCTGTTCGATTTCCTGTATGATGCAGCTTTTTACTTCATGCCCATCCTGGTAGGCTACAATGCAGCCAAGCAGCTGGGGGTCAACGGTATGCTGGGTTCGTTCATTGGCAGCATTCTGATGGTGCCCGATTTCGCAGTTTTTGCCACCAACGGGCAGCCCTTCACAGTCTTTGGCATCCCTGCCACTGTGACCAATTACGCCCAGACTGTTTTGCCCATTATGCTGTCGGTGCCCCTGTTCTGCCTGGTCTATAAGATCGTCAAAAAGTTCATGCCCGATCTGCTGACCACCGTTTTCACCCCGTTCCTCAGCCTGCTCATTTCCATGCCCTTTATCCTCTGCCTGCTGGCGCCTCTGGGCACCATTGTGGGCAACGCCATCAGCGGCGGCCTTGCCTGGTTCGGTATGACCACCGGCTGGTTCGGTGTAGCTGTCATTGCCGCCCTGTGGGAGTTCCTGGTGATGAGCGGTATGCACCTGGCCCTGATGATGCCCATGATGGCCGATTTCTTTGAAACCGGTATTGGCAGCGGACCGATGAACGCCGGCAACTTTGCCACCTGGGCCTGCTTCGGTGTGGCGCTGGGCGCAGCGCTCCGCCTGAAAAACAAGGATGATCGCAGCACATCCTTTGCAGCCTTCGCTTCCGGCATTCTGGGCGGCGTCACCGAACCCACTCTGTATGGCATCTGCTTCCGCTTTACCCGCTGCTTTGTAACGATGGCCGTCGGCGGCTTTGTGGGCGGCGCCATTGCCGGCATGTTCGACCTCAAGGGATACGCAATGACCTCCGCCAACTTCCTGTCTCTGCTGGGCTATGTGGGCGGCACCAACGCCAACATCGCCGTTGGCGTGGCAGCTTCCTTCTCTTCCCTGATTGTAGCAGCAGTCCTGACTTATTTGTTTGGATTTTCCAAAAAAGATTTGGAGAACGTTTAATTGCGTGATACAATAAAATCAAAAAGGCTGGTATTATGGATTTGATGAAACAAATGATTTTCCCCGCCGGCTTTCTCTGGGGGGCATCCACCAGCGCCTTCCAGGTGGAAGGCGGCTATAACGAGGGGGGCAAAGGCCCCGCCACCACCGACCGGGGCGCTGGCCGTCCCGGCATCGCCGACAACAAGGTGGCCGCCGACCACTACCACCACTGGAAAGAGGACGTGGACCTGATGGCCGAACTGGGCTTGAAGGTCTACCGGATGGGTTTTTCCTGGAGCCGGATTATGCCCGACGCCTCGGGCAACCCCAACCCGGAGGGCCTGGCCTTCTATGACCATCTGATCGACTACCTGCTGGAAAAGGGCATCGAGCCTCTGGTGACCCTTTACCACTTCGAGTGCCCCCAGGCCCTGGTGGACGCTTTCGGCGGCTGGCTGGACCGGCAGATGATTGACGCCTACCTGCGGTACGCCGAGATCTGTTTCACCCACTTTAAGGGCCGGGTCAAGCGGTGGGTCACCGTCAACGAACAGCTGATCGCCACTGCCGCCGGCATCATGAACGGCAACCACGAGAAAGACCCCCAGAAAAACCTGCAAAACATCTATCAGATGAGCTATCACGTCTCCTTGGCCGAGCACAAAGCCATGGCCCTGCTGCGGCAGATTGACCCGGAGGCCCAGATCGGACCGGTCTGCGCCATCCAGGTGGTGTATCCCCACAGCAGCCGGGCCGAGGATGTGCTTGCCGCCGAGAACGCCGAAGAGCTGATGGAGTTTTACCTGCTGGACCTGAGCGTCCGGGGGGAGTATCCTCCCTATGTGGCCAGCTATCTGAAAGCCCATGGCCTCTACCCTGAGACACAGCCCGAGGACGCCGCAGTGCTGAAAAGTTCGACCCCCGATTTCATCGGCATCAACTACTATTTCAGCATCTGCGTCAAGGCCAAGGAGGGCCCTGTCAACTATAACCAGCCCCCATTCTGGGTGTCAGATGCCTTCGACATCTGCGATAACCCCTACCTGAAGACCACCGAGTGGATGGACAAGGGCATCGACCCGGTGGGCCTGCGGATCGGCATGCGAAAGGTCTACAACCGCTGCCGCCTGCCTATGATCGTCACCGAAAACGGCATGGCCTACAGCGAGACCCTGGGCCCCGACGGCTGCATCCATGACCCCTACCGCATCGAGTACCTGAAAGAGCATATTGAGCAGATCGGCATCATGATCGCCGAGGGGCTGCCGGTGTTTGGCTACTGCCCCTGGAGCTTTGTGGACGTGGTGTCCAGCCACCAGGGCTTCGCCAAGCGGTATGGCCTGGTGTATGTGGACCGCACCGAGACCGACCCCAAGCAGTGCGCCCGGGTCAAGAAAGACAGCTTCTACTGGTACCAAAAGGTCATTGCCCAGAACGGCTTGCCTGAATAACCTGCAATCACCCCATTTTCTCCTTCATTCATTTTCTCCCTCCGCAGCCATGCGGGCAACCCTCCGCGCTGCCTGTATGGCTGCCCTTTTTTGCCCAAAAACCGGAAAGGAGTTCCGTTTATGCATATTGCCTTTGTATCCCTGGGGGCCTTCGGCCATGTGAACCCTACCCTGGCCCTGGTGACCGAACTGGTGAAGCAGGGAGTCCGGGTGACCTACTTCTCCACCGAGAATTTCCAGAAGATTGTGGAGCCCACCGGGGCCAAGTTTGTGGTGGTGCCCTCCTGGATGGCCCGGCAGGCCGGCGCACAGGAAGGCGGCGCCGATGAAAATGTGGCTGCCACCGTGCCCTTCCTGTTCCTGAACGAGGCCGGGGCCTACATTGACCCCATCCTGGAGGTGCTGCAGGCCGACAAGCCCGACGCCATCGTCCACGACTTTGCCGGCATCGCCGGCACCATCGCCGCCGACGCCCTCCACATCCCCAACGTGATGCTGTACACCAGCTACCCCTCCAACGACAGCTACTCCATGGCCGCCTCTTTCGAGAGCGTCCCGGCGGAGCACCCGCTGCGGAAGGCCGCCGACCAGATTGCTGAGGGCTTTGTGAAAAAGTACGGCTGCCGCAAGATGACGGTCAAGGAAATCTTCGACGGCCACGGAGACTTCAACCTGGTGATGATGCAGAAGCGGCTGGTGCCCCACAACGAGACCTTCGGGGACAACTTCGTGTTCACCGGGGTCCAGATCGGCAAGCGCACTGCCTTCGGCAGCTGGAAAGCCCCCGACAACGGCAAACCCCTGCTGTACTCGTCCCTGGGCACCGCCTTCAACAACTGGCCCGAATACTACCCGATTCTGTTTGACGCGGTTCGTGATTTGGACATCAACGTCTTTGCGGCGTTGGGTTCCATCGACCCTGCCAGCCTGAAGGATATCCCCGCCAACATGGAGGTGGGCCAGATGGTGCCCCAGCTGGACATTCTGTCCCAGGCATCGGTGTTCATCACCCACGCCGGCATGGGCGGCACCGGCGAGGCCATCTATTACGGTGTGCCCATGATCGCAATTCCCCAGATGGAAGAACAGGCCATCACCGCCCGGCAGATCGAGAAACTGGGCCTGGGCACCGCTTTCCTGGACAAGAACGCCATCACCTCGGAGAACCTGAAGACCGCCATCGTCAAGCTGCTGACCGACCCCTCTTACAAGGAAACCGCCGCAGATTTCGGCCGGGACATGAAGAGCCTGGGCGGCGCCGCTGCCTCGGCCGAGGCCCTGCTGCACTTCCTCAAACAATAACGCCATTTTCCGCTGCTTCCATTTGCCGGAGCAGGTACTCCTTTTTGCAATGCCCCGCCTGACCCCCAGGCGGGGTATTCTTTCCACAGTCAGGAGGATACAGACCATGACCACTTTTCCCAAAGATTTCCTGTGGAGCGCCTCCACAGCGGCCACCCAGATTGAGGGCGGCTGGAACGCCGACGGCAAAGGGGAGTCCATCTGGGACACCCTGGTTCACGACGGCACCGGCAAAATTGCCCACGGCGAGAACTCCGACACTTCCATTGACTTTTACCACCGCTGGCGGGAGGACGTGGCCCTGATGAAACAGATGGGCCTGAAAGCTTACCGGTTTTCCATCAGCTGGTCCCGGGTGCTGCCCGAGGGTATTGGCAAGGTGAACGAGGCAGGCATCCGGTTTTACCAGGATCTCTGCGACGAGCTGCTGAAAAACGGCATCCAACCCCTGGTGACCCTCTACCACTGGGACCTGCCCACCGCCCTTTACCGGCAGGGCGGCTGGAAGAACCCCGCCAGCCCCGACTGGTTTGCCGAGTATGCGGACGTGGTGTCCAGGGCCTTGGCGGGCCGGGTGAGGTACTGGCTCACCTTCAACGAACCCCAGATGTTTTGTGGCTTGGGGCTGGTGGCAGGGGTTCATGCACCTTTTGAGCACAACGATGACGTCGCCATGATGGACATCACCAAACACATCCTGCTGGCCCACGGCCGGGCGGTACAGGTACTGCGGAAAAACTGCCCCGGCGCCAAGGTGGGCATGGCCCCCACTGGCGACTGCTGCCTGCCCAAAGATGACTCCCCCGAGGAAGTGGAGAAGGCCCGGCAGAAGTCGTTGAGCGAGTACCCGGGCTACATCATGTCCAACACCTGGTGGGCCGACCCGGTGTTTCTGGGGCAGTACCCCGCCTGGGCCAAAGAGAAGTTTGGGGATCTGCTGTACCCCATGACGGCAGAGGAGTGGACCCTGGTGTCCCAGCCTCTGGACTTCTACGCCTACAACTGCTATCAGGGGACGGTGGACATCGTCCCTGACCCGTCCAAATACGACGCCTACGCCTACCAGGGCAGCCCCCAGACAGCGGCCGCCTGGAACATCACCCCGAAAGTCCTGTACTATGCCAGCAAATTCTGGTTTGAGCGGTACCACCTGCCCATCCTCATCACCGAAAACGGCTATTCGGGCCTGGACTGCGTGATGCTGGACGGCAAAGTCCACGACCCCCAGCGGATTGACTTCCTCCACCGGTACCTGCGGGAGGTGGCCCATGCCATCGCCGACGGCATCCCGGTGATCGGCTACTCGGTGTGGAGCCTCTTCGACAACTTCGAGTGGGCGGCAGGCTACAGCTGCCGCTACGGCCTGATCTATGTGGATTATCCCACCCAGCAGCGGATCGTGAAAGATTCCGGCTGGTGGTACCGGGACGTGATCGCCTCGGATGGCGGGTGCCTGTAAGGGCGCGACGCCAGAACAAACATAAAGAGGTCGCTCACTGTGCAGACAAGCGCAGCGGGCGGCCTCTTTGTCTTTCTCAAACCCTGCCAGAGAACCGGTGGTTTATTTGTCCATATAAGCCCTCTGCACATTTTTGCACAGATTTTGCACATCGAAATAGATGGATTGCGGATGCAAGAAATTCAATGGGTGCAAAATATGCAGAGGGGATAAAGACTAAAAATAACGTATAATCAAATAAAATTACATAGATGCGAACAAATGGGAATCGACAAATGTTGCCCGAGAAGTCCTTTTAATCAGAGGGCCTGGGATTCGAGTTCCCACGAGCGCACCAAAATCACGCGATAAATCGCAAGATTTATCGCGTGATTTTCTTTTTGCATACTCCATCCCAAAACAAAAGACTTGTACAAGCCGGGCGTTTTTCCCACCCGAGCCTGTACAAGTCCTGTACCGTCTGCCCGGGATCCTCTCTCCTTTGAAAGGGAAGCGCATCGAGCCACGGCTTTTAAATGTTTAAATATTTAGCACCAGGCCGTCAGAGCAGCGACCTGCTCGCCGCAGACTTTGCCATGATACTGGGTGCCAATGATGGCCGTACCGGAACCGGGGTAGTAGGGCCCAATCCAGCCGCCGGCATTCATGCCGCCCGCATACAGGCGGCTGATGGGCTGGCCGTTGACATCGAGCACCTGGCAGTTTGCGTTAATGCGCAGGCCCACGATACTGCCCAGATTGCAGGGCACATTCATCATCGCATAGAAGGGGCCGGTAATGGTGTTGAGGCCGGTGCGGCGGCCAAAGACCCGATCCTCACCGGTGGCGGAAACCATTTCATTCCAGCTGGCGACGCTGGCGGCCAAGTTGGCCGCATCGCAGTCCATGGCTGCGGCCAGCTCTTCCAGGGTGTCGGCAGACAGCAGGGTACCTGCGGCGACTGCATCCGCCACTGTTTCGGCCGTCCAAATGGCACCCGGATCGCTCAGAGCCTCCTGGCCAAAGACCATATAGGTCTTACCGCCCAACTGCTTTTCCTGCTGGAAGATCGCCCGGTACTGATAGGCATAGGTAGCGTCCTCACAGACAAAACGCTGGCCCGCCTTGTTGACGATGATACAGGGCATGGTGGGAATGGTATTGTTGGTGGCATTGCCGGTGGTACCGCAGAAGTCAATGGTGCCGCCCTGGCCATACAGATCCGCTCCGATCTCCATGCCCATCCGCAGGCCATCGCCAGTATTCCCTGCGACGCACATGCAGGTACCGTTCTCCAGCGCCCAGTACTGCTGGGGCGCCAGACGTTTGGCCATCTCCTTATTCTGATCCACCGAAGCAGCAGCCAGAATCACGCCCTTTTTGGCTTTTACCCGGATAACCTTCTCTTCCGTCTCTGCCTCCACACCGATGACCTCTCCGTTCTCGGTGATCAGACGGGTGGCGGCCGTGTTGGTCATGATGTTGACGCCCTTTTCTTTGCAGTAATTTGCCAGGGCACTCGTCAAAACGCCGCCCTGACCTGCGGCGCCGCCGCCTTCGTAGACGTGAATCCGGTCCGCTTCCAGCTCACGGGGAACCGTGGGGACATGGCAGTGACCGTAGACGCTGACCCACTTGATCTCGGGCAGTTCGGCCTCCCAGTCGATGATGGCCGGGGCGCCCTCTGCCAGTGCTTTGACCAATTCCTCGTCCACATAACCTTCGCCTTCGGCGATCCACTCGTTGGCATGGTTGGCGGGGGTGTCGCTGCCAAAAGAAGTCAGCTCCTTTTGATAGCTGGTACCGGCCGCCTGCATAACGCCGCCCGAGAACGTTGTGGTACCGCCGGTGATCCCGGCTTTTTCCAGGATAATGACAGACGCCCCTGCATCAACCGCCGCACGGCCTGCTGCCAGACCGGTACCGCCGCCGCCCACGATAACTGCATCGGCTTCATAATCCCAGGAAGTGGTTTCCGAAGTGGAGCTGGAGCTGGCAGTGGTGGAGCTGGCTGTGCTGCTGCAGGCGGCCAGAGTGCTGACCGCCGCCACACCGGCTGCCACGGCACTGCTATGCAGGAAGTTTCTTCTAGAGATCTTCTTCATAATCTTTCTCCTTTTCCATACATTGTGATTTCCAGGCAGGTGAAACGCGCGCGTTGCTGTCGACTATGTTAAAATAATATCGACTCCGACGCAAAAAGAAAAGGAACGACTATGCCGATCTGTTCCAAAGAAGAACGAATTGGCACACATGTTCCTTTTCCAACTCCAAATCGCTATTTTATTCGATATACCGGCGGATAAAATCCGGGGCCGCCATCTTGATCGCCATCAGAAGGGGAGCGGCTTCCTGCCGGCAGCCCTCCTGAACCCAGCGGACCGTCAGCTCCACCGATCCACTCACATACAGTTCCAACGCCACCCTCTGCTGATAGTCCAGCAGGATATCGTGCTGCTGCAGGATCGTCTCATAGGTTCGCATCGTCTCCTGATAAACGTATCCCCGCAGGTTGTTCACGTCCCGGGACGAGAAAGCATTGCGGTAAAACCGGGCGTGCGCCTCAAACACACCCCAGGTGCTGCGCGTTGCGGTGTCATAGTCCACGCCCTCGAACAAGCGGAACAAGGTCTGATCCAGCAGCTGCCCGTGAAGCCAGTTCACCACGTCGTATTTATC
The DNA here is from genome assembly GCF_022180365.1 of Faecalibacterium gallinarum. Taxonomy (GTDB): domain Bacteria; phylum Bacillota; class Clostridia; order Oscillospirales; family Ruminococcaceae; genus Faecalibacterium; species Faecalibacterium gallinarum. The sequence continues at coordinate 42,759 of NZ_BQKV01000027.1, forward strand.
CCGGAAATGCCGGTAAAAACTGGTCACGCCGATCCCCGCCTGTGCAATCAGGTCCCGGGTGGAGATATCATCAATCGACTGCGTTTGCATCAGCTGGTACAGGGTCTGGGCCACAGCGTTTTTCAGGCCGTTGGCCCGGTTATGCACCAGCGGCAGAGGATTATTTTCCACGGCAAGAAACCTCCCTCTTCAGCATCACAATTAGATAATACGCCAAAACCGCGGAGAGCGCAAGGGATCGCAACCCAAAACGCCCCCGGCCCCACAGGCACAAATCCAGGGATTGATCCGGGAAAAGCAGCGATTTCAGCGGAGGGGAAACCAATTGACAAGCCCCTGAAAATTTGTTACTTTATATAGGAAAGTACGCCGACCAAGAGCACACCAAGCCAAAGCGCCGAATCCTCCGATTCGGCGCTTTTTCGGATTTGCGGCGGGGCATCCCCCGGCCGATCAAGCGAGTAAAAGGAGAATCGTTATGCAAAACCATCCTGTCCCCGGGGCTGAGCTGCCCTTTGAAGGGGCCCGGAATTTCCGTGAACTGGGGGGCTGGCCCGCCGCCGGGGGAAAAACCGTCCGCTGGGGGCTGTTCTACCGGGGCCCCAGCACCGCCGACCTCACCAGCACCGCCGACCGGGCCCTGCTGGACTCCCTGAATTTAAAGCTGATCCTGGATCTGCGCAGCACCAGCGAATCGCGAAAAGCCCCCGATCTGGTGCCGCAGGGGGCCGAACTGATCCAGCAGTGTGCCCTGTGCGCCAATGACGGACACGAGATTGGTTTTTCCCCCGAAGACATCGCCCTCCTGCGGCAGGCCATCCCCGCCGAGGCAGGGGAAGAGGGGTTTCTCCAGGGGATGTACCTGCAAATGCTCCAGGGCAACCGGGCCTATCGGATTTTGTTCCAGGCGCTGGAGGCAGGGCGGACGCCGCTGCTCTTCCACTGCACCGCGGGCAAAGACCGCACCGGTGTGGCCGCCATGCTGATCCTTTTGGCTCTGGGCACCCCCGACGAGGCCATCTGCACCGACTTCGCCCTGACCAACCACTACCGCCGGGCCGCCATCGAGGCCTATGTAGCCAGCCATGCCGCGGAGATCGCGGCAGACCCCGCCTGCGAGCGCTATTATCAGTGGACCGCCGGGGTCAACCCCGAGCTTGCTCCCTTTGTTTTGGACGCCATTCGCACCCGCTGGGGCAGCGCCGAAGCCTATCTGGAAGCGGAATATGGGCTGGATTCTGCCCGGCTGGAGCGGCTGCGCCAAATGTACACAGAATGACCCTGTCCTGTAAAAAAAGGTCTGGGTTTGGGGCCCTTGTACTTGACAATCGGCGTTTTGTACCTTAATATAAAAGGTAGTATGGATATAAGATGCTGTTTGCAGGGCATCGACGCACCATAAAGGACCCGGGCGGTTTTCCGCCCGTTTTTATAAGGATTGAACTATTCAATGATAGAAGCCGCGCAAGATTTCCGCACAGGGGATCCCTCTGGGTGTGTTTTGCTGTCTTTTTGTTTTGAGGCTCACTTTATATTGTTTATTGGACCCGCGTCCTGCCGCAGCATCCCAAAATTAGCGTATTCTTAATTTTGAGGAGAGTGAACACGATGACCCCAGTCATGACGATTGTGGTCGTGATCGTGGCCGCCGTTGTTGCGCTGGCTGCGGGCTTTTATTTGGGCGAAATGCACCGGAAAAAGACCGCCGAGGCACAGATCGGCAGCGCCGAAGCCGAGGCCGCACGCCTGGTGAATGAAGCGATCAAGACCGCCGAACAGAAACGCAAGGAAGCTGTCCTGGAAGCCAAAGACGAAGTCTTTAAGATGAAGGCCGAGGTGGACGCCCAGAAGGCCGAAGCCGACCGGGAGATCAAACAGCGCCGGGCCGAAATTTCCCGGCAGGAGAACCGCATCGACCAGAAGGAAACCGCCCTGGACCGCAAGACCGAGGCCCTGGAGCGCCGGGAAGAGGACCTGAAGGCCAAGATGGCCGAAGCCGAGGCCCATCTGGCCGAGGTGGACGAACTGCGGGCCAAGCAGATGGAGCGGCTGGAGATGCTGGCCGGTCTGAGCCAGGCCGACGCCCGGGAAGTGCTGCTCCACAAGGTGGATGAGGAACTGTCCCACGAGAAAGCCATCCGTGTGGCCGCTTATGAGACCAACCTGAAAGAGGATTGCGAGAACATCGCCCGCAACCTGATCGGCCAGGCGGTCAGCCGCTGCGCCGCCGACCATTCCAGCGAGACCACCGTCTCGGTGGTGCCTCTGCCCAACGACGAGATGAAGGGCCGGATCATCGGCCGCGAGGGCCGCAACATCCGCGCCCTGGAGACCGCCACCGGCGTGGACCTGATCATCGACGATACCCCGGAGGCCATCACCCTGTCCTCCTTCGACCAGACCCGCCGCGAAGTAGCCCGTATGACCCTGGAGCGTCTGATCGGTGACGGCCGGATCCACCCCGCCCGGATCGAGGAGACGGTGGAGAAGTGCCGCCACGACCTGGAACTCCAGATGAAGCGGGAAGGCGAGCGCGCCGTCATGGAGCTGGGCATCCACGGCCTGCACCCCGACCTGGTCAAGCTGATCGGCCGGCTCAAGTACCGCACCAGCTTTGGCCAGAACGCCCTGACCCACAGCATGGAGGTGGCCTGGCTGGCCGGCCTGCTGGCAGGGGAGATGGGCCTGAACGTCACCATGGCCCGCCGCGCCGGTCTGCTGCATGACATCGGCAAGGCTCTGGACCACGAGATCGAGGGCAGCCACGTTCAGATCGGCGTGGACATCTGCCGCAAGTACAAGGAGAACAGCCAGGTGATCCACGCCATCGAGGCCCACCACGGCGACGTGGAGCCCAAGACCCCCCTGGCCTTTGTGGTGCAGGCGGCCGACGCCATCAGCGCCGCCCGCCCCGGCGCCCGCCGCGAGAACGTGGAGAGCTACGTCAAGCGTCTGGAGAACCTGGAGGAGATCTCTTCCAGCTTCGAGGGCGTGGAACAGGCGTTTGCCGTCCAGGCTGGCCGCGAGGTTCGGATCATGGTCAAGCCCGACGTCATCGGGGACGATCAGGTTATTCTGCTGGCCCGCACCATCGCCAAGAAGATCGAGGACACCCTCGACTACCCCGGCCAGATCAAGGTCAACGTCATCCGCGAGAGCCGCGCGGTGGAATACGCGAAATAATCCCGGCTCACCCCACAGAACTTTCTGCCGTCCCGGCCTTTTGCCGGGGCGGCTTTTTTGCTGGGATCGAGCGTAGAGGTGTATAATTTTCGGTCCGAATTTTGGTCAATTCGTTTCTTGTGCCGGGGGTGGATTTTCGTTAAAATAATACCATGGGGATGGTATGTCCCTGTGATTTTGTTGACAGGAGTGGATGGACCCATGATGAACACGGTTAAACTTCCCACCAAAAACAGCCGCCTGTTTCTCCGGGTGGCAAAAGGGCATTTTGCCACCAGTCACAGTCATATCAACTACTACATCGACGTGACCACCCAGAAGACCCGCCTGTCCGAGGCGCAGGAGGTGGCGCGGGAGCTGGTCTCCGCCTACCGCCTGAGCACCATCGTGGACACCATCCTCTGTCTGGACGGCACCCAGGTGATCGGCAGCTGCCTGGCCAGCGAGCTGACCCGGGACGGCTTTATGAACATGAACGCCCACCAGACCATTTATGTCATCACCCCCGAGTACACCACCGGCAGCCAGATCATCCTGCGGGACAACATCGTCCCCATGGTGCGGGGCAAACACGTCCTGATCCTGGCGGCCTCCATCACCACCGGCTTCACCGCCCAGGCGGCTGTGGAAGCGGTGGAATATTACGGCGGCCAGGTCGCCGGGCTATCGGCCATCTTCGCCACCACCCACGATTTTATGGGCCATCAGGTGATCTCCATCTTTGACCCCAACAACCTGCCCGACTACGCCAGCTATGAGTCCCGCGACTGCCCCCTGTGCAAGGCGGGCCAGCACATCGACGCACTGGTCAACAGCTTTGGTTATTCGGTGCTGTAACGCCTCCGAGCGGCAGGCCGTATCTTTGTATCATCAGCCGCAGGCCGCCTGGCGCTTTTCCGGGCGCTGCGGCTGTTTCTGTTCCGGGTTCCCTCCTTGCCCGGGCAGAACGCAAAAACCCCTGCACGGGGCCGGACCGGCCTCTGTGCAGGGGGTGTTTTTTTGCTGGATCAGGATTCCGCTTTCTCCGGAGCGGCCGAGGCCGAGCGGATGAAGGGGTCCCGGAAATAGACATAGAGCAGCTGGGCGCACATAAAGCACCAGATGATGGGCTCACAGAGGATGACCGCCATGTACTCGAACCGGGGGATAAAGAAGAGCACAAACAGGATCTTGCCCACGAATTCGATGCCGCTGGAAATCAGGGGCAGCACCTTCTGGCCCAGGCTCTGGAGGGCGTAGCGGGTAGCCAGCAGGATGCCCAGCACCGAGTAGAAGGGGGCGTTCCAGATCAGGTAGGCCGCGCCGTTGTCCAGCACCACCGGCTCGCTGGAACCGGATACCAGACCCACCAGCCAGCGGGCGCTCACCAGCATGAGCAGGCTCATAACCACGGCGGTGCCGATGCAGAACAGGAAGGTCTGGCGCATCCCCTGCCGGACCCGCTGGGGCTGGCTGGCGCCCCGATTCTGGGAGACAAAAGTAGCCGCCGCCATGGAGATGGCCATGACCGGCATATCCGTCAGGGCAAAGAGTTTGCGGGCTGCCGTGTGCCCCGCGATGACCAGGGTGCCCAGGCCGTTGATGCCGTATTGCAGGATCACCGAGCCCGCCGAGACGATGCTGCTCATCAGACCCATGGAGAGGCCCTGGCCCACCAGTTCCTTCACCAGGCCCCGGTCATAGGCGAAGTGTTCCCGCCGGGGGACCAGGATCTCGGTCTTTTTCAGGATATAGAGGATGCAGAGAACCACCGACACCGCCTGCGCGATGACGGTGGCCACCGCTGCGCCCGCCACCCCCATATTGAACCGGGTGATGAAGAGGATATCCAAGCCCACGTTCAGGCAGGAGGAAAAGACCAGAAAGACTAGAGGCATCACGCTGTTGCCGATGGCCCGCAGCAGGGCCGCGCAGAGGTTATAGGCGAACATCACCAGCACAAAGAGGGCGATGACCGAGATATAGCTGTAAGCATCCTCCAGAATTTCGGTGGGGGTGTCCAGCAGCACCAGCAGGGGATGGAGGAAGAGCATTCCCACCGCGGTAATAATCAGGGAGGCCACAATGCCGATGATCATGGACCAGGCCACCGACTGGCGGACCCTCTTGTAATCCTCGGCGCCGAAGGCCCGGGCGGTGACGATGGCCAGGCCGTTGCCGATGCCCAGGCCGAAGCCCACCAGCAGCTCGTAGATGGAGCCGCAGGCGCCCACAGCGGCCAGGGCGCTGTCTCCCAGCACGTTGCCCACGATCATGGTGTCGGCGGCGTTGTAGAGCTGCTGGAAGAGGTTGGAGATAAAAATAGGCACCGCAAACCAGAGCAGATTGCGGAAAATCGGCCCGTGGATCAGGTCCACGTCCATCCCCCGGGCCGGGCGTTTTTTGATTGCTTCCATAGATTCCCCTCGTATCATTTGCTCCCGGCCGCACAAAACGCACGGCCCCCGAAAAAGGGGCCGTGCGTTTGGCCGGTTTGTGGTTTTGGTTTAGAGCGGCTGGGTCTCAAAGCCCTTGCCGGTGAGCACCTCGACGCTCTCGAAGCCGACGGAGCGCAGCAGCTTGGCCGCGTCCTCATAGCCGAAGGTCAGGCTGTCGGTGGAATGGGCGTCGGCGGTAATGATCACCTTGCCGCCCATCTTGTGCCACTCTTCCAGCATCCAGGCGCTGGGGTAGAAGTCGCTCCGGTAGCCCCGAAAGACGCCGCCGGTGTTGACCTCCAGCAGGCAGTCGGCCTCACGGGCGGCCTTGAGAGCTGCCAGAGCCGCCGCCTTGTAGCGGGGCGAGTTCTCGTCGAAATAAGCCCCGGTGCAGTTCAGCTTTTTGATCAGGTCGATGTGGCCCAGAATGTCCGGTTTGCGGGCTGCCACCTCAGCCACCGAGGCAAAATAAGCCTCGGCCATGGCCAGGCCGTCGCCGCCGAAATCGTCGTCCATGCAGTCCTTGAGGTCCTGGGGGCGGAAGTCGATCTCGTAGTACCGGCCGGTCTTGGGGCCCCGCAGATAGTGGACACTGCCGATCCAGTAATCGTAGCCGGTGAGCTTGTCGTCCGAGAACTGGTCCCACTCGATGCCGCAGAGGATATCCACCTTGCCCTTATACTCCAGTTTGAGCTTGGCAATGGTGGCCTTGTACTGGGCGGTGCGCTGGGGGGTCATGCAGTATTCCCGGTCGCAGGGGGTGTGGCTGTGGCCGGTAAAGCCCAGCGTGGTCAGCCCCTGGGCGCAGGCGGCCGAGGCCATATCCTGTAAGGTGTTTTTGCCGTCACACAGCGTCGAGTGGCAATGGACGCTGGATTTCATGAAGTCTGCCATAGCGCGTTTCTCACTGCATCCTTTCCTGTTTGACCTTGTGGTCGATGACGTGGCGTTTTTCGAGCTCGCGGGTGATGTCCTCCACCGTGATGCCCGCCTGGACCATCAGCACCAGAACGTGGTAGGCAAGGTCGCTGATCTCATAGACCGTCTCGGCCTTGTCTTCCTTCTCGCCTGCGATGATGACCTCGGTGCACTCCTCGCCGACCTTTTTGAGGATTTTCTCTTTCCCTTTTTCAAACAGATAGGTGGTGTAGCTGCCGGCCTGGGGGTTTGTCTTGCGGCCCTTGATCAGCTCATAGAGGGTCTGCCAGCTGAACTGCTTGAGCTCGTCGCTGACGTATACCGGGTTGAAAAAGCAGCTCTCGGCCCCGGTGTGACAGGCCGGGCCGGATTTGACTACTTCCACCACCAGGGCGTCGGCGTCGCAGTCGGCGGTGATGGACACCACCCGCTGAACGTTGCCGCTGGTTTCGCCCTTCCGCCAGAGTTCCTGACGGCTCCGGCTCCAGAACACCGTCCGCCCCTCGGCAATGGTCAGCGCCAGGGACTCGGCGTTCATATACGCGAGGGTCAGCACCTCTTTGGTATAGTGATCCTGCACAATAGCGGGGATCAAGCCCTTGTCGTCAAATTTCAGTTCCATAGTACAACACTCCTACCCTAAAAAAGGGGATACTCACAGTTTATCGTATTCCCGCCCCGGATGCAAGGGGTCACAGACGCATTTCCACACCATTTTTGTTGAGATACTCTTTCAGCTCCCGGATGCCCAGCAATTTCTGGTGGAAAATCCCCGCCGCCAGGCCCGCGTCGATGCCCTTATGACCGAACAGCTCGAGGAAATCCTCCTTTTTTCCTGCGCCGCCGCTGGCGATGATGGGCACGTTGACCCGGGCGGCCACTGCGTCCAGCATTTCCAGATCAAAGCCGCCCCGCACCCCGTCGGTGTCGATGCTGTTCAGGCAGATTTCCCCCGCGCCGTTTTCCACACACTGGGCGATCCAGTCCAGGGCATCCCGGCCGGTGTTCTCCCGGCCGCCCTTGGCAAAGACGCAGAACCTGCCGTCCACCCGCTTGACGTCCGCCGAGAGGACCACGCACTGGTTGCCATACCGCTGGGCCGCCGCGGAGATCAGGGCCGGGTTTTTCAGAGCGCCCGAGTTCACCGAGACTTTATCGGCCCCGCACTTGAGCACCCGGTCGAAATCCTCCAAAGTATTGATGCCGCCCCCCACCGTCAGGGGGATGAAAATTTCGCTGGCCACCCGGGTCAGGATATCGGTGAAGAGGGCCCGGCCCTCGAAGCTGGCGGTGATGTCATAGAACACCAGCTCATCCGCCCCGGCGGCGTTGTACATCCGGGCCATCTCCACCGGGTCGGCTACGTCCTTGATCCCCTCAAAGTTGACCCCCTTGACCACCCGGCCGTCCCGAACGTCCAGGCAGGGGATGATGCGTTTTGTAATCACAGGCGTTTCTCCCTTGTTGTTTTCTCAGTCCTGCACCAGCTGGACACACCGGGCCAGATCCAAGGCCCCGGTGTAGAGGCTCTTGCCCAGGATAGCCGCGCCGATGCCCAGTTCCTTGAGCCGGACCAGCTCCTCCTCGTAGGTGATGCCGCCGCTGGCGGTGATGGTCAGCCCCGGCAGGGCCCGGGCCAGCTGGCCGTAGAGGTCGAGATTGGTGCCCTGCATGGCGCCGTCCCGGGAAATATCGGTGTAGATCACCGCCCGGCAGCCCACGTCCGCCAGCCGCCGGCAGAAATCCACGCCCTTTTCCTTACTCAATTCCTTCCACCCGTGGATGGCCACATAGCCGTCCCGGGCGTCCACCCCCACAGCCAGTTTGTCGCCGTATTCTTTCAGCATCTGGGCGGTGAAGTCGAAGTCGGTCACCGCCACGCTGCCCAGGATGCAGCGGCCCACCCCCAAAGAGAGGTATTCCTCGATCCGCTCCTGGGTGCGGATGCCGCCGCCCACCTCAATGTACAGCCCGCCCTGGCGGGCCAGCGCCTCGATCACGTCCCGGTTGGCCAGAGTGCCGTCCTTGGCGCCGTCCAGGTCCACCACATGGAGGTTTTTGGCCCCGGCGGCCTGGAAGGCCCGGGCCTGGGCGCAGGGATCGGCCCCGTAGACCGTCATCCGGTCGTAGTCCCCCTGGGTCAGCCGGACCACCTGGCCGCCCCGCAGGTCAATGGCTGGAAAAAGCTGCATCGAATCGCTCCTTTTCTGTACGCTGGGTAAAACAAAAATCAAAATTTACAGTTCGGCGAAGGCCTTGAGGATGCGCAGGCCGGTGTCGCCGCTCTTTTCCGGGTGGAACTGGGTGCCATAGACCCGGCCCGCCCGCACCACCCCGGTGACCGGGATGGAGTAGTCGCTCACCGCCAGGGTGCTGGCGGCGCAGTTTTTGCCATAAAAGCTGTGGACGTAGTAGACATATTCCCCCTCCCGGATGTACCGGAACAGGGGGTCATCCCGCAGGATGTGGAGGGCGTTCCATCCGATCTGGGGCACCTTGAGGGTTTTGTCCTTAAGGTCCTCCACTAAAGGGCAAACCTCGCCCGGCACAAAGCCGAGCCCTGAGTGTTCGCCGTATTCATAGCTCTTTTCAAAGAGGAGCTGCATCCCGAGACAGATGCCCAGCAGGGGTTTTTCCGCCGCCTGCTGGCGGATCACCGGCACCAGGCCGGTGGCGGTGAGTTTTTCCATGGCATCCCCAAAGGCCCCCACCCCCGGCAGAATCAGCCGGTCGGCGGCCCGGATCACCGCCGGGTCGGCGGTCACCTGGGCGTCCAGGCCCAGGGTCTTGAGGCTGGAACGGAGGCTGAACAGGTTGCCCACCCCGTAATCGATGATCGCAATCATACCAGCAGTCCTTTCGTGGAGGGGATCTCGTCCTTGTGGGCGGGGTCGATGGCCACCGCCGCCGCCAAGGCCCGGCCTGCGCCCTTAAAGCAGGCTTCCAGGATGTGGTGGGTGTTCTCCCCGGCGAACTGGACAAAGTGGACGGTGGCCGGGACGCTGCGGACAAAGCCCAGCCAGAACTCCTTGGCGCACTCCACGTCGAAATCCCCGACTTTCTCGGTGGGGCAGTTCACCTGCCAGCCCAGGGTGCACCGGCCGGAGAGGTCCACCGCGCAGAGGATCAGGGCCTCATCCATGGGCAGGTGAAAACTGCCGTACCGCTGAATGCCCCGCATCTGGCCCAGGGCCTTGCTGAAGGCCTGGCCCAGGGCGATGCCCACGTCCTCGGTGGTGTGATGGTAGTCCACCTCCACATCCCCGTGGCAGGTGAGTACCAGGTCAAACCGTCCGTGCCGGGCGAACAGTTCCAGCATATGGTTCAAAAAACCGCAGCCGGTGTCGATCTGGTAGCGGCCCGCGCCGTCTAGGTTCAGGGTCAGCTCGATCTGGGTCTCGGCGGTGTTCCGCTCAATGGTCACTTCCCGCATGGTTCATCCCTCCAAAATTTCGTCCAGCGCCTTGATGAGCGCTTCCATCTGTGCCTGGGTTCCAATGGTGATCCGCAGATAATCGGCGATTCGGGGCGAATCAAAGTGGCGGACCAGAATCCCCTTTTCTTTCAATGCCCGGTAGAGGGCCCCGCCCTCCATCCGGTCCGTCCGGGCAAAGAGGAAATTAGAGCGGCTGTCGGTGAGGCTAAAGCCCCGGTTGGCCAGCTCTTTTGCCGTCCAGGCCCGGGTGTCCATGATTTTCTGCCGGGTGGCGTCGAAATAGGCGGTATCTTTCAGGGCGGCCTCGCCTGCTTTCAGGGTCAGCCGGTTGATGTTGTAGGGGTTGAGACTGAATTTCACCCGGTTCAGGTCGGCGATCAGGGCGGCGTTGCCCATGGCCAGGCCCAGCCGGGCTCCCGCCAGCTGGCGGGACTTGGAGAAGGTCTGGACCACCAGCAGATTGTCGTACTGGTGGATCAGGGGCACACAGCTCTCGCCCCCGAAATCCACATAGGCCTCGTCCACAATCACCACATTGTCGGGGTTTGACTTGAGGATCCCCTCGATGGCCGACCGGGGCAGGGCCAGGCCGGTGGGGGCGTTGGGGTTGGCGATGACGATGGTCTCATTCAGGCCGTAGTATTTTGTGGGGTCGATGGAGAAATCCGCTTCTAGCGGCAGAATATGGCTGGGGATGTGCATGAGATTGCACCAGACCGAATAGCAGCCATAGGTCACATCGGCGTAGGCCAGGGGGTGCTGCTCGTCGCAGAAGGCCCGCAGGGCAAAGAACAAATTCTCGTCGCTGCCGTTGCCGGGCATAATCTCGTCGGGGGAAAGGCCGTGGTATTCCGCCGCCGCGGCCAGCAGCTGGGCGCAGGCCGGGTCGGAGTAGAGCCGCAGCTTCTCCACCTCGGCGGCATTCACCGCCGCCACCACCGCCGGGCTGGGGGGATAGGGGCTCTCGTTGGTGTTCAGCTTGATGTACTGCTGGTCCTGGGGCTGCTCGCCCGGAGTGTAGGGCGAAAGCCCCGCCAGGGTGGGGGTGAGATAACGGCTCATGACGCGTCCTTTCTGTCTGGATTATCCAGGCCGTAGATTTTATAGAGGCTTAATACGTTTTGGAATTGCAATTTATCCCCCATCATCTGGCGGTAGGTGGCGCTTTTTTCCCGGCCCTGGGCTTTCAGCTGGGCCATCCGGGCCACGGCCTCGTCGTACCGCTGCTGGACAAACTGCTGCATGGCCTCATAGGCGGCCAGTTTCTCGGCGGGGGTCATTCTTCGTACCGGATGGTCACGCTGCGGGCGTGGGCGTGGAGGCCCTCCCGCTCGGCGAAATCCGCAATCCGCTCCTGTACCTTGCCCAGAGCCTCCCGGGTGTAATAGATAAAGCTGGACTTTTTGACGAAGTCATCCACTCCCAGGGGGCTGGAGAAGCGGGCCGTGCCGCTGGTGGGCAGGGTGTGGTTGGGCCCGGCGAAATAGTCGCCCAGAGCCTCGGGGACGTTCCGCCCCAGGAAGATGCTGCCCGCGTTCTTGATCTCGTTCAGAACGGCGAAGGGGTCGTCCACACAGACTTCCAGGTGTTCGGGGGCGATGATGTTGCAGGCTTCGATGGCCTTGCGCAGGTCGTCACAGACGATGATCTTGCCGTTATCGTCCACACTGGCCCGGGCGATGGCGGCCCGGGGCAGCTGGGGAATCTGAACTTCCAGCTCAGCCTGGACGGCCTCGGCCAGTTCGGCGCTGTCGGTGACCAGAACCGGGCTGGCCAGCTTGTCGTGCTCGGCCTGGCTCAGCAGGTCGGCGGCCACCCAGGCGGGGTTGCACTTGCCGTCGGCCAGCACTAGAATTTCGCTGGGCCCGGCGATCATGTCGATGCCCACCTTGCCGTAGACCTTCCGCTTGGCGGTGGCCACATAGATGTTGCCGGGGCCGACGATCTTATCCACAGCGGGGACGCTCTCGGTGCCGTAGGCGAGAGCCGCCACAGCCTGGGCGCCGCCGGTCTTGAAGATTTTGGTCACCCCCGCGGTGGCGGCGGCGGCCAGAATCACCGGGCTGACCTTGCCATCCTTGCCGGCGGGGGTGGTCATGACGATCTCTTTCACCCCGGCCACCTTGGCGGGGATCACATCCATCAGGACGGTGGAGGGGTAAGCCGCAGTGCCGCCGGGCACATAGACGCCCGCCTTTTCGATAGGGGTATATTTCTGGCCCAGGATCACTCCGTCCTGTTCGTTCATCACAAAGTTTTTGTGGACCTGCTGGCGGTGGAAGGCCTCGATGTTGGCCGCCGCCATCCGCAGGGTCTCGAGGAAATCGGGGTCGGTGGCGGCAAAGGCCGCGTCGATCTCCTCCTGGGTGACCTGGAGGGTGTCAATTTCTGCGCCGTCGAACTTGAGGGCGTACTCTTTCAGGGCCGCATCCCCCCGGGCCCGGACGTCGGCGATGATGGCGTCCACCACATCTTCCACGTTCTTTTCGGCCCGCAGGTCCCGGTTGAGGATCTGCTCGGGGGAAAGGGCATCAAAGTCATAAATCCGAATCATTGTTTCTCCTCCTGCTCTGCAAGGCTGGCCCGAAGTTTGGCCAGCATGGCCTCGATCTCGGGGTGTTTGAAGGAATAGCTAGCTTTGTTGGCGATGAACCGGGCCGAGATGGGCATGAACTCGGTGACCACTTTCAGGCCGTTCTCCCGCAGGGTGGTGCCCGTCTCCACAATATCCACGATTACATCCGACAAGCCCAGAATGGGGGCCAGCTCGATGGAGCCGTTCAGCTTGATGATCTCAATGTCCCGGCCCAGGGAAGCGTAATAGGCTTTGGCGATGTTGACAAACTTGGTAGCCACCCGCACCGGGCGGCTGGGGTCGTCCTGGTAGTCCGCCGGGGCAGCCACGCACATCCGGCAGCGGCCAAGACCCGTGTCCAGCAGCTCGTAAACGTCGGCCCCCGCCTCGTTGAGGATGTCTTTGCCCACAATGCCCACGTCCGCCGCGCCGTGTTCCACATAGATGGCCACGTCGCTGGGTTTGACTAGGAAGTAGCGAATCCCGGCGGCGGGGTTTTCCACCACCAGTTTCCGGGTGGCGTTGTAATCCTCGGGGCAGCCGTAGCCCACCCCGGCCAGGAGGTTATAGACTTTGTCGCCCAAGCGGCCCTTGGGCAGGGCGATGTTGATAAAACTGCTGCCGCTCTTTCGCTCCACCGGCGGGGTGGGGGCCCCCAGGCGGTCTAGCTCATCGAGATAGACCGCAAAGCCGATGGCCCCGGCCCCGGGGGTGAACTTTTGGGCCAGCAGGTCATAGCGGCCGCCTTTCAGCAGGGGGCGGGGCAGGCCTTTCAGATAACCCCGGAAGATCAGACCGTTGTAGTATTCCATCTCCCCCGCCAGGGTCAGGTCCAGCCGGACGGCGCCCTTGTAGCCCGCCAGCACCTCTTCCAGGGCCCGCAGCTCGGCCACCGCGGCCCGCATGGCATCGCTGCGGCAGAACTCCTCAGCCCGGCGGAGGGTCTCCGCATAGCCCCCCGAGAGGGCCAGCAGGGCACTCAGGGCAAAGGCTCCGGCTTCGCCCAAACCAGCGGCCAGGGCGGCGGCCCGCAGTTCGTGGGCGTTCCGGGCCCGGAGCTTTTCCAACAGCCGGGGCCGGGCGGAAGAGGGAACCCCCAGAGCATCCAGCAGGCCGAAGAGATAGCCCATGTGGCCGATCTCCAGCACCCAGCCCGATTCCAGGGTTTCCAGGGAGCGGGCAGCCAGCTCCATAACCTGCCGCATCCCGGCCTCGTCCACTGCGCCGATGTACTCCAGCCCCATCTGGGCGATCTCCTTGAAGGTATGGCTCTCGGCCGAGGGGCGGTAGACGTTCTCGCTGTAATAATATTTCAGGGTCTGGCCCTTTTCGGGCTGGGCCGTCTTGGCGATGGAGAGGGTCACGTCCGGCTTGAGGGCCAGCAGGCGGCCGTCCAGGTCGGTGAAGGTGATGACCTGCTCCGAAGGGAGGAAACTCCGGTTCTCCTGGTAGAGGCCGTATTCCTCGAACCGGCCCATGTGGTATTTACGGCAGCCGGCGGCCTCATAGAGGGCCCGCAGGCCGAAGGAGGCCCGCTCTTTGGGCTGCAAAATCGAAAGATCAAACTCCATAGTGGTATCCCTTTTCTCTCGAATAAGCTGTGCGCCCACCCCCGGCAGGGGTGCGGCGAGGTTTATACCAACTATTATACTTTACCTTGATAAAGTTGTAAAGTGATAAAGTTACAACTTTCTAATTGTATTATACTGCTTTTCCGGGCGTTTTGCATAGAGAAAACGAGCGGCACAGAAAAATCCGCGCCGCTCTTTTTATGAGATATTCACAATTCGAACTGGATGCTCTGGGTTTTCCCTTCCATTTGAAGGGAGAAGACCAGCTCCACCTCGTCGAAAGACGCCAGAACCGGAAAGCCAAGAACCCCTTCTTTGACCTCGCCCGCCGGGATGGCCTGGCCCAAAAGGCCAAAGGGCAGAATCTGCGCGGGGCTGCCGTCCGCCCTGGCGCTGACGGTCAGCACCCCGTCGCCGGTGGAATCCGAGAGGGTAATTTCCCGGCCCAGTTCGTTCTGCAGCTTTAAGGACAGCACCGGCCGGTGGTCCATCCCCACCGAGAAGCCTGCGACGGTCACGGTCAGGCTCTGCCCCTCCGACACAGTCAGTGTCTTGGTCTGGGGCTCAAATTCCTCCGGGTCTGTGGGTTCTTCCGGGGGCGGCTGGCTGGCGGAACCGCATCCCGCCAGAACAGCAGCCGCAGCAACGGCCACACCCCAGAGAAAGCTCCGCCTTGTGATTTGCTGCATCCTCCTGCCCCCTTTAGTCGGCGCCCCGCAGGGCAGAGCCCTCGGCATTGTTCGCCATTATTCGACCTATTTTGACAGGTTTATGGTAATATAAAATCCTTTCTGCGTCAAGAAAAAACCGTCTGACGCAAAAAAGAGGCGGCACAGCCTCTCGCTGTGCCGCCTCTTGGGGGATCGGATGGCGTAATATACTCAGCCCTTGCAGCCCTGTTCCTCCCAATCGCCGAAATCTTCCTGTGCGGCGATCTGGGTGGGATCAAACTTGCCGTTTTCGTCCTTGGGGGCCACGGCAGGGCCAGCCTCCACCGGGTTCACGTTGGCTTCCTCAGCGGGGGCGGCAGCCTTTTTGCTGCGGGACTTCTTGGCCGGGGCCTTTTGGGGTTCCGGCTGGGCGGGAGCCTCGGGGGCCTCCTCAGCAGGGGCCTCTTCCTTAACCTCTGGGGCGGCAGTCTCTGTCTCGGCGGCGGGCTCTTCTTCCTTCACGGCAGCTTCGGCCTGGGCAGCCTCAGCTTGTGCTGCGGCAGCGGTGGCCTCGGCGTAGGCTGCAGCCGTCTCGGCGGCAACCGCGGGATCGTCCTCGGCGTTTTCGGGCTCTTCGGGGAACTCGGTCTCAAAGACCTCGATGGGGTCGTCCTTTTCCAGCAGTTTGGACACTGCAACGACGGCAGCGCCCACGGCGGCCACGGCCACCGCCGCGCCCAGAATACGGAATAAACCAGTCATCTGCATAGCCTCCTGTTTGTTGATTTAAGAGAAGGTGACTACATCGCTCAGGGGTTTCTGGCCCGGCTCCACCGACAGGGCGGTGAGGACGGGGCCTTTGCCCCGATAGATGTTGTGGAACTTATAATTGACCTTGGCGGTCACCACCACCCAGGCCCTCTGTTCCAGGGCCTTGTAGCCGTCGTACACGCAGGGGAACCCAACAAACTGGATATCCTGCACACAGCAGGTCATGGCGAACCGGCCCGGCACAAAGCTGTTTTTGCCCGCCCGGCTGGTCTGGCAAACCTGGGCCAGGAACTTAACCGTCTTGCCGGTGTACTTTTCGGGCTCGTCCTGGCAGTCCATATACCAGATGCCGAAATCGTCGTCCCCGATCTCGATGACCGGAGCATTGAGGTCGAAGGGCAGGGGATCGGGGATATCGTCGTAGGCTACGCTGCCGTCGGCGAACTCGTAGGCGATATCGCACTTGCGGGAGGCCTGGCGCACCAGCTTGTGCAGCTCGGTGCGGGCGGCGTCGTTGTTGACGGCCTCAGCCCGGTTAAAGACGATCAGCTCGCTGCGGGCGATCTTGTCCAGCAGCAGGCTGCGCATAGCGTTGTCCCGGGCGTAGGTCAGGGCGGTGGTGCCGTCGGCGGTGGCGATGCACTGGTAGACAATCCAGTTCTGGGGCAGGGCCTCGGCCAGCTCCTGGAGCAGCCACATGCCGTTGTACTCGATGACCACCCGGCCCGCGCCGGATTCCCGCTCCAGCCGCTCCAGGTTCTGGGGGTTGAGCTCGGCTTTATCCTCGATGGTCACCACCGTAGTGCCGGGGAAGGCGAACTTCTTGGGCTCGTACTCCACCTCGCCCTCCTCGCAGATCAGGAGCAGGGTGTTGTCGCCCGAGTCAAAATTGGGGTCCTCAAAGGTTTCCTGGATAAAGGTGGTCTTGCCGCTCTCGAGGAAGCCCACAAACAGGTAAACCGGAATTTCTTTTGCCATACTGCGGAATCTCCTTTGCCGGGCTTAGCAGCCAAAGAGGGCCGCGATGGCTTTCTCGTCCATCTTGGAGCCGATGACCACCAGCTTGCCGCCCACGTCGGCCCCGCGGGAGCGAACCTCCCACTCGCCGGGCACGTAGTCGAACTCCAGCCAGCCCTCGGCGCCGCCGTCCACGATGCCCTTGGAACGGAGGATCATGCCGTACTTGCCGCTGTCCAGCTCGGTCAGAGCAGCCTCGATGTCGGCCTTGGAGAACTTGCGGGCCGTCTCCACGCCCCAGCTGGTGAACACCTCGTCGGCGTCGTGGTCGTGGTGATGATGTCCGCAGCTGCACACGCCATTCTCGTCGTAATGGTGGTGGTGCTCCTCTTCCTCGTGGTGGTGATGGCAGCAGTGGCCCTCGTGGTCATGCTCCTCCTCATCGTGGTGATGGTGGCAGCAGTGGCCCTCGTGGTCATGCTCCTCCTCATCGTGATGATGGTGGCAGCAGTGGCCCTCGTGGTCATGCTCCTCCTCATCGTGGTGATGGTGGCAACAATGGCCCTCGTGGTCGTGCTCTTCCTCGTCGTGATGATGGTGCTCGGCATTGGCCTGGGCAGCCAGAGCCAGCAGCTCGGCCACAAAGTCGTGCTTCTGGGACATGGCGGACAGGATCTGTGCGCCGGTCAGCTGCTCCCAAGGGGTGGTGACGATGGTGGCGGTGGGGTTCTTCTCCCGCAGGAGAGCCACTGCGGCGGCCACCTTGTCCTCGCTGGCGGTCTGGGTACGGCTGAGCAGGATGCAGCTGGCGTGGCTGATCTGATCGTCGTAGAACTCGCCGAAGTTCTTCATATACATCTTGACCTTGTTGACGTCGGCCACCGTCACAAAGCTGGACAGTTCCACGTCCAGGGTCTCGGCCACGCCTTCCACGGCGCGGGTGACGTCGGACAGCTTGCCCACGCCGGAGGGCTCGATGAGGATGCGGTCGGGGTGATACTCGGCCACAACCTTCTTGAGGGCCTCGCGGAAGTCGCCCACCAGGGAGCAGCAGATGCAGCCGGCGTTCAGCTCGTTGATCTGGATGCCGGACTCCTGCAAAAAGCCGCCGTCAATGCCGATCTCGCCGAACTCGTTCTCAATCAGCACCACTTTCTGGCCGCCGAAGGATTCCTGAATCAGCTTCTTGATGAGCGTGGTCTTGCCAGCGCCCAGAAAGCCGGAAAAAATATCAATTTTTGTCATACTGGATAGCCTCGTTTTCTGATTCCCAGGGCGGGCGTCTGGCGCCCGCCGATACTTTTGTACATCTATTATTATAACAAGGCTGTCAATGGCCGAACCAGTCTTTTCCCGGAAAAATCTGTAACTTTTTTATGGCCTGTTCAGAGGCCCAGCCGGGTTTCCAGCTCCTGGGCGGCGGCCCGGGTCTCGTCGGGGGTTTCGGCATTGAACCAGTAGGTGCCGGTTTCGGTCTCCACCCGGAGGAAAGGCGGCTGGGTGGGGTCCAGATTCAGCTGGCAGGAGCCGTCCCCCTCCACCGAGAAGGTGCCCTGCAAATAGGTTTCCATCCCTACGCCGAAGGTCCGGTAGGCCGAGGGCAGGGTGTCCCGCAGTTCCACGCTGGCGATCTCATCCAGGGGCAGGGCGTATTTGGATTTTTCGCCCAGAGAGGCGACAAAATAAGGGTCGCTAACCGTCAGGCCCAGAGGCTTATTGTACATCCCGCCCAGGATGGGCCCGATGAAGACGCAGCCCACCAGCACCAGGGCGCTCAGAACCCCCAGAATCATCCCCACCGGGCGGCCCAGATTCATGGTGGTGCCGATGCCCACCCGCTTGGCCACCATCAGGCGCCGGTCGGAGGGGTCATAGTAAAAGATGCCCCAGATCCAGCGGTCGTCCTCGTCGGCGATGATTTCCACCCCGCTGGTCAGCCGCTCCTGGGCCCGGCGGGTACCCAGCTCAGTCCAGAGGCAGACTCCGATCAAAAAGAAATTGAAGCCCACGATCATCAAAAACATCAGCCATTCCACCGGCCAGAGCATATTGATCCCGATCAGGCAGTTGAGGGCGGCAATGGCCCAGAGGTTGACGATCCAGCAGCGATCCCAATAGAGCCGCCGCACCCGCAAAAGGGTCTGGTTGAGGGCGGTGTCCCCGCTGACCATGTCGGCCCGGCGGCGGAACATCCACCGCCCGCAGGCCCAGATGATCAGCAGGCAGGCGGTATCACACAGGCAGAGGAAAAAGAGGCTCCACCGCAGCCCCGCATCCTCGAAGAAGAAAAGCAGCAGCAACGGCAGCAGGCAGACCACCAGGGCCGCCGCCAGCATCCGGTTGTCGATGGGCCGGGGCAGGGAAGCCGCGTCCGCCTTGGTGTCCACAATCCGGCGGACGGTGCCCGCCGCCTGCCAGCCGCGCTGCTTTTTCAGGGCCTTGAGAGCCCGGTTTGCCAGAATATGGGGGAGCATGGGCAGGCAGATGGCCGCTACCATCCAAACCATCCATCCCGTCAGGCCGGCGATCTCTCCGTCGATGAAAAAGACCGGCACTGCCGCTGCGGCGCAGACCAGGCAGAACAGAGCCAGATGACGCTTGAACCGGGCCACAATCCCCTCCACCTCGGGCAGGGTCTGACCCTCGGGGGGCAGAGTCACCCCCAGGATCATCCCCTTTTTGGGTTTGGCCTCGTTCCGCTCCATAACATAAATCATAATCAGAATGGGCAAAAGACAGATTGCCATGATAATCGACATCATCATCGTTATCCCTCCGTTTCGTGGTAGAGCGAGCCGCACAGGGCTTCAAACTCCGCCCGGCTCAGGCCCGCGAGCTTGGCCTCCCCGGCCAGCATCCGCAGCCGGACCATCTGGTCCTCGTCCAGCCCGGCGGGGGCGGAGGGCCGGCAGACCACCGCCCCGCTCCGCCGGTCGGTGACCAGATACCCCTCCGACTTGAGCAGCTGGTAGGCTTTGCTCACCGTCATGTTGTTGACCCCGGCGTCCTCCGCCAGGGTGCGGATGGCGGGCAGCCTCTCCCCCGGGAGCAGCCGCCCCTCAGCCACCGCCAGCACCACCTGGTCCCGGATCTGCTTGTAGATGGGCACCGGGCTCTGAAAATCCAGCTCAAACAGCATGGTTTCGCCTCCCTTGGTATGTATTCTTTGTATTACTTAGTATAATACACACAATACATATTGTCAAGTCGAAACACCCGGGGCGGGGTAATTGCAATCTCTGCGCCGGAATGCTACAATAGAGAGGATGCAAACCACCGCCGCCGGGCGTTTTTCCCGGCAAAAGCGTTTGGAAAGAAGGTTTTATACTATGTCTACCGTCAACGAGCGGATCGCAGCCCTGCGGGCAGCCATGCTGGCCCAGGGGTGCGAGGCCTATCTGATCCCCACCGGGGACCCCCATTCCAGCGAGTACCTGCCTACCCACTACAATTCCCGGGAGTATTTCTCCGGCTTTACCGGGGAGAACTCCACCCTGGTGGTCACCCGGACGGGCAGTGCCCTCTGGGCCGACGGGCGGTTCTTCGTCCAGGCCGAGAAAGAGCTGGCCGGGTCGGAGATCCAGCTCCAGAAGATGGCTGAGCCCGGTGTCCCCACTGTGGAAGAATACTGCGCCGACGCCCTGTCGGAGGGCCAGATGCTGGGCCTCTGCGGCCTGACCGCCTCCTGCGGGCTGGTGCGGGGCCTCCAGAAGGCTCTGGAGAAAAAGGGCGCCGGGATCAAGACCCTGAACCTGGAGGATGAGCTCTGGACCGAGGGCCGGCCGGCCCTGCCCGCCACCCCCGCCTGGCTGCTGAGCGCCGAGTACGCCGGGTTCACCCCCGCCGAAAAGCTGAATCAGCTGCGGAAAAAGCTGACCGAACTGGGCTGCACCGCCCAGCTCTGCGGCAAACTGGACAACCTGGCCTGGCTTTTGAACCTGCGGGCCATGGACATCAACTGCACCCCCTACGCCATGGCCTACTGCTATGTGACCATGGACAAGGCGGTCCTGTTCATCAATTCCAGCCGTCTGGCCCCCGAGGCCGCCGCCGAACTGGCCGAAAACGGGGTCACCCTGGCGGGCTATGACGACGTTCTGGAATTCCTGGCCGCCCAGACCGAGCCCCAGACCGTCCTGGCCGACCCCGCTTCGGTGAACTACGCCGTCTACAAGACCCTGAGCGAAAACCCCGTCCTGACCGTTAAGGACCTGGACGACCCTCTGCTGGCCTTTAAGGGGGTCAAGAATCCCACCGAGCTGGCCCACCTGCGGGAGGCTCACATCCGGGACGGCGTGGCCATGGTCCGGTTCCAGAAGGAGCTGGAGGAGCGGATGGCCGCCGGCGAGGAGCTGACCGAGCTGACGGTGGACGAGATCCTCCACAAATACCGCAGCCAGCAGGACAAGTTCCTGGTGGAGAGCTTCGGCACCATTGCCGCCTACGGCCCCAACGCCGCCATGATGCACTACCACGCCACCGAGGCCAACCACGCAAAACTCCAGCCCAAGGGCTTTTTGCTGGTGGACTGCGGCGGCACCTATCTGGACGGCACCACCGACATCACCCGCACCTATCCTCTGGGCGAGCTGACCGAGGAAGAGCGGCTGTTCTACACCTGGACCCTCCAGAGCCACATCGACATTGCCCGGGCGGTCTGGCTGAACTACTGCACCGGCCAGATGCTGGACACCCTGGCCCGGGAACCCCTCTGGCGGCACCTGATCAACTACCGCTGCGGCACCGGCCACAGCGTCAGCTTTGTGGGCAACGTCCACGAAGGGCCCCACTCTCTCAACGGGCGGAACCAGGTGGTCTTTGTGCCCGGCATGATCATCACCGACGAACCCGGCGTCTACGAGGGCGGCCAGGTGGGCATCCGGATCGAGAACGAGCTGGAGTGCTACCAGAAAGAGGTCAACCAGTACGGCACCTTCCTGGCCTTTGAGCCGGTGACCTTTGTGCCCATCGACACCAGCCCCATCGTGCCCGGCGTGCTGAGCGGCGAGCAGATCGACTGGCTGAACCACTATCACCGCCAGGTCTTCGAGAAGCTGGCCCCCCGCCTGACCGAAGAGGAGCGGGACTGGCTGGCCAAGAAGTGCGCTGCCATCGGCTGCTAAAACCTTTTTGAGAGCAAAAACCGCCGCCGGGCTCTGGGCTCCGGCGGCGGTTTATTGCCTTAAGCGTTTATTGTGCATCCGGCTTGTCGTCGGACGGGGATTTAAGGGCCTTGTCGGGGTCCGAGACGCCGTCGGGCAGAATATCCCGGAACATCTCTCTGACCTCGGTAACGGCCTTTTTCAGCGGGCCGGTGGAAAAGATACTCTCGGACATTTCCACCAGGTATTTATAGATTTCGACCCGGTTTTCCTCGTAGATTCCCAGGGCTTCAAACAGCTCCTTATAGTAGGGAAAAAGCGTCGTCTTGCTCTGGACGATGGTCACAGGGTTGATCTGGGTGTGACAGATGCTCTGGGGATTCTGCACATAATAGTACCCGGGCTGGTCGATGGCGCAGAAACGTCCGGCATAACGGACGTATTGAACGTTAAAGGCGAAATCCTCCCCCCAGGGCAGATCGTCCACAAAGCGCAGCTGCGCCTGTTCGATCACCTCCCGGCGATAGAGTTTGTTCCAAAGGGCGCCATAGTAGAACGACCCCGGTTTTTTCATCAGGGCCAGGGCATATTCTACCTGGCCATATACCCCCGCGGGGAGGAAGCTGTATTCCCGGATCTCGGGTTCCTCCTGAGCCTCGTTCGGATCCGGCTCGGATTTTATGGGCAGGGACAGTTTTTCCTGCAACCGCTGGCCCAGGCCCATCCCCCGGGGGATCACCATTTTATAGGGAGCGACCACCAGGTCTGCGGCGTTTTCCTCCGCAGCTTCCACCATGCTCTGGGTACAGCCGGGGTCCAGGCTGTCGTCGCTGTCCATGAACTGGATGTATTTGCCGGTAGCCAGGGATAACCCCAGGTTTCGGGTGGCGGAGACACCGGTGTTCTCCTTGTCCACCAGGCGGATTCTGGGGTCCGATTGGCGGCAGGCTTCACAGACGGCCAGGCTCCCGTCGGTGGAACCGTCGTTCAGCAGGATAATTTCGAGGTTTTGCCAGGTCTGTGCACAGATGCTCTCAACGCACCGGCCCAGCTGTTTTTCGGTGTTGTACACCGGCACGATGACGCTCACCAGAGGCTGTTCCATGGCGAAGTGTCTCCTTTTTCTCTCATGATGTTTTTGGATATTATCTTTTCCGCGGCAACATCTCCGCGGTTCGCTATTATAATACACTGTTCCGGTCCGCTTTGCAAACCCCAGGGCCAAACGCCGGACTGAAATTTTTGACAGGAGGGCAGTCCCTATGGTTTTTCATATTGCAATCTGTTCCACCGACGGGGTGCTGCGCAGCCGGCTGCAGCGGATGTGCATGGAATATTATTCCCGCCGGGCCGACGCCTGCATTGTGGAGCAGCTGCCCGACGCCGCATCCCTGCTCCAGCGGGACGCTGACGGGATGCGCTACAATCTCTACCTCATCGAGCTGGGCAACGTGCCCGCCCCGGCGGGGATGGCGGCCGCCCTCATCCTGCGCAACCGGGGGCGGCGGGCGCCCCTGGCCTTCTTCTCCCACACCACCGCCCACGCATACAGCGCCTACCGGGTGGACGCCATGCAGTACCTGCTCCGCCCCGTCCGCCAGGAGGATCTGTTTGCCCTGCTGGACCGAGCCACCGAGCCTGAATACGGCCCCGCCCTGCCGGTACACACGGCGGAGGGCCTGCGGGTGCTGCCCTATGCCCGGATCGAGTTTTTGGAGTGCACCCACCACATTGTCCATTTCCACCTGACCAACGGCCAGGCCATTTCCTCCCTCTCTCTGCGGGTGCCCTTTACCACCGTGGCGGCCCCTCTTCTGGCGGACGACCGGTTTTTGCAGCCCCACCGCTCCTTTGTGGTGAACCTGGCGGCGGTCCGGCTGCTGGCCGCCGGAGAGATTCAGATGGCCAGCGGCGCCCGAATCCCCCTGCCCCGCAGCCGGGAAACCGCTGTCCGCCAGGCGCTGCTGACCTGGCTGGAACAGGGCGGCGGCCAGGCTGCTCCCAATCCATAAACCCAAAGCACAAGACCCCGGGTCGATGCGCAGCGCATCCGCCCGGGGTCTGCTTTTTATGGAATAGGGCGTCCAGGCCCTTAAACCTTAGACCAGTCCAGCTGCTCCCAGCTGGTGAGGAACTGCTGGCTCAGGGCCCGCATCTCGGGTTCATCGGCCCGGCTGTAATAGTCGGCGATGCCGATCACCGGAAAGCCCGCCCGGTGGGCGGTGCGGGCGGCATGGACGGCGTCCTCACAGACCACGCACTCGGCGGGCGTATGGCCCCCCACCCGGCGCATGGCCTCCAGGAAGATGGCGGGCTCTTTTTTGGTGAAGCCGTCCTGGGCCGAGAGGACAAAGTCGAAATAATCCAGCACCCCCAGGCCCCCCAGTACCCGCTCGCACATGGGCTGCCAGGTGTTGGAACAGACGCAGAGATGCGCGCCCTCTGCCTTGAGCCGCTCCAGTGTCTTACGGACGCCGGGTTTCAGCTCCACCGTCCGGTAGAGCCGCCCCACCGCCTCCATGACGGCGGCGTCGTAATTGGCCTCGTCCAGGGGCAGCTGATACTCCCGAATCAGATACCGGGCACTCTCGGCCATGCCCAGGGGCAAAAGCACCTGGCGCAGGTCGGGTTTCGGGGTCCGGCCGTACTGTTCCAGCAGGGCAAAGGGCACCTCGTCCCAGATGCCCATGCTGTCGGTGAGGGTGCCGTCCATATCAAAAATCCAGTGATTGTATTTCATTCTCTCATTCCTCCGGCCGCCCCGGGCGGCACTGTATTGTAATACTCCGCCCCCGATTATACACGATTCGCCGCCATTTGGGTATCCCCGAGGGGCAAAACAGGGGAGAAATCTCCCCGGGATTGTGGTATAATTGGTTCAAAATCTGGAAGGGTGGGAATGCCGATGGAAGAATCCAATCGAACACGAGGCCTTGTGCTGGCCGGGGGCGGCGCCCGGGGCAGCTACCAGGTGGGGGTCTGGCGGGCGCTGGCCGAGCTGGGCTGGCGGCCCCAGATCATCACCGGCACCAGCGTGGGCTGCCTGAACGGCGCCATGTTCGCCCTGGACCTCTATGAGACGGCCCGGGATATGTGGCTGTCCATCCGCAGCCAGGACGTGCTGGACCTGCCCGAAGAGGGGGCCCGCCTGTCCGAGCTGAACACCTTCCTCCGCCAGACGGTGGCCGCCGGGGGGATGGATGTGACCCCCCTGGAAGAGATCGTGGACCGGGTACTGGACGAGGAGGCCCTGCGGGCCTCGCCGGTGCGGTTCGGGCTGGTAACGGTGGAAAAGCGGGGCCTGCGCCCCCGGGAGCTGGCCCTGGAAGAGATCCCGAAAGGGAAAGTGAAGGATTACATGCTGGCCAGCGCCGCCTGTTTCCCGGCCATCCGGGCCAGAAAGATCGACGGGGTGGAGTACCTGGACGGGGGCTACGCCGACAACATGCCCACCGCACTGGCCCAGCGGATGGGGGCCGAGGAACTGGTCTGTGTGGACCTGGAAGGGGTGGGAATCACCCGGCCCAACCGAACCGGCCTGCCCACCATTCTGATCCGCAGCCACTGGGATCTGGGGGAGATTTTACGGTTTTCCCCCGAGACGGCCGCCCGGAACATCCAGCTGGGCTATTACGACACCCTGCGGGCCTTCGGTCGGGTGCGGGGCTGCGCCTATGCCGTGGCACGGGAGGACAGCGACGGGGCCGCCAATCTCTTCCGGGTGCGGTTTGACAAGCTTCAGGAGGCGGTCAAAGCCCGTTGGCCCTCGGCCCACCTGACCTCGGCCCTGGCGCTGGTCCTGGCCAACCTGGAAGACGAGGCCCTGGCCCCCCTGGAAGCCGCCGCCGAGGAGGCCAAGGTGGACCCCACCCAGCTGTACACCGTGGAATCCTTGGGCAATGCTTTCCTGGCCGCCTGTGACCACCCACTGATCGAGAGTTTCGGCCCCCTCTTTGACGGGACCGCCAACGGGGCGCTGGTGGCCCGGGCCACCCTTATGCCCAACCATTTTTTGCAGGCGCTGGTCTGCCGGGTGCTGACCGACCCTGCTCTGCCGGAGGTGATACCCCATGAGGATTTATAAAGGCGTGCCCGCCTCGCCGGGCCTGGTGCTGGGGCAGGTGAGCCGGCTGGAGCGCAGCTATGACACCTTCAACCGGAACCCCCACAGCCCCAAAAAAGAACAGCGTCTTTTGGAAAACGCCATCTCCATCGCCCAGAGTGAGCTGGAATCCATGGCCAGCCGCTCGGCCACCAGCGAACAGGCCATCTTTATGTTCCAGAGCATGATGCTGGAGGACGACGGATTCATGAGCGAGGTACGCTCCTACATTGCGGCAGGCACCGGCGCGGCGGCGGCCATGCAGCGGGTGGGCCAGCGGTTCGCCGACCAGCTCTCGGCCATGACCGACAACCCCTATTTGCAGCTGCGGAGCGTGGATATTCTGGACGCCACCCAGCGGGTCATCAACATTCTGGGGGACCGCCCCCGGGAGCGGCTGGCCCTGGATCACCCGGTGATTCTGGCGGCCGACCGGCTGATGCCCAGCGATTTATTCAGCGTGCCGGCGGGGATGATTATGGGGGTCATCACCTCTGAGGGCAGCGCCCAGAGCCACGCGGCCATCCTGGCCCGGGCCCGGAATATCCCCGGCCTGGTGCAGGTGGGACGGGATTTCCTGAACGACTGCGACGGCCGGATGATGGTGCTGGACGCCGACAACGGCATCTGCATCCTGGACCCGGATTCGGCCACCCGACAGCAGATGGTGACCCAGATCTGTGAGCGGCAGCGGCAGAATGAGGCGCTGACCCAGCTCCAGACCCTGCCCAACCTCACCCGGGACGGGGAGCCCTTTGAGTTGTTGGCCAACTGTTTCGGGCCGGAGGACATTGACTCGGCGGTCCAGTCGGGGGCCCAGGGGGTGGGCCTTCTGCGGAGCGATTATCTCATGCTGCCGGGCAAGATGCCGGACGAACAGGAACAATACTTCTACTACACCGCCTGTCTGGCGGCGGCCCAGGGGCGGCCCATCACGGTGCGGACCTTTGATTTCGGCTCCGACCGGACCCTGGCCAACGTCTACCAGGGGGAGCAGTCGGCCCATCTGGGCCTGCGGGGCATCCGCAGCAGCCTGCGCCAGCCCCGGCAGTTCGAGACCCAGATCTACGCCCTGCTCCGGGCCGGGGCCCGGGGGCCGCTGAAAGTACTCTTCCCCATGGTGACCAACGTGGAGGACTGGGACGCCGCCATGCGGATCGTGGAGCGGTGCCGCCAGAACCTGCGGGAGCGGAGCGTGCCCTTTAATGAAAACATGCCCTTCGGCATTATGCTGAGCATCCCGGCGGCCTGTCTGACGGCGGAGGAGTTCATCGCCCACGGGTGCCAGTTCTTTACCATCGGCACCAACGACCTGACCCAGTACACCCACGCCGCCGGCCGGGAGGTCACCTCGGCGGAACGGTATTTCCAGCCTGCCAGCGCCGCCATGCGGAAGCTGATCCGGATGGCGGTAGACGCCGCCTGCGCCGGGGGCATCCCCATCAACATCGCCGGGCTGGCGGTGGGGGACCCCGCCAACCTGGTGCAGTATTTGCAGATGGGGCTGCGGAGTTTTTCCATGAGCCCCCAGACCCTGCTGGACGCCAAACGGGTGCTGCTGGAAGCCGACGCCCATGTTTTGTAATTGTGAACAGGCAATATACATTTAGTAAAGCGCGATGGAGCGCAAAAACGCCCCGGGCCAGCTGGCCCGGGGCGTTTTTTGATTGGCTATACAGAAAAAGGGGCGGGCTCTTACTCCAGGTTCCCGGTCAGGGTCATCACCGCCGAGAGCACCGCCAGGGGGGCCGTCTCACAGCGGAGAATCCGGGGCCCCAGGCCCACGGTCTTGGCCCCGGCTGCGGCGGCTGCGGCGGCTTCCTCCGCGGCAAAGCCCCCCTCCGCACCGGTGACCAGGGCAATCTTCAAAGGCCGCCCCTCGGGGGCCGGGGTCTGGGCCAGCAGCTCCCGCAAGGGGGCGCCGCCGCACTCGTAGCAGAAGAGCACCAGGTCGTACTGGTCAAAGGTCCGGCAGACCGCCCCGAAGTTGGGCAGGGGAAGGGCCACATCCGGCAGAACCCCCCGGCCGCACTGTTTGGCCGCCTCGAAAGCGATTCGGTTGTAGCGGACGTTCTTCTGCTCCTCTTTTTTGGGGGCGGCCACGCAGTACCGGCTGAAGAAGGGGATCACATGGGCGCAGCCCAGCTCCACCCCGTGGCGGATGATCTGTTCCAGTTTATCCTGTTTGGGGTAGCCCGCCAGCAGGGTCACCTCGACGCTGGGCTCGGCGGCGCTGGGGTAGCCCGGCTCCACCGAGAACTCCACCAGCTCATCCCCGAACCCGGTGATGGTGGCGGTATATTCCACGGCTTTGCCGTCGCAGAGGATCACTTTTTCCCCCAGTTTGGCCCGCATGACCCGGGTCAGATGGTGGGCGTCCTCCCCCCGCAGCACAGCGGTGCCGTCGGAAATCTCGGTGGTAAAATAACGGTGCGGCATATTACAGTCTCCTTATACTAATGGTTGTGGTTGAGACAGGAGCGTTATGCCTTCGTGCAGACGATGCACTCCCAGCCCCGCTTCTCCTTGACTTCCTGTACCTTCAGCCCGGCAGCCTGGAGGGCGGCGATCACTTCCTCCTTGCGGGTGTCGATGATGCCGCTGGCGATGAAGACGCCTCCTTCGGCCATCAGGCCGGGCACCGCCGGGGCCAGGGCCATAATGGCATTGGCCACAATGTTGGCGGTGATGATCTGGTACTGGCCGCTGGCCTTGTCCGACAGGTCTCCCACCAGGACGGTGAGCCGGTCGGCCACTCCGTTCAGGGCGGCGTTCTCCCCGGCGGTACGGACGGCCACCGGGTCAATGTCCACACCCTCAGCCTGGGCTGCCCCCAGCTTGAGGGCCGCAATGGCCAGGATGCCGCTGCCGGTGCCGATGTCCAGCACCCGCTCGCCGCCCCGGACCAGCTGATCCAGGGCCTCGAGGCAGAGGCTGGTGGTCTCGTGGCCGCCGGTGCCGAAGGCCAGGCCCGGGTCCAGGATCAGCTTGACCCGGTCGGTCTCATACTCCTGCCAGGAGGGCACCACCGCCAGATGCCGGCCGATCTCCATGGGGTGGTAGTACTTACGCCAGCCGTTCTGCCAGTCCTCCTGCTCCACCTTTTCCAGCTCCACGGTGTAGG
This sequence comes from Faecalibacterium gallinarum, assembly GCF_022180365.1. GTDB lineage: Bacteria > Bacillota > Clostridia > Oscillospirales > Ruminococcaceae > Faecalibacterium > Faecalibacterium gallinarum. The sequence goes on from NZ_BQKV01000027.1 coordinate 71,565, forward strand.
GGATGCCCGCCCCCTCCATCCGGGCCTCGATGAGGGCCAGAGTCTCGGCAGGCTGGGCGCTGGGCTCCAGATACATATGAATGATGACGGTATCCCGGGGCTTGTCCAGCAGCTCCTGCTCGATCAGATCCACGTGGGCGATCTCGGCCACCTGCTGCTCGATGTCGCTGTAATCCTCGATATAGATGCCGCCCTCGGCGATCATGGTGGCCACAGCCTCGGCCTGCTCGGCGTCGGCTTTGGCTACGGTCAGACGAATATCAGTCCATTCCATCCTTCGGTTCCTCCCAGAATAGCTTTTAAGGCTATGATACAGGATTTTGTCCCATTTAACAAGTAGTTCCGCCCCCGAGACGCCGAACGGATCGCCCGCCCCCGCCGGGATTCCCTTGCTTTTTGGCCGGGGTCAGGCTACAATAGAGCCAGTCTTCCCCCGCCCGGCCGGGGAAAAATCGCCCGATTCCTGACAGAGCGAAAGGAGAATCTTTCCTGTGACACCCGCAAATCTGACCTGGCGGCGGCTGACTGCCGACCAGCTGACCCGCCTTTATGAAACTGACCTGTGCCGGGATTTTCCGGCCAGCGAGCGCAAGCCCCTGGCCATGATCCTGGCCGCCGAAGCCCGGGGCTCGGCCCACAGCTGGGGCGTCTTTGAGGGGGAGAACCTGGCCGCCTATCTCTTAATGGTACGGCCCGAGGGCTGCCCCATCAGCCACCTGGATTATTTCGCTGTCCTGCCCGACCGCCGGGCCGGAGGGCTGGGGGCCCAGCTGCTGGCTCAGCTGCCCGCCCACGAGCCGGGAGCCCGGGCCATCGTCATCGAGGCCGAGTGGCCCGAAAAGGCCGAGGATGAGGCCATGGCCCACCGCCGCCTGGGGTTCTACGCCCGGGCCGGGGCGGTGGATACCGGCTGGACCGAGCGTCTGTTCGACGCATGGTTCCGGGTGTTGGTGCTGCCCTGCCCGGGGCAGGAGCCCCTCTCCGGCGAAGAGGCCATGCACCAGCTGGCCCTCTGCTACCACGAAAACCGCCAGGGCATTGCAGACGCCGACTGGAAAAAACTCGTCCGCTTCTACCGCCCGGACGGGACGGAGGAGCGTTTCGGGCTGTAAGCCTGTATTTTTAAATCTGAAAGAACCGCCGCAGCGGAAGGGGAGGGCCCTTTCTGCTGCGGCGGTTTTGGTTATAGTGAGACCTTTTGGCATTGCAGACAATGGGGCAGGCCGTTTTCCGGCATTTATTCGGAAAATGTAAAATTGGGCGCCGCGTTTTCAGGCCTCGTTTTACATTTTCTTTTCTTTTGGGCGAAATCATGTACCAAAGCTTTACATCGATTTTCCCTCACCATGGTCGCAGCCGGGCCCGGCTGGCGGTAAAATGAAACCGTCCCAAACAAAGTTACACACAAAACAAAAATAAAATGATTTCCCGGCGCTTTTGGTTCGGCCGGGCCATCCTTTGGAGGAAAATTGTTATGAAAAAGCTCAATCGTCGCGCATTCCTGGCTGTTTGCGGTGCTGTTGCCCTGACCGGCGCTCTGGCTGCCTGCGGCAGCTCCAGCTCTTCCACCGCCGCTACCACTGCTACCACTTCCACTGCTTCTTCCGTTGCCGAGACCCTGTCCGGCACCGTCAACACCAACGGCTCCACTTCGATGGAGGACGTGATGGGCTCCCTGATCGAGGGCTTTAAAGAGATTCAGCCCGGCATCACCGTCAACTACACCGGTTCCGGCTCCGGCGCCGGCATCACCGGCGCTCAGGAGGGCACTTGCGACATCGGCCTGGCTTCCCGCGATCTGAAGGACACCGAGACCGGCGTCAAGCAGATCACCGTGGCCAAGGACGGCATCGCCATCATCGTCAACCCCGCCAACCCCCTGTCTGACCTGACCATCGACCAGATCGCCCAGCTGTTCAACGGCGAGATCACCAACTGGTCCGAGATCGGCGGCAACGACGCCCCCGTGGTTGCCATCGGCCGTGAGGCTGGTTCCGGCACCCGTGACGGCTTCGAGTCCATCACCGGCACCGAGGATCTGTGCGTCTACCAGAACGAGCTGACCTCCACCGGTGAGGTCATCGCCAACGTGGCTTCCAACCCCGACGCCATCGGCTACGCTTCTCTGTCCGCTGTGGAGGGTGACGCCACCATCAAGGCCCTGACCGTGGGCGGCGTGGCTGCTTCTGAGGAGACCGTTCTGGACGGCAGCTATGTGATCCAGCGCAACTTCAACTTCATCGTCAGCGACGGCACCGAGCTGTCCGCTGCTGCCCAGGCTTTCGTGGATTGGGCTACCTCCACCGAGGCTTCTGAGCTGATTGCCGGCGCCGGCGCTGTCCCCGTGGCAGAATAAACTCACCCCGTTTCAGAACTTAAATTACATCAAATCCCGAGTGCCCCCTTGGTTTTTGAGGGGGCGCTCTGACTGTAAGGACAAAAAATTTCGGGCCGCTGCCGCCCTGCCTTCCCCTCGAAAAAGAGGGCGGCTCGGCGGCATCCGCCTGTCTTTAAAGCAATCCGTCTGAAGAAAGGCCGGTATTACCATGAAACAAAAAGTCCGCCCGATGGAGACCTTCATGGGCGCGATGTTCTTTGCCTGCGGCATCATCGCCATCGCGTTCGTCCTCTTCATCAGCCTCTATCTGATTGTCTCGGGCCTGCCCGCCATCTGGGAGATCGGCATTGTGGACTTCCTGTTCGGCACCAAGTGGGCCTCCACGGCTGCCGAGCCCAAGTTCGGCATCCTCCCCTTCATCCTGACCTCCATCTACGGCACCTGCGGCGCCATCCTGATCGGCGTGCCCATCGGCTTTATGACCTCGGTCTATCTGGCCAAGATCGCCTCGCCCAAGATGGCCTCCATCGTCCGTCCGGCGGTGGATCTGCTGGCCGGCATTCCCTCGGTGGTCTACGGCCTGATCGGCATGATGGTGCTGGTCCCCGCCGTGCGGGAGGCCTTCAACCTGCCCGACGGCGCCAGCCTGTTCTGCGCCATCATCGTGCTGGCCATCATGATCCTGCCCTCCATCATCTCGGTGTCTGAGACCGCCCTCAAGGCCGTGCCCCACGAGTACGAGGAGGCCAGCCTGGCCCTGGGCGCCACCCAGATCGAGACCATCTTCAAGGTCAGCGCCCCGGCTGCTTCCAGCGGCATCGCCGCCGCCGTGGTTCTGGGCATCGGCCGCGCCATCGGCGAGGCCATGGCCATCATGATGGTGGCCGGCAACGTGGCCAATATGCCCAGCCTTTTCTCCAGCGTCCGCTTCCTGACCACCGCCGTGGCCAGCGAGATGGCTTACGCTTCCGGATTGCAGCGGCAGGCGCTCTACTCCATTGCGCTGGTCCTCTTTGTCTTCATCATGATCATCAACGTCGCCCTGAACACCCTGCTGAAGAAGAAGGAGGATTAACCCATGGACCACAACGAGCACAAGGAAACCCGGGCGCTGTCCAGCTCCCGCCGGGCCTATGACCTGATCCTGCGGGGCCTGCTGTACTTCTGCGCCGCGGTGACCTGCCTTTTGCTGGTCTTTGTGATCGGCTACATCTTCGTCCGGGGCCTGCCCCACATCACCTGGGAACTGCTGAGCACCTCTCCCAGCTATATCAAGGACACCATCGGCATCCTGCCCAACATCGTCAACACCGTTTATCTGGTGGTGGTCACCCTGATCATCACCCTGCCCCTGGGCGTGGGCGCGGCGGTTTATCTGACCGAGTACGCCCAGAACAAAAAGCTGGTGGCCGCCATTGAGTTCGCCACCGAGACTTTGACCGGTATTCCTTCCATCATCTTTGGTCTGGTGGGCATGCTCTTCTTCTGCCAGCTGCTGGGGCTCCAGGCCTCTCTGCTGGCCGGCTCCCTGACATTGGTGATCGTCACCATTCCCACCATCATCCGCACCACCCAGGAGAGCCTCAAGACGGTGCCCCAGTCCTACCGGGAAGCCGCCCTGGCTCTGGGCAGCGGCAAATGGTACATGATCCGCACTGTGATTCTGCCCTCCTCCATCGACGGCATCGTCACCGGCTGCATCCTGGCCATCGGCCGGATTGTGGGCGAGAGCGCCGCTCTGCTCTTCACCGCCGGCATGGGCATGAGCATGAACAACTTCTTTGGGTCGGTGGACAATTTCGTACACTCCTCCGGCGCCTCCCTCACGGTGGCCCTGTATGTGTACGCCCGGGAGCGGGCGGAGTTCGATGTGGCCTTTGCCATCGCCGCCATCCTGATGATCCTGACCCTGGTGATTAACCTGGCCGCCAGCCTGGTCGGCCGCAAACTCAAGAAACATTAAAAGAGGGAGAATCGAATTATGCCCACGATTATCGAAGCCAAGAACCTGGATCTCTGGTACGGCCAGAAACAGGCGCTGAAGAAGATCAACCTCGAGATCCCCGAGCGGCAGATCACCGCCCTCATCGGACCTTCCGGCTGCGGCAAATCCACCTTCCTGCGGACCATCGACCGGATGAACGACCTGGTGCCCGGCGTGCGGGTGGAGGGCCAGATGCTCTACGCCGGGGAGGATGTCTACTCCCCCAGCGTAGACGTGACCTGGCTGCGCCGCAAGATCGGCATGGTCTTCCAGAAAGCGAACCCCTTCCCCATGAGCATCTACGACAACATCGCCTACGGGCCCCGGATCCACGGCACCCGCAAGAAATCGGAACTGGATGAGATCGTCGAGAAGAGCCTGCGGGGCGCCGCCCTGTGGGACGAAGTCAAGGACCGGCTCAAAAAGAGCGCCATGGGCCTGTCCGGCGGCCAGCAGCAGCGTCTGTGCATTGCCCGCGCACTGGCAGTGCAGCCCGACGTGCTGCTGATGGACGAATCCACCAGCGCCCTGGACCCCGGCTCCACCATGCGGATCGAGGAGCTAATGCGGGAGCTGAAAAAGGACTACACCGTGGTGATCGTCACCCACAACATGCAGCAGGCCGCCCGTATCAGCGACCGCACCGCCTTCTTCCTGCTGGGCGAGATGGTGGAGGTAGGCCCCACCGACAAGATTTTCAGCACGCCGGAAGACAAGCGCACCGAGGACTATATCTCCGGCCGCTTCGGTTAATCCGCCTCCTGCCGCTCTGCGGCGCCGATTTTGCAGCATACAACAAAGGATGAGGTCTTTTTATGAGCAACCGGAAATACTACGACTCCGAACTGGAGGCGCTGAACACCGCCCTGATCGAGATGGGCCAGGCCGCAGCCGACGCCGTTGAGAACGCGCTGCAGGCCCTCTGCGCCGTGGACACCGCCGCAGCCGCCGAGGTGGTCAAGGGTGACACCCGCATCAACCACATGGAGCGGGACATCGAGCACCGCTGCATGACCCTGCTGCTCCGCCAGCAGCCCGTGGCCAGCGACCTGCGGCAGGTGACCGCCGCCCTGAAGGTCATCACCGATCTGGAGCGGATCGGCGACCACGCCGCCGACATCGCCGAGATCGTGCCCCACCTGGGCCGGATGAACCAGTCCAGCGAACCCGCCCTGAACGAGGCCGTTCAGATGGGCCGCAACGCCCACCAGATGATCCTGAACGCCCTGGACGCCTTTGTCCGCCAGGACGAGGCCGCCGCCCGGGAGGTCATCGCCTCGGACGATGTGGTGGACGACGCCTTCGACGCCATCAAGCGGATGCTGGGCCAGAAGCTCGCTCACGACCCCGACGAGGTGGACTCGGTGATGGATCTCTTGATCGTCATCAAGTACCTGGAGCGGATCGCCGATCACTCGGTCAACCTGGCCGAGTGGGTGCAGTTCGTCCGCACCGGCAAGTACAAAAACGAGGATATTTTCTGAGCCAAAGCCAGGATACACCGGACGCCCCGCTGCTCATGCAGCGGGGCGTCCGCTTTTCAGGACGGGATTTCCATTCTTTGGGGCAAAACTTTCACAATTTTCGTTCATGCCTGCGCAATAATTTATCCCAGCCGTTCGTATACAGGATATACAAACCCAAGCGACCCGGCGCGCCGCCCCAAACTCCACTGACCCGGCGCGCCCCACGGAGGACAACTGCTATGCCGAACAAACATACTTTCCCGCTCGAGGGCCGCGGCGAGACCATTAGCCGGGAGGCGCTGGTCCAGGCCGCGCTGAACGAGATTACATCCAACTACCGCGAGGCCTGCCTGACCAACGTAGCCCGGGCCTACGGCGTCTCTCTGGCCTATGTGAGCGAATGCGTCCACGCCGAGACCGGCAAAACCTACAAGGAACTTTTGCAAAAGCACCGGATCGAGACAGCGGCCCGGCTGCTCCGCCGCAGCGATATGAACATCCAGCAGATCATCACCCAGGTGGGGTATGAGAACACCAGCTATTTCTACCGGCTGTTCCACGCCCGCTATGGCCTGAGCCCCCGGGAATACCGCCAGCGCCGCGCAGGGCAGAGCGCCGCCCGCCCCCAGAGTTAACCCGCCTCTCCTTTGCTCCGACCCATACATATCCTGCCGCGCCGAAACGCCGGGGCCTTTAAAGGCCCCGGCGTTTCGGCTACTTGGGACAAAAAACACCCCCGGGCCCTGGTTTGGCTCGGGGGTGTTTTGCGTTTTTACAGGGGGAAGGCGGCTCAGTGCTGGCCCTCCGGGGGCAGCGCGTCTTTCTCGGCCCGCTGGCGGCCGGCGGTCAGATCCAGCTCGGGCATCAGCTCGTCGCTGACGATGGTCAGCATCTCCTCCAGCTTTGCCAGATCCTCGGGGGAAAACCGTTTCCGGGCCCGCTCGATGACGGTGTGCAGGTAGGAGTAGCTGATGTTGTAGTAGTCGATATATTTCTGGGTGGGCCGCAGGTAATACTCCCGGCGGTCGGTGGTGGACTGGATCTTCTCCACATAGCCCTTTTTGACCAGGCTGCCGATCTTATAGGCGGCGTTGGGGGTGGAGATCTGCATCATCCGGGAAAACTCCGCGATGGTGGGCTCGCCCATGGCCATAATGCCCTCCATGCAGAACGACTCGACGGTGGTCAGGGTAGCCTCCCGCGATGCAAAGCGCTGGAACACCTTCTGGTAAAAATGCAGCTTGAACTTGGTATACACAGCCTGAAATGCTTCTTCCAACATAAGAAAAACTCCCTTTCCTCCGGCAAAGTCTATTTTGCCCTATTTTATACGGCCTTCTGTTTTACACAGTATATCATGTTTTTCGCCGGACGAAAAGAAAATTATTTTCGATCTGCCAAAGCAAAGGTCAATTCGGCGGTGGCGGCCAGTTTGCCGTCCACCCGGGCGGTGGCTTTGCCGATGCCGATGGGTCCCCGGCGGGAGATAAGCTCACACCGCAGCTCCAGCACGTCGCCGGGCTGGACCTGCTGCTTGAACCGGGCGTTTTTCACCCCGCCAAAGAGGGCCAGTTTGCCCTCGCTGCCCGGCTCGGTCAGGGCGGCAACCGCCCCCACCTGGGCCAGGGCCTCCAGGATCAGGACGCCGGGCATCACCGGCTGGCCGGGGAAATGCCCCTGGAAAAAGCCCTCGTTCATGGTGACGCACTTGCGGCCGATGGCCCACTGGCCCGGCTCATAGTCCAGAATCCGGTCCACCAGGGCGAAAGGATACCGGTGGGGGAGGATCTGGGCGATTTGGGCCGCCGTCAGGGTGCGGGCTTCCGGCCGGGGCTCGGCCGGGATGAGAGTCTGTTCCGCCATGGTTCAGCCCTCCCACTTCTTAAACAGCAGGCAGGCGTTGTGGCCGCCGAAGCCCAGGCTGTTGCTCATGGCATAGCGCAGGTGCTTCTCCCGGCCGGTATTGGGCACATAGTCCAGGTCGCACTCGGGGTCCGGGGTCTGGTAGTGGATGGTGGCGGGGACGAAGTCATCCCGCAGGGCCAGGGCCGTAAAGACAGCCTCGACGCCGCCCGCGCCGCCCAGCAGGTGGCCGGTCATGGACTTAGTGGAGGAGACGCAGAGCTTCTCGGCCCACTCGCCGAAGGCGGTGTGGATGGCCGCAGTCTCACAGCTGTCGTTCATGTGGGTGCTGGTGCCGTGGGCGTTGATGTAGTCCACCACCTCAGGAGCCACCCCGGCGTCCTTGAGGGCCAGGGTCATGCAGGCCGCGCCGCCGGCGCCGCCGGGGGCCGGTGCGGTGAAGTGGTAGGCGTCGCAGTTGGTGCCGTAGCCCACCACCTCGGCGTAGATCTTGGCGCCGCGGGCCTGGGCGTGCTCCAGCTCTTCCAGAACCAGGATGCCGGCGCCCTCGCCCATGACGAAGCCGGAACGCTCGGCATCAAAGGGGATGCTGGCGCGGTCAGGGTCGGTGGCGGTGGACAGGGCCTTCATGCTGGTGAATCCGCCGATGCCCAGCTCGCTGATGGCGCTCTCGGTGCCGCCGCAGACCATCATCTCCTCGTAGCCGTCCCGAATCCGGTGGAAGGCGTCGCCCACCGCATTGGAACCGCCGGCGCAGGCGGTAACGGGGCAGGTGCAGACGCCCTTCAGCCCGTGGCCGATGGCGATCTGAGCCGCGGCCATGTTGGCGATGGACATGGGGACAAAGTAGGGGCTGACCTTCTCGAAGCCACGCTGCTGGCCCCGGGTGTGCTCGGCCTCGATGGTGGGCAGACCGCCGATGCCGCTGGAGACGATGACGCCGATCCGGCTGGCATCCTCGGCCGCCAGGTCCAGGCCGCTGTCGGCCAGAGCCTCGGCGGCGGCGACCACGGCGAACTGGGTGAAGCGGGCCATCTTCTTGACCTCCCGCTTATCGATGGCGACGGTGGGGTCAAAGTCCTTGACCTCGCCCGCCAGCTTGACTTTGAAGTTGGTGGTGTCAAAAGCCGTGATGGGGGCGATGCCGCAGCGGCCCTCCTTGGCGGCCTGCCAGCTGTCAGCAACGGTGTTGCCGATGGGGTTCACGGTGCCGAGGCCCGTGATGACCACTCTGCGTTTATCCATAGAAGGTTCTCCTTGTCGTAGCAAAACCGCCGGGGCGGTTTTGGGTTAGAAAGCTTTTTGCGCCGCTTTTTCTCGAAAAAGCGGTCCTCAGACGGCCATGCCGCCGTCCACGCACAGGACCTGGCCGGTGATATAGCCGCTGGTCTCGGCGGCGAAGAAGGCCGCCGCCTCGGCGATCTCTTCCGGTGCGCCGGGCCGCCCGGCCGGGATGGAGGCCAGGGTGGCGGTGCGGGCTGCCTCGGGCATGGCGTCGGTCATGTCGGTAGCAATGAAACCGGGGGCGATGGCGTTGACGGTGATGTTCCGGGTGGCCAGCTCCTTGGCCAGGCTCTTGGTCAGGCCGATGAGGCCCGCCTTGCTGGCGGCGTAGTTCGCCTGGCCCGCATTGCCCCGAAGGCCCACAACGCTGGACAGGTTGATGATCCGGCCATAGCGCTGGCGCATCATCCGCTTGGCGGCGGCCTTGCAGCAGAAGAATGCTCCCTTGAGGTTGGTGTCCAGCACCTTGTCAAAGTCCTCCTCGCTCATCCGCAGCAGGAGGCCGTCCCGGGTGACGCCGGCGTTGTTCACCAGCACATCCACCCGGCCGAACCGCTCGTCGGCCAGAGCAAAGAGGGTTTCGCAGCCCTCGGCGGTGGAGACGTCGGCCTGCACGGAGAAAGCCTCCACCCCCTGCTGGGTGCAGAGGGCCACCGTCTCCTCTGCGGCGGCGGCGTTGCCCGCGTAGTTGACACAGACTTTGTAGCCCATCTTGGCCAGCCGGACACAGATGGCCCGGCCAATGCCCCGGCTGCCGCCGGTGACGATGGCGCAGCGGGCGGCGGGAGCCGTTTCGGTTCTTGCCATGGCGTCATTCCCCTTTCAGTGCGCTGACGGCGGCTTCCAGCTCGGCGGCGGTCTCCACCGTGTAGCAGGTCACCCCGGTCAGGGTCTTTTTCACAAAGCCGGTGAGGGCCTTGCCCGGGCCGACTTCCAGGATGGTGTCCACCCCCAGCTCGCCCAGGCGGCGGAGGGTATCCTCCATATAGACGCTGCTCTGGACCTGCTTTTCCAGCAGGGCGGGAATGGTGTCGGCCTCGCTCTTCTCATGGCCCAGGCAGTTGAAGAGCACCGGGGTCTCCATGGGGCCGAACGCCACACTCTTAAACCGCTCGGCCAGGGCGTCGCCCGCCGGGTGCATCAGGGTGGTGTGGAAGGGCCCGCTGACCTTCAGGGGCAGGCAGCGCTTGGCGCCCGCCTCCTTGGCGGCGGCGGCAGCGGCGTCTACAGCGGCCTTCTCGCCGCCGATGACCAGCTGGCCGGGGCAGTTGTAGTTGCAGATCTGGACCACGCCCAGGGCGGCGGCCTTGTCGCAGCAGGCCTGGAGGGTCTCCCGATCCAGGGCAATAACGGCGGTCATCCCGCACTCGATCCCCTCGGCGGCCTTGGCCATGGCCTTGCCCCGGAAGGCGGTGAGCTCAATGGCGGTCTTGGCGTCCAGAACACCGGCGGCGTTCAGGGCCGAATACTCGCCCAGGGACAGGCCCGCGACATAGTCGGGGCGGATGCCCTTTTCTTTCAGCACCGCAGTCACGCCGGCGGCAAAAGCCACCATGCAGGGCTGGGTATACTGGGTCTGGTTCAGAACCCCGTCGGGGTCCTCAAAGCAAACCTTGTGCAGGTCAAAATCCAGCTCCCCCGCGTCAAAGGCGGCGCGGAAAGCGGGGTAGGCCTCGTAGAGATCCTTACCCATGCCGGGGTGCTGGCTGCCCTGGCCAGCGTACAAAATCGCAAGTTTCATTGCGTTATACCTCGTTTGTCAGGCCGAGGGCGGCGCGCCGCTCGGCCAGTATCTCGTCGATCAGCTCCCGGACCGACATCATCCGGTTGACCCGGCCCACGTTGGCCCCGCAGAAGAACAGGCCCTCTTCCCGGTTGCCCCGGACGGCCTCGATCAGGGCGTGGGTGATGCAGTAGGGGATCTTGGCCGGCTCACAGGTGGTGATGCAGGCCGAGCAGTGTTTGGGCGGGAACCGCAGCCCCTGGGCCAGTTTCTGGACCAGCGGGGTGTTCAGGGCCCGGCCGGGCATTCCCACCGGGCTGTGAATGATCCGCACGTCCTCGGCCTTTGCTTCCAGCAGGACGTCTTTATAGCCCTGGCTGGCGTCGCACTCATGGGTGGCGATGAACCGGGTGGCAATCTGCACCCCGGCAGCCCCCATCTCCATATAGTGGGCCATGTCCGCGCCGGTAAAGACCCCGCCCGCCACAAAGACCGGGATGGGGTGGCCGAACTTTTCCTCGTAGGGCTTGACCTCGGCCAGCACCCCGGGCAGAATCTCGTCCAGGGTCTCGCACTTGCCCGCCAGCAGGTCGGCCTCGTCGAAGCCGAGATGGCCGCCCGCCTGGCTGCCCTCGATGACCACAAAATCGGCCGTCCGGCCAAACCGGCTGGCCCACCGGCGCAGGATCAGCTTGGCGGCCCGGGCGCTGGAGACAATGGGCGCAATGGCCGTCTCGCTGCCCTCCACAAGGCCGGGCAGCTCCATGGGCAGGCCCGCCCCCGAGATCACTGCGTCGGCCCCGGCGGCCACCGCCGCTTTCACTGCGTCGGCGTACTGGCGGGTGGCCACCATGGCGTTCACCGCCACCAGGCCCGCGCCGTTTGCCAGCCGCTTTGCCTTTTCGATCTCTTTTTTGAGTGCCCGCAGGTTGGCGCCCTGGGGGTTCGAGCTGAAATCCGGCTCATTGTAGCCCGCGTCGGCGGTGGAGATGCACCCCAGCGCGCCGCAGGCAGCCACAGCACCGGCCAGCCCGCCCATGGAGACGCCCACCCCCATGCCCCCTTGCAGGATAGGCACGGCCAGCGGTTTGCCCCGCAGGGTCAGCATAACTCTTGCAGCGCCTTGATCCGCTGCTGGGCCCCGGCCCACAGATCCTCCAGGATCTGGGCGGCCGGGCGAATCTCGTGGAGCATGCCAGCGACCTGGCCGCTCATCAGGCTGCCGGTTTTAGTGTCGCCCTCAAAGACGGCACGGCGCAGGCTGCCCAGAGTGAACTTTTCCAGTTCCATCTTGTCGGCGCCGGCCTTTTCCTGCCGGACATACTCCCGGGTCATCTGGTTTTTCAGCACCCGGACAGGGGTGCCGCCGATCCGGCCGGTGACGATGGTGTCGCTGTCCTTGGCCTTGAGCAGGGCCTGCTTATAGTTCTCGTGGATGGGGCACTCCTCACTCACCAGCAGGCAGGTGCCCACCTGGACGCCGCAAGCCCCCAGGGCCAGGGCAGCCGCCAGCTGGCGGCCGTCGGCGATGCCGCCCGCCGCGATGACGGGCAGGTTAACGGCGTCCACCACCTGGGGAACCAGGGCCATGGTAGCCATCTCGCCCACATGGCCGCCGCTCTCGGTGCCCTCGGCGATGATGGCGTCCACACCGGACTTCTCCAGGTGCTTGGCCAGCACGGCCGCCGCCACCACGGGGATAACCTTGATCCCAGCCTCTTTCCAGGCGGGGACGTACTTGCCGGGGTTGCCGGCGCCGGTGGTGACCACAGGCACCTTTTCCTCAATGACAACCTGGGCGAACTCATCCACCAACGGGTGCATGAGCATCAGGTTAACCCCGAAGGGCTTGTCGGTCAGCTCCTTGCAGCGGCGGATCTGGGCCCGCAGGTCCTCGGCAGAGCGAACGCCGCCCGCGCCGATGACGCCCAGGGCGCCGGCATTGGAACAGGCGGCGGCGAACTCACCGGTGGCGATGTTGGCCATGCCGCCCTGGATAATGGGGTATTTTGTCCCCAGGATTTCGTTGAGAAGTTTCATTCTGCATTTCCTTTCCCTTGGTAGGTCAGCAGAGCGCCGGCCCAGGTCAGCCCGCCGCCGAAACCGACGCAGAGCAACGTCTGGCCGTGGCGGAGCTGGCCGCTCTCATATAGTTCGTTCAGGGCCAGCGGGATACTGGCCGCGCTGGTGTTGCCGGTGCGGGCCAGGTTCTTGAAGAATTTTTCCGCCGGGGCGTTCAGCTTCTTGACACAGTGGTCGATGATCCGCTCGTTGGCCTGGTGGCAGACCACCCAGTCCACCCCGTCAAGGGTGAGGCCGGTCTGGGCCAGGATGCCGTCCACGCACTTGGGGATGGCGTCCACCGCGAAGCGGAACACTGCCTTGCCGTCCATCTGGATGTGAGAGGGGAGAGGCCCGGGGCCTTCCACCTGGATGGCCTTGTCGCCCCGGGCGCCCAGCAGGGCCGCAAAGGGGGCCGACTCGCTCATCTCAAAGACCGCCGCGCCCGCGCCGTCCCCAAAGAGGACGCAGGTGGAGCGGTCGTCCATGTCCAACAGGCGGGACAGCTGCTCACAGCCGATCACCAGGGCGTAACGCCCGCCGGTGGCGGCCAGCAGCCCCCGGGCCACCGCCGCACCGTAGAGGAAGCCGGAGCAGGCCGCGTTCACGTCCAGCACCGGGATATCCTCGGGCAGCCCTAACTCCGCCTGCACCAGGCAGGCCATGCTGGGGCTGGCGTAATCCGCCGAGAGGGTAGCACAGACGCAGCAGCCGATCTCGGCGGGGGCCAGGCCGCTGCGCTCCAGCGCCTGCCGGGCTGCCGCAACAGCCAGGGTCGTGGCGCTCTCATCGGGGCCGCAAAAATACCGCTGGCGGATGCCGGTTCGGGTGGTGATCCACTCGTCGCTGGTATCCACCCGGCGGCTCAGTTCGTCGTTGGTCACAGCCCGGGCCGGCAGGGCGCCGCCCGTGCTGAGGATTTGTAAACCCTTCATAAAACCTCTTACTCCTGCCCGATCTGGCGGAATTTTTTGTACCGCTGCGCCTCAAGGGCAGCGGGGCTCAGCTTGCGCAGGGGGGCCAGGCTGCGCTCCAGCGCCAGCTCCAGGTGTGCAAACAGGGCCTTGGGGTCGGTCTGGGCGCCGCCCAGGGGCTCGGGGACGATCTCCTCGATGACCCCGAACTGGTACAGGTCCTGGGCCGTCAGCTTCATGACGTCGCAGGCCTCGCCGTGGCGGGAGGCGTCCTTCCAGAGGATACTGGCGAAGCCCTCGGGGCTGAGCACCGAGTAGATGGCGTTCTCCAGCATGAGGACCCGGTTGGCCACGCCCAGAGCCAGAGCGCCGCCGCTGCTGCCCTCGCCGGTGACAACGGCGATGACGGGGACGGCCAGCTGGCTCATCTCGGCCAGGTTGCGGGCGATGGCCTCGCCCTGGCCCCGCTCCTCGGCTTCCTTGCCGGGGTAGGCGCCCGGGGTGTCGATGAAGGTGATGATGGGCCGGCCAAACTTTTCGGCCTGCTTCATCAGCCGCAGGGCCTTGCGATAGCCCTCAGGGCCAGGCATGCCGAAGTTATACTTCATGTTCTCTTCCAGATTGTTGCCCTTGCGGTGGCCGATGACGGTCACGGGCATCCCATGGAAGAAGGCCACGCCGCCCAGGATGCTGGCATCCTCGCGGCACTGGCGGTCGCCCTTCTGCTCGAAGAAATCGGTGAACAGGGCCTTGATATAGTCGTCGATCTTGGGGCGGTGGGGATGCCGGGCCAGAAAGACCTTGTCCTCCGCCGAAAGATTGGTGCAGCTGTCCAGCAGCTCGGTGCGGTCCCGCAGAAGCTGCTTGCGGCGGAGCAGCGCCTGGGGGGCAGTATCCCCCTCCAGGGCGGCCATTTCCGCCTCCAGCGCATCGGTCATTTTCAAAATGTCACGGATCATGCGCGGGTCGCTCCCTTCTGGTGCAGCCGCAGCAGCTGAGCCAGGGTGCTCTTGAGCTCGCTGCGGGGCACGATCTTATCCACAAAGCCGTGGGCCTCCTGGAACTCGCTGCGCTGGAAGCCGGCGGGCAGTTTTTCGCCGATGGTCTGTTCGATGACCCGGGGCCCGGCAAAGCCGATCAGGGCGCCGGGCTCGGCCAGCATAATATCGCCCAGAGAGGCAAAGCTGGCGGTCACGCCGCCGGTGGTGGGGTGGGTCAGCACGCTGATGTACAGCCCACCCGCCGCGTTCAGCCGGGCGATGGCGGCGCTGGTCTTGGCCATCTGCATCAGGCTGTAAATGCCCTCCTGCATCCGGGCGCCGCCGCTGGCGGAGAAGATGATCAGAGGCAGCTTTTTGCTGATGGCGTATTCCACCGCCAGGGTGATCTTTTCGCCCACGGCGGCGCTCATGCTGCCCATGAAAAAGCGGCTGTCCAGCACCGCCACCACCACGGGGATCTCGTCGATCTTGCCGGTGGCGGTGACAACAGCCTCGTTCAGGCCGGTCTTGCGGCGGGAAGCCGCCAGCTTCTCCTTATAACCGGGGAAGTTCAGGGGGTCACCGGCCTCCAGTTTCTCGTTCAGCTCCCGGAAACTGCCGTGGTCCAAAACCAACGACAGCCGGTAGTACCCGCCGATGGGCAGGTAGTGGCCGCAGTTGGGGCAGACGTAAAGGCTCTCGGCCCAGTGGGCGCGGGTGGCCCGCCGGTTGCACTTGGGGCACTCCAGGAAGGCCGGCTCCTTCCAAACCAGGCTTTTGCCTGTCTCCTGCTGGACCTTGCGGGCCAGCTCGCGCTCGCGGCGGTCGGTCCGCAGGGCGGTAAAGATATTCTCCATAGCGGTTTACCGCGCTCTCTTACGCGTTGGCGTTGATGTAGTCGAAGATGTCCTGGACAGTCTTCAGCTCGGCCAGCTTCTCGTCGGGGATGGTGACGCCGCAGGCCTCCTCGATGGCCATGTTCAGCTCGACAGCATCCAGGCTGTCAGCCTCCAGATCCTCGGACAGGGTGGCGGCCAGGGTGACCTTCTCGGGGTCGCAGTTCAGGGTGTCGACGATAACCTGCTTCAGTGCTTCGAATTCCATGATTGTATCTCCTTTAAATCAAAATCAGTTTCAAGTTATTTAGTTAAAACATTTGAGCAATCGCTCTGGGGATAGGATACCAGATTCCGAAGAAAAGTCAATACTTAAAGCTAAAATATTTTATCTAATTTTGTAAACAATTTGTTACCAGAAAAAGCGACAAAAAACCCGCGCCCCCCTACCGAGCAGCAGAGAGCGCGGGTTTTCTACCGGGTAAAGCCCCGGGTTTTCTTCAAAAAAGGGTTAGAGCTGGACCGTCTCCTTGGCAGCAAAGCGGCGGCGGAGAACTCCCAGCACCACCAGCTCGATGACCACAGCGATCACCAGCAGCAGCAGGGAGGCAAAGACGCCGCCCTTGCCGCCCAGAACGGCCTCGATGCCGCCGGCCAGGGCGTAGCAGACCGCCGAGACGGCAGCCACGGTCATGGCGTAGGGCAGCTGGGTGGAGACATGGTTCACGTGGTTGCTGTGGGCGCCTGCCGAGGCCATGATGGTGGTATCCGAGATGGGGGAGCAGTGGTCACCGCAGACCGCGCCGGACAGGCAGGCTGCGATGGAGATCACCAGCATCTCGCCGGAGGGGAAGGCGTTGCAGACAATGGGCACCAGGATGGCGAAGGTACCCCAGGAAGTGCCGGTGGCGAAAGCCAGGAAGATGGCCACCACAAAGATGATGACCGGCAGCAGGTACTGAAGAACGCCGGCGTTGCCCTGGACCAGGTCGGCCACAAAGTACTTGGCGCCCAGCAGGCCGGTGACACCCGACAGGGTCCAGGCCATGGTCAGGATCAGGATGGGGGCCACCATCTCCTTAAAGCCTGCGGGGATGCAGGCGGTGAAGTCCTTAAAGCTGAGCACGTCCCGGGACAGGTAGAACACGAAGGTGAAGGCCAGGGCCACGCTGCTGCCCATGACCAGACCCACCGAGGCGTCGCAGCCCGCAAAGGCGGTGATGAAGTCCACCCCGCTGAAGAAACCGCCGGTATAGACCATGCCCACCACGCAGGAAACGATCAGCACCAGCACCGGGGCCAGCAGGTCGGCCACGCTGCCCCGGCCCGCCACCTCGTCGGCGGTATCGTCGCCATAGGGGCGGTCGGGGGTGGTGTAGAGGTCGCCCTTCCGGGCGGCGTTCCGCTCGTGGAGGGCCATGGGACCGTAGTCGGTGCCTGTCAGGGCCAGGAACACCAGCATGACCAGGGTCAGGATGGCGTAGTAGTTATAGGGAATGGTCCGCAGGAACATGGTGAAGCCGTTGATGTTCATCTCTTCGGGCACCGAGGAGGTGACAGCGGCGGCCCAGCTGGACACCGGCGCAATGATGCAGACCGGCGCGGCGGTGGAGTCGATCAGGTAGGCCAGCTTTGCGCGGGAGATCCGCTGCCGGTCGGTGACCGGGCGCATGACCGAGCCCACAGTCAGGCAGTTGAAGTAGTCGTCCACAAAGATCAAAACGCCCAGCAGGACGGTGGCCAGCTGCGCCCCGGCCCGGGTCTTGATATGGGAGGACGCCCACCGGCCGAAAGCAGCGCTGCCGCCGGCCTTGTTCATCAGGGCCACCAGGATGCCCAGCATCACCAGAAAGACCAGGATGCCCACGTTCCAGGGGTCGGCGAGTTTGTAGATCATGCCGCCCTCGGTGTTAAAGAACATGGTGTTGATGGCCAGTTCCAGGTTACCGTTGGCGTAGAGCAGCGCACCGGTGGCAATGCCGATGAGCAGGGAGGTATAGACCTCCTTGGTGATGAGGGCCAGCAGAATGGCGATGACCGGCGGCAGCAGGGACAGCGGGGTGCTGTATACCGCGCAGGCATAGCTGGCGGGGTCCTCGATGGTTCCCGGGGTGACCGCTGTTCGCCAGATCAGCAGCGCCACGACGGCCAGAGCCGCCGCACCCCAGACAATACGTTTGGTTTTCACAGTGATTCCTCTTTTCTTATTACTTTATATACTTTCCCGATTTTTCCCGCCCGGTTTTTGCCGCCGGCCCGGATGTATGGCCCCCGCCCCGCCGGGGCAGACTATCCCCGACAAACCAGGAAGGGAGGGACCCGCCGCGCCGGACTACAAAGCGCTCTATTACGAGCTGTTCCGGGCCAGCGAACAGGCTGTGCGGCTGCTTCAGCAGGCCCAGGCCCGGGCCGAAGAAGCCTATTTGCAGGAAGAACCGCCCCTGCGGCTGGCGCCGGACAAACCGCCCGCCGACCAGGGGCCGTAACGGCTCAGCCCTTTTTGGCCTGGGCCTTGGCCGCGAACTTTTCGTCGTTGACGATGAACCGCTCGTGGACGCCGCCGCCCACCGGGCCCTTCTCGTCCCGCAGGGTCACCGCAAAGACCAGTTTGCGCCCCTCGACGGCGGTCAGCTCGCTCTCACAGGTGACGGTCATCCCCACCGGGGTGGGGGCGGTGTGATCCAGCTCCAGCCGGGTGCCCACCGTGCCGCAGCCCTCTTCCAGGGCCGGGGCCACGCTCTGCCAGCAGGTCTTTTCGGCCAGAGCCACCAGCGCCGGGGTGGCAAAAACCTCCAGGGTGCCGCTGCCCAGGGCCCGGGCGGTGTTCTCGGGGGTCACCGCCTGGGACGCCTTGCCGCGGATGCCAGCTTCCAACTTCATTCCAACTCCTCCTTTTTTCACAGAGTGTTCCCCGCCCGGGGAACAGACGTCCTTAGCATACCACATTTTTCGTCAGGATGCACCCTTTTGGACAGTTTTTTCTGGCGAAAATCCCCGCCGCCGGGGCGCAGAAAGCGCATCCCGGCGTTTTTTTATTCCTTTTAGACCAAAAACCCCCTTGACTCTGGGCGTCAGCGTGCTATAATGAACACATGAACAAATGCTCATATATAAAACCAAAATGAAGGGAGTTTAGCCTATGGCCCAGACGAATGAAATCCCCGCGTCTCTGCCCGACTCGCTGCCCCCCGACGAGCTGCTCTACGACCTGGCAGATCTGTTCCGGGTCTTCGGCGACTCCACCCGAATCAAGATCCTCTACGCCCTCCACGACAGCGAACGCTGCGTCCAGGACATCGCCGAGGCGGTGTCCCTGAGCCAGTCGGCGGTGAGCCACCAGCTGCGGGTCCTGCGGGACTCCAAGCTGGTGCGGTTCCGCCGGGAGGGCAAGACCGTCTATTATGCCCTGGACGACGACCATGTGCGGACCATCCTCTCGGTGGGGATGGAGCACCTGGAAGAATAACCCGACTCAATAACCCGCCCCGCGGGAGAAAGAAAGGAATCTATACTTATGAAAAAGACCTATAAGATCGAAGTGGACTGCGCCAACTGCGCCGCCAAGATGGAGCACGCCGCCAACGCCGTGGAGGGGGTGGCCAAAGCCACCGTCAGCTTTATGACCCAGAAAATGAGCGTGGAATTCGCCGAGGGCGCCGAGCCGGGCCCCACCATGCAGAAGGTTCTGGCCGCCTGCAAGAAGGTGGAGGACGACTGCGAAATCTACGGCGTCTGAGCCGAAAGAACTTTCCACAGAAAACGCGGGGAAAAGCCCCGGTTTTCAACGTTTTCCACATGGTTTTCCACTTTTCTTGGGGAAAACCCAAAAAACAACGCAGAAAAGCCGGTTTTGGATCGAAGTTTTTGTGAAAAAACCGGCCTTTTTGTGGAATGCCGCCGGGCCCCGGCCCCTTCCTTGTGGAAAACGCCCCATTCCGGCCCGCTTAAAGGAGGTTGCTTTTTATGACCAAGAAGCAAAAGCGTGCGCTCTACCAGATTCTGGCGGCGCTGGCCCTGCTGGTGGTGATCGCGCTGGCGCCGCTGCCCCTGCCCGATTTTCTGCTCTACTTGGTGCCCTACCTGGTGGTGGGCTGGGACGTGCTGCGCAAAGCTCTGAAAGGGATCAAGAACCGCCAGCCCTTTGACGAGTGCTTTTTGATGGCGGTGGCCACCGTGGGAGCCTTCGCCCTGGGGGAGTACGCCGAGGGCTGCGCCGTCATGCTCTTTTACCAGATCGGCGAGCTGTTCCAGAGCGTGGCCGTGGGCCGCAGCCGGAAGAGCATCGCCGCTTTGATGGACATCCGCCCCGACTCCGCCAACCTGGAAAATCCCGACGGCAGCTTTGAGGCCGTGGACCCCGACGAGGTGGAAGTGGGCTCGGTGATTGTGATCCAGCCCGGCGAGCGGGTACCCATCGACGGGGTGGTGATCGAGGGCAGCTCGGCCCTGGACACTGCCGCCCTGACCGGCGAGAGCCTGCCCCGGGACGTGGGCCCCGGGGCCGAGGTGGTGAGCGGCTGCGTCAACCTGACCGGCCTGCTCCGAGTTAAAACCAGCCGGGAGTTCGGGGAGTCCACCGTCTCCAAGATTCTGGACCTGGTGGAAAATTCCAGCATGAAAAAGGCCCGGGCCGAGAACTTTATCACCCGGTTCGCCCGGGTATACACCCCCGCGGTCTGCTACGGCGCATTGGCCCTGGCTGTGGTGCCGCCCCTGGTGCTGACCCTGCTGGGCCAGCCCGCCGCCTTTGGGGACTGGGTCTACCGGGCCCTGACCTTCCTGGTCATTTCCTGCCCCTGCGCCCTGGTCATCTCCATCCCCCTGAGCTTCTTCGGCGGGATCGGCGGGGCCAGCCGCTGCGGCATCCTGGTCAAGGGCTCCACCTATCTGGAAGAGCTCTCCCGCACCGGCATCGTAGTCTTTGATAAGACCGGCACCCTGACCCGGGGCGTCTTTGAGGTGGCTGAAATCCACCCCGCCGAAGGGGTCAACCCCGACACTCTGGTGGAGGCCGCCGCCCTGGCCGAGAGCTATTCCAATCACCCCATCGCCCAGAGCCTCCGCCGGGCCTGCAAGGCCCCCCTGGACCCCGCCCGTGTCTCGAACGTAGAGGAGCGGGGCGGCTACGGCATCACCGCCCAGGTGGACGGCCGAACCGTGGCGGTGGGCAACGCCCGCCTGATGGAGTCCCTGGGGCTGACCCTGCCGAAGTCTGATTCCGCCGTCGGCACGGTGGTCCATGTGGCCCTGGAGGGCCGCTACGCCGGCAGTCTCGCCATCCGGGACACCTTAAAACCCACCAGCGCCAAGGCCATTGCCTCCCTGCGGAAAGCAGGGGTCCGCAAGACCGTCATGCTCACCGGCGACAACGAGGCCACCGCCCGGGCCGTAGCCGGGGAGCTGGGGATCAGTGAATACCACGCCGGGCTGCTGCCGGGGGACAAGGTGGACCAGATTGAGACTCTGCTGGCCCAGAAATCCCCCAAGGAGCGGCTGGCCTTCGTGGGGGACGGCATCAACGACGCGCCGGTCCTCTCCCGGGCGGACCTGGGCATCGCCATGGGGGCCCTGGGTTCGGACGCGGCCATCGAGGCCGCCGACATCGTCCTGATGGACGATGACCCGGCCCGGATCGCCCTGGCCATTCAGATCTCCCGCCGGACCTGCTCCATCGTCTACCAGAACATTGTCTTTGCCCTGGGAGTCAAGGCCCTCTGCCTGATTCTGGGCGCTCTGGGCCTGGCTGGGATGTGGCTGGCCATCTTCGCCGACGTGGGCGTGATGGTTCTGGCCGTCCTCAACGCCACCCGGGCCCTCTATACCGCCGACCTGGTGCGGAAAGCCGGGAAAAATCCGTAAAGAAAACAAGGCGGGCCTAAACGGCCCGCCTTGTTCGCGTCAATGATAAAAGGTGTCGAAGTTGATCTGGCGGTAGAACCGCTGGGCCAGCTGGTCGAAGCTCTCGCAGTTCTGAGCCAGCAGCCACATGATCTTGGTGACCACCGCCTCGATGGTCATGTCGTGGGCTTCCAGGAAGCGGAACCGGTTTTTCACCCGCTTGCCCACCTCGTAGATGCCCACGTCGCTGCCCTCGTAGGTCACCTGGGTGGTGAGGATCAGCACCTTGTGGGTCTGGTCGTACTCGCCCAGCCCCTCGGCGAAGGCATCCATCAGGGTCTGGGGGATGCCCCCCACCCCGAAGCTCTCCACGATGACGCAGTTGTAGAGCCGGAAGATCTCGGGCAGAAGCTCCGGGGCCAGGCCCGGGGTCAGCTTGAGCAGAAAGACCCGGTTGTCCAGTGCCCGGCCGAACTCCACCGGCCCGGTGGGCCAGGGGGAGGGAACATACCGCACCAGCCGGTCCCCCTGAACCAGGGCCAGGGTGGGGAAGTTCACCGAGGCAAAGGCGTCGTAACTGATGGTCTTGTTTTTCTTGGCCCGGGTGCCCGCGATGACCTGGCCCCCGAAGACCACCATCACCCCCCGGCTGCCCGGATCCAGGGCACAGATGACACTGTCCCGCAGGTTCTTTTTGGCGTCGGTGATCTCGTTGGAAATGGGCTGCTGGGCGCCGGTGAGGATGATGGGCTTGTCGGCGTTCTGAACCAGATAAGACAGGGCCGCCGCCGTATAGGCCAGGGTATCGGTGCCGTGGCAGACGATGAACCCGTCGTAAAGGGCGTAGTTTTCCTGGATGGCCCGGGCCAGCATCAGCCAGTGCTCGGGGCCCATGTCGGTGCTGTCGATGCTGCACAACGCCAGGGTCTGGGGCTCGCACAACTGTTCCAGCTCGGGCAGATGGGCCAGCAGCTCCTCGCTGGAAAGGACGGGTTTCAGCCCCTGGTCGGTGCGGACGCTGGCAATGGTGCCCCCCGTGGTAATAAATAACAGCTTCTGTTTTGGCATACAGTTTCCCCCAAATTCTTTTTCCACCCCACCAGTATACCATCTTTTGCGCCGGTTTGGTCCTTAAAGAATGAAATTTCCCGGGAAATTTTGGCGGCGGGAGTTCCCGGCTTGCATTTTGGGGCGGGATGCGGTATGTTTGGGCTGGATTTTGTCCCGCCGGGCGGTTTTTGTAAGCAAGTCACAGAAAACCCACCCCGGCTGTGGCATACTGAAACCAGAAAAACTATTTTAGAGAATACCAGGCGGCGGCTCCGGGCCGCCGGTCAGGAGGATGCATATGTCGAATGTTGTGATTGTTGGCTCCGGCCCCGCCGGTGTCTCGGCCGCGCTCTACACCGCCCGCGCCGGGATCGACACCACCGTTTTGTCCCGGGGTTCGGGCGCGCTGGCCCGGGCCGAGGGCATCCAGAACTATTATGGCTTCGCCGAGGCCATCCCCGGCGCCGAGCTGGAGCGCCAGGGCATCGAGGGCGCCAAGGCAGTGGGGGTAAAGTTTGTGGAGACCGAGGCCGTGGGCCTGACCTTCACCGACAAGCTGACGGTGGAGACCCTGGCCGGGGACTACTCCGCCGACGCGGTGATCCTGGCCACCGGCGTTTCCCGCGCCGCCCCGCCCCTGCCCGGGCTGAAAAACCTGGAAGGCCACGGCGTGAGCTATTGCGCCACCTGCGACGCATTCTTCTACCGCGGGCGGGACGTGGCTGTCCTGGGCAGCGGGGAATACGCCCTGCATGAGGTCACGGCCCTGCTGCCGGTGGCCAAGAGCGTCACCCTGCTGACCGGGGGCGCCCCTTTGACCGCCCAGTTCCCCCTGGAAGTGGCGGTCCGGACTGAGAAGATCGAGGCCATCCTGGGCGAAGATGCCGTCACCGGCGTTCAGCTGGCGGGGGGCGAGGTAGTCCCCGTGGCGGGGGTCTTTGTGGCTCTGGGGGTAGCGGGCAGCACCGCCCTGGCCCGGAAGATGGGCGCCGAGGTGGACGGCAACCGGATCGTCGTGGGCCCCGACATGATGACCAGCATCCCCGGCCTGTACGCGGCGGGGGACTGCACCGGCGGCCTGCTCCAGGTGGCCAAGGCCGTCTACGAGGGGGCCATGGCCGGCTCGGAGGCCGCCAAGGCTCTGCGGAAGGGTGGTTTCTATGGCGGGTAAGATGCCAAACGAAGAAATCAGCCGAAAATGTCTGGCCTGCGGCTTCCCCTTCTGGAACGAGCTGACCCCCGAACAGCAGGAATCCCTCTGCCGGAGCACCCGGCCGGTGCGGTACGAAAAAGGGGAACACGTCCACAGCCCCACCGAAAACTGTGTGGGAATTCTGCTGGTCCGCTCGGGCCAGCTGCGGGCCTATATCCTCTCGGAGGACGGCCGGGATGTGACCCTCTACCGGCTGTTTGCGGGGGAGGTCTGCATCCTGTCGGCCTCCTGCGTGCTGGACGCGGTGACCTTCGACGTCCACATCGACGCCGAAGAGCCGGTGGATGCCTACTGCATCGGGGCCGGCGTGTTCCGCAATCTGATGCAGCAGAACGTCTACGTCCGGTGCTTCGCCTACCAGACCATCACCGAGCGGTTCTCGGACACCATGTGGGCCATGCAGCAGATCCTCTTTATGAGCGCCGACCGTCGGCTGGCCATCTTCCTCACCGACGAACTGGCCAAGACCGGCTCCAACGAACTCCACATGACCCACGACCAGATCGCCCGGTACATGGGCAGCGCCCGGGAGGTGGTGAGCCGGTTGCTGAAATATTTCGCCCAGGAGGGGCTGGTCACCCTCTGGCGGGGCGGGCTCACCGTCCTGGACAAACCCCGGCTCCAAAAGCTGGCCCGGGAGGGCCGGGCCGGAAAAGACCGCGGCTGACCAAAAACCAAAGGAGCGCCCAGGCCATCCGGCCCGGGCGCTCCTTTTTGGCGCTCAAAGTTTGATAACAGAAAGGGGATAAAAAAGAGGGTTTACTCTGCCTCGAAGGTCTCGATCAGCTGGGGAATCCGGCTGCCCCAGCCCTCAACGTACTCAGTGGTATCGGGGTAGCACCAGGAGATGTACCAGATCTGGCCGTCGGTGCCCTCCACAATGTACTGGCAGGTGACCACGCCGTCCTCGCTCAGGGCAAAGTACTGGTCGTTGTCGTCGGACTGGAGATAGCCCTCCTCCAGAAGAGCATCATAGACCTGGTCCAGGGTGGCGGACTCCTCGCCGGAGGACTGGATGGCCAGCAGGACCTTGTCGTTCTCCACAGCGGCGAACACGTCCTGCACCTGGCTGCCGTCGCCGGCCTCGGTGTGGGTCCACTCGCCCTCGGGCAGGTAAATGGAGTAGCCCTCGCCCTCAAACAGGGTGACGGGCAGCTCCTCTTCTTCGCCTTCCACCACGATGGTCACGGTGTCGCTCTGGGGGCGCTTCGAGGTGCTGCTCTGGCTGGAAGCGGCGTCCTCCTCGGTCTGGCTGTCGGCCTCAGAGGAGGCGCTGCTGCCAGCCGGGCTGCTGGAAGGGGCGGAGGAGCTGCCGGCGGCGTCCTTGGTGCCGCAGCCGGCAAGACCCAGCGCCAGCACAGCCGCCAGCGCAAGGGGGAAAAGTTTCAGTCTCATAGAAAAACACACTCCTTCTCGTAAGAGAAAATCCAATGGGTACGGCGGGCCGACAGGGGGCCCGTCTGTAAAGAATACGCACCCGACGCTACAATCATTGCACGAAAGAGCGTATTTTTCAAGAGGGAATGGCTGGCAAGGGTTCCGATTTCCTCTTCGGTGACACAGTTACGGAATCAGCGCTTCGTTTGGGGTATACTATTGCCAGAAACAAACGAGAGCCCCCGCACAGCGGGGTTATACGAGGAATTAAACGGAGGTAACCGCCATGTCTGCTATCACCATTACCAAGAATAATTTTGCATCCGAAGTGCTCCAGAGCGACAAGACCGTGCTGCTGGACTTCTGGGCCAGCTGGTGCGGCCCCTGCCGTATGCTCTCTCCCATCGTGGACCAGGTGGCCGACGAGCGCCCCGACGTCAAGGTGGGCAAGGTCAACGTGGACGAGCAGCCGGAGCTGGCCGGCCAGTTCGGGATCATGAGCATCCCGGCCCTGCTGGTCTTTAAGAACGGCAAGCTGGTCAACCAGGCCGTGGGCTCCCGCCCCAAGGCCAGCGTTCTGGCTCTGCTGGACTAAGCGCCCGGACCTATAACAGATGAAACGCCCCCGGCGGTTCAGACCGCCGGGGGCGTTTTTTTATCCTGTTATCGGGGAATCAACAGGTGGACGGGATCAGACTCCGGCCACGCAGTTCTTGCCCGCCACATAGCCGTAGTAGACGCAGAGGCTGTGGCTGATGCCCCGCATGCAGATGGGGTACTCCACCGCATAGCGGCTGCCCTGGACGTTGCCGCAGACGTACAGGCCGGGGATGATATCCCGCTTGGGGCTTGCGGGGTCGCCCTCGGTGAAGGTGTGGCAGTTCTCGTCGCTCTCCAGGCCGCCCACGCAGACCAGCATGGAGGTAGTGCCCCACTGGCAGGCGTAGTAGGGGGGATTTTCCAGGGCGAACATCCGGGAAGCCGGTTTGCCGAAGTCGTCGTCCGAGCCGGCATGGCAGAGCTCGTTGTACCGCTCGATGGAAGCCAGGGCGGTCTCCAGAGTTTCGCCCTCAAAGCCGCACTGGGTCAGCAGATCCTCCAGGGTATCGGCCTTGAACTGATAGGCCTCGGCCTTGGCGCTGATCTTGGTGTACTGACGGTCGGTGAAGTTGGGGTTGGACTCGTCCTCATCCTCGGGGATGATGTAGCACAGGCCGCCGTGGTTGGCCGGCATATAGGGGATCTGCTCGCCCCAGTTGGAGTCGTAGATCTGGAAGGAGGTGCACTCGGGCTGGAGCTCGATCTGGTTTTCCAGCTGCTGGCCGGGGATGCACTCGTTCATGAACCGCTCGCCCCGCTTGTTCAGCTGGAGGAAGGGGGTCACGCCCATGCCGCTGCCCATGTGGTGGGTCATGGGTGCATGGAAATCCTGAACCTTGGCGCCGATCCAGGCGCCCATCCGCAGGCCGTCGCCGGTCTCTACCGTCTTGCCCTCGACGTCCACGCCCAGCATGCCCATGGCGCCCATGTTGGCGATCTTCTTCTCCACGATCTCGGGGGCGAAGTGCTTCATGATCTTTTCGTCGCCGGAGTTGTCGCCGGTGGCCAGGATGACGCCCTTGCTGGCGTTGAGCTGGATGTAGGCGTTGCCGTTGTTGGCGTCCCGGATGATGACGCCGGTCACCCGGCCGTCGGCATCCTTCAGCAGTTTGGTGCCGAAGCAGCCGAAGAAAGTGGTGGCGCCGGCCTCAATGGCCTTGTTCAGGTTGGCCTCCACCATAAAGCCCTGCTGGTCGGAACGGGAGGAACGGAACTCCATGCTGGAGGGGAAGGTGGGGAACTCCTCGTTCCGGTAGTCGTAATGCTCGGGCTGGGGCCAGGCCAGGGGCACCAGAATGCCCTTGTCGAACTGCTCCTGGGTGACAACCTCCCGGGTGGAGTCGCAGATGGTCAGCTCGGGGTAGGCCTCGATGAACCAGTCCATGACCTCGTGGGCGTGGGTGGCCCACTTTTTCAGGATAGAGCGCTTGTTGCGGTAGGTGCACTCCCGCATCAGGCGGTCCACCACCACGTCCTCATCCACGATATTCTCCCGGCCCCAGCGCTTGTTCAGGCTGCCATTCAGCAGGGCGTACTCGCCGCTGCGGCAGTTGAAGGAAGAGCTCTTTTCCACCAGAGCTACCTTGGCGCCCTCCTCGGCGGCAGCGCGGGCGGCGCAGACACCCGACAGGCCTGCACCGATGATGACCACGTCAAAGTCCTGCTCCTCGCTGACGGAAGCGATCTCCGGCTCCTCGCCCAGCCAGTCATCGCCGTCGTCGGTCTCCTCGGTCTCGGCAGGGGTCTCCTGAGCCACGCCCATGGCCTGCTCGATGCAGCTGGCAGCAGCGGCCTTGACGGCGTTGGCGGTGACGGTAGCGCCTGCCACCCCGTCGATCTCGGCGCTCTGCGCCTCCATCAGGGCCTCCTGAAGGGTGGGAACGGCGGCGCCGCCGATGTCGGCGGTCTCGTTGGAAGCATCCACCACCACCTCAGTGATGGCGCTCTCGCTGAAGGTCATGGTCACCTTGACCTCACCGATGCCCTGGGCGGTGCCGGTGTAGGTGCCGGGGGTGTAGATGGCCCCGCCCGAGGCCGCCGAGCTGGCGGCAGCCGAGTCGGCCCCGTTGCAGGCCGACAGGGCGCCGGCGGTCACGCCGCCCATGGCTGCGGCGGCCGCAATTTTCAAAAAGCTTTTGCGGGAAATCTTGCTCATTTGATTTGTCTCCTTCTCTTGTTCGGGTTCCTTCCGGATGGTTCGGCATATTTCGTCAAAAACTGCCGGTACGACTTCAGTATAGTACATTCCCGGGCCCGAAAGAATCAAAAAATTTCTCGCAGAGTTATAAACAATCTTTATAACTCACCCCGGTTGTGGTATACTCAGGCCAGCACAAAACAGGAGGAACCCCGCCATGAACGACCGTCAGCTGCTCTGTTTTCTGGTAGTCAGCCGGACCCTGAATTTTTCCCGCGCGTCCCGGGAGCTTTTCATCACCCAGCCCGCCCTGAGCTACCAGATCCGCAGCCTGGAAAAAGAGCTGGAGGTGGAGCTGTTCGAGCGGAACACCACCCACGTCCGGCTAACCCCGGCGGGGCTGGCTTTTTTGGGGCCGGCCCGCAGTCTCTACCGCCAGTACCTGGAAGCCTGCAACGCGGTGAAGCCCTTTGTCCACCGGAACAAACTGGTGCTCCAGCTGCCCGCCGTCATGACTCTGCGGGACCCCATCTATCATTCTCTGATCCAGCAGCTGAATGAGGCCTGGCCCGATGCCGAGATCTCGGTCTGCACTGACCCACCCAACAAGGAGTTCCACCATCTGCTCTCCACCGGGGTGGACGCCCTGATCGGCCTCGCCCCTGAACAGCCCCAGCCCGAAGTCACCCAGGACTTTTTGTTTCAGACTCAGTGTTATCTGGCGACCGGTCCCGCCCACCCGCTCCATAGCCGGGCGGTGGTCTGTCTGTGGGAGCTGCGGGGCCAGACCCTTTTTTATGAGCCGTCGGAGCGGGTCTACATCGGCTGCCTGCGGGCCCAAGCCGAAGCCCAGGGCCTGCCCATCCATTGGGCCGAAGTGGTCTCCTTTGAGCTGTGTTACAGCGGCCTGCTGGCTGGGCGGGGGTTGTTCGTCAGTCCCCTGCGGTACGATATCTTTCCCCAGGAGTGGTATCTGCCCTTACAGCTCAAATGGCCTCTGCCCGCCACCTGCCTGATGACCCTGCGGGACGATCCCCGGCCCCAGATCGCCGAGCTGCGGCAGATCTTCCGGGATGCCTATCAGAAATGGAGTCTGTAACGCCGAAAAACAACAAAACCCGGGCGGAGCTGTAAACCAGCTCCGCCCGGGTTCTTTTTCTTCCGAAGGAAAAACGACGTTATTTACTTGCCCAGCATCTCGCGGACGTTGGCCTCGATGTTGGCAGCACACAGACCATACTCACGGAGCAGGTCCCATGCGGGGCCGGAGCAGCCGAACTTGTCCTGCACGCCGATCCGGCGGACGGGGGTGGGCTGCTTCTCGCTCAGCAGGGCGCAGACTGCCTCGCCCAGGCCGCCGATGACGCTGTGCTCCTCGCAGGTGATGACCTTGCCGCACTCGGCAGCGGCCTTGAGCACCAGCTCCTCGTCCAGGGGCTTGATGGTGTGGATGTTGATGACCCGGGCGTGGATGCCCTCCTTGGCCAAGTTCTCGGCGGCGATCCGGGCCTCGTTGACCATCAGGCCGGTGGCGATGATGGCGATGTCGCTGCCCTCGGTGAGCTGCTCGCCCTTGCCGATCTCAAAGTGGTAGTTGGCCTCGTCGTGGAAGACGGGCACAGCCAGACGGCCAAACCGCAGGTAGACGGGGCCCCGGTGTTCAAAGGCGGCGCGGACCGCGGCCCGGGCCTCCACGTCGTCGGCGGGGCAGATGACGGTCATGCCGGGCAGGGAGCGCATGAGGGCGAAATCCTCACAGCACTGGTGAGAAGCGCCGTCCTCGCCCACCGAGATGCCGCCGTGGGTGGCGCCGATCTTGACGTTCAGGCGGGGGTAAGCGATGGAGTTGCGGATCTGCTCAAAGGCACGGCCCGCCGCAAACATGGCGAAGCTGGAGACAAAGGGGATATAGCCCATGGTGGACAGGCCTGCGGCCACCCCCATCATGTTGCCCTCGGCGATGCCGCAGTCGAAGTGACGGTCCGGGTAGGCTTTCTTGAACACGCCGGTCTTGGTGGCGGCGGCCAGGTCGGCGTCCAGGACCACCAGCTCGTCGTGGCCCTCGGCGGCCAGCTGCTTGAGCGCTGCGCCGTAGCTGTCACGGGTTGCGATGTTTTTCACGTCTGCCATCTCAGTTGCCCTCCTTTTCCAGCGCGGCATAGGCTGCGTTCAGTTC
This sequence comes from Faecalibacterium gallinarum, assembly GCF_022180365.1. Classification (GTDB taxonomy): domain Bacteria; phylum Bacillota; class Clostridia; order Oscillospirales; family Ruminococcaceae; genus Faecalibacterium; species Faecalibacterium gallinarum. Next base: position 101,405 of record NZ_BQKV01000027.1, read on the forward strand.
CTCCATGGCGATGCGGTACTCCTCGTCATTGGGGGCCTTGCCGTGCCAATCCACCTGGTTGGTCATATAGGAAACACCCTTGCCCTTGGTGGTGTTCAGGATGATGCAGGTGGGCTTGGCCTTCTCGGCGTGGAAGGCCGCGATGGCTGCCTCGATCTGGTCGAAGTCGTGGCCGTCGATGGACAGGACGTTGAAGTTGAAAGCCTCCATCTTCTTGTCCAGGGGGGCGCTGTTCATAACCTGCTCAATGGCGCCGTCGATCTGCAAGTGGTTGAGGTCGATCATGACGCAGAGGTTCGAAAGACCGTAGTGGGCCGCGAACATAAAGGCCTCCCAGCATTCGCCCTCTTCGATCTCACCGTCGCCCAGGATGGTGTAGACGCTCAGATCCTGGCCGGCGTGCTTGGCGCCCAGGGCCATGCCGCAGGCGGCCGAAACACCCTGGCCCAGGCTGCCGGTGGACATATCCACACCGGGCACCGAGTTCATGTTGGGGTGACCCTGGAGATAGCTGCCGATCTTGCGCAGGGTCTTGAGATCCTCCACCGGGAAGAAGCCCCGCAGCGCCAGCGCTGCGTACAGGCCCGGGGCTGCGTGGCCCTTGGAGAGGACCAGCCGGTCCCGGTCCGCCTTGGCGGGGTTGGCGGGATCGACGTTCATTTCTTTAAAATACAGGTAGGAAAGCACCTCGGCGATGGACAAACTGCCGCCCGGGTGACCGCACTTTGCACTGTGGGTGCCCTCGATCACGCCGAGGCGGATCTGGCAGGCGCGTTTTTGCAGGGTGAGTTTTTCTGCGTTGGTCATGATGGCCCTCCCATGTAACATTCTTGCCTTTTGGCTGACCTGGGTCGGGCAGGGGCGGCGCCCCGTGCCCGCTCTTTCTCTATTTTATATTATCGGTTCTGCACAGAAAGGTCAAGCAAATTTTGCCGAACTGTACATCACCCGGAAAAACGGCGGCGGATGGCGTCGTTTTTTGTATAAAATGCAGTCCCAGCCCCGGCCCTTGACAGGGTGAGAAGGGTTCTGCTATACTGCTAGTGTTCCGGCCGGGAGCCGGAATATCCGGGCCGAAGCCCGGCGCACAGAGCTTTCTGTGCAAACAACCTTCTTTGTAAACAGACGCCATGAAGGGGTCTGCCTCCTGCGCCAAAGGCCGGGGGCAGGCCCCTTTTTTGCCGGTTTGCAGGACAAAATACCATCCAAAAAGGAGTTTTTCGGCATGAATCAAACCACCCATTCCCACACCCGGCAGCTGGTGCTGGCGGCGCTCTTTCTGGCCCTGGGGCTGGCGCTGCCCTTTTTGACCGGGTCCATCCCCCAGATCGGCAGCATGCTCTGCCCCATGCACCTGCCGGTGCTGCTGGGGGGCTTTGTCCTGGGCGGGCCCTGGGGGCTGGCCATCGGCGCGGCGACCCCGCTGCTCCGCTCGGTCCTGTTCGGGATGCCGCCCCTTTACCCCACGGCTCTGGCTATGGCCTTTGAGCTGGCCACCTACGGGTTCGCCGCCGGGGCCCTCTACCGCCGGGCCCGCCGGCACAGCCTGGGGATGATCTACGCCGTCCTGCTGGCCGCCATGCTGGCCGGGCGGGTGGTCTGGGGGGCGGTTATGTTCTGCCTCATGGGCCTGTCGGGGAGTAGCTTCACCTTCTCGGCCTTTATGTCCGGGGCAGTGCTGGGGGCTGTGCCCGGCATCCTCCTCCAGCTGGTGCTGATCCCCCTGGTTTTGGTGGGGCTCCAGCGGGCCAAGTGGATGGACTGACCCCGCCGCAACCTAAACCGCAGAAAAACCGCCCGGAGCAAAACTCCGGGCGGTTTTTGGGTTTTCCGGTCTTTTTCAGCGCTGGGGCAATTTCTGGTAGGCGATCCGGGGGCTGCCATTGGCCACGTGGATGATCCCGCAGCGGACGAAGCCGTTCTTCTCCAGAATATGCTGCATGGCCTTGTTGTCGGCGTGGGTGTCGGCCCGCAGGCTCTCGCACCGCTCCTGACACCAGGCAATCACCGCGTCCGCCGCGTGGGGGTGCAGCCCTGCCGAGGCCAGCCGGTGAATGGTGCCGTAGGGGCAATCGGACAGCCAGGCGCCGTCCTCGATCACCGCGTAGGTGGGGTCCTGGCCCAGAATAAAGGCGAACACCGCCTCCATCTGCCCATTGACGGTATAGACAAACAGCCGGTTGGACTGGATGTCCTTTTCGATCATCTCCCGGGAGGGGTAGTTGTCGCCCCACTGGCTGGGGTTGCCGGACTCGGCCATCAGGGCCCGGGCCCGGTCGTAAACCTTCATAATCCGATCAATCTCAAAACGGTTTGCTCCGCGAAACATTCTTCCTCAACCCTCTTTGCGGGCGCCTTTGTAAAAAGGCATATCTGCCCAGAATGGGGTTATTATACTACAAACCGGCCCAAAATTCCAGTTTCTTACAGCAAAAATACAAAAAACGAGGAAAATCCGGGGTTTTGCGCCCCCAGCCCCGGCCAGCCGGGCGCTTGACAAAGCCGCTTTACTCCGATAAACTAAATCCATCGCAAATTTTGGCAAAGGGGAGGGGAGCGGCTGTGAAAACTCAGGCGCTCCGGGCGGCGCTGCCCCACACTCTGCCGGTTCTGGTGGGGTTTCTGGTGCTGGGGGCGTCGTACGGTTTTTTGATGCAGAGCCAGGGGCTGGCCTTTCTTTATACCCTGCTGAGCAGCCTGTTCATCTTTGCGGGGTCGATGCAGTTCGTCTCGGTGGGGCTTTTGCTGGCGGGGTTTGAGCCCCTCCACGTCTTTCTGCTGACCCTGATGATCAACGCCCGGCACCTGTTTTACGGGCTGGCCCTCTTGGAAAAATACCGGGGCCTCGGCTGGAAAAAGCCCTATCTGATCTTTGGGCTCTGCGACGAGACCTTTTCCATCCACTGTGCCGTGGACCCGCCGCCGGGGGTGGACAAGGGTTGGTTTTACTTTTTCATCACCCTGCTGGACCAGAGCTACTGGGTGGCGGGCTCGGTGGTGGGGGCCCTGCTGGGGCAGCTGCTCCCCATGGACACCACCGGTCTGGAATTCGTCATGACCGCCCTGTTTGTGGTGATCTTTTTAAATCAGTGGGACCAGCAGACCGATCACCGCCCGGCCCTCATCGGGGCGGGCTGCGCCCTGGCCTGTCTGGCTCTCTTTGGGAGCGAACATTTCCTGCTGCCGGCCATGGGGCTGATGGTCCTCTGCCTGGCCCCTGCCCGCCCCAAAACAGAAAAGGAGGCCCACACCCCATGACTACCGCCCAAACCCTCATCACCCTGGGGCTGATCGCCGCCGCCACCGCCCTGACCCGGTTTCTGCCCTTCTGGGTCTTCCCTGAGGGGCGGCAGCCCCCCGCCTGGGTGGCCCGGCTGGGCCGGGTTCTCCCCGCGGCCGTCATCGGGATGTTGGTGGTCTACTGCCTCAAGGACGCCCCCGCCTCTGCCTGGCACGGGCTGCCCGAGCTGGTGGCCATCGGCTTTATTGTCCTGCTCCACCGGTGGAAGAAAAACACCCTCTTGAGCATCGGCGGGGGCACCGCCCTGTACATGCTGCTGGTGCAGACGGTCCTGCGCTGAACCAATCCGATTTTGGCCCGGCAATTTCTGCCGGGCTTTTTTCTGTCTGTTTTTCGCTTCGGCTTGACAGCGGGGCAGGGGCGTGGTATTCTGTTCTCACGCACCTGTATTACAGGTATACAATTCATCGTGTGCGGTCTGAATCCCTCCGCCTGTGCGGGGCGCGGAGCCGTGCGCAGACTGGGAGGATTTTATGTCTATCTTTCAAAAACCGGACCGCCACCATCTGATCGTCACCAGCGCCGTTCTGGTCTGGATCTTCATCGTCAACGTGGCCGCCGTGGCCCTGGGCATCGCGGGCTGGCCCCTCTTTTTTGTGACCATCTTCTTCTTCGCCCTGGGGGCAGACATGAAGAACATCCCCTCCATCTTCGTGGGGGGCACCCTGGGCCTGGTCGCCGCTCTGGCCCTTTACATGGGTACTTTCGGCCTGGCCTCCTCCCTGGGGCTGCTGGGGGCCTTCTCCCTCAGCATCGCTATTGTGCTGTCGGTGATCATTCTGGGCGGCACCGTCTGCCCGGTGGCCTGCAACAACATCGCCTTTGCCTACCTGACGGTGGCCACCCTCAACTTTGAAGAGATCACCCCCGCCATCATCGGCAGCCAGCTGATTACTTTCTGGGTGGGCGGCGCCATCATTCTTGGCGGCTCCCTGGTCGCCGCCAAGCTGGGCGGCAAGCTGGCCGCCAAACTGGCCAAGCCCGCCCACGAGTGAGCGGAAAAAGCCGGAATTGTAAAACCCGCCGCCGGATGCTACAATAATACAGACGAAAATTCACCCAATAGCAGAAGGAGCATCCGGGAATGGCGATCAAAAAAGTGGTAAAAAGCAGCGTCAGCCAGCAGGTGTTCGACCAGCTGCGGGAGCAGATTCTGGCCGGGGACTGGAAGCCCGGCGACAAACTGCCCTCCGAGAATGAACTGGCGGCCCAGTTCGGGGTTAGCCGGGTCACGGTGCGCAACGCGCTGCAAAAACTGAGCGGGCTGGGTCTCTTGGAGACCCACTTCGGCGAGGGATCTTTTGTGCGGGGCGCAGGGACAGAAGCTGCCCTCAACCAGCTGGTGCCCCTGCTCTATCTGGGGCGGGAGACGCTGCGGGATATCCTGACCTTCCGCCGGATGGTAGAGGGGCCCATCTGTGAGATCGCCTGCCGCCGGGCCACCGACGGGGAGATCGCCCAGCTTCGGGAGCTTTTGGGCCAGATGGAACGGGCCGGGGGAGACCTGGCCGCCTTCGCCCAGGCCGACAGCGCCTTCCACTGTGCGCTGGCCCGGCTGACCCGCAGCAAGATGATGCAGCAGATCTACCAGATCATCGACGATGCCATGCAGTCCGCCTGCCGCCAAAACGTCCGGCGGCAGAATGCGGCCGCCGCTCTCCGGTGGTACCACGAGATTCTGGACGCCTTCGACGCCCGGGACTCCGCCCGGGCCCGGCAGGCTATGGAACAGGCCCTGGCCCAGACCTACTGGATCTCCACCATGTACCAGAATCTTCTGAACATGGAGTCGGCCTACCCTGACCGGGTGGCCATCCGCTATTACGACGAGGAAGCCAAATCGGTGCGGGAAGTGCTCTACCGGGACTACGCCGCCGACATCCGCCGGATGGTGGGCTGGCTCCGCCGCACCCTGCCCGGGGTGGAGGGGCGGCATGTGGGACTTTTGGCTCGGAGCGGCTACCCCTACGCTGTGGCCCTTTTCGGCTGCATCCTGGCCGGAGCGGTGGCAGTGCCCCTCAACACCGAAAAGAGCTGGCCTGCCCTGCGGGACGAGCTGAGCCGGGCCGATGTTACCGCCCTTTTGACCGACGGCAGCTATGCCGCCCGGGAGCCGGATCTGGCCCGCTGGGAGGGGCCGCTGCTGGACATGAACGCCTTTGCGGGCTGCACCGAGCTGGCCGAGCTGGCCGAGTGCCCCGATCCCGGCGCCCTGGCCCTCATCCTCTTTACCTCCGACACCACCGGCCGCAGCAAAGGGGTGATGCTCAGCCAGAAAAACCTCTTTGCCCCCATGCGGCTGTTTACCGAGCCCTTCGAGACCTTCCCGGCCCAGATGGGCTGGCCCGAGGGGTATCAGCCCTCCTCCTTTACGGTGCTGCCCCTGTTCCACATCGCCGCTCTGACCAGTCTGGTCTCCTGGAGCATCGCCGGCAACGCGGTGAACTTCTGCTCCGATCTGCGGCGGTTCTACCGGGATTTGCAGGCCATGCCCAGCGATGTGATGGCGGTGGTGCCCACCCTGCTGAAATCCATCCATCACGACGTGATGCGGGGCAAGGCCGCCCGCCTGGGCAAACTGCGGGTGTTCACCTGCGGGGCCGCCACCTATGACCCTCAGATGCTGGCCGACCTGATCGCCAAAGGGTTCACCATCATCCAGACCTACGGCCTCACCGAGACGGTGGGGGACGGGGGCTGGAACAGCGCTCAGGACGCCGCCCATCTGCCCTCGGTGGGCCTGCGGGACCCCGACATGGAGTACCGGCTGGAGGACGGCGAACTCTGCATGAAGGGGGACGCCGTCATGATGGGTTACTACAAGGAACCCGAAAAGACCGCCGCCGTCCTGAAAGAGGGCTGGTTCCACACCGGGGACCTGGCCCGGATCGACCCGGACGGGTACATCTACCTGACCGGCCGGAAAAACAACCTGATGGTCCTGCCCAGCGGCGAAAAAGTCAGCCCCGAAGAGCTGGAAACCCTGCTGGGCCGCTGCTCCGCCGTGCGGGAAGTGCTGGTAGGGCAGAAGGGCGGCCGAATCTGCGCCCGGATCTCCTGCCGGGACGCTGTGCGGGACACCGTCCGCGCCTTTGTCACTGAAACCAACCGCACGCTGCCCCTCTATAAACGGGTGACGGCGGTGGAATTTACCGATCAGCCCCTGCCGCGCAACGCCCTGGGCAAACTGCAGCGAGGCTGAGCCCCCTGCCGGGCCCGCCCCCGGCCCTAGGTCGTTTATCAAGACAGAAAGGATAAAGCGCCATGTTTACCCTCCCCGTTCACACCATCTATCAGCTGGTCTCCCAGATGGAAACCAAGTACTCCGATCGGATCGCCATCCGCTACTATGATGCGGAAAAAGAGGCCGTGCGGGAAGTGCCTTACAGCCAGTACGCCCACGACATCCGCTGTGTGACCGCCGCCCTGCAGGCCGCCGTCCCCGACATCGAGGGCAAGCGGGTCTGCATCCTGGCCGCCAACAGCTACCACTACGCCGTGAGCATCTTCGGCACCATCCTGTCCGGAGCCGTGGTGGTCCCCCTGAACCTGCAAAAGAGCTGGGACGACATCCACTATGAGCTGGAACTGGTGGAGGCATCCGCCATCCTCCACGACGGGATCTATCTGGATCGGGAGCCCGCTCTGGGCGAGGCGTACGGCGACAAACTGCTGCCCATCACCGGCTATCTGGACGCCCAGCCCGCCGAGATCCACGAGTGCGCCGACCGCGAGGCCCTGATGGCCATTATGTTCACCTCGGGCACCACCGGCCGGAGCAAGGGCGTTATGCTGAGCCAGAAAAACCTGTTCGCCCCCATGCCCGCCTACTGCGACCCCTTCCGCGTCATGCTGGAAGAGATGGGGGTGGATCACTACGATTTCAACCACTTCACCGTTCTGCCCATGTTCCACATCGCGGCATTCACCAGTCTGGTGTCCTGGTCCATTATGGGCATGGCCCACAACCTCTGCACCGATCTGCGGAACTTCTACCGCGATCTGGCCCTGATGCCCTGTGACACCATGGCCGCCGTGCCGGTGCTGCTCCAGTCCATCCATCGGGATGTGATGCGGGGCCGGAAGGACCGGCTGGGCAAACTGCGGACCCTGACCTGCGGCGCCGCTGCCTGCACCCCCGAGATGATGCTGGACCTGATGCACAACGGATTCTTCATCATGCAGATGTACGGCCTGACCGAAACCGCCGGCGACGGCACCTGGAACAACGACCAGAGCGCCGCACACATCCACTCGGTGGGCAAGGGTGACGAGCCCATCTGCGAGTATTCCATCCAGGACGGCGAGCTGTGCATCAAGGGCGATCCTGTCATGCTGGGCTACTACAAGGAGCCCGAGCTGACCGCCGAGGTCCTGATTGATGGCTGGTTCCACACCGGCGACCTGGTCCGGAAGGACGAGGAGGGCTATTACTACATCACCGGCCGCAAGAAGAACCTGATTATTCTGGCCAGCGGCGAAAACGTCAGCCCCGAGGAGCTGGAAACCCTGGTTGGAGCCTGCCCCGATGTCCAGGAGTGCCTGGTCAAGGAAAAGGACGGCAAAATCTGCGCCGAAGTCTACTGCCCCGCCGAAGCCCAGGAGGCGGTCCGGGCCCATATCACCGAGGTCAACCGCACCCTGCCCCTCTACAAGCGGATGACGCTGGTGGAATTCCGCGATCAGCCTCTCGCCCGGAACGCTACCGGCAAGCTGGTGCGCAACTAACTCTGCGTGTCTTGTCTGCGGGTAACCCCCGTGGATAAAACATAATTCCTTTCTCTTTTTTCTCTCTCTCAAATCCCCCCGCTGCATCGGCCGAAAGGCTGCGCCGCGGGGGGATTTGTCATTTTCTGCGTCAAAATTGTACCGTCCGCCGCTCTATTTTATTGACAGCGCTCATAAAATACTATACAATAATAATACCTATCAATAATACTTGTTTGGAAGAACACCGGCGTGAAACGAGGTGAAACTCCGCGTTGTTCTGTATAAAAATCGCCGGGCTGCCCATCGGGCTCGACGCACGCTATCCGTACATTCGCCATCTTTGCCGGGGATATGAAACCGGGGAAACGCCGCTGTTCACCGTCCGCGCCTCGGAGCAAGAGCTCTGCCGGGAAGCAGAGGCCGACCCCAGCGATCTGCCGCTGGGCCGCCGTCCCATGGGATATTATGAAAGCCTCTGCCTCTACCGCAGCCTCTGTTTGAGGCTGCCGGAATACGATGCCTTTTTGATCCACGGGGCAGTGGTGGAACTGGACGGAGCGGCCTATCTATTCTGCGCCCCCAGCGGCACCGGAAAAACCACCCACATCCGGCTCTGGCTGGAACAGTTCGGCCCCCGCGCCCAGGTGATCAACGGCGACAAACCGGTGCTCCGGTTCATCGACGGCGTGCTCTGTGCCTGCGGCACCCCCTGGAATGGCAAAGAACGGCTGGGCCAGAACCGCATCTGCCCGGTGGCGGGGATCTGTTTTCTGGAGCAAACCCCGGAAAATCACATTCGCCGGCTGACCGGGCCCGAAATCACCCGCCGGATTTTCCACCAGCTGCTGCTCCCCCGGGAGAAAGCCGCTTTCGACCTCTTTTGGGGGCTCCTGGACCGGATGGTTCAGACCGTGCCCTTTTATCTGCTGGAGTGCAACCGGGAACCGGAGGCCGCCCAGCTCGCATACCATACCATGAGGAGGGATCAAGATGCTGAAAACCAAACCGGGTTTCCTGCTGCGCCGGCTGGGAGATGAATCCATGGTGATCGCCATTGGCGAGGCCAGCGAGAGCTTCAACGGAATGATCCGTTTGAATAGCACCGGCGCATTTTACTGGGAACTGCTGGAACAGGGCGTCACTGAGGATCAGCTGGTTGCCAAAACCCTGGAGCGCTTTGAGGGTCTGGACGAGGCCACCGCCCGGCAGGACGTGCGGGAGTTTCTGAACACCATCGCCCTGGCGCTGGACAACGATGGCGCAGCGGATTGAACAGGTTCTATCGGAACAGGGCCGAGGATTTTTCCAGACGGCGGGGGACAGCATGGAGCCCCTGCTCCACAGCCGGAAAAGCACCGTGGTTCTGACCGCCGCCCGCGGCCCGCTGAAACGGTACGATGTGGCCCTCTACCGCCGCCCTGCCGGAGAGTATGTCCTCCACCGGGTCATCGGGGTGACCGAAAGCGGCTACCGCACCCTGGGGGACAACCGCCTCTGGCCCGAGACGGTGCCCGCTGAGTGGGTCATCGGGGTGATGGCGGGGTTTTACCCCGACGAGAGTGGGCAGTACATTTCCTGCCAGAGTCCGGCCTACCGGGCCTATCTAAAAACCCTTAGGCTGCGCCGGGCGCGGCTCTGGTTCCGGGCCCTGCCGGGACGGGTGCGCCGGAAGATGTTCGGTCCCCGCGGCTGAGCCGAAAAACATCATCGACATAGGGCGACGGGGATTCACCACCCCCGGCGCCTTATGATATTACAACAAGAAAAGGAGGAGTACCTATGATGGAGAACAAGAAATCGATCTATGAGAAAGCCTCGGCCGAGGTGATCCGGTTCAGCAACAGCGATGTAATCACCACCAGTGGCGTGAATGGCGGTGGTACAAGTTGCGGCCACTGGTCGAATCAAAACCACGTTTCTTGCTATTACGATCTGGGCGAAGTCTATTAAGTCATTGCCGTCATAAATTTTTATTTCTCATACGCATAGGGGGACGATTTATAACCCTCTAGCGAATCGGCAAACCCGGTATAATCGGCCGAGTTTGCCGTTTTTTATACAGGCACATCTGAAAACGAACTGAGGACCCGCTATGCTTTATAAACTCACCCCCGGCCATATACTCCGCGGCTGGGAACAAATGGCCCATGTTTTGATCCGGCGGCCCCAAAATTTGATCCGGCCTCTCCCGGCAGAGACTTTTCAGCTGCTGCTGCTCTGCGACGGCGAGACCGATCTGAGCCGCATCCCTCTCACACCGGGAATGGAGGCTGCTCGCCTGCAATATGAGCAGGAGGGGGTCATTGCCCCGCTCTCTGCGCCCCAGCCGCTGGAACCAGATCAGTATTACAAGTATTACAAAAATCGTTACGTCCAAAGTATTTTCTGGTCCATTACCGGGCGGTGCAATTTCCGCTGCCGGCACTGCTTTATGGATGCTCCGGATGCCCTGCTGGGAGAACTCTCTACCGCCGATGCCTTGAATCTGATCGATCAGATGGCGGACTGTGGCGTGCTGCGGGTGGATCTGACCGGCGGCGAGCCCCTGGTTCGCCGGGATTTCTGGCAGCTGGTGGACCGGATCCTCGCCCACCACATGACCATCGGCAAGCTTTACACCAACGGCTGGCTGTTGACCAACGCCGTTCTGGACGAATTTGAGCGGCGGGGGCTCCGGCCCGCTATCTCCATCAGCTTTGACGGGGTGGGTTGGCACGACTGGATGCGGGGGATACCCGGCGCGGAGCAGGCGGCCCTTCGGGCGCTGAAGCTTTGCCATGAGCGAGGGCTCCAAACCGACGTGGAAATGTGCATCCACCGGGGCAACCAGAACACCCTGCCCCAGACCATCGAGGCACTGCGGGCTGTAGGGGTACAGGACCTGAAAGTTTCCAACGTTTCCGAGACGCCCCTCTGGTGCAGCCACAGCGAGGGCAACAGCCTGACCCAGCAGGAATACACCGAGGCTATGCTCCCCTATATCCATTGGTATTACAAGACCGGACGGCCCATCCGGCAGCTGATCCTCGCCGGCGTGATCGTTCTGCGCCAGGATCGCCCCTATAAAATCATCGCGAAACCTTACGACGGCTCGGAGAAATGCCTCAACTGTCACCTGTGCAGCGCAGCCCGTTTCTCCTGCTACATTGCGCCGGACGGACGGCTTTTGCCCTGTATGCCCATGACCGCCAGCCCGGAGCAGGACCGGTTTCCCAAAGTGCAGGAAATCGGCCTACGTCAGGGTTTGCAGGACAGCTTTTATTTGGAATTTGTGGACCGGCGGATCAAAGATCTATTCGCAATGAACGCCGAGTGCGCCGCCTGCCAATACCGCTACCAGTGCGGCGGCGGATGCCGGGCCACCGCTGTGCTCCACGGGGACCAAAACCTGATGGGCTGCGACCGGATCATGTGCACCCTATGGAAGGAAGGTTATGTCCAGCGCATCACCGAGGCCGCCCAAAAAGCCGAGGCCGAATATAACGCAAAAGTGCCTCAAAACACCGCAAGCGATTGACAGTACCCGTTAAATTTTATACAATGATTCTGGAGAATAACCCGCTGGATTGGATGGGGAGGAACGTTTATGATTTACGAAAAAGCTACGGCTGAAATCGTCCTGTTTGACAACTTTGACGTGATCACCACCAGCGGTTCGGATGAGACCAATACCGGCGGCAGCTGTACTGTACCTGGCTGGGATCGAGGCAACGGCTGCAACGGTAACAGCGGCAATTGTACCACGAAACACGCCTGGAAGGGTTAAGGCTCCCAAGCCAGCGCCCAGCCGGTCGGACAGAGCATCCTGACAAACGCACCAATCTCGACCCCACTTTTCAGGCAGGCAGAGAATTTTCTTTGCCTGCTGTTTTTAACAAGAGGAAAACCCATGTATTACAGACTCAACCCCAATTATGCGCTGCGCGGCTGGAAGGGCATGAACTGGGTCCTGGTCCGCCGCCCGGAAAACGAAACTCTCCTTTTATCCCGGCCTATGTTTCAAGCACTAATTCTCTGTGACGGACAGACCGACCTTTCAGAAGTCCAGCTGGGCCCGCAGCTCTGGTCGGCCTTGGGTCAGTGCCAGGCGGAGGGATATATATGCCCCTGCGAAACCGCCTCCCCCTTGGAAGCAAGTCAATACTATCAGTATTACGAAAACCGATTCGTCCGGCGTGTATTTTGGTCTATCACTGGGCGGTGCAATTTCCTCTGCCGGCACTGCTATATGGACGCACCAGATGGCCGGTTGGGGGAGCTCTCCACTGAGGAAGCACTCCGGCTGATTGATGAAATCGCCGCCTGCGGGATACTTCGATTGGATCTGACCGGCGGCGAGCCCTTGATCCGCCGGGATTTCTGGCAGCTCGTGGACCGGATTCTCTCCCACAAAATGGTGATCGGGCAGATTTATTCCAATGGCTGGCTGCTGAACGAGTCGGTATTAGATGAACTAGAGCGTCGAAACCTCCGTCCTGAATTCTCTATCAGCTTCGACGGGGCGCAGGGTTGGCACGACTGGATGCGGGGAGTACCCGGCGCAGAGCAGGCCGCCCTCCGCGCTATGGCCCTATGCCGCCAGCGGGGATTCCCTGTGTCCGCCAGCATGTGCATCCACCGGGGCAACCTTTCCGCCCTGCCTGCAACGATCCAGGCCCTTGGGGAGATTGGGGTAGAGGATCTAAGCATTGCCAATGTAGACGAGACAGAGCTCTGGCTCCGCCACAGCGAAGGCAATTCCTTGTCCTGGACTGAATACATCGACGCCATGCTGCCTTACATTGACTGGTACTACCAGGCTGGCCGACCCATCCCGCAGCTGGAAATCGGCGGTATTGTTCGTTTGCAGCAGGATCAGCCCGCCCAGCCGATTTTCCGCTGTTACTGCGGCACCGAAAGCTGCCTGGACAACTACCTCTGCGGCGCAGTGCGCTGGTCCTGCTACATTACGCCGGAAGGGCGGCTTTTGCCCTGTATGCCTATGACCGCCAGCCCCCGGCAGGAGGTTTTCCCCAAAGTGCAGGAAATAGGCCTGCGGCAAGGATTAAGCGACAGCTACTATATGCAGTTTGTGGACAGCCGGATCAAGGATCTGCTGGCCGTCAACTCCGAGTGTGCAGCCTGCGAATACCGCTACCATTGCGGCGGCGGATGCCGAGCCATCGCCCTGACCACCGGCAGCCAGGACCTGATGGGCTGCGACCGGCAGATGTGCGCCTTCTGGAAACAGGGCTACGCCGACCGGATCAACGCTGCCATCCAAACGGCCCGGGAGAAATACGAAACACAAAAATAACCAGACAAAAAAGGCTGCACAGCGCTTTCGGGCGCTGCGCAGCCTTTTTCATTTCATAGTGTAATTACAGCACCAGGAAGGTGCAGGTGGCGGGGGCCAGCTCCAGGGTGCCGGCGGCCACGCTCTCGCCCTCCAGAGAGGGCAGGCCATACTCTCCCACCAGCTGGAGAGGACGGCCGTTCAGCTTCATGGTGGTGGAGCGGAGAGTATCCGCCGACAGGGTGTAGCGGACCGCCTCCTTGGGCAGCTCCACGGTGGTCGTCTCGGTCTTGGAATTGTTGAGGATCAGATAAGCCACGCCCTCCTGGCCGTCCCGGCGGCTGTGGGCAAAGACATGGGCCCCTTCCCGCAGGGGCTCGCCCGCATCATAGACCGTGGTGCCCATCAGCCGGTTCCAGAGCAGAACGGCAAAATAGTTGGGCCGGGGATCAAAGGTTCCGTGATGGAGGAACCCATAATCCGACGAGGCCAGGGTGTTGTGGAAGATGATGCCGTCGGTGATGGCGGCGAAGTCCCCCAGCTCGTTCAGGGTGCGGAACACGTCCATATAGGTAGAAGCCCAGGTATCTCCGCCGCCGCCGGCGTCGCCCGACTCGGTCACCCACATCTCGCCGCCGGGGCAGTACTTGTCCCGCCCTTTGGCGTTGAGAAGGGCGTTCTGACGGGCCACCGCCAGATAAGGCTCGGACAGGGTCTGTTCCACCGACCAGTGGCTTTCGGGCATGAGGGAAGCCAGCCGCTCGGAAATGCCGTTGTAGTAGTGGTAGCTGTACACATCCAGCTTTTCCCGGGTGCCCTCCATCAGCTCCTCCAGGCTGACCACTTTGCCCAGCACGTCCGCGATTCCGCCGCCCCGCTTGGCACCGTCGTCGGATTCCAGACTGCCGGTGTTGCAGGGCCCCACCAGCAAGCACTCGGGGTAATTGGCTCGCACCCAGGCGAAGAACAGGTCCTGATCCCGGGCGTAGTCGGCCGCGGTGTAGCCCTCGGGGCCGCCGCTGTTCTCCACCATGTTGGGCTCGTTCATGAACTCGGCCGCGTCGATGGGCACGCCATACTCTTTGCTGAGGGAGAAAATCTTCTCGGCCTCCGAGGGGTTCCAGGGTTCATCCGCAGTGTGGATGCCGGCGCAGTTGGCCACCGAGATCAGCAGTTTGGCTCCCACCGCCTTAACGAAATCCAGCAGGCCCAGCCACTGGGCTTTGGTCAGCACGTTCTGAAAGCCCTCGGGAGCTTTGCCCTCCATGGAGCCGTCGAAGTCGTAGTAGGTCTTGCTGGCCCAGGTACCGGAGACCCGGACCCACACCGGGCCGAATGCCCGCGCCAGGCGGCGGACCTTCTCCCCCGAGAGGTCAATGGGGGGATAGACCTGCATCAGCCCGGCCATCTCCCGCAGGTCCTTGATGGGCGGGAACTCCTCGGTGCCCGCAATCTGGGCGGGGGTATACTCCTTCCAGAAGGTGCCGCCGGTGACCTCGGTCATCTCGATGTTGTAGGACATGAGACAGGGGTTCACCTTCCGCAGCTCCTTCAGGGCGGAAGGATTCAGCTTGACAGTTGCTGCCATAATCGTTCTCCTTTCGATCCGGGGAAAATCTCTGGAATATCTTTGATTTTATGATAGCATATCCCGCCCCGCTGCCGGTAGGAAAATCTTAACAGATACCCTGTATATTTTGGGTTTTTCCTTCAAAACCATCCAGTATTCGCTGCGGGGTTCATTCCTCCAGGTACTGGGTCCACTGGGTATACAGCTGGTCGAGGGCGGCATCCAGATCCTGAACCGCGCCGCTCTGCCATCCGTTCAGGGTGTTCACCAGCTCGAAATCACAGCAGGTGACATACTTTGCGCTGGTGATCCGGTTCTCCGCCTCGGTGAGACTGTTCAGGAAGGTCTGCCCCAGTTTGCCCTGTGCCCCCGCATATTCCCGGGTATGGGCCAGAACCCCCTCGGCGCAGCCTTTGCGCACCGGGTACCCGCCGGCCAGAGCGTTATAAACCGGCACGGTGCCGTCCTGCACCGGCTCGGACAGCAGCCACTCCAGCAGCGCCGAAGCCGCCGCGGTGTTCCCGCCTTTGGGCACAAAGCCGAAAGCCACAACATCCGCCGTCGCGCCGCCGGTCTCATTGGGAACAAGCTGATAGGCCATCTCGGCCGGGACACCCGTCCCGGCGGCGTTGGATGCGGCCCACAGCAGCGGATTGGCGGCAGCGGCCAGGATGGTCCGGTCCGCCGCTGCCGTCTGCTGTCCCTGTGCGTACTGAGCGTACAGTGCCCGGGTCAGAGCCAGGGCGGCAGTATAATCTTCCTCCCGAAGGGCGATGGTTTTCTGGGCTTTATTCACCACCGGACGGGAGAGGGAAGCCAGTGGGAACCCGCAGCCAATGTTCGCTGCAGCCAGCTGCGCTCCATATTCCCCGCAGAGAAGCTGGAAAAAGGCCTCACGCTCAGCGGGGAACCCCACGCCAGAGGCTCCATCCACCATCAGACCCGGCAGCTCCACCCGGAGGGGGATCAGGTACTGGCGGCCATTCCACTGGCCCGCCTCCAGCACGCCCCCCCAAAAGGGCGGAGGAATCCAGGCGGCAGCCCAGGCCAGACAGATCTTCCAGCCCGCCGGAGGCCATCAGGGCATAGGGGTCCTCCACCAGAGCGCCGCCGTTCATGGGCGAAAACTGGCTGGTGCCCCCGGTGACCAGGTACAAATCAAACCCGGCGTTTCCCGCCAGCAGGGCAGCTCGGTTCTGTTCCAGCGCCGCCGCTCGCGACGCCACCGAATCGGCGTCCAGCACCGGCAGAAAGCGTTCGTCCAGCGTCAGCTTGACCTCGGGAAGGACCTCCACTTCCACCTGAATCTGGGGGTATTCCTCCTGAAAATCGGCGATCAGGCCGCTGACGTCCTAGTAGGCGGCGCCGTCAATGCAGATCCGCAACGTACCGGGCAGCGGCAGGGCACAGGCCGGCAAAAACAGGAAAAAGGCCAAGAGCAAAAACCGCGCAATCTGTCGTTTCATGAGAACCCCTCCTTTGTTGATCCCTTAAAGATTGTCCGTATTGTGCGGACAACCAAAGTCCCACTGATATTATGACAATTATACCATCTTCTCATGGCAGGCTCAACAAAAAGGACGTAATCCCGCACTATACACAAACCCAAGTCATGCAATCATACAGAAATGCACAATGCCCCCGGCATACGCCGGAGGCATTGTGCACTTGTGCTCGGGACAGGCTATTCCTGGATCAAAGGCTGATGTCCTTGCCGCCATTGAGCTTGCTAAAGAGCAGCAGCGAGAGAACGGTCAGAACGGTCATAATGGTGGAAAGAGCAGCCGCAGTGCCGTAGTTGCCGCGGATGACCTCGGTGTAGATGGCCACGGTCAGGGTCTTTGTCCGGCCGGTATAGAGGATGATGGCGGTGGACAGCTCGCTGATCATGGTGACCCAGCTCAGGATGGCGCCGGAGACGATGCCGGAGGCCATCATGGGCACTGTGATGCGGAAGAATGCTTTCATTTTGGAAGCGCCCAGGGAGATGGCGGCTTCCTCAATGCTCATGGGGATCTGCTGGAGGATGGCCACCGACGAGCGGATGGTATAGGGCAGACGCCGGATGATAAGGGCCACCACCATGATGAGCATGGTGCCGCTGATGAGGATGGGGGGCTTGTTGAAGCCGATCAGCAGCGCGATGCCCAGAACCGTGCCGGGCACGATGTAGGGGATCATGGAGAGGATATCCACCACATTGGTCAGGGCGTTGCGCCGGCGAACCACCAGGTAGGCGATCAGCACCGCCAGCAGCACGATCACAATCAGGGCCAGCAGGGGAATGATGATGGTGTTCTGGATGCTGCTGCCCAGTTTGCCGACGGCGGTCTCGTAGCTCTGGAGCGAGTAGCCCTCCACAAAAATCTTGCCCTGGGTATTCTTGAAGGAGGTGTAGATCACATAGGCCTGGGGCAGCACGGCAATTCCCACAATGAGATAGACTGCAAGGTGGACCAGCGCGTTGATGCCCTTGGGAGCCTGATGCTCCTCCACGGGGTGCATACTGTTCAGGGCGAATGCGTTCTTGTTGGAGACGTACTTCTGAACCAGGAACACCAGGGTGGTGATGATGATGGCAATGACGGCGATTGCGGCCGCAAAGCCGTCGCTGCCGCCGACCTCGTTGATGAACTCGGTGTAGAGGACCACGGGGAAGGTGCGGTAACCTTCACCGATCAGCATGGGGGTGCCGAAGTCTGCGAAGGAGCGCATGAACACCAGCAGCGCCGCTGCCAGCAGGGTGGGCATAATCAGGGGAACGACCACCTTGAAGAAGCAGGCAATGCCAGAGCAGCCCAGGTTCTCGGCGGCTTCGATCAGGGAGTTGTCGATGTTTTTCAGGGCGCCCTTGGCATACAGGAACACCAGCGGGAACAGCTGGAGGGTCATGACCAGCACGATGCCGCCGAAACCGTAGATGTCCGGGATGGTGATGCCCAGGTCCTTGAAAAAGGTGGTGATGACGCCGCTGCGGCCCAGCAGCAGAATCCACGAGTAGGCGCCGATGAAGGGGGCCGACATGGACGCCACCACGATGAGGATGTTCAGCAGGCCTTTGCCCCTGATCTTGAAAATCGTGAACAGGTAGGCCAACGGGGTGCCGATGGCGATGGAGAAAACCGTGGCCGTAATGGACACCTTGAAGCTGTTGAGCAGGGTGTCAAAATAGTAGCTCTTGGAGAAGAACTTGGTGAAATAGGCCATGGTGAAGCCGCCGGTTTCGGGGTCCATCACCGACTGCCGGATCAGGTATGCCATGGGGTACAGCAGGAACAGCGCATACAGTGCGATGGTCGCCAGCGTGATCATGCCCCAGACATCAAGACGGAACTTATTATTGTTTTTCATAAGCATCGCTCCTGATGAGATTCCGGTCGCCGTCCTTGTTAAAGACGTTGATCTTCTCTTTCTTGACCTTCAGCAGCACCTTCTCGCCCTTTTTCAGACCCTCGCCAATGGTGGACTCTTCCACGATTTCCACCGAGTCGCCCTCATCGGTGTCGATGGTGTAGTGGGTATTCAGGCCCAGGTAGGTGCATTCCTGCACCGTGCCGCGGATGCCTTCGGTGCCCTCCTGGCAGATCACAAATTCCTCGGGGCGGATGGAGCATTGCACATCCTGTTCACCGGCCCCCGCCAGGGCGTCGATTTGTTCGTGGTAGCCGTCCGCAAAGGTGAGGACGCCGTCCTTGATGTGGGCGTGCACGATGTTGGTGCGGCCGATAAAGGTGGCCACAAAAACGTTCTTCGGGCGCTGGTAGATATCCCGCGGGGTGCCCACGTGCTGGATCACGCCGTCTTTCATGACAGCAATCCGGTCACTGATGGCCATAGCCTCTTCCTGGTCGTGGGTGACATAGACGGTGGTGATGCCCACGTTCTTCTGGGTGTGGCGGATGACGCTGCGCATCTCCACCCGGAGTTTGGCGTCCAGGTTGGACAGCGGCTCGTCCATCAGCAGCACATCCGGCGAGATGACCAGGGCACGGGCCAGGGCAATCCGCTGCTGCTGGCCGCCGGACAGCTGGTTGGGCATCCGGTCGGCGTACTGCATGATCTGCATCAGGTTCAGAAACTCGTCGGTTTTCTTTTTGATATCGGCCTTGTCCAGCTTGCGGTTTTTCAGGCCGAAGGCCACGTTCTCCCGGACCGAAAGATTGGGGAAGATGGCGTAGTTCTGGAACACCATGCCGATGTTGCGCTTGCTGGGGTCCATATCGTTGATCCGCTTCTCGTTGAAGCAGATGTCGCCGCCCTCGATGGAGTTGAAGCCGGCAATCATGCGGAGCAGGGTGGTCTTGCCGCAGCCGGAGGGGCCGAGCAAGGTGAATAGTTCACCGTCGCCGATCTCCAGCGTCAGGTCCGGGATAACCGTATTGTTCCCGTACCGCTTTACTGCATCTTTGATCGATATTCTGCTCATACTAGCCTCCTGCAGCTAATTTCATCACTTGCTCTGCAGATCGGTGAAGATCTCAGTGTACTTGTCTGCCAGCTCCTCCTTGTGAGAGCTGACGTAGGGGATATCCTCTTCGATGACGTTGATTTCCGACATGGGCACCATGGCGTCGTTGGTGGCCGCATCCTTTATAACAGGGCGGTTGGTCAGGGTGCTGCCCCAGATGTTCTGCACTTCCTCGCTGAGGATGAAGTCGATGAACAGCTTGGCGTTGTCCATGTTCTTGGCGCCCTTGATGATGGTGGCGGAAGCGGGCAGGAAAACGGTGCCCTCCTTCATGTAAACGATCTTGACGGGGGCGCCGTCCAGAACCAGCTGGGCGCAGGGGTCCTCATAGGACAGGCCCACCACATACTCGCCATCGGCCACGCCCTTGTAAACGCTGCCGGAGCTCTCGCAGATCTTGCCGTCCACGTTGGCAAACAGATCGCGGACATACTGCCAGGCCTTCTCGTCCTCATAGCCGCCCATGGCCAGCAGCATATTGGTCAGATGCGCGAAGGCAGAAGAAGAGTTGGCGGGGTCGGCGGTGGCGATCTTGCCTTTCAGCTCGGGGTTCAGCAGATCCTCGTAGCCCTCAATCTTGATGTCCCCGATCAGGTCGGTATTCACAATCAGAACGCTGCCGTCCAGAACGTTGCCGGTGATGAAGCCGCACTTGTTCTTGTAGGCATCCAGCACGTTCGCATCGTTTTTGGAAACGTACGGCTCCCACAGATCCTCGTTGGAGTACATCAGCGACCAGGAGCCGCCGAACAGAACGTCTGCATAGGGGTCGTTCTTCTCGGACTGGATCCGCTTGACCAGCTCGCCCGTGCCCGCCTGGATCAGTTCGACGTTCACGCCGTACTTCTCCTCAAACAGGGGGATTGTAGCATTCAGCAGGCCCTCCGAGTTGGGCGAATAGATGACCAGGTCTCCACCGCCCTGAGAACCAGAGTTAGAACCCTCGGTCGAGGTACCAGCAGAGGAGCCGCCGCAGGCCGTCAGAGCAGCAGAAGCTGCGAGAACACCGGTAGCCAACAGGAAGGAACGCCGAGAAATCTTTTTCATACTAAAACCTCCGTTTCTTACGCAAAGCACTTTTGGTGATTCCATTTTAGAGCTTATTCTACAAAAATAATACTCATTTTGCGGAATAAATGGAAAAAATACCGAACAAAGCTGTCCGGTATTTTTTCCTGTTCCCTTATTTCAGGCTGTTCTGGTATTCCCGCACAGAGCAGCCCATGTATTTTTTGAACACATGGTTGAAGTATTTGTACTCGCCAATCCCGCACTCCCATCCGATCTGGGAGACGGGGATCTCTCCTTTCCGGATCAGCTCCAGGGATTTCTGGAGCCGGAACCGGTTCAGGTAGTCGATCACGGTGGTGCCCAGCTCCTTCTGAAATTTCTGGTTGATGTACCGCTCCGAGTAGTGGAACTTCTCCTGCAAATCCGAAAGGGTGATCTTGGTTTTAAAATTCTCCTTCAGATAAGCGACCATGCGCAGCACCAGCGGGTCGGTGACCCCTTCCTCGCTGAGGGGGTCGAGGACGGTGCGGCTGCGCACGGCTTCCGCTTCATCCTCCCGTTTCTGGAGGTACTGGTTATCCTTCGCCAGCTGGACGGCCTTTTCCAGCACGCCGCGCATCTCCTCCATGTCCAGGGGTTTGAGCACATAAGCCGCCACCCCGTTGTGGATGGCCTGCTGCGCGTATTCAAACTCGGAATACCCGGTCAGGATAATGGCGATGTACTTGTACTGGTCATGGGTGTCCGCAATCATTTCCAGGCCGCTCTTCATCGGCATAGTGATGTCGGTGATGACGATATCCGGCCGGAGCTCGGCAATTTTTTCTTCCCCGATCTCCCCGTTTTCCGCTTCGCCGATCACCGTACAGCCATACTCCTCCCAGGGGACGGAATAGCGGATCCCCTTTCGGATGATCTCCTCATCTTCCACTAGCAAAACCCGGTACATTTTCACATTCCTCCTTTTCGGAGCTTGAGCAGCACCAAAAAGCCCTCCCCCTCGGTGCTGTCAATGGTCAGCCCGCTGTCTCCGCCATAGCCCAGCCGGATCCGGCGATTGATGTTTTGCAGGCCATTATGTTCGATATTGATCTCCTCCGACTGCAAAATCTCCCGCAGCTGGATCAGGGTCTGCTCATTCACCCCGCCGCCGTTGTCCTTCACAGAGAAATAGAGGGCGTCTTCTCCGCACCAGCCCCGGACCTCGATGTGGATGGAGGGCTTTTTCTGAAAGCCGTACTTGATGCTGTTTTCCAACAGGGGCTGAAGCAGAAGTTTGGGGATGATGAACGCCCTGCAATCCTCTGCGATCTCCATCCGGTAGGAGAAATTTGCCCCGAACCGGGTGGACTGGATCACGAGATAATCCTGCAAATACTTGAGGTCCTCTTCCACGGTCACATTGTGCTTGGTGTTGTTGATGCTGTACCGCAGGATGCCGATAAACCGCCCGATCAGCTGCTGGGCGCGCTGGGGGTCGTCCGGGATGAGATACCGGATGTTGTCCAGGGTGTTATAGATAAAGTGGGGGTTGATCTGGGCCTGAAGGTTCTGCATCTCCATCCGGCTGTTCACCTGCACCAGATCCATATTGCGCCGGCTCAGCTGCTGGATGCTCCGCACCATCTTGTTCACCTGATGGGCGATCTCCTCGATCTCGTCCCCGGTGTCGATTTTTATGATGTGGTTCGGGTCCTCTTTCCGGATGATCCGGATCTCTTTTACCAGGGTTTCCACCGACTGTGCCATCTGGGCCGACATGGCGTGCATAATGCGGGAAAACAGCACCGCCCAGCTGATGCCCAACAGCAGGATGAAGAGCATGCCGATCAGGAGATAGGTAGAATTGGCCGGGGAATAGATGAAGGAATAGGCGATCACCGAACCGTCCTCCAGCAGCCGCTGGCTGCACAAATACCGGCTGCCCTCGATCTTTACATAGCGGTCAGACTCGTTGGGATGATACTTGTTGGCGTTTTTTTGCGAGAGGAAAGAGGAGTTGGAGCAGGCTATCACATCCCCGTTTGGTTTGGTGAGGATCGCGTCGTACTGGTACCGGTTAAAGAGCTTGATCCAGTCGTTTTCATTCAGATATACCGCAGCAGCCCCCAGATATTCCCCATCCCGATAGAGGGGGTGAATCATCACATATTCGGAGCTGTTGGCCCGGAAATGGTAGACGGTGGTATAGACCGGGCGCATGAACCGATGGGCGTTCTCTACGGCGATGCGGTTGAATTCCTGTCGGTGGAGGTTCATCTGGTTTTCGGGGAAGGTGGTGAACCGTACCCCGCCGCTCGGGTCGGTCAGGATCAGCTCCAGCTCCACCAGGGCGGAGACATTGTACTGGCTGATGAGATACCGCAGATTGTCCTGGTTTTTCCGCATATCCGAGAGAAAAAGCTCTTCGTGTTCCGGGGCGAGCAGGAAATCGCTGGTATTCGTATATACCTCATGGAAGGTATTGGCGATGCCGTTGAGATGGTCGTCCCGTTGGGCGTTCAGGTTCATGGTATTGACCGCCGCAATGGCAAGGTAGAACAAGAGGCACCCCAAAAGGATGCTGCAAATCAAACGGCGCGAAGCATGCAGCTCCAGCTCCTGCTGAAAACGGCTCTTTTTATACATGCGTTCCACAGAGAGACCCTTCATACGCCTGCTCACCCTTTTCTGTTTTGACCCATGGGATTCCATTTGCTTCGATTATACTGTTTTGGCCGGCACGCGTCAACTGGAGCAAAAACCCGATTTATTCGCCCATCATCCATTTTCGTGTGCCGGAAAACCAAACGAAGAGGTTTGCCGGCGGAGCTGGCAGCGCCAGGCAATGTGCTCCAAACGAAAAAAGAGGGAACAGATGAACGAAAAGTCCATCTGTTCCCTCGGTTTGGCGGAGCAGCAGGGATTTGAACCCTGGCGCCGGTCACCCGGCCTACGAGATTTCGAGTCACGCCTCTTCGACCACTTGAGTACTGCTCCCTATGAAATTCAGCCTTTATATTATAGCAAAAACCCGTTCTGCCGTCAACCGGTCAGAACGGGTTTTCTTCGCTGATACGCGCCGGGGGTTATTTGCCCGCCAGCAGAATGGCCAGAACGGCCTTCTGGACGTGGAGGCGGTTTTCGGCCTCGTCAAAAATCTCCTGGGCGTGGGCCTCAAACACCGCGTTCGAGATCTCCTCGCCCCGGTGGGCGGGCAGACAGTGGAGCACCATGCAGCCGGGCTTGGCGTTTTCCAACAAGCTGCCGGTGAGCTGGTAACCCAAAAATTCCCGCATCCGGCGCTCGGCCTCGGCCTCATTGGCGACGTTGTTCCAGACAGCGGTCACCACCACATCGGCGTCCTTGACCCCGGCAGCGGGGTCCTCCAGCAGCTCAAAAGAGTCCCCATAGGGCCGGGCAAAGGCCAGCACATCCGCCGCCGGGCGGTAGGTCCGGGGGCAGACGCAGGTCACCTGCATCCCGGCCATCAGGCCGCCGGCGATCAGGCTGTTGGCCATGTTGTTGCCGTCCCCCACAAAGCAGAGTTTGCGGCCCGCCAGGCTGCCGTACCGCTCCCGAATGGTCATCAGGTCGGCCAGCACCTGGCAGGGGTGAGCGTAGTCGGTCAGGCCGTTGATCACCGGCACCCCGGCATACTCGGCCAGCTCTTCCAGATCCCGCTGGCGGTAGGTCCGCCAGACGATGCAGTCGTAGTACCGCCCCAGCACCCGGGCGGTGTCCTTGAGGGGCTCACCCCGGCCGGCCTGCAGTTCGGTGACAGCGTTCATATAGCTGCCCAGGCCCCCCATCTGGTAGACGCCCACCTCAAAGCTGGTGCGGGTCCGGGTGGAGGTCTTGGAGAACATCAGGGCCACGCTCTTGCCCGCCAGCAGGGGCGGGGTGGACCCGGCCTTCTGGGCAGCTTTCAGCTGGTCGGCCACATCCAGGATGTGGTACAGCTCGGCGGGGGTGAGGTCGCTCATCTTCAGCAGGTGTTTCATACCTGGCTCCCTTCCGCCGGGGCGGCGGGCTCAAACCCGGCCAGCACCTCGCCCAGGATGGCCAGAGCGGCCTCCACGTGGTGGGCGGTGAGGATCAGGGGCGGCAGCAGCCGCAGGCGGGTCTTGGCCGTCAGGACCAGCAGGCCCTTCTCCCGGCAGGCGGCCAGCACATCGGCGGCGGCCACACCGGGCTCAAACTCGATGCCGATCATCAGGCCCAGGCCCGAGACGCTCTTGACATGGGGCAGCTTTTCCAGCCCGGCCCGCAGCTGGGCGGCCCGGTCGTTGATGTTGGCCATAAAGGAGGCGGATTCCAGCCGGTCCAGCACCGCGTTGGCGCCGGCGCAGGCGATGGGGTTGCCGCCGAAGGTGGAGCCGTGGGTGCCGGGGCCCATACCACCGGCCACTTTGCTGTTCAGCAGCACCGCGCCGATGGGCAGGCCGCCGCCCAGGCCCTTGGCCAGGGTAACAATGTCGGGATGGAGGTTATACCGCTCGCAGCACAGGAAGGTGCCGGTGCGGCCCACGCCGGTCTGGACCTCGTCCACAATCAGGACAAGATCCCGCTCGTCGCAGAGTTTCCGCACCGCCCGAACGTACTCGGGGTCCAGGGCCACGACACCGCCCTCGCCCTGAACCAGTTCCAGCATGATGGCGCAGGTGTGGCGGTCCACCAGATCCTTGAGGCTTTCCATGTCCCCGGCGACGGCGTAGACAAAGCCCTCGTTGAAGGGTCCGAAATAGTTGTGGAACACCCCCTGGCCGGTGGCGGTCAGGGTGGCGATGGTCCGGCCGTGGAAGCTGTTCACCAGGGTGATGACGGTCTCCCGACCTTTGCCGTAGTGGTCGAAGCTGTATTTCCGGGCGGCCTTGATGGCGCCCTCGTTGGCCTCGGCGCCGGAGTTTGCGAAAAAGACCTTGTCCATGCCGGTGCGCTTGCACAGCCGCTTGGCCAGCTTGGAGCAGGGGCCGGTATAGTAAAGGTTGGAGGTGTGCTGGAGCTTATGGGCCTGGTCGGCCACCGCCTCGGCCCAGCGCAGATCGCAGTAGCCCAGGCTGTTCACCCCGATGCCGCTGGTGAAGTCCAGATATTTCTGGCCCTCGGGGCCCTCGGCGTACATGCCGGCGCCTTTTTCAATGACGATGGGGTTGCGGTTATAGGTATGCAGGACATAGTCGTTGTCCCGGCGGATGACTTTTTCCGAATCCATGGTCTGATCCCTTCCTTATCTGATTTTTGTCTCTATTATATACGAAGATGAGGGGGATGAAAAGCTCATTCCCGGTGGCTGCGGCGGTAGAACAGGGTGCCGGAGCCCCGGTCGGAGAAGGTTTCCAGAAGAATCGAATGGGGGACCCGGCCGTCGATGATGACCGCCTCGTGAACGCCCTGGTAGATGGCGTCGGCCATGCCGCCGATCTTGGGGATCATGCCGCCAGCGATGACGCCCGCGGCCTTGTAGCCCTCGATCTCGCTGACCTCCACCTCGGGGATGAGGGTGCTCTCGTCGTCCTTGTCTCGGAGCAGGCCGGCGATATCGGTCATGGAGACCAGCTTCTCAGCCTTGAGGGCAATGGCGATCTTTGCGGCGGCGGTGTCGGCGTTGACGTTATAGGCCCGGCCCAGATCGTCCATGCCCACGGTGGCGATGACGGGGATATACCCGCCATCCAGCAGGCTGGAAATCAGGGTGGTGTCCACCCGGGTGATCTCACCCACATGGCCCAGCTGAGCGTCCAGCTCGCTGCACCGGAGCATCTGGCCGTCCATGCCGCACAGGCCCACGCCCCGGCCCCGGAGCTTGGCCACCAGGTCCTTGTTGACCTTACCGGCCAGGACCTGCTGGACGATCTCCATGGTGGCGTCGTCGGTGACCCGCAGGCCGCCCACAAAATGGCTCTCGACCCCCACTTTCTTGAGCATCTCATTGATGGCGGGGCCGCCGCCGTGGACCAGCACCACCCGAACGCCCAGCAGGGTCAGGGTGACGAGGTCGTTCATGACGGCGTTTTTCAGCGTCTCATTGATCATGGCGTTGCCGCCGTATTTGATGACCATGGTTTTGCCGTGGTATTTCTGGATGTAGGGGGTCGCCTCCGAGAAAAGGAGGGCCATTTGTTCATTTTTCATAGGATTCCTTCTCACATTTACAGGTGGTGAACAGTCGGTTAAAGGGAGACGATTTGCCGCTTTTTGAAAAAAGCGGCGCAAAAATTTTTCAATGATCAGGTCCGGTAATCCCCGTTGATCTTGACATAGTCGTAGGTCAGGTCACAGCCCCAGGCTTTGGCGCTGGCCTCGCCCAGGCCCATGTCCACCTTAACGAGGATATCGTGCTCGGCCAGAACCTTGGCGGCCTCCTCCTCGCTGTAAGGATGATAGGCGGCGTTCTCGCAGACGTAGACCTCGCCCGCCGCGCTGGACAGCCAGACACAGACCTTGTCGATGGAGAAATCACCGGGGGTGTAGCCGATGGCGCAGAGAATCCGGCCCCAGTTGGCATCCCGGCCAAAGACCGCCGCCTTGAACAGGTTGGAGCAGACCACGCTGCGGGAGACGGCCCGGGCGGTTTTCAGGTCGGGCGCACCGGTGACCTCACAGGTGATCAGGTGGGTGGCGCCCTCGCCGTCACCCGCGTGGGCGGCGCACATCTTCTCGGCGATGGCGGTCAGGGCCGCCACAAAAGCGTCGTAGTCCGGCCCCTCAGCCTCAATCACCGGGTTGCCCGCAAGGCCGGAGGCCAGGATCAGCAGGGTGTCGTTGGTGGAGGTGTCCAGGTCCACGCTCATCTGATTGTAGGTGCCGGGCACCACCTGCCGCAGGGCCTTCTGGAGCATGGCCGGGCTCACCGCCGCATCGGTGGTATAGAAAGCCAGCATGGTGGCCATGTTGGGGGCGATCATGCCGCTGCCCTTGCCGATGGCGCCCAGGGTGCAGGTCTTGCCCCCCAGCTGGAACTGGACGGCGTACTCCTTCTGGTGGGTGTCGGTGGTCATGATGGCGGTGGCTGCGTCCCAGCTGCCCGCCGGGGTGGCGGCCAGCTTTTCGGCCGCCGCCGGGATGCCCGCCGCAAAGGGGTCGATCACCATGGGCTGACCAATAACGCCGGTGGAGGCGGGGAGGACGTCCTCGGGGGAGACGCCCAGCGCCTGGCCCACCAGCTGGCAGCACTCTTCTGCCAGAGCCACGCCGTTGGCGGCGCAGGTGTTGGCATTGCCGCTGTTGACCAGAATGGCCTGGGCATAGCCGTCGGTCAGGTGGGCCCGGTCCACTTTAATAGGGGCGCCGCAGACCTTGTTGGTGGTGAACACACCCGCCGCCGCGCACCGCACGTCGGCTTTGATCAGGGCCAGGTCGAGTTTGCTGTGATTCTTGCGGATGCCGCAGTGGACGCCGGCTGCCGCAAAGCCTTTGGGCGCGCAGATGCCGCCCGCGATAAAGTTATATTCCATCTTGCATCCTTCTTTTGTTGGTTTATTCCAGGCCCGCAGTTTCCTCGAGGCCCAGCAGAATATTCATGCACTGGACCGCCGCTCCCGAGGAGCCTTTGCCCAGGTTGTCGAAAAGGGAGATCAGCAGCATCTGGGTGCCGTCCGGGCTGGCGGTGCAGTAGAGCTCCATCCGGTCGGTACCCTGCAATTCGTTGCCCGAGATCATCCCGTCGGCAGGCACTTCGCCCAGGGGGTGGACGGTGATCTGGCCCTCCCCGGCGTAATAGGCCGCCAGGCCTTCGGCGATCTGGGCGGGGGTCACCCCGTTCAAAAGCTCCATCCGCAGGGGGACAGTGACCTCCATGCCGGAGTAGTAGTCATCCACAATGGGGCAGAAGATGGGGGGCGCGGTCAGGCCGCTGACCACCTGCATCTCGGGCAGGTGTTTGTGGTGGAGGTTGAGGCCATAGGCCCGGGGGGCGTCGTAGGTGCGGGGCCGGTCTTCGGCCTCATATTCCCCGATCATCTTCTTGCCGCCGCCGGAATAGCCGGTCAGGCTGTGGCAGGTGAAAGGGTAGTCCGCCGGGACCAGCCCCAGCTCCACCAGGGGCCGGGCCAGGCTGATAAATCCAGAGGCGTGGCAGCCCGGCACCGCCACCCGGTTGGCGGTTTTGATCTTTTCCCGCTGGCCCCGCAGCTCGGGGAATCCGTAGACCCAGCCCGGCGCGGTGCGGAAAGCGGTGGAGGTGTCGAGGATCTTAACCTTCTCGTCCACCAGGGGAATCACCTCCCGGGAAGCCGCATCCGGCAGGCAGAGGAAAGCGAGGTCGGCCGAGTTGATGACCTTGGCCCGCTCGTTGACGTCCTTGCGGCCCTCGGCCGAGATGCTCAGCAGCTCGATCTCGGGGCGGGCGGCCAGCCGGTCGGCGATCCGCAGGCCGGTGGTGCCGGAAGAGCCGTCAATAAAAACTTTAATGCTCATCCCTGTGCCTCCTCCCAATCGGCCAGCTTTGCCTCGGCCAGCTCGATCTGGCTGCAGACGCTGGCGGCGGTGGGGCCGCCGTAGCTGGTGCGGCCCTCGCAGCAGTTGACCAGGTCAATGGCCTGGAAAATGTCCTCCTCGAAGAGGTCGCTGTAACCCTTCAGCTGGTCGAGGGTCAGCTCTTCCAGGACCTTGTCCTTGGCGATGCAGTCCGACACCATGCAGCCGGTGAGCTTGTAGGCATCCCGGAAGGGCATCCCCTTCTTGGTCAGGTAGTCGGCGCAGTCGGTGGCGTTGATGAACCCTTTGGCGGCGGCCCGGCGCATGTTGGCGGGCAGGGTGCGCATGGTGTCCAGCATGGGGGTGATGGTCTTGAGGCAGAGCTCCAGGGTATCCACCGCGTCGAAGATGGCCTCTTTGTCCTCCTGCATATCCTTGTTGTAGGCCAGGGGGATGCCCTTCATCATGACCAGAAGGGTGTTCAGGTCGCCGTAGACCCGGCCGGTCTTGCCCCGGATCAGCTCGGTGACGTCGGGGTTTTTCTTCTGGGGCATGATGGAGGAGCCGGTGGTGAAGGCGTCGTCCAGCTCGATGAACTTGAACTCCCAGCTGCACCAGAGGATGATCTCCTCCGACAGGCGGGACAGATGCATCATGCAGGTGGCGATGGCCGCGGCCAGCTCGATGCAGAAATCACGGTCGGACACGCCGTCCAGACTGTTGGGGCAGGGGGCGGCGAAGCCCAGTTTTTCGGCGGTGAACTGCCGGTCCAGGGGGTAGGTGGTGCCGGCCAGAGCGCCCGAGCCCAGGGGGCACTGGGCGTCCATCCGGCGGGTGGCGTCGGCGAACCGCTCCAGATCCCGCAGCAGCATCCAGACATAGGCCATCAGGGCGTGGCCAAAGGTGATGGGCTGGGCCCGCTGCAAATGGGTGTAGCCGGGCATCACCGAGGCGGTGTTTTCACCGGCCTTCTTGCACAGCACCCGGACCAGATCGGCGATCAATCCTTGCAGGGTGTGGCTGTAATCCCGCAGGGTCAGCCGGATATCCAGGGCCACCTGGTCGTTGCGGCTGCGGCCGGTGTGGAGACGCTTGCCCGCGTCCCCGATCCGGGCGGTAAGGGTCTGTTCCACAAAGGTGTGGACGTCCTCGGCGGCGGGGTCGATCTCCAGGGCGCCGCTGGCCAGATCGTCGGCGATGGAAGCCAGTCCGCTCAGAATCGCCTCGCAGTCCTGCTCCGAGATAATGCCCTGACGGGCCAGCATGGCGGCGTGGACACCGCTGCCCTTCATGTCCTGGGCAATCATCCGCTGGTCGAACCGGATGGAGGAGTTAAAATCGTTTACACGGGAGTCAACCGCCTTGGAAAAGCGGCCTTTCCAGAGTTGTTCTGCCATGAGGAGAATCCTTTCTCTTGGTTGGATGGTAAAGGACGGGCTGCCGCTTTTTCGAGAAAAAGCGGCGCAAAAAGCGTTTCAGACCAAACCCGCATCCCGCGGTTTCAAACCATCAAAACGCTCACCTGCCGGGGGGCGACAGGAGCCGCCCCGGGAGAAACGAGCCTTCGAATCAGAAGATGGTACGGGAGCCGCTGTCAGCGGTCCTCTTTGATTGAAAAAACGGCAAAGCCGCCGCAGGAGGGTGTTCCTGCGGCGGTGCCGCCGGCAGCCGTGCCGGTGGGGTATCAAAATCTCTGCGCGAAAAGTGTAAGAAAACGGCAGAGCGGGGATAACGGTCTTACTTCACTTCCGGCCAGTTCTTGGACAGCTTCGCCCGCTCCTTGATGGACAGGCCGAACAGGTTGATGAAGCCGGCGGAATCTGCCTGGTTGTAGTCCTCGTCCTCACCGAAGGAAGCAGTCTGCTCGTCGTACAGGGTGTAGGGAGAGGTGACGCCTGCGTTGATCATGTTGCCCTTGTAGAGCTTGAGCTTGACGTCGCCGGTGACGGTCTTCTCCAGGCTGTTGGCGAAGGCGTCCAGAGCCTCCCGCAGGGGGGTGAACCACTGGCCGTTGTAGACGATGTCGGCGTACTTCTGAGCCAGCTGGGCCTTGAAGTGGGCGCTCTCCTTGTCCAGGGTGATGGTCTCCAGCACGTTGATGGCCTTGTACAGGATGGCGCCGCCCGGGGTCTCGTAGACGCCGCGGCTCTTCATGCCAACCAGCCGGTTCTCAACGATGTCCAAAAGGCCGATGCCGTTCTCGCCGCCGACCTTGTTCAGGTACTCCACCAGCTCCACAGCGCCCATCTCCTGGCCGTTGACGGCGGTGGGGATGCCCTGCTCGAAGTGGATGGTCACATAGGTCGGGGTGTCGGGAGCCTGCTCGGGGCTGACGCCCAGCTCCAGGAAACCGGGCTTCGAATACTGGGGCTCGTTGGCGGGGTTCTCCAGGTCCATGCCCTCGTGGCTCAGGTGCCAGAGGTTCTTGTCCTTGGAGTAGTTGGTCTCACGGCTGATCTTCAAGGGGATGTTGTGAGCCTCGGCGTAGTCGATCTCCTCATCCCGGCTTTTGATGTCCCACTCACGCCAGGGAGCGATGATGGCCATGTCGGGGCAGAAGGCTTTCAGGGTCAGCTCGAAACGGACCTGGTCGTTGCCCTTGCCGGTGCAGCCGTGGCAGATGGCGTCGGCGCCCTCAGCGATGGCGATATCAGCCAGAGCCTTGGCGATGCAGGGACGTGCAAAGGAGGTGCCCAGCAGGTAATCCTCGTACTTGGCGCCGAACTTCAGGGTGGGGAAGATGTAGTTCTCCACGAAATCCTTCTTCAGGTCCAGCACGTACAGCTTGGAAGCACCGGTCTTCTTGGCCTTCTCTTCCAGGCCGTCCAGCTCGGTGCCCTGGCCCACGTCGCCCGAAACGGCGATGACCTCACAGTTGTTGTAGTTCTCCTTCAGCCAGGGAATGATGATGGAGGTGTCCAGGCCGCCCGAATAGGCCAGCACAACTTTTTTGATATTTTCCTTTTTCATAACCAATCGCTCCTTTGCGTTTTTTGAATGGGTGTCTTACACTTTTTCCTGCGCCGGGCATCCCTCCCGGCGCTGCGTTTTCTCTTTGCTCGTCTATGGTCTTTATTATACGCCGCGCCCTTTTTGCGTCAATGCAGAAAACCCACAAACCTTTCCCGCTTTTGGGCCCGGTTTTGGGCGTTTTGCATTTTTATGCAATAATATTAGAATAAGCTCAAGTTATATTCATTTTGGTTCAAACATTCTTCTTTGCAATATACAAAAGCCCCGGGAAGCGCTCTCCCGGGGCTTTTGGGCCTGTTTTGAATATTACAGATTGTATTTTTTGAGTAGATTTTCAAGCTCCTCGCCGCAGAGAGGGGCTTTTACCGGCTCGGGCGCGCCCTGGCCCTCCCGGAGGGAGAGCCCCCAAGTGGAGAGCCCCTGCCATTTGCCGAACTTGTAGCCGGTCCGCGCCTGGCGGCCCTGGCAGACAAAGCCGAACTTCTGGTGGAACCGCTCGCTGGCGGGGTTGGGGTCGGCCAGCAGGGCGTAGACGTTCCAGTAGCCTTGCAGCCGCAGCAGTTCAATCAGGGCCCCGTAGAGCTTTTCCGCCACCCCCATGCCCCGGGCCTCCGGCGCACAGTAGATGGTGCTCTCCACGTCCCAGCGGAAGGCCTCCCGCTCGTGCCAAGGGTGGGCGCAGGCGTAGCCCAGCAGCTTGCCCGCCCCGTCCCGGGCCAAAAGCAGGGGGGCACATTCCAGGGTCCGGTCCACCCAGGCCTCGTATTCCTCCAGGGTGGAGGGGGTGATCTGAAAAGTGGCGGTGTGGTTCAGCACATACCAGTTATAGATTTCCAGGATGTCCGCTGCATCGGCCCGGGTGGCCACCGAGAGCCGGGGGCGGTTTGTCTCAGCCCAGGCAGAGCAGAGAGCCTCTTTCTCGGCCTTGGTCAGCTTTTTGAGGGCAGCCTCCCGCCGGAGGGCGGCGCTTTTGTCGGGGCAGGGCTCCAGATAGGCCAGCCCCACCGCCCCCATGGCCCGGGTAGCCTTGGCCCCCTTGCCGCTTTTGTGGGCGTGGAGCCGGGCGGCGGGGTCGTTGGTCCAGCCAGTGTAGAGCTGGCCCCCGGCGCAGCGGACCATATAGACGTAGGCCGGGGCGGGGGAATGTTGGGTTTCGGCCATGGTCAGATTCTCCCGTTGTTTTTCAGCACCAGGCGGCAGGCCGCAATGGCGGTCTCCTTATCCTTGGCGGTGATCAGGAACCGGCTGGCGTGGCAGAAGCTGATCCCCTCCAGGCCGCTCTTCTGGGCGATGACCTCGGGGCTCTGGCCCGCCCAGGACTGGGGGAAGGGCAGCTTCGACTTTTTGGTCTTGGGATCGGTGACGCACTGGGCGCTCCAGCCCCCCCGCTGGCTGGGGTAGACCACAAAGAGGGAGTCGGTCTTGTACAGGCCGTTCTTCCAGGGCAGGTAGCAGGGCAGGACCACGATGCCGTCCCGAGAGGCCTCGTAGGCCTGGCGGACCCGGTCGTCGGCCCGGTTCACCCCGTTGGCGCTGGCGATCTGTTTTTCCAGGATCTGCTTGGCCACCGCCACCGCCTGGGCAAAGCAGGCGTCGGGGTCGTCCTTGGAGTCCCACACCGGGTTGAAAAAGCCGATGGCGTCGCAGAGGCTGTTCTGCTCGCCGGTGTTGTCGTTCAGGTCCAGGGGCTGGACGAAATTCTCGTCCACCAGCCGGGCCTGGCGCTCTCCCACCAGGCCGGGGCCCAGCATCCGCCACAAAAGGCCGAAGGCCGCATAGGGCACCCCGTTGGGTCGGGTCTGGCGGGGCTCGTCGTGGTGGTCGAACATCCCGCCCCCAATGTCGTATACAATCCCGTCAAAGTCCTCCGGCACCGCAAAGCCCCGGGTGACTTTGAAATCGGGGCGCACAATCTGCAAAAGGGCCGTGGCAAACACATCGTCGGCGTGGAACTTGCCCGCGTGGGTGAAACCATTGGCAGGAATTTTCATAGGGAATACCTCTCTGTCTCTAAAATAGGGGAAGGCCCGTCAGCAAAAAAGCCCCCGCAAAAGGGGCTTTTTCGGGCCGGAAGGCCAAACCGGGCTCAGTCGGTGACGGCCAGAACGTCGGCGTAGAAGCGGTCCATCTCCTCCTTGGTGGAGAAGTTGGCCACATACATCTGGTTGCCCATGGCGTCGGCCAGGGCATCGGGGATCCGCTCCACCATCATCATGTTGTCCTGGTACTTCTGCATGATCTGCTCGTGGCTGTACACAAAGCTCTTGCCGTCCCGGCGGCCGGCGTAGGCGCAGTAGTAGTGCTCGCCCACCGGCATATCGGTGCCGCCAAAGGCGATCATGTCGGCCCAGATCTTGTAGACGTTGGTGGACCGGGCAAAGTTGATCATATCCGGGGTGAAGCCGCCGCAGGGCCGCATGTTGACCTCCAGGGCCACGATTTTGCCCTTTTCGCCCATGCTGGCCTGGTCCTCGGTCATCCGGAAGAACTCAAAGTGGACAAACCGGCTCTTGACCCCGAAGCTCTTGACGGTAGCCCGGCCGGCGGCCCGGGTGTCCTCGGGCAGGTCCTTGACGATGTAATAGATGGAGTTATCCCGGTCGTTGACGATATCCATGATGGACATGGGGGTGACGTTGCCCGCCTCAAAGATGGGGTTGCCGTTGGCGTCGATGATGGCGTCGTAGCTGTTGACCTCGGCGTGGACAAACTCCTCCATGATATAGGGCACGTCGGGATGGCAGGAACCGCGGATGTTCAAAAACCGCTGCAGTTCCTGGTCGTTGGACAGCTTGTGGGTGTCGGAGGCGCCCACGCCGTTGTCCGGCTTGACGACGACCGGGTAGCCCACCTCGTCGATGAACTTGCGGCAGCCCTCGAAATCGTCCACCAGATGGTACCGGGCGGTGGTGATGCCCGCCTTCTGGTAGTATTCCTTCATCTTGCTCTTGTACTTGATCCGGGGGATATCGCTGGTCTGGAAGCCCGAGGTGATGTGGAAGTCGGTGCGCAGGGCGGCGTCCCGCTCCAGCCAGTACTCGTTGTTGGACTCCAGCCAGTCGATCCGGCCATATTTGAAGATAAAGAAGGCCACCGCCCGGTAGACCTCGTCGTAGTTTTCCAGGCTGTCCACCTTGTAGTATTCGTTCAGGCTCTCCTTCAGCTCGGGCAGCAGCTCGTCGTAGGGCTGGTCGCCGATGCCCAGAACGTTCATGCCGTTGTTTTTCAGCTCATAGCAGAACTGCCAGTAGTTGGTGGGGAAATTCGGGGAGATAAAAATAAAGTTTTTCATAATACACAATCCCTCTCTATTCTAGTTGGATCGCCGGGCCGGGCCCGGCGTCTGTCCGGTTTCGGGGCAGTCCCTTTCCCGCAGGACTGCGCCGCCCTCAGCCCAGAAGCCAGGGCATAAAGTAGACCACCTGTTTATACCACCAGTCCCAATCGTGGGCCACGTCGCTACCCCAGAGATCCACCCAGACGGGAATACCCTTCTGCTCAAAGATCTCTTTCAGCCGCTCGGTGGTGGCGGGCTGTTCCCAGGGGCCCCGGCCGCAGCAGATCACCGCCTTTTTGGTGCGGTAGAGCTGCATATAGGGGTGGTCGGCGGGCAGGTTCGGCAGATAGTGGACCGGCGAGTTCTGGTAGACCACCTCGTCCATATAGCTGCCGAAGCCATACTCGGCGGTATAGATGCCGCTGAGGGCCAGGCACCCGTCGAAGAGGTCGGGCCGCCGCAGATAGAGGTTGACGGCGTGGGTGGCGCCCAGGCTGCACCCGAAGGGGATCACCCCGGGGGTCCCGCCCCAGCCGTTCCGATCCTGGGCCAGGGCCTGGTACTGGGGCACCAGCTCCTGGGTGATATACTGGATCCACTGTTCGTACCGGCGAATCCGCCAATAGGGGTCGCCATTGGTGTCCGACCAGCTCTCTTTATCCATGGTGTCGATGGACAGGACCATCACCTGGCCCGACTCGATCCAGGGGGCCAGGGTGTCGGTCATATGAAAGTTCTCGAAATCAAAAAACCGGCCGTCCTGGCAGGGGATAAAGAGCATGGGCCGGCCGGCGTGGCCGTAGAGCTTGCACTCCATCTCCCGGCCCAGGGCCGGGCTGTACTCCTTGAAATACTGCATTTCCATGGGTCATTCCTCCTCCGATGGGCCCGGCCCCCTCCGGGCGGGCGAATATCACAGATCGAGATCGTAGAGCAGGGTCTCGAACATAAAAGGCAGCTGACGCTCCCAGCTGGCTTCGCTGTGGGTGCCGCCGGAGACAATCCGCTGGGTCAGCGCCACACCCCGGGCCGTGATCTGGGCCCCAAACTCGGCGAAGGCCCGGCGCATCCCCCGGTGGTTGGACATCTCACAGGCGCCGTAGTCCATATACAGCACCATGTCGGCGGGGTCTTTGGCCCGGCGGACCAGGGCAGTGAGCTTTTCGGGGGCCACCCAGATGGAGGGCGACAGGGCCGCCGCCCGGGAGAACACCTCGCTGTACTGAAACAGGGCATAGAGGCTCATCAATCCGCCCATGGAGCTGCCCGCAATAAAGGTGTGGGCCCGGTCGGGCAGGGTGCGGCCGTTCTGGTCGATGAAGGGCTTGAACTCGTTGATAAACCAGTCCAGGGTGGACCGGCCCCGCCCCTCGAAATGGCCGTATTTTTTATCGTCAAACCGATAGGGAGAATATTCGATCAGGCGCTCGTTGTTGGCGCCGGTGTTGCACTGGAGAGCGGCCACAATGATGGGCAGGCGGTGCTCGTCCAGGAATTTTTCCAGCCCCCAGCTCTTGCCGTAGGTGGCGTCCTCGTCCCAGAAGACATTCTGCCCGTCGAACATATACAGCACCGGGAACCGGCGCTCCGGCTCCTCCTCATACATAGCGGGCAGATAGACGTATGCATTGCGCTTTTCCCAGCCGTTGACGGCGGGGTAATCCACGCTCCATTTTTCAACCATTCCGCGTTTCCCTTCTCCTGCAAAAATCTCTCCCGAACCCCGGGCCCAGGACACCAGTAGTGTATCACGGCGGCGGGGGGATTGCAATTCCAGGGCGGGATTTTCGGGCCGCAGAAGGAGGGCGCTCCTTTTCCACTTTACTTAAGAGAAGCGTGCAGAACCGGCAAAGCGCCGCACAGAAAGCACTCGGCCCTCTGCGCGGCGCTCTCAGAGATCGATTCTGCCGGAGCGGAAATCCATCAATCCACGGATCAATAGACCTTTTCCACCGGGACGATCCAGCCCTTGGTGTCGGGCAGGCGGCCCCACTGCATACCGGTCATGGTATCGTAGAGCTTCTGGGTGACAGGGCCGATCTTGCCGTCGCCGATGTAGGCGTGCTCGCCCTTCCAGACCAGCTCCTTGACGGGGGAGACCACGGCGGCGGTGCCGGTGCCGAAGACTTCCTCCAGCTTGCCCTCCCGGGCGGCCTTCATGATGTCGGCGATGGCGATCTTGCCCTCAACCACCTCATAGCCCCAGTCGCGCAGCAGCTCGATGCAGCTGCGGCGGGTGACGCCGGGCAGGACGGTGCCCACGGTGGCGGCGGTGTAGATCTTGCCGTCGATCTTGAACATGATGTTCATGCTGCCGACTTCCTCGACGTATTTCTTCTCCACGCCGTCCAGCCAGAGCACCTGGGCGTAGCCCTGCTCCTCGGCCAGCTCGCCGGCCTTGATGGAAGCCGCATAGTTGCCGCCGCACTTGGTAAATCCGGTCAGGCCGGGGGCGGCGCGGATATACTCATCCTCAACATAGATCCGCACCGGGTTGATGCCCTCGGCGTAGTATGCGCCGGAGGGAGAGCAGATGATGCAGAAGATATATTCCTTGGAGGCGTGGACGCCCAGGCCCACGTCGGTGGCGAACACAAAGGGCCGGATATACAGGGAGGCGCCGTCGGTGTGGGGCACCCAGTCCCGCTCCACATCCACCAGGGCCTTGACGGCCTGGATGTAATCCTCCACCGGGATCTTGGGGATGCAGAGCCGGTCGGCGGAATCCTGCATCCGCTGGGCGTTGCACTCGGGGCGGAACAGCTGGATGGTGTCGTCGGCGGTGCGGTAGGCCTTCATGCCCTCAAAAATCTCCTGGGCGTAGTGGAACACCACGCAGGCGGGGTCCAGCGCAAAGGGGCCGTAGGGGACAATGCGGGGGTCGTGCCAGCCCTTGCCCTCGGTGTAATCCATCACGAACATATGGTCGGTGAACTTTTTGCCAAAGCCCAGTTTCGTCTCGTCCTCCGGCTTCGCCTTGGGGGCGGTGGTGCGGGTCAGTTTAATATCCAACATGATTTTCCCTCTTTTCCGGTTATGGGGCAGCCCTTGGCCGGCCGCCGTTACTTTTCTAATTATAGTATCCGATGAAAATTTTACAAGAGGGGCGGCAATTTTTTTCATCTTACCCCGGCGCAAGTTGTAGGATATTGGGTTTGAACGGGGTTTTCAGAGTTTTGGGGGCCGGAACGACCCCAGTTCCCGGTGGATTTTCCCCCGCTGGCCCAGCAGCCCCTTGGCCAGCCGGTGCAGCCAGCAGAAGGGCAGCAGCACCGGGCACCGGCGCAAAAGGGGATAGGCACGCTCCAGCTGCCACAGGGGCGGAAAGACCCGCCGCCCAATAAAGGCCAGCTTTGACCCGCCGCTCTGGGCTTTGATCAGGGCCTGGCTGGAGCCATAGGTCCCGTAAAGGCAGGGGTAACAGATGTTCCACTGAACTTCCTCCGCCCCGGGGGGCACCGGCTGGGGGGCCTCCGGGCCGAACCAGCTCTCCGCCAGCTGCTCCACCGCCCCGGCCAGCCAGGCCAGATGCAGCCGCTTAAACCCCTGGCGGAGAACCCCCTCATCCAGTTGTGATCCCCAGACCGAACGGAACAGAGCTACATCCAAAACCGCCCGGATGGTGCAGTCCTGCGCGCCGTAATGGAGGAACATATGGGTCAGCATATGGAGATAAAAGGCGTTGGGCCTCAGGATATACGCTCCCGGCACCCCTTCGGCGGGCTGGGCCTCGGACCAGAGGTTAGAGAAAAAGTCCAGCTGCCGGTCCCTGCGGTGAACCAGCCGGGTGTGGAGCTCCACATGAAGATAGGGGGGCTTGTCGTAGCTCTGGTGGTGATCGTTTTTGTCCTCGATGGCCCGAAATCCGAGACTCGCCAGAATCCCGGCCGCAGCGGGCAGATTTTTCTCCCCCACAAACAAATCCAGATCGCACATCTGCCGCCAGTCCGGCCGGGGATAAACCCGCCGCAGAACCGAGCCCTTGAGGAGGATCACCGGGATGCCGGCCCGGTTCAGCGCTTCCAGAACCCGGGCACCCTCGGCCTGCTGGGTCAGGGTCTGGACCTGGTTCTGCGTGCACAGTTCCTCCCAGCGCCGGGCAACCTCCGGCGCCTGCCGCCGGACCAGTTCTCTGGCCGCCCCAAAGGCCATATTTTCCACCCGATGGGCCCGGGCAACATGGCAGACCCGCTCCCAGCTCAGCCCCTGGGGCAGAGGGGGCGGGCACTCTTTGCGCAGCGCCGCCCGGAGCAGCGCCAACAGATAGTCCACCCCCGGCTCCAGCAGGGGCAGTTCAACGGGATGTTTCTTCATACAATTTCGCCTCTTTCACCCGCACGACGCGGTTGCAGATGGAAAGCGCCTGGGGGTTGTGGGTTACCGCCAGCACCGTGCGGTCCCGCAGGGCGCGGATGTTCTCCAGCACCCGGCGCTCGGTGGCCTCGTCCAGGGCGCTGGTGGCCTCGTCCAGCAGAAGGATCGGCGCCCCATAGTACAGGGCCCGGGCGATGGCCAGCCGCTGGAGCTGGCCCTCCGACACGCCGACGCCCCCCTCGCCGATTCGGGCCTCGTACCCGCCGGGCAGGCTCCGGATGAATTCCCCGGCGCAGGCCGCCTCGCAGGCATGCCGGATCCGGGCCTGTTCCTCGGGGGTAAAGTAGGTTTTGTCGTACCGGAAAGCCACCACCTGCTGGATGGTCCCCGCAATGATGCTGTGGCCCTGGGGCACATAGGCAAACAGGTTCCGGGTGGCAGGGGAGAGAGATTCCCGGACGCCCTGGGCGTCCCGCACCGTTACGCTGCCCGCCCGGAAAGAGTAGAGCGCCAAAAGCAGCTTGAGCAGGGTGCTCTTGCCCGCGCCGGAACCGCCCACAAACCCGATGCAGTCCCCCTTGTGAATTTCCAGGGAAACATCTTCCAGCACCGGCACCCCATCGTAATCAAAGGATAGGCCCTGAATTTCGATGGCCTCCATGGCGGGAGGCGGGGCATCGGGGCGCAGGGGCTCTTTGGGCAGAGCGTCCAGCTCCATCAGCCGCTCGGCCGAAGCCTGGAGCGCAAACCAGGAGGAAAAAAGGGTGGTCAGATTCCCAAAAGGATTCTGGATCTGCCCCACCAGCTGGAGGGCCGCCACCAGGGTGCCGTAAGACACCCGGCCTTTCAGCACGCCGGCGCCAAACCAGAGCAGGCACCCCAGATACCCCAGATCGCTCAGCACCGCATAGCCGGTGTGCATCAGGTTGGAGAAATTATTCTGCCGATAAACCGCTTGTTTCAGCCCTTCGACTTGGTGTTTCCAGGCGGCCGCGGCACTGTCGTGGGCCAGGAAGGTCTGGATCATCAGGGTGTAGTTCAAAGTATCCTGCTGCACCGCCTGGACCTCGTCGTATTTTTGGCGCATCGCCCGCTGAAGTTTTTTCATGGGGCGGCGCAGCACCGCCACCGCCGCCCCCAGCAGAACCAGCGCCGCCAGGTAGACCATCAAAAAAGAGGGCTCCCACCAATAGAGCACCAGGGCCGCGCCTCCCATCCGGACCAGAAGCGCCAGCAGCCCGGGGGCAATGTTCACCAGTCCATTGGCCACCAGGGAAACGTCGCTGTTCAGCCGGCTGTTCAGCTCGCCTCCCGAATGCTGGCTCAGGGAGGAATACTGGGTACGGAGCAGACCCTCGTACAGGCAGCCCTTGAGGTTGGTTTCCAGCCGGAACACCACCCGCTGGTTGATGTGGAACAGCCCGCTCATCAGCCCGTCCTGGAGAAAAAGCAGCCCCCCGTACAGCACGAACCCCCACAAAAACGCCCGGCCCTGGCCCTCGGTGGCGGCGTCCACCACCCGTTTGAAGACCAGCGGGAACAGCACCCCATTGAGCGCCAGCCACATCCGGGCCAGCGCAATGGCAAACACCCCATATTTGGTCCGGCCCGCCCGGGCCCAGATCCAGCTCAGGATCTGCCCCAACGGCACCTGACTGGAATGATCCCTTTTTTTCAATGCAGTATCCTCCGCCTCAGCGCAGCGGCCCGCCCCCGGGCAGCCGCCCATCCAAAACCATACATACAGCCGGCCGCCCCGGCTCATGCCCAAAGAAAAAGAGGGCGGCCGGTGCTCCGGCTGCCCTCCTGCTTTTGTTCGCAGAGTCATACGGCCATACACCCGGCTGTTTTCGCCAAATGCCCTCTCTGTGCCGGACCATCGGTCCCCCGCAGCCGGTCGATCCTGCGAATAAACACATTCGGTTAGACACCTGGGCTTTCCGTCCCTGTCTTTCGACAAGTTTGGCAAACTGCCGGGGCAAAGCCCCGAAATCGTTGATTTTAACAGTTCATAAGTATCATAAATTTCACTTTCTGTCAAGAGAATCGAGGTACGGTGCACAACTTTACACCGTCTGCAAAAAATGATATAATTAGCAGTATAAAATTCCTTGCTGCATAGTTCTTTTTGGATTAAATATATACATATCTTTTTTATTGCAGCGTCTTTTTCTGTCTGCGATCGCCATTCGAGGCCCCGGCCCGCCAAAAAGGAGGTTATTTTGTGCCCGCTGCGCACCCCGACGCCCCTCTGAATCTGCCCGCCATCCTAATTGCCAATGGCCTGGGCATCTGCCTGCTGCTGGTGCTGCTGTTCAGCAAACGCCACCCGGCCCGGCCCAGAACTCTGGACGGCAGGCTCTTTTATGGAATGTGCTGGCTGAACCTGGCCCTCTGTGTGGTGGAGACCCTCTCCTTTATGCTGGACGGCACCCTGTTTTGGGGGGCGCGGGCCCTGGCCATCCTGGCCAACTGTCTGCTCTTTTTTCTCAACGCGGTGTTCTCCTTTGCGTGGGTCTGCTATGTGGACTACAAACTTTGCGGCAGTACAGCCCGGCTCCGGCGGATGATCCCCCGGCTGGCAGCGCCGGCGGCGATCCTTTGTCTGCTGGCCTTTGCCAACCTGTTTTTCCCCGTCTTTTTCGAGATCAGCCCCGAGAATATTTATACCCGGCGGCCTCTGGTCCTGATCAACTACCTCGTCACCTATTTTTATCTGACCTGCGGGGCGGTCCTGGTCTGGCGGCAACAAAAAAAGCTGCAAAAATACCTGTTCATGCCGGTGCTGCTCTTTTTGCTGCCCATCTATCTGGGCAGCCTGCTCCAGCTGTTCCACTACGGCATCGCCCTGATCTGGGTATCGGTGGCCCTGGGGCTCACCTCCCTGTACATCAATTTACAGAACGAGGAAGCTTACCTGGACGCCCTGACCGGCCTGTACAACCGCAACTACCTGATCCGCTATCTGAACTATCTTTCGGAGCGGAGCCGCAAAGCCGGGCCCATCCAGGGCATCCTTCTGGACATCAACCAGTTCAAGCAGATCAACGACACATACAGCCACGCCGAGGGTGACCGGGTACTCTGCCTGGTGGGGCAGATTCTCCGCCGCTGCGTCTCCCCCAAGACGGTGGTGGCCCGGTACGGCGGGGACGAGTTTGTGATCCTGCTGGAAAATACCCCGCCCAGCGAGGCCCAGCGGGTGCGGGAGCGGCTGGCCCAGGAGCTGGCCCGCTGCAACGCCGAATCCCGCGCGCCGTATCGGCTCTCCCTCTCTCTGGGGACAGCGGCCTTCACCTCAGAGGATCTGGACGGTTTTCTGCGGGCAATGGACGACGGGATGTATGCGGAAAAGAGAGCCTTTTATCAAAAACAACAGGCCGCCTGTCCGCCTGACTAACCTCCCGATCCCCCTGTGTGCAGCAGCGAACCCGCGGGCCCCGGTTTTGTCCCGAACAGCGCTCCCTCTGGCCGTTGAATTCCTCAGGAGGAAAAAATGGAGACCCTATCTTCTACCCAAAACGAAAAACTTCTGATCGTGGATGACCAGGAGCTGAACCGCGCCATCCTGGTAAATCTCTTCGAATCGGATTATGACACCCTGGAAGCCGAGGACGGCGAAGAAGCGCTGGAGCTGATCCGGCAGCACAAAACGAGCCTCTGCGCCGTTCTGCTGGATGTGGTCATGCCCCGGATGGGAGGCCTGGACACCCTGCGCTGGATGCAGCGCAGGGGTCTGACCGAACAGATTCCGGTGTTCCTCATCACTGCCGAGACCGGCAGCGACACCCTGCGCCAGGCGTATGAGCTGGGGGTGATGGACGTCATCCAGAAACCGGTGGTGCCCTACATCGTTCGCCGACGGGTGGATTCGGTGGTAGAACTGTTCCGGGCCCGGCGCCGGCTGGGCGCCGAGGTGGAGCGCCAGCGGGACCAGCTGCTCCACCAGGCCCAGGCCATGGCCCGGATCGGCATGGGAATGGTGGAGGCCCTGGCCACCGCCATCGAGTTCCGCAGCGACGAGTCGGGAGAGCACGTCCGGCGAATCCACGACATCGCCTGTTATATGCTCCGGAACACCCCGCTGGGGGAGGGTTTCTCAGAAGAGGAAATCA
The DNA here is from genome assembly GCF_022180365.1 of Faecalibacterium gallinarum. Lineage (GTDB taxonomy): Bacteria > Bacillota > Clostridia > Oscillospirales > Ruminococcaceae > Faecalibacterium > Faecalibacterium gallinarum. The sequence continues at coordinate 144,816 of NZ_BQKV01000027.1, forward strand.
ACCTGATCGGAGTGGGAGCCATCACCCACGACGTGGGCAAAATCTCGATTCCCGACGCCATCCTCAACAAACGGGGACGCCTGACGCCGGAAGAATACGATACCATGAAAACCCACACCGTCAAGGGCGCCGAGCTGCTCTCCCGCATCCCCCAGATGAAGGAGCACTCCGCTTACCGCTACGCCTACGACATCGCCCTGCATCACCACGAGCGGTGGGACGGCCGGGGGTATCCCGACGGCCTGAAAGGGGATGAGATCCCTCTGTGGACCCAGATCGTGGCCCTGGCGGATGTCTATGACGCTTTGGTGAGCCCCCGCTGCTATAAAAAAGAGCTGCCCCCCGACCAGGCCCTGAAAATGATTTTGGACGGCCAGTGCGGCGCGTTCAACCCCCGGCTGCTGGAACAGTTCCAGCAGGCCGCACCGGTGCTCCAGCGCCTGTACGCCCCGTCCCGCTAAGTCCTATCCGCCCCAATATTTAGCAAAGCCGTCGAAAGGCGGCGACGCAAAGCTATGAGTCTACGGCAGGCTGCTGCTAAGATTGTCAGGCTGCAAAAGCCCCCCTGCCGCCGGCCGGGGCGTTTGCAGCCTTTTTCCGTTTCAGGCTCGCCCCAAAATGGCCAGCCACCGAAAGGAGTGAACCAGGTGAAAAAACTACTTGTATTGATCGGCCTGCTGCTGGCCGCTGCCGGCGCGCTGGCGCTGGCCTTTACGCCGGATATCCTGTCCCTGATTATTATCGGCCTGATGTGCCTGATCCTGCTGCTGGGGTTCGGCTTTGGGATGACCCCCACCCTGTTGTACATCGACGGGCTGCGCACCGCCCGGGCCAACATCGAAGGTTTGCGGGATGTGAGCGCCAGCACCCCCTGGGTGGCGCTGCAGCAGCTGGAATACTTTTTTCACCAGAAAACCCTGGACGGCCTGTTCGAGCTCTACCGCGCCAAGGTCAGCGAACAGCAGAAAAACGACCAGATTGTCAGTGACATCGAGGACACCATCAACGAGGAAGCCCTGGCCCTGCGCAGCTGGCAGAGCGTGGTCAGCCAGATCCCCGGCACCATGACGGCGCTGGGCCTGCTGGGCACCTTTTTGGGCCTGGTGCTGGGAATCAGCAGCATCAGTTTCAGCTCGGTGGACGCTACCATCCTGAGCATCCAGACGGTGCTGCGGGGCATCGACGTGGCGTTCTATACCTCCATCGTGGGCGTCATCTTCTCCATCCTGTTCAACCTGTTTTACAAGCTGCTGTGGAACCTGCTGGTGCGGGAGCTGGGGCTGTTTGTGGAGAGTTTCCATCTGTACATCCTTCCCAACACCGCCGAGCAGACCCGCCTGCGCCGGGGCAAAGAGATCCAGCTGATTCTGGAACGGCTGGACCGGCTGCCCAAAAAGCAGGGGTATATGCCCGCTGCGGCCGCTGCGGCCTCTCTGGACCCCGGCAACGAACTGCGGATGATGCCCGAAATCCGGGAGGGCTTGAAAAACGGGGAATTCATCTTTTACATCCAGCCCATCTGCGACCTGAACACCCGGGCCGTCATCGGCGGCGAAGCCCTCATGCGGTGGGAACACGGGGAGTTCGGCCTTGTGCCCCTGGACGATTTTATCCCGGTGGTGGAGGCCAACGGCTTTATCACCAAGCTGGACCAGTACATCTGGGAATCGGTCTGCAAGACCATTCGGGGCTGGATCGACGCCGGGCTGCGGCCGGTGCCCATCTCCATCAATATCTCCAAAACCGATCTGATGGCCATCGATTTGATTCAGTTTTTCAAGGATCTGGTCCACAAATACCGCATCCCGCCCCGCTACCTGGAGCTGGAGATGGCCGAAAATGCCTATCTCCAGTGTGAGGAAGCCGCCCGGGACGTGGGGGACGCCCTCCGTCAGGTGGGGTTCCGGCTGACGATCGACGGCTGCCGGGACGATTTCATGGGGCTGATGGCCCTCAAGGACTCCAAGACCGACGCCTTCAAGCTGGATCTGCGCTATTTCTCGGACGAATCCCGCCGGGGCGCCGAAAAGTTGCAGGCGGCACTGGATCAGGCCAGAAAGTTCCACCTGCCGGTGATCGCCTCCGGCATCGAAAACTCCGAGCAGATGACGGTGCTCCGCCGGGCCGGCTGCACAGCGGGGCAGGGGTATTACCTGCACAAGCCCATGTCTTTGCAGGAATTTGAGAAACTGGTTAAGTTATGAGTAAACTGCGAAAAAAATCGGGCGGCGAGCCCCTCAACTACTGGCAGTCCACCGCCGACATGATGTCGGCTCTGCTGTTGATTCTGCTGCTGGTGGTCATGCTCTTGCTGCTCTATATCATCCAAATCCCGGAGGAAGAGCTGATTGACCCTTACCCGGGTTCCTCCACCAGTCTGGCGGGCAGCGGCTCCGAAGATGGCGGCTGGGAGGACGACGAAACCAGCGCCTGGGACGGCGACGGCGAGTGGGACGACGACGGCGGAGGTGGCGGCGGCGACGACCACGAGGACGAATACGAATACCCGGTGGCCGGCGGCGGAGGCGGCTACGGCCAGGGAGAGGGCAATGGCAAGACAGCGGTCTATGTCATGGTGATCGACTCTGAGACCGAGGCCACCATCAAGGAGGCAGGCATCCGGTTTGAACTGTACACCCAGGACGGCGGGCTTCAGTTCCTCAACACCTATTACCCCCGCCGAGTCGAATACCGGGAGTACCAAACCACCAGCGAGGGCGTCTTTTTCCTGCCGGAAAAGGTCCAGCTGGGGCAATATTTCCTCCACGAGCTGAACGAGCCGGAGGGCTATGACTCCGCCGGCAACATCGAGTTTGTCGCCAACGAGGACCGAGACTGGAACGAGCCCCTGGTGGTGGTAGTCCCACTTTCCCCCTCGAAAAATATCATCCGAATCCGGATGATCGACGCCGACACCGGTCAGCCGGTGGCCGGGGGCGTCTATGACGTCACCGCCGCTGAGGACATTGTGACCAAGGATGGCACCCTGCGGTACACCGCCGGGCAGACGGTGGACCAGATCCTCTGCGACAGCTCCGGCTACGGCGAGAGCATCGAGCTGTACCTGGGGGACTATATCCTGACCCAATCCACCGTGCCCCAGTATTATGCCGCCGATACCGAACCGATGGAAGTCTCGATGGAAAAGAAAAAGACCGGGGTGCAGCCCCCGGTGCATCAGATTTCCTGTGAGAAAACCACCGTACTGCTCCAGGTATCGGATGAACTGTATCCCACCATCGGGCTGGAGGGGGCTTCCTTCTGGCTGGCCCGGGAGGGCGGCAGCGGTGTGTCGGTGGTCTCGGACGCCGGGGGCCAGCTGGTGCTGACCAACCTGGAAAAGAGCACCACCTATCGTCTGCGCCAGCTGAGCAGCCAGGAAAACTACACCTTCAGCGAGGCGGACCTGGTCTTTACCGTCTCGCCGGACGGACGGATCGAAGAAGAGGTCCAGAAAGAATACACCATCACCAACCGGATCACCCGGGTGGAACTGAGCGTAGTGGACCGGGTTCTCCGCAGCCATGTCTCGGACCATAACGTAGCCCTCTACAACGCACAGGATGAGCTTGTGGGAGTCTGGGATTCCACCGGCATGGCCAAGACTCTGGAAGGCCTTGAGCCGGGCGCCTACTTTGTGGTGCTGGACGGCCGGAACGACCAGCGCCGGGCCATCGAAATCCAGGATATGGCCGAGATCCAAACCATCCATATTCCCGTCTGGACTCTGCCGGGCGTGGGTGTGATTCTGCTGGCGTTGGCTGCGCTGACAGGCGGAATTGTTCTTCTGGTGCACCACCGCCGGCGCCGGGCAGAAGCGCTGCCGGTGCGGGCCCCCGCACTGGTCACGGCGGCGGGCAGCGACGGGCCGCCCTCCGGGCCGGAGCCCCCCGCCGAACCCGACCCGATCCCCACGGAAGAGCCGCCCACAGAGCCCGCGCCGGAAGCTGTGACGGAACCCGCCGAAGAACCGGCCCCGGAACCCGAACCGGAACCGCTGGAGGAACCCAAGGCCGAGCCCACACCGGCCCCCGCTGAGGAACCGCAGGCTGAACCCGAACCGGAACCGACGGAGGAGCCGAAGCCGGAACCCACGGCGGAACCGGAGCAGAAATACACCTATCGGGCGGAAAACCCCCGCGGCCGGAAATCCGCGACCCACGGCAAGCCCCGCCGCTCCTTCTGGAACCGAAGAAAAGACGGACGGGACCGCTGAATCACATAAGGGAGAAACTGCATGCAAGACGAACACTTAAACCTGCGCCTGGGAGATTTTCTTCACGCGCTGATCAAAAACTGGGGGCTGATCTGCGGAACCACCGCCGCCGGCCTGGCCATCGGCATCCTCTTGTCCATGGTCTCCTATATGCAGGGCGAGATGTCCAAGGAGTATATCATCACCTCGGCCATCGCCGTTACCTCCCAGACGGCGGACGGCAGCTTTACCTCCCAGACCAGCAGCCCTGACTCCACCGACATCTATCTGGCCGAAAACATGGTGGACTCGGTGATCTATGTCCTCAAGAGCGACCGCACCCTGAAAGCGGCCGTCCAGAACATTAAGCTGGTGGGCATCGCCGAGGCGGATATCTACGACAACCTGGTGCTCACCCAGTACCGCGACACCCAGATCATCGAGATATCCCTCTACTGGCGGAGCGCCGAAGAGGGGGTCGAGATTCTGAACGCCATCAACGAGGTGGCCCCTGATATCCTGATTGAGACGCTTAAGATCGGCAGCGTGTCGGTGGTGAACGAGCCCAAAGCAAAATACCGGATCGGCGGCAGCGTCAACGCCTCCATGTGGGTGTATATGGCCGCTCTGGGTCTGGCTGCGGGTGTGGGCTTCAGCTTCCTGAAATTTTTGCTGCTGCCCACGGTGGTCAACACCCGGGACATCGAGGGCTCTCTGGGGCTGGAGATCCTGGGGGAGGTACCCGAAAACCGGGAATACTTCCGCCGCCGGCAGTCCCTGCTGGTGGAGGACGACGACCCTGTGGGGGCCAACGTCCGGGAGAGTTTTGTCTCGGCGGCTCACATCCTCCACAACCGGCTGGGCCCCGGGGAACATCAGTGCATCTATATCACCTCTGCCGAGCCGGACGAGGGCAAAACTCACATTGCGGCCAACCTGGCCGTTCAGCTGTCCGATCTGGAACACAAGGTCCTTTTGATCGATCTGGACGTGCGCAACCCCAGTTTGGGCGGGCTGTTTTTGGATAAGGTGGATTACAACCACACCCTGAACGCCCTCTACCGCGGCGAGGCTACCGCCGAGGAGGCAGTCACCAACCTGACCGGCTACCTGGATCTGTTGCCCGCCATCCTGGAGCCCAAGGAGATCCCCCTGGGGGACGCTATGATGACCCTGATCAAGGATCTGGCCCAGAATTACGACTATGTGCTGATGGATTCGGCCCCGGTGGGCCGGGTGGCCGAGACCCTGAGCCTGAACCGGATCGCCCAGTCGGCTCTCTTTGTCATCCGGTTCGACTATTCCAGCATGAACGCCATCCGCGACTCGCTGGACCGGCTGGAAAAATCGGGCATCAAACCTCTGGGCTGCATCGTCAACCGGGCCAAACCCCTGGGCCGGACCAGCCGCTACGGCAGCTACGACCATTACGGCCGCAACTCAGGTTCGGGCCGCAGCGCCAAAAATTCCGCCGAAAAATATGGCCGGTCCGCCAGCCGCCATTGAATACGGCAACCGCTGAAAAACAAAATAAAAAACCGCAGGCCCGCCGTCCGGTTTTACGGGGCGGGCCTGCGGCACTTTTGTGCAATCCTTGCAACAACGGAGTAGAAACTCGTATGATGAACCAAATGACCTTTTTTCTCTGGGCCCTCTTTTTCCTGATGATTTGGGGCGGAGCCCTTTGGGCCACGGGGCGATCCCTGCCCAGCCGACGGGCTCTGCCCGTCCTGACCGGGGTTTTCCTGGGGCTGTATCTCTGCTGTCTGGGCTTTGCCTGGCTGCTCTACGATTATTTTGGGCGGGAACCGCTGGTCCTCTATGGCTTCCTGGTGCTCTGGGCCATCGGGGCCGGGGCCCATCTGGCCCGGCTGTTCTGGCGCGCCCGGGGCCAGATCAACCGCCGGGCCGCCGGGCTTTTTGGCAGCTACCTGGTGGTAGTCCTCTTCATCACCCTGTTTTCCCGGCTGGGGGAGTCCCGCCAGGCTGCCCTGGAACTGATTCCCTTTGAGAACCTGCTGCGGGCGCTCTCAGGCGCCGGGATCGGGGCGCTCGGCCACTCCTTTTTGAACCTGCTTCTCTTTGTGCCGGCGGGGCTGTTGCTGTTCCGGCTCTGCCCGGCCCGGCTGCGGGGGGTGGACACTGCCTTTTTGTTCGGGCTGGCCCTCTCGGTAGCCATTGAGACCATCCAGCTGGCCGCCCATCTGGGCACCTGCGATGTAAACGATATCGTCAGCAATGCCCTGGGGGCCGCTGTGGGCGCCCTGTTTGTCTCCCTGTCCGGGGCGGACCGCCCCCGGCGGAGTACCCGGTACTGAGAGCTCCGGCTCATAAATAAAACGCTTTATACCACTGGGCAAACCGGCGCAGCCCCACCCGCAGCGGGGTAGAAGGGCGGAACCCAAACTCCCGTTCCAGGGCGCTGGTGTCGGCGTAGGTCACCGGCACATCGCCGGGCTGCATGGGCACCAGCTCTTTATGGGCCTCGAAATCGAAATCCGACGGCAGCACTCCCGCCGCCACCAGCTCCTGCTGAAGGATCTCCACAAAGTCCAAAAGGTTCTCTGGCTGGTTATTCCCGATGTTGTAGAGGGCGTAAGGAGGCAGGGGAAGTCCGTCCGGCCCGGTGACCCGGGCAGGAGGGCGGCGGAGCACCCGCACCACCCCTTCGACGATGTCGTCGATGTAGGTAAAGTCCCGCTTGCAGTTGCCATAATTGAAGATGCGAATTTTGCCCCCCGCCCGCAGAGTATTGGTAAAGCCGAAATAGGCCATATCCGGGCGTCCCGCCGGGACGTAAACGGTGAAAAAACGCAGCCCGGTGGAGGGGATCGCATAGAGCTTGGCGTAGGCGCGGGCCATCAGTTCGTTGCTCTTTTTGGTGGCAGCGTAGAGGCTGACGGGACTATCAGACTTGTCCTCGGTAGAGTAGGGGATCTTGGTGTTGGCGCCATAGACGCTGGAAGAACTGGCATAAACCAAATGGGCCACTCCGGGACGGCCCCCGTCGTAGGAGTGACGGCAGGCCTCCAGAATGTTATAAAATCCCTGGATGTTGGACTCGATATAGCAGTCCGGATGGGTGATGGAATACCGCACCCCGGCCTGGGCCGCCAGGTTGACCACCAGGGCGGGCCGGTACTCCTCAAACAGCCGATCCACCAGGACTTTGTCGCTGAGCTCTCCTTCCACAAAGACGAACCCCGGGCGGCAGCGCAGCCCGGCCAGCCGGTATTGCTTGATCCGCACGTCGTAGTAGGGGTTGAGGTTATCCAGACCCACCACCCGGAGCCCGGGGGCATCCTCCAGCAGACGGGCCGCCAGGGCTGCCCCGATGAATCCCGCCGCCCCCGTGATGAGGACGGTCTGGTTGCTCAGCTCGATTTGGTTCATGCACGCGCCTCCTTAGCGTTTGCGCCAGACCATGGTATTGACCACCCCCACATAGCTCTGAATCAGCTTCACTACCTTGACCGAGACATCCTCGGTGTAATCGGGCACCGGCAGACCAAAGTCGCCGTTCTCCTGCAATTCCACCGCCGTCTGAACGGCCTGCTCCACGCCGCCCGGGGTAATCCCCGCCAGGATAAAGCAGCCCTTTTCCATAGCTTCGGGCCGCTCGGTGCTGGTGCGGATGCAGACTGCCGGGAAGGGATGCCCCGCCCCCGCAAAGAAGGCGGACTCCTCCGGCAGGGTCCCCGAGTCGGACACCACACAGTAGGCGTTCATCTGAAGGTTGTTGTAATCGTGGAACCCCAGAGGCTCGTGGAGCTGAACCCGCTCATCCAGGACAAAATTCATCTGTTCCAGCCGTTTGCGGCTGCGGGGGTGGCAGGAGTAGAGGATGGGCAGGTCGTATTTCCGGGCCAGGGCATTCACCGAGTTGAACAGTGCCTGGAAATTCTCGTCCGTGTCAATGTTCTCCTCCCGGTGGGCCGAGAGCAGAATATAGTACCGGGGCGCCAGGCCCAGGCGCTGAAGCACATCCGACCGCTCAATGGCGGGCAGATTGGCCCGGAGTACCTCGGCCATGGGGCTGCCGGTGACATAGGTGCGCTCCCGGGCCACCCCCTCGGCGTTGAGGTACCGGCGGGCGTGCTCCGAGTAGCAGAGGTTGACATCCGCGATGTGGTCCACAATCCGGCGATTGGTCTCTTCGGGCAGGCACTCGTCAAAGCAGCGGTTGCCTGCCTCCATGTGAAAAATGGGGATGTGCAGCCGCTTGGCCGAGATGGCCGCCAGACAGCTGTTGGTATCCCCCAGGACCAGCAGAGCGTCGGGCTGAAGCTCCTGCATCAGCCGGTAGCTCTTGGCGATGATGTTGCCGATGGTCTCGCCCAGATCGGCCCCCACGGCGTCCAGGTAATAGTCCGGCGCCCGGAGGTCCAGGTCCTTGAAAAAGATCCCGTTGAGAGTATAGTCATAGTTCTGGCCGGTATGCACCAGAATCTGATCAAAATACTGGTCGCATTTCTTGATGACCGCCGAAAGCCGGATGATCTCGGGCCGGGTGCCCAGCAGGGTCATAAGTTTGATTTTGCGCATAAACAATCCACTCCCTTTTACTTGCCGGGGTTACACCGGCTCAAAACAGGTATCGGGCCGGGACGGGTCGAAGGGCTCGTTGGCCCACATCACAGTAATCAGATCCTCGGTGTCGGACAGGTTCACCAGGCTGTGGGTATAGCCGGGCAGAAGCCGCACCGCCTCGAGCTTTTCCCCCGAGAGGTCGTACTCGGTGACCTCGCCGCTGTCCAGCCGGCGCTGGCGCACCCGGCCGTGGCCCGACACCACCACAAAAAACTCCCACTTGGTATTGTGCCAGTGCTGGCCCTTGGTGACCCCGGGCCGAGAGACATTCACCGAGAACTGGCCGCTGCGGGGGGTGCGCAGCAGCTCGGTGAAGCTGCCCCGCTCGTCGCAGTTCATCCGCAGGGGGGTACAGGCTTTCTCAGGGGGCAGGTAGGACAGATAGGTGGCGCAGAGCTTTTTCTCGAAGGAGTCGGGCCCCATCTCCGGCATCCAGATCGTCTGGGGCAGAACCTCGAACCGGCTCAAAAGCTCGGCGATCCGCCCCAGGGTCACCCGATGGGAGATCGGCACACAGCAATAGGCCCCGGCGGGGTCGGGCAGGTTTTCCATCCCCCGGCACTCACACCGGTGTTCCCGCCCTTCCAGTGCGTCCAGCATCTCCTCCACCAGATCGTCAATGTACACCAGCTCCAGCTCGGCTTCCGGGTCCCGGATCTGAATGGGCAGGCCCCGAGCAATGTTGTAGCAGAAGGTTGCCACCACGCTGTTGTAGCCCGGTCGGCCCCATTTTCCGAACAGGTTGGGGAAGCGGTATACCAAAGGCCGCCCCCCGGTGCGGGAGGCATGGGCGAAGACCAGAGCCTCGGCGGCCCGCTTGCTCCGGCCATATTCCGACTGGCTGTAAGGGCCGGTCAGGCTGGCCTGGATGGAGCTGGCCAAGAGAACCGGGCAGGGATTTTTCTGCCGGTCCAGGGCCTCCAGCAGGGCGGCGGTGGCGTCCCGGTTGCCAGCGAGAAACTCCGCCGGGTCCTCCGGGCGATTTACCCCCGCCAGGTGAAAGACAAAGTCCGCCCGGGCACAGTATTCCTCCAGCCGGGCCGGACCGTCGCTGTGGTGATACTCCATGATTTCCTCGATCAAAAGCCCCGGTCGGGTGCGGTTTTTACCCTCGGCGATGGCCCGCAGGTTCTGCAAAAGGTTTTTACCCACAAAGCCCCCGGCCCCCGTCACCAGTATTCTCATTGCCCGGCCTCCTCCCGCAGCGCCTGCTGCACATAATCGGCGGTGAGAATTTTCTTCACGGTTCCCTCTACGTCCAGCCGGCGGGTGTTGTGGCTGGTGTAGGCCTCGTCCGCCATGGTGTTCACCTGGCCCTCCACCACAAATTTGTCGTAGTTCAGGTCCCGGTTGTCCGCCGCCACCCGGAAATACTGGCCCATATCCTCGCTGCGGAGCCGCTCTTCCCGGGTCATGAGGGTCTCATAGAGCTTTTCCCCGTGGCGGGTGCCGATGATCCGAGTGCCGGTGTCCCCAAACAGCTGCTGCACCGCCCGGGCCAGGTCCCCGATGGTGGACGCATCCGATTTCTGGATGAACAGATCCCCCGGCTTTCCGTGGGTGAAAGCGAAGAGCACCAGCTCCACCGCCTCGTCCAGGTTCATGAGGAACCGGGTCATTTCCGGGTCGGTGATGGTAATGGGACTTCCCGCCCGGATCTGGTCAATGAAGAGGGGAATCACGCTGCCCCGGCTGCACATAACGTTGCCGTACCGGGTGCAGCAGATGACGGTGCCGCCCCGCTCGGCGGCCACCCGGGCGTTGGCGTAGACCACGTGCTCCATCATTGCCTTGGAAATGCCCATGGCGTTGATGGGGTAGGCGGCTTTGTCGGTGGATAGGCAGACCACCCGCTGGACCCCCGCTTCCACTGCCGCGTGGAGGACGTTATCGGTGCCCTCGATGTTGGTGCGCACCGCCTCCATGGGGAAAAACTCGCAGCTGGGCACCTGCTTGAGGGCCGCCGCATGGAAGACATAGTCCACCCCCCACATGGCGTCCCGCACGGCCTGGGGGCTGCGCACGTCCCCAATATAGAATTTCACCTTTCGGGCCAGGTCGGGATTTTGGGCCTGGAGGTTGTGGCGCATATCGTCCTGTTTTTTCTCGTCCCGGGAAAAGATTCGGATCTCTTTCAGGTCCGAATCCAGAAACCGTTTCAGGACGGTGGAGCCGAAAGAACCGGTGCCGCCAGTGATGAGCAGGGTTCCATTGTTGAAGTCAGACATAGTATTTTCATTCCTTTCCTGAAAGGGCCCTGGGGGCCATTTAAACCCCGGCGGGTCCCGCCTGTTTTTCCGAGAGTTTTCGGCGGATATATCGGGTCAGATCGAGCTGCTGGAGGATGCAGTAGGGGAGCAGAACCAGAGCGTTGGCCAGCACCACCACGATCCATTCGCCGGTAAGGCGGCAGCCCAGGTCGATCACCACTACTTTCACCACCACCCCCAGCCCATAGCAGAGCATTTGCAGCTTGATCCGCCCAGTACCGCTGGCAATGGCCGAGACGGTAGTCTGCGCGATCATGGCTGTACCGAACAGTGCAAAAATCAGGGCGTAGTCATATCGGATGGAAATGGCCTCCGGCCCCAGCCATAAATCCACCAGAATCTGCAAAAATGGCAGGATAGCGAACTCAGCGGCGGCCGCAGCGGCTGTCAGCCAGAGCAGCTGCCGGTTGACCCGCCGGAGCCAGAGATAATCCTCCTCGGCCACCGCCCGGGACACCGCCGACCAGACCGGCGTCAGTCCCAGCATAAAAAGGGTGCCGACCAGGGTAAAGAGCTTGTTGTAAATCTGGTACTCCACCACGTTGGCCGGGTCGGTGTACTGGGTGATGAAAAACTCGTTGGTATTGGCGATCACCATATAGAAAATCTGGCAGAAAAAGAACATTCCCCCCAGAGAGAGCACCCCTTTGGCACAGGAGGCGTTGACCCACCGGCGGCCGGGCCGACAGTCTTTCAGCGGCCCCCAAAACACCATCACCGTAGCCGCCGCCAGGGGCAGGTTGGCACAGAACACATACCCCAGAGAGAAAAGTTTCAGACTGTCGGCAGGGGCCCCGGCTGGTGCCAGCAGCACAAAGACCAGCAGCAACACGCTGGTGACCAGGGAAATGGCGTTGTTCACGGCCGACTTTTGCAGCGCGTAGAGGATCGAACTGATGAGCCGAAGGAAAAACTGGAGGGCAATCCCGATAAATGCATATCGCACCACCTGCGCCAGCGTTTCACCAGAGATCAGGTCCGCCTCCACGTTAAAGAAGCGGTTCCAGTCTGCCAGGGGGATCAGGCCCAGTCCCGCTGCCGTCAGGACCAGCATCAACCCACCAATCATGAAATAGGCCGAAGAAATCACCTGCCGGGCCCGCTCCTGGTCGTTCACCGCCAGGGCCAGAGCCAGCTTGTTCCGCAGGCCGTTGCCCACTCCCAGGTCAAAATTCAGAACCCAGGTCAGCACCGACAAGACGGTATACCACACCCCCAGCACGTTCTGATCCTGAAAGAAACGCATATAGGCCGGCAGGGTAAAGAGGGACACCACCAACGACAGACCTTTAACCACAAACGCCCCCAGAACGTTCTGAAAGAGAATCCGGTCCTTATCGGAAAGCTGCCGGAATTTTTGGAGGATCTCCATTTTTTTCATTGTTTCTCCCACAGGGACGATCCCAACAGCCGCCCTGTTTTTATTACAAATTCTGTACCTGCTCCATCAGCTGCCGGATCTCCCGCCCGGCCTTTTCGTCCAGAGCCTGCAGCCGCAGCCTTGGATCGGCGGTGCGGTCCCGTTCTACCCGTTGGATGGCCGCCGCCACCGCCTGGGGAGTCTGGCTCTGGTAGTAAGTTAAAAGATCACTAACTTCTGACTCCCGCACCGGCGGAATTCCTCCCGAGACTACATGCAGGCCATGAGATAGGTAGACCAGAATCTTAGACGGAAAACTGGTTTCGACAAAACGGCCATCTACCGCCAGGGTATCTAAGCCAATCTGACACCGGGCCAGCATTTCCTCGTAAGGGGTACCAGTGAGAAGCCCCTCATACCGAATCTCGCACCGGGTGCGGGATTGTACCTGAGCGATCTTCTGCTGTATGTTCTCCACCTGTTCCGGCGTACCAAACCCACAGATGTGCACGCAGTAGTTCTCGGGCAAAAACTCTGCTGCCTCTACAGCCCTCTGCGCTCCTTGTTTCGCGGGCTCAAAGGTTCCCGCATAGAGGCAGTGAATCCGGCCATCCGAAGCCGGAGCGGCAGGTTCCCCTCGTTCCGGCAGGGCATAATTGCCGTTGATCACTGCAAAGGGCCGCCCCGCCGGGATTTTTTTCGTCAAAGATCGAGCCGCCAACAAATACCCATCGGCTGCCTGGGTAATGGAATTCTCCGCCGCCCGCTCCCGGGGAGTACAAGGGACTGCATTCTGATAGAGTTCTTCCAGTTCCATCACCAGCCGGAATCCCCGGGCCGCCTTTGCCCGGAGCAGAATTTCCGCGGTCAGGAGAGAGTGATAGGCCACCACCGTATCCTCCGGCCCCAGCCCAGCCAAAAACCAGGCCAACTGGGCCTGCCGCAGCCACCGGTGAAGCCGGCGGGTCACCCGGCCCGGTTTGCCGAACCCCCAGAAACTGCGGAAGTACGCCCCCTGGCCCCAGAGCACCCGCTGGGCCGGGAAAAAACCCCACCGGGCGGAACGTTCCGCCAGAGAAATAATCTCCAGACCGGGGACCGCTTTTGCCAGCTTGCCCGCAATATACCAAGCTTTATTTTGACCAGCAGGGCTTATTAAAAAATCTTTTACTTCTGTACCCGGGCTGGTCAGCCAGGCCAAATAGTAAACTTTACCCATGTAAACCCTCGTTTCTTTTACCACAGCACCCACTCGTAGGGGGTAATCCGGTAGCTAAAGGCCACCATCGAGAAGAAAAAGTAAATTCCTGCCGCCACATAACACAGCTTGCCGAACCGGCGGGTCAGTCCGTCGGGGATGGAATTGAGCATATTGGGCAGGGATGCCAACAGAAAAATCTGGTAATAGTAGGTCGCCCGCATATACACCGGGCTGACCTTGACCACTGCATAGCTGACCGCCGCCATGCAGGCCAGCCAGAAGAGGAGCTGATCCTCTTCGCTTTTGATCCATCTCCACTGAAAAATCCAGAGCAGCACCGCCGTGCCGATCAAAAATAGCACATAGAGGTTTCCCCCGCCGATATCGGCGGAGTAATCTTTCTCCACAATCCTTTCCAGCCAATCCACAATCGGACCCCGAAACAGATAGAGAGCCCCACCCCCCAGCACGCAGGCAGATGCTGTGATCTCATTCATCCTTACCCAGCGCAGCAGGATCACCGGCAGGAAGATGGCTGCCGTAATGTGAAAGAAAATTGCCGCCACCGAAAAAAGCAGATATAGGTCCCATCTTCTTTTTTCGTATTGCAGATACGCCAGCACAATCAAACCGATGGCCACACTCTGCCGGATCCCCGTAAAAGCAAAAGCGTAGTAGGACAGGGAAAGATAGAAAAAAATGCTCAGCAGCAGGGACTCCGACCGCCGGTAGATAAACACCAGCACCGGCACCACCGCGATCGCGCCATAGACAAAGCGGGTCCCCCAGGCAGGCACCCCCAGCTTCGCCATCCCATACAGGCTCATCCAGTACAGGCACTCACGGTAATTTTGCGACTCCAAAAAGCTCCTAAAGGCGTCCCAGTTGGGATAGGCGACGCACTGGTTGTAGTTGTTGACATAGTTCCAGGTATCAATGCCGGTGGAGTCGCTCCGCAGCCCAACCAAAAGCACCAACCAGATGCACAAAACCACATACGGCCCCAGCAGCACCCGCTTTTGGTAGGCGGAGTCCTCGACAAAATCCCGCCCGCGGCCCCGGCTCTCGGCCTGCACCGAGCAGATATAATAACCCGCCAGCGCCGCCAAAAAGGTATATAGCAGTATCATAAGACCTCATCCTCGGGCCATCGCCCGGAACAAATCCAGATATTCGGCCAACGATTTTTCCCTGCCGAACCGCTCAAGCGCAAACGCCCGGCAAACCGGCCCGTATTTCTCTTTTCCCTGAGCCAGAAGCTCCGGAATCGCCGCCGAAAAGGCCGCCTCATCCCCCAAAGGCGCCACACGACCGCAGCCCTCGCCCACCAGCTCGGGGCAGGCAGTGGTATTGTACACCAGGACCGGCGTCCCGCTGGCCAGAGCCTCGGCCGTCGTCTTGCCGAAGGTCTCCTGCACCGAGGGGTTGGCGAAGAGATCCGCGGCGGCGTAGTATTCCGCCAGTGCTTCCGGGTCCTTTACCAAGCCCACTGCCCGCAGATTCGGGGGGAGGGGAATCCCCTCTGCCATTCGGCCCACCAGCACAAAAACCATGTCCGGGTGCTCCCGGGCAATCCGGATGAACATTCCCAGCCCCTTTCCTTCGCTCCAGACAGAGGCCACCCCCAGCACCATTTTTTCTTCTCCCAGGCCCAGCTTCTGCCGCAGGGGAGCCGGATCTCGGGGGCGAAACCGTTTTGTATCCACCCAGTTGTAGATCCGGCGGATCTCCACTGCGTTTTTCAGAATGGAACGGCGGGCCTCATTGGTAATCCACTCCGAAACTCCCACCACCGCCAGCCGGTCCAGCGCCGCATACCAGCAGCGCTTATCCTTAAGACAACGGACTGAGCGGTCGAAAAACCAACTGGTGTTCCACTCCCGCCGGGCGGGGCAGTGGCCACAGCCCGTCTCCCACCGGCTGCACCCGGCTGCGGTATAGTGGCAGCAGTGCCCGGTAAAAAACCAACAGTCATGGAGCACTAGCACCACCGCAATTTTCTTTTTTGCCAAATAGTTCATTAAAATTGGGAAAGAGATACAGTTGCTGTGGAGCACCCCCAACACCACCAGCTCCGGTCGCAGAAAATCCAGCTTGCGAAGCAGCCGCCGGGTGGGCCCCGCCGAATAATACCCCTGCAACCCGGTCAGCCGGGAGAGCAGGGCGTGGACCGGACGAGAAAAAGGCTCTGCCAGAACCTCCACCTGCCGATACTCGGAAGCGTCGCCGCTTTGTTTAAAGGCAAACACCCAGCTGTCTACCCCCTGTTCCAGAAGATACTGGTGCAGCTCGGCAGTGTTCCGGCCGGTACTGTCGGCCATACCGTAAGAACCGTTAATCTGTACAACCCGCATTGCAAACCTCCTCAAAATCCTGCCGCAGCAGGGCATGGATTCGGCGAATGTCGTGGCAGGCCGCGCCGCAAGCCCAGCCTTTTGCCGCGTACTGCTCCAGAAGGGCCGGACGAGCCAGAATCTCCCGCAGAGTACGTTCCAGCTCGGCCTCATTTGTGGCCACAAAAGCTGCATCTTTCGCCTTTAAATGGGCCAAGGATGCCTGTTCCAGCAGGCCGTAGGCCAAAATAGGCCGGTAAGACTGCATATAGTCGATGAGTTTTGTGGAAAAGCTCAGCCGCGACTCCCACCGATGAGCGAGGCCAGTGGGCTCCACATGGACCAGCAGGTCCGCCTCGGCCTGTTTTTGAGCCACCTCCCGATAGGGGATTCTGCCGGCCAGCCGGACAGCGCCCGGGCAGTTGAGCTGCTGTTTCATGGCCCGGGTCGCCGGGGTAGCCGTATAGATGGTCAGCTCCAGCCCCTGGCCCGCCGGGCAGGAAGCGTTGATCCGCCGGATCACCCGGCTCAGCAAAGCCAGGGAGCGCCAGCGCCCGGCGCCGATGTTTCCGGTATACAGCAGCTGGAGACGGCGTCCCGGGGCTTTGGGCGCCGGATGCTCCCCCTCAAAGACACCGCCCTTGGTCAGCAGGTGACAGTCTTTTTGAAAAATGCGATCGTACTCTTGTTTTTGCAGGTCAGAAATCACATACAGCCGACTGCACCGGTCGATGACCCGCCGCACTAAACGCCGAAAATACAGCCGGTTGGCCCAGTAGAACGGGGAGAGGGAAAACTGGTGGAGGGTGTAATAGTCATCCCAGATATACCCCACCATGGGCACCCCCGCCAAGCGCTGCACCGCCAGATCCACCCGGTTCATATATACGTTGTCGTAGAGGTTAACAAACACCAGATCGGGGCCAAACTCCCGGATAAACTGTGCCAGACCGTCGTTGTTCCACCGGCCCAATTTCCAGATTGCTTCCCGGGCCCAGAACAAGATCATCCACCGCTGTTTTTTGGCAAAACTCATGAAAGACCGCTCCCACCCGGTCAGAGTTTCCCCGGTGTCGGCGATCTGCTGGACTGCCACCTCGCCCCCAGCCACCGGCAGCCGCCCCAGCCGATTGAGAACCAGCTGTTTCTCGGTGATCTGGTAGGCCCGGCTGACTTTGGGATCATTATCGGCCCCATCGGCGCAGTACATGTGAGCAATGACGCAGTCGTCCATCCCA
This sequence comes from Faecalibacterium gallinarum, assembly GCF_022180365.1. Lineage (GTDB taxonomy): Bacteria > Bacillota > Clostridia > Oscillospirales > Ruminococcaceae > Faecalibacterium > Faecalibacterium gallinarum. The sequence goes on from NZ_BQKV01000027.1 coordinate 162,003, forward strand.
TCGAACAGGTTGGCGTAAGTATTCCCCACGCTGTTGTTTGCGTTCCAGGGGGTACAGGACACCACCAGAATCTTTTTCATGCCCATCTTCCTTTTTAACTCAAGTAGTTCTAATAAATCATCTTCTGAACTTCCTGCTCTCGATCAAACCGTTTTGCCGCCCGCCGGTCCAGTGCCCCTGCCATCAGGAGTCTGGCAGTGAATTTTCTCAAGCGATTCCCGCCGCATCTACTCTACCAGCTCATTGCTCTGCTCGAACTGCAGGAGAAACCGGCTGTAATGTGCAACAATCAAAAAATTCTTCATTGATTTTCCCTTTATTTATTGCGCCGCCGTGGTTTGCCCATCGTTTACTCCTTCGGTGCTCTCGGGCTGGAACAAGATCTTGATGGTAGCAAAGATGATCATAAGATCCTCCCCCAGGCTAGGGTTGGCAATATACATCAAATCCATCTTCAGCTTGTCATAGGGGGTGGTATTATACTTTCCGTATACTTGCGCATAACCGGTGAGACCTGCCTTGGCCTGGAGCCGGAGGGAAAACTCAGGCAGCTCCTGCTGGTACTGGGCCGCAATCTCGGGGCGCTCGGGCCGGGGGCCCACCAAACTCATCTCCCCCCGCAGGATGTTGATGAGCTGGGGCAGTTCGTCCAGACGGTATTTCCGCAGCACCCGCCCCACCGGGGTGATCCGGTCGTCGGACTTGCCGGTGGAAAGCCGGGCCACGCCGTCCTTTTCGGCATCCACCCGCATACTGCGGAATTTCAGCACCTCAAACACCCGGCCGTTCTGGGTCAGCCGCTTTTGGCGATAAAACACCGGCCCGCCGTCCGTCCAGCGGATGGCCAGGGCTGCTCCTAGCATCACCGGGGAAAACACCGCCAGGGCCAGCCCCGATGCCGCCAGGTCAATGGCGCGCTTGACAAACAGATACTCCGGCCCGGGGTTATACCGCGCCGCCCGCAGGATGGGCAGATGGAACAGGTGCATCCGCTTGGCCCCGCTCATAAGCACATCCCCGATGGTGGGGATCAAATAGACCTCCACCCCCTGGGCTATACACTGTTTGAGGATTATATTCCGTTCGTGGGAGTGAACTCCGAAGAGAAAAACAACCTCCACCCGTTCCAGCAGAGCCAGATCTTCTGCCAGCGCCGCGCGCAGATCCACCGTCTCGATCACAGAGAACTTTTTTTCCAGACCATAGGCAGAGATCAAATCCTCCAATCCTTCCCGAAAATCATAAATCACCGCCGTCCGTTTGGGTGCAAAAGTGTGGAAATACCACTGGTGGGCCCACAAACACCACGCCGCGGCTAAAATCCCCTGGGCTAAAAGGGCGGCCAGGAGGGGGAGAGCCGGCGGAATGTATTTGGTCAACAGCCAGATTACTCCGTACATCAGCGCATCGGCCAGCAAAAGAGCCAGCAGCTGAGAACCGATGAGCTCCGAGATCCGACTCAGACTGATTCGGTGTCCATCGTAGATCTGGCAATATGTAATATACAACACGCAGAACAGGGCGATGATGGCCCAGTTGCCCTTGTTGTAATAGGGTTGCGCCATCTGCGGAGCATACACGAGATACCAGCACACCCCAAAGGGCAGGGTCGCCAGAGCGATGTTGAGAATCCTTACAAAACGTAATAACAATTTGTGCTGCATCGTTTCCATGGTCGATCACCTCCCCGATCGGCGGCCGCCTATGCCAAAAGGCAGCGGATGGTTTTGTCCACTGTATTTTCATGATTATACATTTATTATACACGCTCCCCCCACAAATGACAAGAACGCTGCTCGCCGGCGGAAAACCGATTTTCCCCTCTGACATGCGATTTTTGTACACTCCCGGCTTAAAGTATGGTATACTTAGTTTTGAAAATTATTCCTCCCGCTGCCGGGCGGGAAAAGGGGGTAACCGCTTTGTTTTCACACGAGGAGATCCAGAGCCTGAACACGCTGGAGATGTCGGTTTACAATTACGTTTCCAAAAACCGGGAAAAGGTCATCTACATGAAGATCCGGGAGCTGGCGGCCCAGGCCCATGTCTCCACCACCACGGTGCTGCACATGTGCAAAAAGTTCGGCTGTGAGGGCTATACCGAGTTCAAACTGCTGCTGAAACAGGAGCTGCTCAAGGACAAAAAGGACATCGCCGACCTGGACATCTCGGCCCTCCAGGACTATTTGAACCGGCTGGCCCTGCCTGCCTCCCAGGCCCTGATCGACCAGGCGGTCCAGGTACTGCGCACTGCCGACCAGCTGCTCTTCATTGGGGTAGGCACCAGCGCCACCCTGGCCCGGTATGGGGCCCGGTATTTCTGCAACGTGGGGTATTTTTCCACCTTTGTGGACGACCCCTTTACTCCCATTGCGCCCTGCACCACCAACCACTCCCGAACAGTGGTCATCGCCCTCTCGGTATCGGGGGAGACCCAGCAGGTCATCGACATGGCACGCCAGCTCAAAGAGCGGCTTTGCCCCCTGATCTCCATCACCAACAGCTCGAGCTGTACCCTGGCCCAGATCAGCGATTTAAACTTTAACTATTATATGACCGACCTGCGCATCCAGGATGTGTTCCAGCTCACCAGTCAGGTCCCGGTGATCTGCCTGCTGGAAATCCTGGGCCGGAGATTGTATCAGTCCCGGATGGACGAAGAAGAATAATCCCACAAAAACCGGCTGACGCCGCTCTGCTTTTGGCAGAGCGGCGTTTTTTTGCAGGGGAGGGGAGAAAAACAAATCCGCCCATTCAAAAAACAACGCGCCCCTCTGAATGTAAAAATCTCCCAACTCAAAAGAATATTCCTGTGCAGAACCCACAAAAGAAATAACAGAGCGTTACCCGCAAAAAACGAATTATCTTCCGTTTGACAGGATTTTTTCGGTCCCAAAACCCGTGACAAGGCGGAGAAACCCCGCTATACTCAGCCCAGAACGAGGGGCCGGACGAACCCCCGCCCCCCGAAAGATGGGATTTTTGAGAAAGGAGAAAAACAAGATGGATGAGAATCTGACCGATGCGATTGTGATGAACCTGGTGGTCAACAGCGGCGAGGCCCGGAGCCTGGCCATGGAGGCCATCGAGCTGGCCCAGCAGGGGCAGTTCGACGAGGCGGATGCGAAAATTGCCGCCGCCCACGAGACCATCAACGCGGCCCATAACTTCCAGACCGAGCTGGTGCAGACCGAGATCAACGGCGGCAGCGTGCCCATGAGCCTGCTGATGTGCCACGGCCAGGATCACCTGATGACCGCCATGGTGGTCATCGACCTGGCAGAAAAGTTCATCGCCGTCTATCGCAAGATGGCCCAGTAACTGCAAAAAAGCAAAGGAGATTGTTGTTATGATTAAGATTCGTCTGTTCTGTGCCGCCGGTATGTCCACCAGCCTGCTGGTCAATAAGATGAAGGCCGCCGCCAAGGAGAAGGGCCTGGAGGCCGACATCGAGGCCGCCGGCGAAACCAAGATGAACGAGGAGACCGACGGCATCGACGTGGCTCTGCTGGGCCCCCAGATCCGCTATAAGCTCTCCGCCGCCAAGAAGATCTGCGACCCCAAGGGCGTGCCTGTGGATGTGATCCCCATGACCGACTACGGCACCATGAACGGCAAGAAGGTGCTGGAGTTCGCCCTCAAGCTGGCCGGCAAGGAATAAGCGGCTGCCGGCTGCTCACCCCCGCAAAACCACAGAAACCGCAGGGCCGCCGAAAGACGGCACTGTTAAAAAGAGGAGGAAATATCTCATGGCAATGATGGACAAAATGCAGTCCGCCATGGAAGCCACGCTGGTGCCGGTTGCGGCCAAAATCAACGGCCAGCGCCATGTGGCGGCTGTGCGTGACGCGTTCACCCTGGCGTTCCCCATGACCCTGGCCGGCTCGCTGGTCATGCTGGTCAACTACGCAGTGCTGGACCCCAACGGCTTTATCGCCAAGATCCTGCACCTGGGCAGCCTGATCCCCAACCTGGCGGACTACCAGGCCACTCTGACCCCCATCCTGCAGGGCACCACCAACATCATGTCCCTGCTGATCGTGTTCCTGACCGCTTATAAGCTGGCCGAGACCAAAGGCGGCGACACCCTGCTGAGCGCTATCTGCGCGGTGGGCGTCTTCTTCATCATCTACCCGCCCTATGAGGAGAGCGGCGCTCTGCCCATGACCTTTATGGGCGCCCAGGGTCTGTTCGTGGCCATCCTGGTGGGCCTGCTGGTGGGCGAGGCTGTGCCCGCCCTGGCCAAGAACGAGAAGCTGCGGATCAAGATGCCCGACAGCGTCCCGCCCGCCGTGGCCCAGTCCTTTAACCTGGTCATCCCCATCATCATCGTCTTTGTGGTGTCCGGCATCCTGAGCTTTTTGTTCAACAGCTTCACCGAGGGCGGCATCCAGTACATCATCTACAACTCCATCCAGGTGCCTTTCCGCAGCCTGGGCAACAACATCTTCACCGTTCTGATCTTCGCCCTGGCCCAGCAGTTCCTGTGGATTCTGGGCATCCACGGCCCCAACACTCTGAGCGCCATCCGCAGCGTGATGTTCGCTGAGCAGGGCGTGGCCAACCTGGCTTACTACGGCACCACCGGCACCACCGTGGGCTGTCCCTTCCCCCTGACCTGGGCTTCCATCAACGACGCCTTCGGCAACACCGGCGGCTCGGGCGCTACCCTGGGCCTGATCATCGCCATCTTCCTGGTCGCACGGAAGGATAAGACCCAGATGACCATCGGCAAGCTGGCTCTGGCCCCTGGCCTGTTCAACATCAACGAACCCCTGATGTTTGGTCTGCCCATCGTCATGAACCCCATCTACGCCATCCCCTTCATCGCCACCCCGCTGGTCTGCAACATCATCGGCTATCTGTGCACCATCGTGTTCCAGATCATCCCGCCCGTCACTCTGGACGTGGGCTGGACCACCCCCGGCTTCCTGATTCCCTTCCTGGGTTCCGGCGGCCACAACGTCCTCTCGCTGGTGGTCGGTGTGCTCTGCGTCGTGGTCAGCACCCTGATCTATATGCCCTTTGTGGCGGCAGCTGCCAAGGCCAACATCGCCAAAGAGGCTGAGAGCGTCGAATAATCCACCGCCCCTCACGGGGCCGAACGAAAGATTCCATTCCTGACGGCAAGCCAAAGGCCCTGCTCTCTGAAAAAGGGCAGGGCCTTCGGCGTCTCAGGGGGGGCACCCCATCTTTAAGCCTGCTAAAAGGAGGCAGTTTGCATGAGTTTCCCGAAGAATTTTCTCTGGGGCGGCGCGGTCGCCGCACACCAGCTGGAAGGCGGCTACCGTGAAGGCGGCAAGGGCCTGAGCATCGCCGATGTGGTCACCGCCGGCAGCGCCACCGCCCGCCGCCGGGTCACCGACGGCATCCTCGAAGGGGAGTACTACCCCAACCACGAGGGCATCGACTTCTACCACCGCTATAAAGAGGACATCGCCCTTTTCGCCGAGATGGGGTTCAAGTGCTTCCGCACCTCCATCGCCTGGGCCCGGATCTTCCCCAACGGGGACGAGCTGACCCCCAACGAGGCAGGTCTTGCGTTCTACGACGACCTCTTCGACGAGTGCCTGAAATATGGCATCGAGCCGGTGGTCACCCTCTCCCACTTTGAGATGCCCCTCCACCTGACCACCGCCTACGGCGGCTGGAAAAACCGGAAATTGATCGAATTCTTTGTCCGGTTTGCCACGGTCTGCTTTGAGCGGTACAAGGGCAAAGTCAAATACTGGATGACCTTCAACGAGATCAACAACCAGGCCAACTTTGCCGACGACCACAGCATGTACTTCAACTCCGGCTTTATCTGCGCCCCGGGGGACAACCACGAGCAGCTGATGTACCAGGCCGCCCACTACGAGCTGGTGGCCAGCGCCCTGGCTGTGAAAAAAGGCCACGAGATCGACCCGGGCCTCCAGATCGGCTGCATGATCGCCATGACCCCCATCTATCCGGCCACCTGCAAGCCGGAGGATGTGCTGATGGCCGAGCGGGCCATGCAGCGCCGGTTCTACTACATGGACGTTCACGCCAAGGGCTTCTACCCCCCGAACATCCTCAAGCTGTGGGAGCGGAAGGGCTATCAGATGGATATCACCGAAGAGGACCTGGCCGCCCTCAAAGCCGGCTGTGTGGACTACATCGGTTTCAGCTATTACATGACCTTTGCCATCGCCCACAAGGATTCAAACCCCCAGTACGACTACAACGAGCGGGCAGATCTGGTCCGCAACCCCTTTGTTCAGGCTTCGGACTGGGGCTGGCAGATCGACCCGGTGGGCCTGCGCTATGCCCTGAACTGGATGACCGACCGGTACACCCAGCCCCTCTTCATCGTGGAGAACGGCCTGGGCGCCTACGACACCGTTCTGCCCGACGGCAGCATCCAGGACGACTACCGGATCGCCTACTTCCAGCAGCACATCGCCGAGATGAAGAAGGCAGTGGAAGAGGACGGCGTCAATCTGATCGGCTACACCCCCTGGGGCTGCATCGACCTGATCTCGGCTTCCACCGGTGAGATGGACAAACGCTACGGCTTCATCTACGTGGACAAGCACAACGACCGCACCGGCACCCTGGAGCGGAAGCGGAAGAAGAGTTTTTACTGGTACAAAAAGGTCATCGCCTCGAACGGCGAGGATCTTTCCAACGACTGACAGGAGGGGAACACCATGGCAGGGTATTGTCTGGCAATGGATGTGGGCGGCAGCTCCATCAAATACGGGCGGATCGGCCCCGACCGGGAACTGACCGAACAGGGCAAGGTCCCCACCCCTCTCCGGGACCCGGAAGCTTACATCGACGCTCTGGCCGGGGTGTATGAGCAGTTCAAGGGCCGGGTGGAGGGGATCGCCCTCTCGGTGCCCGGAGCCATCGACAGCGAAAAGGGCGTCTGCATCACCTCGGGCGCCCTGGAACTGCCCCGGAATTTTCCCCTGGTGGAGCTTTTGGAAGCCCGCTGCGGGGTGCCGGTGACGGTGATGAACGACGCCAAGGCCGCCGCCATGGCCGAGGCTGCCTGGGGTGCCCTGGCCGACTGCCGGGACGGCGCGGTGATCGTGCTGGGCACCGGCATCGGCGGCGCCCTGATCAAAGACGGTCAGGTGCACATGGGCTGCCACTACACTGCCGGCGAGTTCAGCAACATCGCCCTGGATATGGATCTGGACTGCCCTGAGCACCTCTGGTTCGGCCTCAACGGCACCCGTCGTCTGGTGACCAGCGCGGCCTACGCCCGGGGGGTAAGCCCCGAGGGGGTCAACGGCGAGATGGTTTTTGCCTGGATCAACGAAGGGGACGAGGCGGTCTGCCGGGCCCTGGACCGGTTCACCGCCACCCTGGCCCTGATGGCCCGGAACCTGCAGCTGATCTTTGACCCCGAGAAGATCGCCATCGGGGGCGGCATCAGCCGTCAGCCCAAGCTGATGGAGTCTTTGCAGAAGAATCTGGACCACCTGAACCGAATGAGCGCCCCCTCCGGGATGCCCGAGCCCCAGGTGGTGACCTGCAAATACTTCAATGACGCCAACCTGATCGGCGCCTACGCCTACTACGCCCGCACCCGCGGGCAGCAGTAATCCCTCCGGGAGCCATATCCCATCGGTTCCCGTTTGGATACACGATTTTGTGCACAGCCGGTCATCCATCCCGGCCTGTGCACAGAGAGCACTTCTTCTCCTATTCTAAACAAAGCCCCGCACAGCGTTTGCTGTGTGGGGCTTTGAAGTTTTATAGTTCTGCTGCCGGTAAGGAGACATTGAAGGAGTTTTTCTTCTGCCGGTCCGGATCGCTGGCCCGGAACCGTTCTCATGCCTGCCAGTGCAGGAAAGTTCCAGAAAAAATAAAAATAGCCCGTGTAAAAACACGAGCTATCTTGGTGCGATGGAAGGGACTCGAACCCCCGGCCTACTGATTCGTAGTCAGTCACTCTATCCAGCTGAGCTACCAACGCATATGTTCCGTTCGGAACGTAATGTATTCTATCACTCAGCGGAATGTTTGTCAAGCATTTTTTGAAAAAAAATTGGAATTTCTCGCCCGAATGGGGCGCAGGCCCTCGAGATCCAGATTATCCTTCCTCAGCCAGACGCTGGGCTATGGCCTGGCCCGTGGGGGTGGCGGCCAGGCCGCCCAGCCCCGTTTCACGCAGGTCAGGGGAGAGCTGCGCTCCCACCCGCCCCATGGCGTCGATGACTTCGTCGCAGGGGATGGCGTAGTCCACCCCGGCCAGGGCCATATTGGCACAGGACACCGCGTTGACGGCACCCACCACATTCCGCTTGACGCAGGGCACCTCCACCAGACCCGCCACCGGATCGCAGACCAGGCCCAACAGGTTGCCCAGGGCCATGGCCGCTGCGGCAGCGCACTGTTCCGGGGCGCCGCCCTTGAGATAGCACAGGGCCGCCGCCGCCATGGCGCTGGCCGAGCCCACCTCGGCCTGGCAACCGCCCTCAGCCCCCGCCAGGGTGGCGCGGGCCGCGATCACCTGGCCGAAGCCAGCTGCCACATAGAGGGCCTCACAGATGTCGTCATCGCTGGCCTCGCCCGACCGGGCCAGGGGCAGCAGCACAGCCGGCAAAACACCGCAGCTGCCCGCTGTGGGGGCCGCCACAATCCGCTTCATGCAGGCGTTGCACTCCGCGGTCTTGAGGGCTTCGGCCGTGACTGCCGCCAGGTAATCGCCCCCCAATAGCTTGCCCGCTGCGGCCGCCAGCTCCACCTTGGCGGCGTCCCCGCCGCACAGACCGCTCCGGCTGCGCTGGGCCGGGTCGTAATCCCGGCTGGTGGCCTGCATCACATGCCAGAGGGTGCGCATATCAGCCCGGCTCTTTTCTTCGGTCAGACGGCTCTCCGCCAGGTCGTTCCGCATCACCGCCTCGGCCAGGGAAATTCCCTGTTCCGCAGCAGCGCCGAGCATTTCGGCACAGGATAAAAAGGACATAGAGTTTCTCCTTTGTGATTTGATCTAGGGTTCAGAAGGGAAAAGCTTTTTGCGCCGCTTTTTCTCGAAAAATCGGCATCAGACCCCCGGCTCCTGGGGCTCGTCCACGTTCAGGCAGGTGACCTTGCGGATGCCCGGCACCAGAGCCAGCTGTTTTTCCAGGGCAGGGGGGATGTGGGAGTCACACTCCAGCACCATCACCGCATAGGTGCCCGGGGCCGCCCGGAATACCTGCATGGAGGCAATATTGATCCGCCGCAGGGCCAGGGAGACCGTCACCTCGGCGATGCAGCCGGGGGTATCCTCGTTGTGGATGATCAGGGTGTTGCTGTCCCCGCCGAAGTCCGCGGGCACCCCGTCGATCTCGGTGACCCGGATCCGACCGCCGCCCACCGACGCCGCCGTCAGGGCCAGCTTGCGTCCGCTGCGGCCCTCCAGCTGGAGAACAGCGGTATTGGGGTGAGCCGAGCGCAGCTCCACCGGATGGATATGGAACTCCATGCCGGCCTGCCCCGCTGCCGCGAAACTGTCGGGCAGGCGGGGGTCATCCGGCCGCATCCCCAAAAGCCCTGCTACCAGGGCCCGGTCGGTGCCGTGGCCCCGGCCGGTGGTGGCAAAGCTGCCGTATAACCCGATGTCGGCCCGGGCCGGTACCTCGCCCAGGAGCTTCTGGGCGGTGTAACCGATCCGGGCCGCGCCGGCGGTGTGGCTGGAAGAGGGTCCGATCATCACCGGGCCCAGAACGTCAAACAATCGCATTTTTGACCGACCTTTCGCGCCCGGGTGGGGGCGCCCTTTCTGACAGAGGGGGAAAATCGCCCGCTCCGCCGCAAAATGGAGGAGTTTTTTCGTTTTTATTATACCTCTTTTGTGCCATATGTGCTATAATAACTTTGTCTAACTTTGAAAAAAGCCCCCATGCGGGGCAACATGGAGGGTATTCCTATGAAATTGGTAAATGTGGAAACGCCTGAAGCCAACGTCTGTAAAATGACCTTCAGCGCGACCGCAGAGGAGCTTGAGGCTGCCTCCGAGGCCGTCTATGAGCGCACCCGGGACAGCTACACCATCAAGGGCTTTGAAAAAGGCCAGGCCGATCGCGCCCAGATCGAGGCCGACCGGGGGGAGCACACCTTCTGGTACGATGCCATCAACGACCTGATGGACCGGGACGTCCCCGCCCTGTACGAGGGCGCTCTGGCCGAGCACGGCTACGAGCCGGTGGACGAGCCCGCCTATGACCTGGTGAGTGTCAAGAAGGACGAGGGCTTTGTGGCCACCGCCACTGTGGCCCTGCGCCCGGCCCTGACCTTCAAGCAGACCGAGGGCTTTACGGCCAAGTGCACCACCCCCGCCACCGCCGACCGAGAGGTGGAGCAGACCATCGAGCGCCGCCGTCAGGCTGCCGCCGAGCTGGTCCCCCACAAGGGTCCGGCCGTCAAGGGAAACGTGGTCCACATTGATTATTCCGGCTACATCGACGGCCGCCAGTTCCCAGGCGGCACCGCCACCAGCCAGGCTGTGGAACTGGGCCGGGGCCAGATGATCCCCGGTTTCGAGGAGGGCATCCTGGGCCACAAGGCAGGGGAGGAGTTCAACGTGGACGTGACCTTCCCCGCCCGGTACCACGCCCAGGATCTGGCAGGCAAGGCCGCTGTCTTTAAGATCAAGCTGATCGACGTCTGCGTCCGCCAGCTGCCCGCCCTGAACAGCGATTTCGCCAAGAAGGTGGGCAAGGTGGATTCCATGGACGCACTGCGGGCCCAGATCCGCCAGCAGATCGAGGAGCGCAAGCACAACGCCGCCCTCAACCGCGCCAAGAGCAACATTATCCTTCAGCTGGCCGACGCCGCCGAGGGCGAGCTGCCCAGCCCGCTGGTGGAATCCGCCTACCAGGCCGAGATGCAGAACTTCCAGCAGCAGCTGCGGATGCAGCGGATGACCCTGGATCAGTATCTGAGCCAGACCCATCAGACCCGGGAGAGCTTTACCGCTGCGGTGCGGGCTTCCGCCGAGCGGAACACCCGGGCCCGGATGGCTCTGCTCCAGCTGGCCGAGGAGAAGGGCCTGACCCCAACCGACGCCGAGCTGGACGCCCAGCTGGCCCAAAAGGCCGAGCAGGCCAAAAAGACCCTGGCTGAGGTGAAGGAGCGGACCGACCTGCGCGCTCTGCGCCGGAACGAGGCCATCCGCCGGGCCATGGATTATGTGGTGGAGCACTCCACCATTGAGGAAGGCTGAGATTCTTTCTGAGCTTACCGCGCCCTCCGGGAAAATCGGAGGGCGTTTTTATTGGGGAACGTTTGCCGCTTTTTCGAGAAAAAGCGGCGCAAAAAGCTTTTCAAACCAATATATGGGACTGGACCGCAGAAAAACAGGGAGGAAACCGCCATGCGAAGAAAAGACCGGGAAGTCACCGACCCCGCCAAGATCCGCCAGATCATCCAGGCCAGCGACTGCTGCCGGCTGGGCCTGTGGGACGGGGGCCGGGTTTACATTGTGCCTTTGAGTTTCGGCTATGAAGAAGTGGAAGGGAAACGGATTTTCTATTTCCACAGCGCTGCCGAGGGGAGGAAAATTGACTTGATCGGGGCAGGGGCCTCGGTGGGGTTTGAGCTGGACACCCACTACAAGCTGAACGAAGCCCCCGAAGCCGCCGGGTACTCGGCCCGGTTCCAGAGCGTCATCGGGACAGGCCATATCCGCCGTGTGGAGAACCCGGAACAGAAAATCCACGCGCTGGAATGTTTGATGGAGCACTACACCGGGAAAACCGGCTGGGAATACCCGGCCCAGATGGTGAATGAGACCGCCATCCTCATGCTGGAAGTGGAGGAACTGGCCTGCAAGGAGCATGAATAATCCCAATATCTTAGGCTAAAAGTTAACCCCCGGCGGGATAGATCTGCCGGGGGGACTATTATTTTGAAATCCTTATTCAAAATTGCAAAACAAATCGAGAATGACTTTCCACGTCCCGGGAAACCGGGCTAGAATTGCGGCTCGAAGTTCCTGTGGAGTGAATCCCTCCCGGATACGCAGAACTGTCTGTCCATAGGCACGTTCCCCGACGGCTATCGGCCCACGGGCATATCCTCCTGCGGCAATCTTTCCGGCAATAGCCACACCTCCCATGGAATAAACGCCCACTGCGCAGCCGCCTATCGCAAATATGCCCAGTGCCAATCCCCCAATGGCAATGGTTCCCAATGAAACCCCGCCAAAGGCAAAGATCAATCCCACCGAAAAGCCCCCTAGGGAAAACAACCCGCAAGACAACCCTCCCAGTGCAAAAACGCCTATGGAAGTTCCACCCAACGCAAAAACTCCCCGGGCATAGTTGCCCAAAGCAAAAATACCCTTTGCCGTACAAAACCCATATCCCAGATTGATATGGACCAAGGGCAAGCCGAACAGGGTATGTTGGCTCCGGTATTCATAATGCCACAGTGTCGCTTGGCTTAACTCCGGGGCGGCAGAGGATTGTTCCGGGCTACTGCAGCAGTTCTCCACAAGCTGATCAATCGAACAGTTAAATAAACGGCTGAGTTGGATCAATTTTTCCATCTCAGGTGTCGTCTCTCCCAGCTCCCATTTGGAAACGGTTTGACGAGACACCCCCACCAAATGTCCCAACTGTTCCTGAGAAAAACCAAGTCTTTTTCTATTTCGGATCAGTTTCTCCTGAAAGGCCATCCTCATCCCCTCCTTTTCGCATCCATTATAACAAAAACGCTTTTTTTGCTCTACCATCTGGCGCTGGAAAACTGTCAACCAAACTTAACATTCCGATTTTTAGAGAAAACACCCCCGGCAGGACGAGCCTGCCGGGGGTGTTTTCTCTTATGGGATTTTATCTTCCAATCAGCCATTGCTCTCACGGAACTGGGTTATAATATCGCAGACAAGAGCCTTTTGCTTCTCGGTCAGGCCAGAGATGTCGATTCGTTCGTCCGATTCCATCCCCAAAAGAACATCCGTCGAAACATGGAATAACTGCGCTATTTTCAGCAGCACAGGATAGCTAGGCATCCGCATAGAGGTTTCGTAGCTGGAGACCATCCCTTTGGTGACTCCCAGCCGCTGGGCCAGCTGTTCCTGGGACAAGCCGGACCGCTTGCGAAGCAGTTTCAATTTCTCGCCAAAGTCAACCAAATGAATCACCTCAATCATGCTATTAGTATGACCGAAATAAGTTTTCATTTGGCGTTCAAATTGTATAATATTTGTTGACTCTCTCAAACGGGAATGGTATCCTATTCTCAAAAGGGGGAATGAGGGCTATGCAGGAGAGAAAGGTGTTTCATAATCTAGTCCAGCAACTCGGGAGAAATGGAACCGGGGCGGCGGCCGTTGTCCAGACAATCCGAACCCTTGAGAAAATTTTATCTCCGCATCATATCCAACTGTCCCCTCTGCTGGATCACCGGGCCGACACACCTCACGGAAGAGGATTCTCTCCCTCTGCCGCAGAGGACAGCTTGGATCTTTGGTTTAAAGATCCAAAAATCCCAGCCATTTTCTATGCAGACTGCTCCCCAGATGCTGACTTTGCCCATTGTTTGCCTATATGGCAAACTCAGCTCGCTTGTATTTGCACCGCATTTTCCGCTCTTTCGCCCGAACGATGGTCCGTCTTTGAAGCACAAGGGTCTACAACCTTGTGTGTCTGGGGCCAAATACTTCATCAAGACGGATGCTGCCGTTTTGTAACCACACTTTTCCTGCGCTAAAATAGGACAACTCCCACAAAACCGCAGGATGCGGTTTTGGCTTGAAAAGCTTTTTGCGCCGCTTTTTCTCGAAAAAGCGGCACCCCCGGCAGGGCGAACCTGCCGGGGGTGTTCTGCGTTATCGGATTAAGCTTTGACGGTGTGGTAGCCGTCGGGGTTGTGGCTCTGCCAGTTCCAGCTGTCGGCGCACATCTCCTCGATGCCGTACTCAGCCACCCAGCCCAGCTCATTCTTGGCCTTGGTGGGGTCGGCGTAGCACTCGGCGATATCGCCGGGGCGGCGCGCCTCGATCACATAGGGCAGGGTCTTGCCGCAGGCCTTCTCGAAAGCATGGATGACCTCCAGCACGCTGTAACCGCGGCCGGTGCCCAGGTTGCAGATGAAGAGGCCGCAGCCGGTCTCCAGCTTGCGGATGGCGCAGACATGGCCCCGGGCTAGATCCACCACATGGATGTAATCCCGCACGCCGGTGCCGTCCGGGGTGGGGTAGTCGTTGCCAAAGACATGGATGATGTCCAGCTTGCCCACGGCCACCTTGGCGATGTAGGGCATCAGGTTATTGGGGATGCCGTTGGGATCCTCGCCGATCAGGCCGGACTTGTGGGCGCCGATGGGGTTGAAGTACCGCAACAGGGCCACATTCAGGCTGGGATCTGCCGCGCAGGCGTCGGTCAGAATCCGCTCGGTAAAGGCCTTGGTGGTGCCGTAGGGGTTGGTGGTGGCGCCCACCGGGAAATCCTCGGTGATGGGCACGCTGGCGGGATCACCATAGACGGTGGCCGAGGAGCTGAACACGAAGTTGTGGCAGTCGTGGCGGCGCATCACGTCCAGGATGTTCAGGGTGCAGTTCAGGTTGTTGGAATAATACTCGATGGGCTTGCGGACGCTCTCGCCCACCGCCTTGTAGGCCGCGAACTGGATCACCGCCGTGATGTCCGGGCACTCGGTGAAGATCTTCTCCACCTGCTCCCGGCTGGTCATGTCCGCCTCATAGAAGCGGAAGTCCTTGCCGGTGATCTGCTTCACCCGATCCAGCACCACCGGGCAGGAGTTGTAATAGTTGTCCGCTACAACGATGTCGTATCCCGCGTTCAGAAGCTCCACGCAGGTGTGGCTGCCGATGTATCCGGCGCCGCCCGAAACCAGAATTGCCATAGAGTATACCCCTTCCTCTCGTTGTCTTGTCTCTTTTTGTTGGGAATCCGTCGTTTGCCGGGGCCCCCGGCTCTATCTAGAGGATACCTCTTTTTGGTCCGGGGCGCAAGGGCCGCCGATTTTATCTCTATGTATTTTTGTTGCTCATTTTATTTCATGTCCGATTTTAATCCGTTGTGTTTCGGCATGTTGCACATGGAATATCCGCGCTTTTTTACAGTCGTCCGCACTGTTTCCCGGTGAAAAAACGCAGGGTGGTGGTGGCCCGGAACACCTTGCCCGCCCGCAAAACCGTAGAGGGGAACTCCGGGTGAGAGGGGCTGCAGGGGTAGTGCTGGGTCTCCAGGGCAAAACCGCTGTACTTCTCGTACTGGGCGCCCCCCTTGCCGGGGACGGCGCAGTCCTGCAAAAAGTTGCCGGTATAGAGCTGGACGCCGGGCTGGGTGGTATAGACCTTCATACTGACGCCGGTTTTCTCACTGGTGGCCCAGGCGCAGATGCTCTGGCTGGCCCCCCGGGCCCGGTCAATGACGTAACAGTGGTCGTAGCCGCCGCCCACGATTTCGGTCTGGGTGAAGCCGGGCTTCAGGTCCCGGCCGATGGGCTTGCCGGCCCGGAAATCCATGGGGGTGCCCTCCACCGGGAGAATCCGGCCGGTGGGGCAGGTCTGTTCGTTGCCCTCCAGGTAGCGGGAGGCATAGATCCGCAGTTTCTGGCCCAGGACGTTTCCGCCGCCGTCCAGATTGAAATAGCTGTGGTTGGTCAGGTTCACCAGGGTGTCTGCATCAGAGGAGACCCGGTAATCCATCCGGAAGGCGTTGTCGTCGGTGAGGGTATAACGGACAGCGATCTTCATGTTCCCCGGGAAACCGTCCTCCCCGTCGGGGCTCTCGGCCTCCATCAGCAGGGTATCGCCAAAGGATTTCACAGTATAGATCTTGCGGGAGAAACAGCCGTGGAGATGATTGGGGCCGTTGTTGGCTTCCAGCTCGTATTTCTTGCCCCCCAGGGTGAAGGCCGCCCCCTCGATCCGGTTGGCGTAGCGGCCCACAAAGGCGCCGCAGTAGGTGCCGGTATCCGCCTCATAATCGGCCATGGTGTCATGGCCCAGCACCACATCCAGAGGGCCGCTCTTGGCCGGGACGATGATATTCTTGATGATGCAGCCGTAATCCAGCACACTGACCGACAGCCCGCCGGGATTGGAGAGGATATACTCGGTCACGTTCTCTCCTGCTTTGGTGACTCCAAAGGGCTTCGATTGAATTTTAGCCATCGTGTTTGCCTCCTCATACTAATTCGAGCGTTTCGGGCGGGCGAAGCGGGATAAAACACGGGCGCGGCTGACGCGCCCCCTCGAGTGGGAGAAGAAATTGCCCGGCCGATGCGGCGCTGAGAACGGCGCCGAGTCAAAACCAGTGCACCACAGCCTTTGTGCACCCACTGAAAACAACTTCTACAACGCTATTATAGCATAGTTTCCCGGCTTGTGAATGGAATTTTTTTGTTTTTATTGCACAATTTTTGAACCAATCCCTTCTTTCTGGCCGGGGCAGGGCATCCGTCAAACCAAAAAGACGCCCGGCGGGGGCAAAGCCCCGCCGGGCGTCCAAGAAATTTATGGCTGTATAAGCCCCGTTACGGGGTGTCGGGCCGGATCTGAGGCTCGGCGTCCGAACCGGCCTCCTCGGCTGCGCGGCTGGCCGCGATGAACTCGGCCGCGTCGTCGGGCACGTCGTCCAGCTCGTCGCCGCCCACGTCAATGGCCAGAGGCGGCTTCTTGAACAGGATATCGTACATAATGGGCACGATATACAGGGTCATCAGGGTGGCGTAGGTCAGACCGCCGATGATGACGATGGCCATGCCGCTCATCATCTGGCTGGCCATATCGTTGCTGAACATCAGCTGACACATGGCCAGAACGGTGGTCAGGGCCGTCATCAGGATAGGCCGCATACGGGTCTTGCCGGTGGCAATCAGAGCCGCACGGCGGTCCATTCCGCCCAGACGGAGCTGGTTTGTGTAGTCCACAAAGAGAATACCGTTGTTGACGACGGTACCCATCAGGATGATGAAGCCCATCAGGGACATCAGGGACAGCTGGTGGCCGGTGAGCACCAGGCCGATCATGCCGCCGGTGAAGGCCAGCGGGATGGTGAACAGCACGATGAAGGGGGACAGCAGGCTCTGGAACTGAGCCACCATGACAAAGTAGACGAAGGGCAGGGCCAGGGCCATCCACTCCACCATCTGTTCGGTCATGTAGTTGACCGTGCTGGTCTCGCCGCCCAGGGAGATGCTGTAACCCTCCGGCAGTGCGCCCGAGCGGGACAGCTCGTCAAACTGGCGCTGGAGCTGGCGGGACTGAACGGTGGTGTTGTAGCCCCTGACGGTGTCAGCAGTAATGGAGATATACCGGCTCTGGTTCTCCCGCAGGATGGAGTTGGGGGTGGTGCCGGTGGTGGTAGTGGCGAACTCCCGCAGGGTATGCACCTCGTAGACAGTGCTGCCGTCGGCGGCCAGGTTGGAGGTGTTGAAGCTCATATCCATCAGGTTCTCGACGGTCAGGGGATCGAGGTCGCTCACCACCTTGACGGTCATGGTGGAGCCGTCGATGGTGATATTGGTGGAGGTGGTGGAGGTGGTCAGCCGGGCCGCGATGGACTGGTAGATCTGGGCCACGGTCAGGCCGCAGGCACGGGCCTTATCCTTGTCGATCTGCAGCTCGATGGTCTGCTCGCCCTCGCCCAGGCCATTGGTGGCGTTCTCAAAGCCCTCGGTGCTGTTGATGATCTCCACTACCTGCTCCGACAGCTCTTCCAGAGTATCCAGGTCGGGGCCATAGACGTTGACGGTCAGGCCGTTGCCCAGCAGGCTGGTCAGGTCCTCCATACCGCTCTGGGAGACGCTGGCGGTGCAGCCCTCGTACTGGGCCATCAGCTCTTCCAGCTGGTTGCAGATGTTGGTGGCGTCCCGGTTGCTGGCGCCCTCTTCCAGGGTCAGGTGATAGGTATATTTGCCGTAACCAGTGGTGGTGGCGCTGAGCAGCTCCTGAATCTGGCCGCCCAGCATGCCCACGTCGATGCCGTAGATGCTGGTATCGGTGGAGACGCCCACCTGATCCACCAGCTCAAGACCCATGGTTTTCTCCAGGATCTCACCGGCCATGGCGTAGGATTCCTCCCGGGTCATGGTGTCGGGGGTGGTGATGCTCATCTTGATCTCGGTGGTGGTGATCTCAGGCAGCATCACGATGCCCATGGAGAAGACCACCCAGGCCGAGACCGCAAAGAGTGCGATGGAGGCCAGCAGGGGGAGCTTCTTGTGCTGGAGGCACCACTCCAGACTGCGGCCGTACTTCTCCTGGAACCGCTCGAACCAGGGCAGCCGGACCACCTTGGCCTGGCGCAGAACGGTGGAGGCGGCGGCGGGGGCCACCGTCAGAGCCACGATCAGGGAGGCCATCAGGCAGTAGCCGATGCACAGAGACATGGGCTGCAGCAGATCCCGGGTGAGCTCCTGGGAGAAAACCACCGGCAGGAAGACGCAGACCGAGGTCAGGGTCGAGGCGATGATGGCGCCCTCCATCTGGCGGGCGCCCTGAACGGCGGCGCGGGGGGCAGGCACGCCCCGGCTGCGCAGCCGGTAGATGTTCTCGATGACGACGATGGAGTTGTCCACCAGCATACCGATGCCCAGGGACAAACCGGCCAGCGTCATAATGTTCATGGTCAGGCCCGAGAAGTACATCAGCACAATGGCGAACAGCACCGACAGGGGGATACTGATGCCGACCACCAGGGTGGGCTTCACGTCCCGCAGGAAGAAGGCCAGCACGATGATGGCCAGCAGGGCGCCCACCGCCATACTGCCCAGAATGCTCTGGATCAGGATGGTGATGTAGTTGCCCTGGTTGGACAGAACCACGATGTTCAGCCCCTCGTACCGGGCTTCCAGTTCCTCAAAGGCGGCCAGACAGTTGTTGGAGACCTCGTTGGAGCTGGCGGTGGTGTTCTTGTAGATGCTCAAAACCACGGCCCGCTCGCCGTTCAGGCGGGTGTAGGTGTCCTCGGCGTTGTCCACCACCACTACGTCTGCCACGTCGGACAGGTGGATTTCGCCCACGCCCTCCACGCTGATCAGCAGCGCGCCGGTCAGATCGTCGATGCTGTCGTACTCCTCGCCCACCTTGAGCAGCCAGGAGTTGTCGTCCTTGTCGTCGATGTAGCCCGCGGGCATGGAGAAGTTCTGGGCGTAGATCAGCTGGGAGAGCACGTCGATGGTCAGCATCTTGTTCACGTCGGCGCTGGCCAGGGCATTCTCCCGGGCGGTCTCATATTCGGCTTTGGCGGCGGCCAGCTGCTCCTCGCCGTCGGCCAGCTGCTCCTCGCCGTCGGCCAGCATCCGCTGGGCCTCGGTGAAGGCCAGCAGCGCCTCCATCTGGGACTGGTTCAAATCGGCGTAGGCGTCCTGGAACTGATCCATCATCTCGGGCACCGAGTCCATGGCTTTCAGCACCCCTTCCAGAGTGCTGTAAACGGTCTCGAGGCTCTGGGTGATCTGGAGAGAATCCATCAGATCGCCGGCGGAGCTGCCGCCCGTGCCCTGCTCGGCGTCCAGGCGCTCCTGGAGCTTCTGGAGGGCCACAGTGAGTTTTTCGGTCAGGACACGGGTCTCGGCCACAATCTCGATCAGGTCGTCGATGGTCTGGACCTTGGTGGCGCTGATCCGGTCCATAATCTGCTGCAGGCCCTGGCGCACCTCGATCAGAGCCTGCTGAATCTCAGGCTCCTGGACCACGGCGATCAGGTTGTCGATGCTCTCCAAAAGAGCCTGGGTCTGGGCGCGGAACTCCTCGGTGGCGTCCCCCACGGCGGCGGCGATCTTATCCATCACCGTCTGGGAAACCGTCTGGCCAAAGCTGGCTTTGGCGGCTTCCAGCTGGGCCCGGCCATCGTTCACCTGGGCCTCGGCGGCGTCCAGCTGAGCCTTGGCGGCGGCCAGCTGGGTGTTGACCTCCTCCAGCAGCAGAACGTTCACTTCATCGATTTTATCCTGGTTCAGCTGCACCTGGACAATCTTATCCACCAGGCCGCTGGAGGACAGGCTGGAAACGCCCCCCTGACGCTGCAGATAGGGGATGACGCTCTCGTCCAAAAAGTCGGACAGCTCGTAGATATCATAGCCTTCCCGGCCCACCGAGACAGTCATGAGGGCGCTCATGTTGACGTTCAGCTCGAGAATCGAGGGGGTCAGGCAG
Organism: Faecalibacterium gallinarum; assembly: GCF_022180365.1. Taxonomy (GTDB): domain Bacteria; phylum Bacillota; class Clostridia; order Oscillospirales; family Ruminococcaceae; genus Faecalibacterium; species Faecalibacterium gallinarum. The sequence continues at coordinate 182,101 of NZ_BQKV01000027.1, forward strand.
AGGTCGGGCAGGGTCTCCGCCGCCTGTTCCAGGGAGTTGGAGACCTTGACCAGGGCGCTGTCCATATCCGTTCCCTCGGCAAAAGACAGCTGAAGAATGCTGTAGTTCTCCGCCGAGGTGGAGGTAATGGTCTGGACGCCCGAAACGGTGCCCAGGGTATTCTCCAGCGGCTGGGAGACCTCGCTCTCCACCCGCTCGGGGCTGGCACCGGGATATACGGTAACCACCATCAGGTAGGGGGTATTGATGTCGGGCAACAGGTCCGTCTGCATCTTTGTGACCGCCACAAAGCCCAGCAGCAGCACCATAATCACTCCAACTAGAACGGTGAACGGATTTTTGACACTATATTTTTCCATAATCTTCCTCTGATGAACCGGACCAGGGGCCGGCCGTGTTTTGTGTCGGCAGAGTAAAACAAATTCTGCGTCATATAAACACTCTTATTATATACAATCCCCCAATCTTTGCAAGAGAGAAAGAAGCGATAAATCTGTTAAATCTTCCCGCAAGGGCGCCCCGGTCTATTTTTTGGATGGAAAAGCGCCCCCGGCTGTGATATACTAAAGTGTAAGATGGCTTTCCATCTGCCAATCTGCCCAAATCGCAGCAACGCATTTTATCATACAATTTTTGTCATGCAACGAGGATCAAAATGAAAAATGTCATTTCCGTCCGTTTCAAAGAAAACGGCAAAGCTTATTCCTTCGACCCCGCAGGCGCCGAGCTGAAGGTGGGGGACTACGTCATCGTGGAGACGGCCCGGGGGGTCGAGTGCGGTGAGGTGGTCCAGGCGGCCCGCCCGGTGGAGGACGCCGCCGCCCCCAAAAATCTGAAACCCATCACCCGGATCGCCGACGGGGTGGACGTCCGCCGGATGCGTCAGAACCGGGAGGACGAAAAGCGGGCCTACCGCACCTGTCAGGAGTGCATCGCCCGCCACGGCCTGGGGATGAAGCTGGTGGAAGCCGAGTACACCCTGGACCGCTCCAAGATCCTGTTCTACTTCACCGCCGACGGGCGGGTGGATTTCCGGGAGCTGGTCAAGGATCTGGCCGGGATCTTCCACACCCGGATCGAGCTGCGCCAGATCGGCGTGCGGGACGAGAGCAAGATGCTGGGAGGCCTGGGCATCTGCGGCCAGCCCTTCTGCTGCAGCCGGTTTTTGCAGGATTTCCAGCCCGTTTCCATCAAGATGGCCAAAGAGCAGGGCCTCTCTCTCAACCCCACCAAGATCAGCGGTGCCTGCGGCCGGCTGATGTGCTGCCTGGCCTATGAGGAGAGCGCCTACGAGTATCTGAACAGCATCCTGCCCATGGTGGGCAGCACTGTCCGCACCCCCGACGGGGTGGGAACCGTCATCGAGGTCAACCCCATCTCGGGCTATCTGCGGGTGCGCTGCGCCGCCGAGGCTCTGGCCCCCAAATACTATAAAGCCAGCGTCTGCCAGTATATTTCGGGCGGCAAACGCGCTCCCCGCCGCCCCGACCCGGACGACGATTATTCCGGCCTGCGGGATCCGGCCCCTCTGGTGGCTTCCGCCAGCCCCGAGGAGGAGTAAACCACCCTCCCTTTGGTCTGGCAGCCCTGGTGATTTTTGACAAAATCCGGGCGCAATTTCCCCAGTAACTCCGGTTTTGTTTTGTGCAATCAGCCAAAATGTCCGGTTTTCGGGAGAAGGGTTCCGACTTAGGCTTGCATTTTGGGGCCCGCTTTGCTACAATCCACTCAAGGATCGTATTCCTCGAGAGGCGGATTCTGCCCGTGCAGGACCGGCTCTCTATTTACATGGATTCTTAGGCACGGGTTGAAAGGAGCGTACTATTATGGCACACAAGGTTTCTGATGCATGTGTTGGCTGCGGCGCTTGCGAGGGCGCTTGCCCCGTTGGCGCTGTCACCGTCGAGGGTGGCGTCGCTGTTGTGAACGCTGACAGCTGCATTGACTGCGGCGCTTGCGAGGGTGCTTGCCCCACTGGTGCAATCACTGCTGAGTAATTCCAGCGGCACAGATAACGCAGAAGACAGCAGGTCCGCCCGGATCTGCTGTTTTTTTGCCCGTCCCGTCCCCAGAGAGGGGCGATCCTATGGGCCGCAGATGGTAAATTTTTTTGAGGATGGGGCCGCCCGCAGTATGGAACATTCCACCGAGATTTTGTATAATAACACTGAGATCTATTGCACGCCGGCCCACCGGTTCGGCTCCGACGCCCTGTTGCTGGCCCGGTTTTGTACGCCCCGGCCCAGTCAGCGGGCCGCCGACCTCTGTTCCGGATGCGGCGTGGTAGCCCTGGAATGGCACGACCGTGGCCACCGGGGCCCCTGTACGGCGGTGGAACTTCAGCCCGAGGCCAGCGCCCTGCTGGCGGCAGCGGTGTCGGACCAGGGGCTCGAGCACATCCAGCCGGTCTGCGCCGACCTGCGCCAGTACCGCCAGGGGGAGGGCCAGTACGATCTGTGCGCCTGCAACCCGCCCTATTTTACCGACGGGCCCCGAAGCGCTGCGCCCCAGCGGGCCGCTGCCCGCCACGAAGAGACCTGCACCCTGGAAGATGTCTGCGCCTGCGCCTTCCGGCTTTTGAAGGACGGCGGGAAGCTGGCTCTCTGCCACCGGCCCGAGCGTCTGGCCGAGGTGCTGGCGGTTCTGCGGGCCCACCGGCTGGAACCCAAACGGCTGGCCTTTGTGAAAAACCAGGCCGGGGGCGCCCCCTGGCTCTTTCTGGTGGAAGCCCAGAAAAACCGCCGCACCGGGCTGCGGATCGAGCCGGACCTTCTGCTGGAAGCGGGGGCGGCTCTCTATGGCCCCGGCCGGGGTAACCCGTCGAAAAACCGGGAAACAGACTGACAAATATCCCCACAAACTGCCCCGCCAATGACCCGGCGGGAATTACGGGAGGAAATTATGGCCGGTACACTCTATATCGTCGCCACCCCCATCGGCAACCTGGACGATATGCCGCCCCGGGTGGCGGCTACCTTCGGCGCGGCCGATTTTGTGGCCGCAGAGGACACCCGGGTGACCCTGCGGCTGCTCAACCACCTGGGGCTGAAAAAGCCCCTGGTGAGCTACTACGAACACGCCCTCCAAAAAGGGGAGGGGATTCTCCGCCGGATCGAGGCGGGGGAGGACTGCGCCCTCTGCTCCGACGCGGGGATGCCCTGCATCTCCGACCCGGGCGAGGCCATCGTTCGGGACGCCCTGGCCCGGGGAATCCGGGTGGTGCCGGTGCCGGGGGCCTCGGCCTGCGTCACCGCTCTGGCGGTCTCGGGCCAGGACACCTCCCGCTGGGTGTTTGAGGGCTTTCTGCCGGTGAACCGCCGCCAGAAGCGCCAGCGACTGGAAGAGCTGGCCGGGGAAAAGCGGACCGTGATCTTCTACGAGGCGCCCCACAAGCTCCGCACCACCCTGGACGATCTGGCCGAGGCCTTCGGCCCCGAGCGGAGCATCACCCTCTGCCGGGAGCTGACCAAACTCCACGAAGAGATCCAGAAAACCACCCTGGGGGAGGCCGTGGCGTACTACGCCCAGAACGAGCCCCGGGGAGAATACGTCCTGGTGATGGCGGGGGCCCCCGCCGCCGCCCAGCCGGACGAAGCCGCCACCCTGGAGGATACGGCTGCCCGGGCTCTGGAACTGACTCAGGGGGGCATGAGCCCCACCGCCGCGGCCAAGACCGCCGCCCAGGGCACCCCCTGGTCCAAGAGCGAAGTGTATAAAGCCATGCTGGCCTGCCAAAACGGTCAGGAGGACGAGGCATAATTCTGCCAAAAAAAGAAAGGAGGACCCGCACATGACCAAACTTGTGATTCTCAGCGACAGCCACAACAGTGAGCCCGCCATCCGCCGGATCCTGAAAGCCGAGGCTGACGCCGATGCCCTGATTTTTCTGGGGGACGGCCTGCGGGATCTGGAACGGGCACTGACCACCGCCCCCCGCCTGCGGGCGTATGCGGTGGCGGGCAACTGCGATTATGGCGCATTAGAGCCCCTGGACGGGCTGGCAGCCTTTGACAAGGTGGTTGTTTTCTATACCCACGGGCATATGTACGGCGTTAAATACGATACGGATACGCTGGTGGATACGGCGGCGGCCCGCGGGGCGGAAGTCGCCCTCTTCGGCCACACCCATATTCCCATCGCCAAGCAGCAGGGACCGGTCTTTTTGTTTAACCCCGGTTCCTGCGGGCGGTGCTACATCGGGCCGGATACCTACGGCGTGATGGTACTGGACAACGGCAAAATCCTGAGCGCTGAGCATCGGGAGGTGCCCAAGGGATGAGCCTGAACGAAGTGCGGTATATCCCGGAGTGTGACAGCACCAACAACTACGCCAAGGCCCATTTCGAGGAGTTCGGGCCGGTGGGCGCGGTGTACACCACCAGCCAGACGGCAGGCCGGGGACGACAGGGCCACCGCTGGGTCAACGCTGCGGGCCAGGCCCTCTACTGCACGGTGGTGATCCGGGAAGACCTGGTCCAGCCGGAGACTCTGCCCTTGCTGGCGAGTCTGGCGGTCCATCAGCAGCTGGCCCTGCGGTACGGGGTGAAATGCCAGATCAAATGGCCCAACGATCTGCTTTTGAACGGCAAAAAGATCGTGGGCATCCTCTGTGAGAGCGTGAGCTACGGCTACCAGAACCAGGGCCGGGGCTACATGGCGGGGATCGGGATCAACCTGGCCCAGCCCCGGGAGTATTTCGAGGCGGCGGGCCTGCCCTACGGCAGCTCCCTGGCGCTGGAAGGGGCGGCGGTGGATCTGGCCCGGGACCCGGAAATTCTGGCGGAGGCTCTGACCGATTTCGGCTTTGACCGGCCCCTCTACACCTTCGCGCGGGAGGGGTTCGCGCCTTTCCGGGAGGCGTACAAGGCCGCCTGCGTGAATCTGGGGCGGCGGGTGACCTTCGATCTGCCGGGCGGCGGCCAGGGCGAGGGGATCGCCGAGGACATCGACGAAAACGGCCGGCTGGTGGTGCGAACCGACAGCGGCCAGCAGCACGTCTTTACCGGAGAAGTCTCGGTGCGCGGCATTTACGGAGCAATATAAAAAGCGGGCTTTCGCCCGCTTTTTTCTTTATGATCAAAGATAATCCATCAGAAAATGGATTACAATGGGCAGGATGATGCTTTCCCGCTTTTTCGCAATCAGACACAGTGCCAAATGAACAAAGAAGATAAACACCAGACTGGGGATCATCTGTACGGTATATACCAGCAGGGAAGAAAATCCGCGGTTGTACATCTGATAGGGCAGATGGAATAAAGAAAAGAAGATCCCACCCAGGCAGAATACCAGTTTTGGGTTGAGGTTCAGCCCGAATAGATAGTTTTGGATAAAACCTCTGAAAAGAATTTCCTCCACGGCCGCAATATAGAAGAGGTAATAGGGAATCGTCCAGAGAATTTGAAACCAGAGATCCCCAGTCAGCTGCCCGAATACTTTCCACACAAGAAAGATCTTAATACAAATACCGGCCAGAATAAGAACAGCCCCGAGCCAAAGATCGGTCTTTGTGTTCTTTTCGCCGGGAAAACCGAGGCTGCGCCAGCTGTGCTCTTTTCGATAGACAAAAGCGACGGTTAATACAAATATGAGCGTGTATAAAACAGTGGTAAAAAGTCTGCTCTGGGTCAGGACCTGAACTTTCCCGCACAATAAGAGGAGAAACCAATAGGCTATATAGTATACCACCGCAATGATGCCGCACAGCTTCTCTCGTTTTTCGTACATAAAAACGCCCCACTTTTTAATCACTCTGTACAAGATTGGAAATACAATTTTGATTATACACCCCTTGGGATCATCGTCAAGGGATTCGGGACTGTCCCCCGAGTTCATGAACAGAGCGGGAGGCTTTAATCACTCCCACAATGACAATCCCCCCGCGTCGGCGCTTGCGGTTCACCGACGCGGGGGGATTGTATGGGGTATTGCTTTGGTGTGAGGAGGAATCATGTACAAAGAACGGTTGCGGCCCCGTTTCTTTGTGATTGTAGTATACCCAGCTTTTGCGTGAAAATGATTACAAACCTGTGAAGAATGTGTAAAAGCTTTTCCGGGCCTTTTTAACCCTTGTTTTTACCCTGAATCGCCGCGTGTTCCCGCCCCAGCCGGACGTATTCGGCGGCGTTGTGGGCGGTGGCGGCCTGCTGTTCGGGGCTGGCGGGTTTAATCACCCGGGCGGGTACCCCCACGACCACCACGCCATCCGGGATCACCATTCCCTCCGGCACCAGGGCCCCCGCCCCGATGATGCAGCCGCTGCCCACCACGCAGTGGTTGAGCAGGGTGGCGTGCATCCCGATCAGGGTGTTATCTCCCACCGTGCAGCCGTGGACAATGGCGCTGTGGCCCACCGTCACATCCCGGCCCAGGACCACCTGCCCGCCGGGGTCGCAGTGCAGCACCGCGTTGTCCTGGACGTTGGCCCCCGGGCCAATGAGGATTTTTCCCTCGTCGGCCCGCAGCACTGCCCCATACCAGATGTTGGCCCCTTCTTCCAGGGTCACGTCTCCCAGCACCGTGGCGTTTTCGGCCACAAAGGCCGCGCCCTTGTCCTGGGGTATTTTTCCACCAAATGCAGCAATCATTGTGAAAAACCACCTTTCTCTTTTGCCGGTTTTGTGGTATCTTTTATAAAGAGACTGATTTTGCAGGGGGTCCGCCCCTGTTTTTCGTTTTATCTCTGTATCATCCACCGCGGGGCCGCCCCCGGCTCCGCCCAAAAGGAGATCCGCTCATGAAAGTTTCTGCTCGTCTGTTCCGCCGGGCTTTGGCTCTGGCGCTGGCCCTGGTGTTGGCTGCCGCTCTGGCTCTGCCCGGCTTTGCCTCCTATCCCATGCCCATCCAGACCACCTACCCCGACGAGGCCATCTATCTCTTTGACCTGGACACCGGGAAAGTGATCCTCGAGCAGAACGCCGATCAGCCCATGTACATCGCCAGTCTGACCAAGATGATGACCGCCCTGCTGCTGCTCGAGAGCGGGGTGGACCTGGAAGCCGAGGTCACCATCCCCACCAGCCTGACCCAGGAGTTCACCGACATCCAGAACGCCAACGGCACCACCGCCGGGCTCAAGATCGGGGAGACAGTCCGGCGGATTGACCTGCTCAACTGCCTGCTGGTGGCCAGCGCCAACGACGCTGCCAGCGTCATCGCCAGTGATCTGGCGGGGGGCAGCCTCACCACCTTTGTGGCCCAGATGAACGAGCGGGCCGCCGAGCTGGGCTGCACCAACACCACTTTCAGCTGTGTGCACGGCCTCTATGACTACGGCAACGCCTCCACTGCCCGGGATCTGGCCCGGATTGCCGCGGCCTGCTACGCCCAGCCCGGCTATATGGAGGCGGCTCAGAACCTGACCTACACCCTGCCCGCCACCAACCTCCACACCAGCGAGCGGGAGATCAAGACCACCAACCTGATGCTGAACCCCGAGTACGAGTACTACCGGGACTACATCCGGGGGATGAAAACCGGGTTCACCACCCTGGCGGGGCGGTGCTTCGTCACCTTCGCCGAGCAGGACGGCCACACCTACGGCCTGGTGGTGCTGAAATCCGACCTGGACAACATCTACCGTGAGTGCGCCGAGATCCTGGACTGGGCTTTCGCCAGCTTCAACGACCGGCTGCTGGTGGACACCGAAACCGTTCTGACCACGGTGCCCCTGACCCAGTGCCGCAGCGAAGAGGCGGTGGAGCTCTACGCTGCCGCCGAGGTCACCGGCTACGGCCACGCCGAGGACGAGGTCACCTTCCAGTTTGATCTGCCCGAATCGGTCCGGGCCTCCGTCAAGCCCGGCCAGGTGATCGGCACCGCCACCGTCTATCTGGACGGCTACGAGGTGGGCAAAACCGATCTGGTGGCCCGCCGGGAGTATGTATCCGACTTCATCACCGACAGCAAGGCCACCCTGCTGCTTCTTCCGGCACTGTTGGCCGCCCTGCTGGTGCTGAGCGTGGCCACCGTCCTGATGGGGGGCGGCCAAGGGCTGTTCCGCCGCCGCCGTTCGGGCCGGGGCCGCCGCATCCGTCACTGAGGGGCACACAACTTTATAATGGAACCAAGGCCGGGGAGGTGCGCCCTCCCCGGCCTTTTTGTTCGGTCAGGTTTCCTCCAGCCGGGCAGCCAGAAGCTGGAGAACAATTTTCGGGTTGACCTGCCGTTCCAGCTTCTGGCGGGCCTCATCGGCCAGCCGGAGGGCTCGCCCGGCCTGGGCCCCGTTCAGGGGGCAGTGGGGGCTGCCCCGCAGCCCCGCCGAGGCCAGGGCGCCAAACTCCCGCAGCAGCGCCGCCCCGCCGGAACGGTCTTTTTCGTATTTGGCCAGCAGGGTGGAGGCAGCATAGCTGTCCTGCCGGGCCGCCGCTTCGGCCAGGGCTTGGGCCTGTTCCACCCGGCCCCGGCGGGCGGGGTCCTGGGCGGCGGAGAGTACCGTGCCGATCTGGCCGTCGTAGAGCTCCGCCAGCAAGGCCGCCTCGGCGGGGTCTACCCCCTGGGCAGCGCAGTACTCCGCGCACTGGGCCGGGGCCACCGGGGCCAGAGCAAAGCTGACGCAGCGGCTCCGGATGGTGGGCAGAACCCCTGCCAGGCTGTCCGCCGTCAGGATAAAGAGGACCCCTTCAGGGGGCTCCTCCATGACTTTTAAAAGGGCGTTGGCGGATTCCTCGTTCATCTGCTCCACATGGTAGAGCAGCACTGCCCGGCCCGCCGCCGAAAGGCCGGTGTTGAAGATCTCCCGCCGCATGGCGGTCACCTGGCCCACCAGATACCGCCCGCCGCTGCCCATCCCTTCCAGAGAGATGGCCTCCCGCACCAGGCCGGTTTCCACCCGGCCGCTGTGGCGGTCGCCCGCTTTGGCCACGGCTTTGCTGCACTGGCCCTCCACCAGGGCCCCGGCCGCCGGGCCCCCGGCGGGGTAGAGGTAGTCGGCGGCGATGCACCGGGCCGCAAAGCCCTTGCCCAGACCCGGCTCTCCCACCAAAAGCAGGCTGTGGGTCAGCCGCCGGGCCTCCAGCATCCGGGCCACGCTCTCTTTTAGGGTCTCATTGCCGGCCAGACGGTCCAGCATCATGGCGCGCGCCTCCTTCATCGGGTTGTAATTACCAGCGGCGGTTGTTCCGCTTCCACTGCTCCCGCCGGTACCAGGCCCGCAGGTTGCGGTAGAGCACCGGCCCGAAGAACACAATATACCCCAGCATGCAGAGCAGATAGTTTAGCCTCGTCCACCAGCCCGCCGAGATAAAACTCAGCAGGAAGATGGCCCCGGAGAAAATCCCCAGGTATTTCACCCGGATGGGCAGCACAAAAAAGAGCAGCACCTGCATCTCCGGGTAGAGGGCGGCAAAGGCCAACAGCAGGGAGAGGATCAGGCAATAGGTATCGGCCCAGCCGGTGACAAAGGCCGCCAGAATCGCCCCCAGGGCCCCCAATAGGATATAGAGGTTATACCGGAAGTCCCCCCACTCCCGCTCTAGGGCGGTGCCGATAAACCAGAGGAAATAGGCTTCCAGCACAAAGCCCAGGATACCGCCCCCCGCATAGGGAACAAAGAGAAAGGTCACCAGCCGCCAAACCTCGCCCGACAGCACCGCCGGGGCATAGAGGGACAGGCTGGAGGCAATGTTTCGATTGACAAAGAGGGCCACCGCATAGACCACGATCTGCCCGCCCACCAGAATCGAGGTGAGGTTGGGGATGCTCCAGCGGCCGAACCGCCGCTCGAGTTTATCGAACCAGTTCATAGACGAACGCCTCCTAAAAATCCAGGAATCATCGGCGCCGCGTGCTTTCCGGCACAAAGGGCCCATGTTGGTTATCATTGTACCATGATCGGCCCCGTCATTCAACCGCGAGGGGCTTTTTTAACTTTTTCCACCGGGTTTTCCACTTCCTTTTTGGGAAAAATCAGGAGTTTTCCGGGTGGTTTTCCACTTTTTCCACCAGGTTTTCAACACCAGAATTTTCCTTTGGTTATACGGCAGGTAAAACCGACCGTCAAAATCGGTATTTTTCGGCAGCAAAAAAGCCTCTTTTGGCCGTTCCGAGAAAGTTTTGGCGGGGGAAAACTTTCTTTTTTCTGTCTTGTCAGCAGTTCGGGCCAAGATTTCTCCAATATGGAATATCCGGCTGCCAAATTTTCCACAATCCAGAAAAGGGAGTTTTCCCGCCTGTGGAAAACACGGGTTTTCCACAATGGGCCGGCGGTGTTTGTTGACAGGGGGGGCTTTTGCTATTATAATCCTTTTTAGGGCAAAAAGCGCCTGTTCCCGCCGGAACAGGCATTGTATCAATGAGGTGAATCCATGCTGGAATTAAAGCATATTTCCTTTGACGTTGCGGACGGCAAAGGCCAAAAAGAGATCATCCGGGATATCTCGCTGACCATCCCGGACCATACGTTTGTCGCCATCACCGGCCCCAACGGCGGCGGCAAATCCACCCTCGCCAAGCTGATCGCGGGCATCGAGCAGCCCACGGCCGGCCAGATCCTCTTTGACGGCGAGGATATTACCCACAAGAGCATCACCGAGCGGGCAAACCTTGGCATCAGCTTCGCTTTCCAGCAGCCGGTTCGGTTCAAGGGCATCCAGGTGCTGGATCTTCTGCGGATCGCGGCGGGCAAGGAGCTGAGCATCACCGACGCCTGCGGCTACCTGTCCGAGGTAGGCCTGTGCGCCAAGGACTATGTCCGGCGCGAGGTCAACGCCAGCCTGTCGGGTGGCGAGCTCAAGCGGATCGAGATCGCCACCGTGCTGGCCCGGGGCAAAAAGCTCTCGGTCTTTGACGAGCCGGAGGCCGGCATCGACCTGTGGAGCTTCCAGAGCCTGATCCAGGTCTTTGAGCGGATGCAGCAGCGCCAGCAGGACGGCTCCATTGTGGTCATCTCGCACCAGGAGCGGATCCTGAACATCGCGGACGAGATCGTCGTCCTGGCCAAGGGCCAGGTGGTCCAGCAGGGCCCCCGGGCCGAGATTCTGCCCGGCCTGCTGGGCACCACCGCCGCGGTGGGGGCTTGCAGTGTGCTGGAACAGGGAGGGAGAGCATAATGGACGAGATTCAAAAGCGAATTCTGGCCGAGGTGGCCGACCTGCACACCGTCCCCGAAGGGGCCTACAACATCCGGGCCAACGGCAAGACCGCAGCTCGGAACACCACCGCCAACATCGACATCACCCCGAAACCGGACGGCAGCGGCATTGACATCCAGATCAAGCCCGGCACCAAAAACGAGAGCGTTCATATCCCGGTGGTGCTGAGCGAGAGCGGCCTGAAGGAGACGGTTTACAACGACTTCTTTGTGGGGGCGGACAGCGACGTGGTGATCGTGGCGGGCTGCGGCATCGACAACTGCGGCGTTCAGGACGCCGAGCACGACGGCATCCACCGGTTCTATCTGGGCAAAAACGCCCATGTGAAATACGTGGAGAAGCACTATGGTTCCGGCGATGGCCAGGGCAAACGGATTCTCAACCCGGTGACCGAGGCCTATCTGGACGAGGGCAGCTCCATGGAGATGGAGATGGTCCAGATCAAGGGCGTGGACTCCACCGACCGGAAAACCAAGGCCAACCTGGCCGCCGGGGCCCGGCTGGTGGTGCGGGAGCGCCTGATGACCCACGGCAGCCAGACCGCCCTGAGCAGCTACGCCGTCAACCTGAACGGCGAGGGGGCCAGCGCCGACGTGATTTCCCGCTCGGTGGCCAAGGACAACTCCTATCAGAAGTTTGACTCCCGGATCACCGGCAACGCCCCCTGTACCGGCCACACCGAGTGCGACGCCATCATCATGGACAAGGCGAAGATCCTGGCCATCCCCCAGCTGGAGGCCAACGACCTGGACGCCGCTCTAATCCACGAAGCCGCCATCGGCAAGATCGCCGGGGACCAGATCATCAAGCTGATGACCCTGGGCCTGACCGAGGCCGAGGCCGAGGAGCAGATCATCAACGGCTTCCTGAAATAATTTTCTATAACCAAAACAGCAGCCCCTGCATTGCTTTGCAGGGGCTGTTTTTTCATTCCGCCGGGCAAATTTTTATCCCCACCCACCCTTCCATTCAAGGAACTTGGGCAGAAAGAGGCTGTTTCTAAAACGCTGTGGTTCGCAGCAGGTCGAGCTGCCGCGGCTTGAACCCTTTGGTTTTACACTGATCTACGGCGCGGATAAAAAAGCCCCCGCCAGCGGTGAACCGCCCCAGTAAAAGTAGACAGTGAAAAAAGAAGGCCTCCTGTGGTAGAATAAAACTACTACAGGAGGTCTTTGCTATGCCCAGAAAATACAGCCACATTCAGGAACACGAGAAGGAAATAATAGAGCTTCGCAGCCAGGGAATGACTCTGCGT
>NZ_BQKV01000028.1 GCF_022180365.1 Faecalibacterium gallinarum
CTTGTGAATTATCTTGAGTATTACAACAACCGCAGAATTAAGACAAAACTAAAGGGCTTGCCGCCTGCTATTCACAGACAACAAGCCCTTTCGGCTGCTTAAACAATGTTTGCTTTCAAATATTGTCTAACTTTTTGGGGTCACTTCACATCTGAAAGGGAGGCGGTTTTTGTTATACCCAATATGAGAATGTAAGGCCGCGCTGCGCGGGTGCCGTTTACTCCTCGCCGGCTGCATTTTCGTATATGCCAAAGAGGTTATCCGGCGGCGGCATCTCTACGCGGGAGGCGCGGTCGTTGACCAGCAGAACAAGCCAGGCCATCAAGGCCAGGATCAGAACCAGAATCAGCCATTTAATGCCGTTGGGCAGGTTTTTCATACATCCGTTCCTTTCGCCCCGAGGGGGCAGACGCTGCAAAATTTTCATTTCCCGGGCAAAGGCCGGGCCATAAGCCCCGACTGCGGCCCGGCGGCC
>NZ_BQKV01000029.1 GCF_022180365.1 Faecalibacterium gallinarum
CACTTCTACAACCACGAGCGCCTCCAGACAAAGACTGGCCTGGCTCCGCTCTCGCTTCGCCAGGCCAGTCTTTGATTCGCTTGTTCTACCCCTTGCAGGCCTCTTTTTTGTACTGTCCGCACAATATGGGGCGGTTCACCCCGGGGCGGCCGCCTTATTTTTCGGCGGGCGTCTCCTCTTTGGGCTTGCGGGTGCGCTTGGCCGGGGCCTTCTTGGGGGCGGCGGCCTTCTCCTCTGCGGCCTTTTCTGCGGTGGCCTTGGCCTTGGTGGTCCGCTTCTTGGCGGGGGCCTTCTCCTCGGCCTTGGGCTCCGCCTTGGTGCGGCAGACGCGCTTGGTGGTCTTCTTGGTCTCGGCCTTTTCCTCGGTTGCCTTCTCCGCGGCGGTCTTGCGGGCCGGGCGCTTGGCGGGCACCTCGAAGTAGAGGGTACTCATGGGCGGCAGAGCCAGGGTGATGCTCTGGTCAAAGCCGTGCATGGGCTTTTTCTTGCTGCGGACGCTCTTGTTGTGGACGGTGCCGGCGCCGCCGAACTCCACATCGTCGCTGTTCAGGATCTCTTTGTAGGTGCCGGACACCGGGGCGCCCATGGTGTACTTCTCCCGCAGGACGGGGTTGAAGTTGCAGACCACCAGGATCTGCTTGCCGGCGGCGTCTTTCCGCAGGAAAGCCACCACGCTCTGCTGGAAGTCGTCGGGGACGATCCACTGGAAGCCCTCCCAGCTGTAATCCACCTGCCAGAAGGCGGGGTGATCCTTGTAGAACTGGTTCAGGGTCTTGACGTAGAGCTGGAGCTCCTTGTGCTTGTCGTAGTCGAGGAGCATCCAGTCCAGGGGCTTCATCTCGTTCCACTCGGCGAACTGGCCGAACTCCTGGCCCATGAAGAGCAGTTTCTTGCCCGGGTGGGCCATCATGTAGCCGTAGAAGGTGCGCAGGTTTGCGAACTTGGCCTCGTACTCGCCCGGCATCTTGTTGATCAGGCTGCACTTGCCGTGGACCACCTCGTCGTGGCTGATGGGCAGGACAAAATTCTCGCTGAATGCGTAGAAGAAGCTGAAAGTCACCTTGTTGTGGTTGCCCGACCGGAACAGAGGGTCGGTCTTCATGTAGCTGAGCATGTCGTTCATCCAGCCCATGTTCCACTTGAAGTTGAAGCCCAGGCCCCCGTCCGAGGCGGGTTTGGTGACCATGGGCCAGGCGGTGGACTCCTCGGCGATCATGTACTTTTCGGGGTGGCGGCCCAGCACGGTGGTGTTGAGCTTCTGGAGGAAGGCCACGGCTTCCAGGTTTTCCTTGCCGCCGTTCTTGTTGGGCTCCCACTCGCCGTCCCGGCGGTTGTAGTCGAGGTAAAGCATCGAAGCCACGGCGTCCACCCGCAGGCCGTCGATGTGGTACTGCTCCAGCCAGAACAGAGCGCTGGAGATCAGGAAGCTCTCCACCTCTTTGCGGCCGAAGTCAAAGACCATGGTGCCCCACTCTTTGTGCTCGCCCCGGCGGGGGTTGGGGTCCTCATAGCAGGGCTCGCCGTCGAACATGTACAGGCCGAACTGGTCTTTGGGGAAATGGGCGGGCACCCAGTCCATGATGACGCCGATGCCGGCCTGGTGCAGCTTATCCACAAAGGCCATGAAGTCCTTGGGGGTGCCGTACCGGCTGGTGGGGGCGAAGTAGCCCGACACCTGGTAGCCCCAGCTGCCGTCGAAGGGATACTCCATGACGGGCAGGAGCTCGACGTGGGTGTAGCCCATCTCCTGAATGTAGGGGATCAGAAGGTCCGCCAACTCGGAGTAGTTGTAGGGTTTGTCTCCCTCCTGCATCTTCCAGCTGCCCGCGTGCATCTCGTAGATGTTCATGGGGCCGTTGATGGCGTCCTTGGTTTTCTGGCTGGCCTGCCAGTCGGCGTCGTGCCAGACGAAATTGTCGATGTTGTAGACCTTGCTGCCGTTGGACGGCCGGGTCTCGGTATGGAATGCGTAGGGGTCGGACTTAAAGACCAGATCCCCGCCGCGGGTTGTTACGCAGTATTTATATACATCGAATTCCTTGATGCCCGGGATAAACAGCTCCCAGATGGAATCGTCGTCCACCTTTTTCATCGGGTGACTGCCCGGCTTCCAGCTGTTAAAGTCGCCCACTACGCTGATGGCGGCAGCGTGGGGCGCCCAGACACGGAACTCCACGCCCATCTCCCCGGCGCGCTCCTTCTGGTGGGCGCCAAAAAACCGGTACGCCTCGCAGTTATTGCCCTGCTTGAACAGGTACACCGGCAGATCCGCCGTGTTGTCCCGAATCTTTTCCTCAGTCGGTTTCATATGCAGCTCCTCCCTGCGCGAGCTACACTTGCCCGCACGTTTTACTCTCTTATATTAAATAATTTCAAGCAATTTTGCAAGGCTTTTCTGGAAAAACTGCTGCAATGTTTTTCATTTAAAAAGAACAAACCGTGGATTTTTACAAATATTTACAGATTTTCTATACATTCTCGACATACGCTCCCAAAACGGCAAAAAAAGCCCCCGCCGCTGTTCTGTGCCGAACAGCGGCGGGGGCTCGCTTGGTTTTGCAAAAGGGCCGAATCGGGGGCGGGCGCTCAGCCTACTACGTAGACATTGACGTTGATGGCGCCGTTGATCACCGATTCTGCGTAGGTCTCATAGAACAGGTCCACCAGCACCCGGCCGTCCTGAAGGGCGATGCCGGTATCGGTGGCGATGGCGTAGCCATAGACGAACTTGCCGTCGGTGGAGGCAATGTAGAGCAGGGTGCCATAGGGGATGACATCCGGGTCCACCGCCACGGTGCCGTAGCCCAGGCCCAGGCCGGAAGAGCCTTTGCCGCTCTTGGAGTAGTAGCCGGTGGCCTTGCCGGTGAGCACCTGGCTATACGAGGAGGGCGGGTTGGTGGTGCCGTCCGGGCCGGTCAGGGGGGAGACGGGGGCGCCCTCGCCGTAGACCTTGACGATGTTGTCCTGGGGCTCCACGGTGGTGGTCACATCCACCACGGTGCTGTTTTCCAGCTCGCCGTTGACCCAGCGCTGCTGGCTGGTGACGACGCACTCACCGTTCGCGCCCTTCTGGACGGTGGTGGTGCGGTCGGTGTCCCGGTAATAGAGGCTGGTGTAGATATACTCGGTCTCATAGGGGATGGTCTGGTACTCGGTGGTCTGGACGTACTCCACCCGGTGGACCTCGATCTTGCTGCCCACGGTGACGAAAGCGTCCAGGCTGGGGACGGTGTAGTCGTCGGGGCCCAGGGTGATGCCGGCCCGCTCCAAAGCGTCGGCCACGGTGCCGTAGACCATCTTGACGGTCTGCTCGGTGCCGTCCACCTGGATGGTCACCGAGAAGGCACGCTCAATGTTCAGGGTTGCCAGGTTGCCGCTGAAAGCGGTGTAGTAGATCCGGTCGCCCTCCCCTGCTTCCAGGCCGGACAGGCTCATCAGCCGGGTGGGGTCGCTCTCCTGGGTAAAGACCACCTGCCGCACGCCGGCAGAGTCGGTGATATAGGTCAGCCGCAGGCTGGCGGTGGTCACCATCAGGGTCACCACCAGGCACAGAGCCATGGCACACAGGGCCAGCGCCCGGGCCGAAACCCCGCGCACTGCGCCCGAACGGTTCTTCTCCGTTTGGTTTTCATTGTGGGAAATGATACGAAACAACTCCTCTCTTTTTACAGTTTGGATCTTCGCCGGCGGGCTCTCCTGCCCGCCTTAAACGGCCATAAACCGGGCCGCAGCGGTACGCCGACAGGACGGCGTTTTACTTCTTCGCATTCAGTTTTTATGCGTTGCATCGTTTGTTGCAACCTCCATATCTTAGCAGACAAACCCCTCTTTGTCAAATCGCCCCATCGGCGATTGATAGCTTTTTCACATACTTTTTTGTGCATCTTGCACAGTGTTTTCTCCCAAATGACGAATTTTAAGGCAGTTAGCCCTGATTTTCGACCGTTTCTAAAGTCATACTTGTTCATAAAATTTTAACATTTCGTTTTCTATTTATTCGAATTATGGCCCTTTTTTACAGTCCAAAAACGGGCGTTCGAGGGGCTGTCATTTTGCCACACCGGCAGAAACTCTTGGGTTTTTCGCCGGGTTTCTGCCCCAAAAAGGACGCGCTGGCCCCGCCCCGCTCCCGCCCGTACAATGGGCATAAAAAACGGAAGGAAGGTACCTCTATGAAGATCCAGATTACCGCCCTGGGCCGGGGCGGCTGCACCGACTTTGTAGCCCAGCCCCACCGGCTCCATCTGGGCGGCCAGGGGGCCGAAGGGGTAGACGCCCTCGACTTTGAGCTGCCCGAAGCCTGGGCGGGGAAAAACGTGGCCCTTTACATCCAGCACCAGGACGGCACCCGCCTGGCCCCGGTGCTGCTCTCAGCGGCAGGCTCGGTGCCGGTGGACCGGCGGTTCACCGGGGCGGAGGAAGGCCGGTGGATGCTGGCCGCCACCGACAGCCAGGGCTACGCCGCCTACACCCAGCCCGGCAGCTACGACGTCTACCCCACCCTCTCCCTGGAGGGGGAGGAAACCGAGCCCAGCCAGAGCCTCTACGAACAGTTCATCGCCCAGGTGATGGACAGCGCCCGGCTGGCCCAGGCCGCCGCCGACGATGCCGCCCAGGCCGGGGCCGATGCCGCCGCCGCGGTGGGGCAGGCCCAGGTCGCCGCCCAGACCGCCGGAACCAAGAGCGAGGCGGCGGCCGCCTCCGCCGCCCGGGCCGAAGAAGCCGCCCGCCGGGCCGAGGGCTACGCCCCCGAGGGGGGCGATGTGCTCAGCGTCAACGGCAAGGGCGGGGCGGTCTGGCTGGACGCCCAGGACGTGGAGGCCCTGCCCCGCCCCGCCGCAGCGGCCCCGGGCCAGCTGCTGCGGGTGCTGTCGGCGGACCCCGTCACCGGCCAGGTCACCACCGAAGCGGTGGCCGAAACCGCCCTCACCAGCTTTGTCCGCCGCACCGACAAACCCACCGCCGAGGCGGCGGGCCCCGTGAAACTGGCGGAGGGAAGCGGCCTGACCCTCACCGCCGCCGGGGTGCTGGAGACCGACCCCGCCACCGAACCCCAGCTGGACGCCATGACCGAGGAACACGCCCCCTTAACCCCCGCCCGGCTGCCCTACGGCGTCAAGAAAGCCCTGGCGGGATCCTGGCCGGGGGTGAGCTGGTCCGGGGAGGAACAGTCCGCCGCCTGCTCCGCCCTGGGTGCGGCGGCCGCCTCCGCCCTGAAGGCTCTGGTCCAGCGGGTGACCGCTCTGGAGAAGGGCCAGAGCGGCCAGCCCTCCTGGGCCGGCGCGCCGGTGGGCTCGGTGATCTACTTTGCGGGCAGCGCCGCCCCCGAGGGCTATCTGGTCTGCGACGGCTCCCTGGTGAACCGCCGGACCTATGCGGCCCTCTTCGCGGTGATCGGCACCACCTACGGCGCCGGCAACGGCTCCACCACCTTTGCCCTGCCCGATCTGCGGGACCGGGTGGCCTGGGGCAGCACCGACCCCGGTACCGCCCTGGAATCCGGCCTGCCCAACATCACCGGCCAGGTCTACGCCCTCTATACCATGCAGCCCTGGGACAATGGCGCTTTCTCCAACTATACCATCATGTCCTCTTACCGCTCCGGGTTCGAGGGAGAGTATTCCGGCGGGGTGTTCGACGAAGATGTGGTGAGCTTTATCGAGCACAATTTCAGCGCCAAGGCCTCCAGCCCCATCTACGGCAAGAGCGAGATCGTCCAGCCGCCCGCCCTGACCCTCCTGCCCTGCATCAAATACTGACCCAAACAAAAAAGGCCCCCGGAAAACTCCGGGAGCCTTTTTCACAGCTCTAAATCAGCGATTTGTTTTGGTTTCTGCGGCGGCGACGCTCCGGCCTACCTGGAGCAGAATTAGGATCAGCCCCACCCCCAGCAGGATGTGGCCGATGCCCGCCATGCCCGAGATGGCCGCGTCCAGCCCGCGGGCCAGTTCCATCCCCCGCACCTGGACCACGCCCCGGATCCCCAGCAAAAGGGCCGTCAGGTTGAGGCCGGTGTGGTAGACCGCCAGCGCCCGGCCGGTCTTGGCCCCAGTGAACCCGAAGCTCTTTTCCAGCAAGAGCAGCAGAAGGAAAAACACCATTCCCAGCATAAAGTAGTGGGTGTGGATCACCGAGAGGGTGGTTTTGGCGGTGTAGCCGTTGAACTTGGTGAACTCGCGGTAGAATACGCCCCCGGCCATGGCCAGCCCGGCGTAGAGGAGTGCGGAATTGAAATAACGCTTCATCTTATGTTTCCTCCCTGAATTACAGTTCTTTTTTCATGGCAGAATAGCCGATCCAGACGGTCCAGACATAGGCGCAGGTCTTGGGGATCATCAGCATCCCGATCATGGGCACGGTATCCGCCCAGAGCACCACCGGGATATAAAACCCGAAGCTCAGGACGATGGTCAGCCACATCCAGCGGAAGGCCTTGTCCCCCTTCTCTTTGGCGCTGTTGTAGAACAGCACAATGATCACCAGGCCCAGCAGGGTAAAGGGGATGTTCCGGTAGATGCCCCAGGAAAGGGGCGCCTCGGCGCTGAGCCACTGGTTCTGGGGCATCATGCAGAGAGCCACCCGGGCCGCCGCCAGGCCCCAGACCGCGGCGGTCAGACCATTTTTGCCGGTGACCTGATACCGGGCCCGCCAGACGTAGTAGAGCAGCACATAAAAGATGGTCATGGTCACCGAGGTGATCCACTTGCCCAGGCCCAGGGCCACGGTGTAATTCTCCAGGCCGGTGGTGCAGAGGGCCAGGGCCCGGGGCACCAGATGGAAGGCGTCCCCCGCCCCCAGCAGGACAGCCATGGCGCCGAAGAGGGCGAACTGGGCATTGCCCTTGCTGCCCCGGAGCATCCGGATGCCCAGGGTGATGACGGTGGTCAGATAGACCGCATCAAAAAGTGTTTCCACAATGGCTTGCATAAGCTTCTCCTTTTCTTTAAAAAGCAAATTCAGAGGGTTATTTCGGGTCGATTTTGGTGGAAAAAAGCGGAATCTGAACGAAGTTCAGTTTACCGCCTAAAAAACCCCCGCCCGCCGGGCGAGGCGTTTTTTCAGTAGAGAGTGCGGCGGACGATCTCCAGTACCGCGGCGGGGTCGTAGTCCTGCCGCAGCAGGGCCGACAACATCAGGGAAAAGAGGACGTCGGCGAACTTTTCGGGAGTGAACGCTGCGTCGAAAGCTCCGGGCCGGACCCGGGCGTCGTGCTTCAGGACAAAGCACAGCCCCTCCAGGATATGCTGCCAGGTTTTCTGCATCCGGCGCTTGCCGTCGGGCTTATCCTCCCGCATAAAGCCGATGGAGTGGAGGCTGAAAAAGCCCGGGTACTGCCGGCAGCCGTATTCCATCCGGCTGTACATCCAGCCGATGCAGGCCTCGGTATCCCGAAAGACGGCCTCGTCCTCCGGCAGGTGGAAGATCTCGCACCAGACGCTCTCCACCGTATCGCTCACCAGCTCAGCTTTGGAGGCAAAGTAGTTGTAGATGGAGCCCACCGACACGCCGCAGGCTTCGGCCACCGAACGGATGCTGACCGCATGCCAGCCCCCCTGGCGAACCAGCTCCCGGCTGGCCGTCAAAATCTGCTCTTTTGATGTGACGACGGTGTTCATCCGCTGCCCTCCCCTCGGCTCTGTTCAAAGTGAACTGCGTTCAGTTTATCAGAGGGCCCCTCTTTTGTCAAGAGGAAACTTCTGCTGCTGCGCAAAAAAGGGCCGCCGCAAGAAAGCGGCGGCCCCGGCAAGGGATAAGGAGAGATGAGTTCAGGAAAAACAGCAGGATCAGAGGCCCTGTTCGGTCAAGCTGCGGGCCACCTCGTCTTTAATGGTGACGCCCTCGGCTTCCAGCCGGGCGATGGTGTCGGCGAACTGGGGCAGGTACTTCTTGTGGGCGATGAGCAGCTCATCCAGCACCCGCTTGCCGGTCTTGCCCGAGGGGACCAGGGGGTTGAGGGTGAACGCCTGGAGGGCCATGCCGTAGTCGCCGGTGACGGCGGCCTCCTCGACGCAGAGCTCCATGTTCTTCATCAGCTGGAGCCAGCCCCGCTGGGCGGGGTGGAGCGGCCCAAAGGCCACGGCCTGGGCCCCGGCGGCCCCCACATAGGCCGAGACTTCCACCGCCACCTCAGGGGGCAGATCGGGCAGAGCGCCGTTGTTCCGGGTGGTCAGGACGATGTGGGTATTGGTGTTGCCGTAGATGGAGGCGATGGTCTCGCAGGCGGCGTCGGAGTAGTGGGCGCCGCCCCGCTTGGCCAGCTGTTCGGGCTTATAGTTCAGGTTCGGGTCCTTGTACAGCTCAAAGAGCTCGGCCTCGGTCTGTTTGACCTGCTGGGCCCGGGTGCCGATGGTGTTGTACTCCTCGATGGCGTGGCGGAGCATCTCCTCCTGGAGGTAGTAGTACCGGTGGTACATGCAGGGCATCATCCCCACCGCCTTGAGCTGCTCGGGGATGAATTCCAGCCCCGGGATGTTGGCCGGGCCGGAGACTTTGCCCGCCAGATAGGCGTCCACCACCTGGTCGGTGACCTCGTGGCCCTGGATGTCAAAGACCCGGTGCCAGTGGAAGTGGTTCAGACCCGCGAACCGGTAGACCAGCTCGCTGGCGTCCCGGCCGATGGCCCCCGGCTCGTCCAGCATGGCCCCCACCGGCACGTTGCACAGGCCCACGACTTTATCCCAGTGGCCGTACCGCATCACCGACTCGGTGACCATTCCGCTGGGATTGGTAAAGTTGATCAGCCAGGCGTCGGGGCAGAGCTCTTTCATGTCCTCCACAATGCTCAGGATCACCGGGATGGTGCGGAAGGCTTTGAACATGCCGCCGGCGCCGTTGGTCTCCTGGCCCAGCATCCCATAAGAGAGGGGGATCCGCTCGTCCTTGACCCGGGCGTTCAAAAGGCCCACCCGGAACTGGGTGGTGACAAAGTCCGCCCCAGGCAGAGCCTCCCGGCGGTCCAGGGTCATATGGACCTTGACCTTATAGGGGGAGGCATCCCACATCCGCTGGGCCATGGCCCCCACGATCTCCATCTTCTCGCGGCCTTCCTCCACGTCCACCAGCCACATCTCCCGGATGGGCAGGCGGTCGTACCGCTTGATGAAACCCTCCACCAGCTCGGGGGTGTAGCTGCTGCCGCCGCCGATGGTGACAATCTTGACCGGTTTTTTCTCCATGGATAAGCTCCTTTCTCGTTTACACGGGGGTGTTTTTTCTCTCTGGGTCCCAGTGTAAAACCAAAGGGCGGGAGCGTCAATCCATTTGGGCCAAACGGGCACAGCGTTTCCAAATCAGGCCGAAAAAGCCCCCAAAAGCCGAACGCTGTTCCCGGCGGTCAGGGGGCGTCGTCCTCCAGGATGGGGTTTTTGGAGTGGCGGCCGTCGTAGAGATCGGTGTCGGTCATCTTAAAGGCCAGGCTCCGGTCGTAGTCCCGGGCAAAGAGACAGCTATAAAGCAAATCCAGCAGAAAGACCATGGAGACGGTGGTGCCGTAGGCCCCGAGGTTCTGGGTGAGTTTTTCCCGGGTGGAGAGATAGAGCACGCAGTCGCCCAGCGCCGAAAGGCTGTTCGCACCGTAGGAGGTGACCGCGATAAAAGGGATGCCCTGCTTTTTCAGCTGGCGGGCCAGGCTCAAGGCCGCGGTGGTCTCGCCGGTATAAGAGAACAAAATAAAGCAGGTGTCTCCCCCGCTGGCCAGGGCCTTCCAGAGGGCCAGGTCGGTCTGGGAAATGGGGCAGACCTCCCGGCCGATCTTGGCCATCTTCTCCACGAAATCCGCCGCCACCCCCATGTGGGTGCCCGTACCGAAGAGGCAGATCCGCCGGGCCCGGGCCAATAGATCCACCGCCTGGCGGAGGGCCGCCGGGGTGAGCAGGCTGCGGCAGTCGGCCAGAATCTCCTGGTGGAGGGCCAGCATCTTGCCGATCATCACCCCTTCGGCGTCCCCCTTGGCAAAGGGATAGTTGGGGTCCAGCTGGCGGAAGTGGGAGGACAGGTATTCGATCTCTTTCAGGTAGTCGTCCCGCAGGGCGTTGAAGCCATCGTACCCCAGTTTCTGGGCCAGGCGCATCACCGACGAGGGGGCTACATAGAGCCGGGCGGCGATCTGGCGCACCGTCTCCCCCCGCAGCCCCTCGCCCCGGGCCAGCAGATAGTCGGCGATCCGGCGGTCCACCTCGGTAAAATGCTCGCCGCTTTGCAGTTTGTCCTGTACCAGCATGGTTGTGCCCTCCCCCGATGGGTCCCAAAAACCCGTTTTGCCCCAGTGTACCGCATCCGGCCCCGAAATGCAAACCGGGGGCAAACGAACAACCGGCTGCCTTTCGGGCAGCCGGTTGTTCTGTCTATTTTATTTCAGCGTTTTCTCAGCGGCGGACCCACTTGCCGAAGAAGGTTTTCTTGTACCCCAGCAGGGCCTGCTTTGCCTCGGGCAGGCTGCTCTGCTGCAAATACTCCACGCCCTTTTTGATGTCCTCGGGCACACCCAGGCCCTGGGTATACATCAGGCCCATGCCGTAATACCAGCTCTCGGTTTTCCGCTTGGGCTCAGTGTTATCCAGCAGCCACTTGGCCCGGGCATAGTCCTTCTGGCAGCCGTTGCCGGTGAGGTAGCAGCAGGCCAGCAGCTGGCTGTACCACAGATTCCCGCGGGCCACCGCCAGCTCCAGCAGCTGCACGCCCCGGGCCGGGTCCTGGGGGACCCCCTGCTCCCCCTTGAGATAGAGGTTGCCCAGCCAGCTGCAGCAATACTGATCCCCTTCGTCCTGGGCGCCCTTTTCCCAGATCTCCAGGGCCTTTTCCATGTCCCGGGAAACGCCCTTGGCCTCCTCGTAGGCGCTGCCCAGGTTGTAGCAGCTGCTCAGATCCCCCTGGGCCACCGCCTTCTCCATCCATTCCACGGCCTCGGTCAGCTTCTCGCCCTGGTGATAGAGCAGCTGGCCGTATTTGGCCTGCCAGTCGGGGTAGCCCAGCTCGGCGCCCCGGCGGGCCACCTCCCAGGCTTTTTCCTTCTGGGGCTCGATGCCCGCGTCCTTGTCCCCCTGGTCGTAGAGGTTATAGAGGTTCCGCCCGCCGAAGCCCAGGCCGCCGTAGAAGGCTTTTTCCAGCCAGGGAATACAGGCCAGGGTGGTCTGGCGCAGGTACTTCTGGCACTCTTCCCAGGTGGGGAAATCCTTGGGCCCCCGGCCCTCGATCCGAAGCATATCGCACCAGTAATAGGTGTTGCCGATCATGTACTGGCAGAACAGGCTGCCCGCCTCGGCCTTCTGGCGGATGACCTCCCAGGCCTCTTTCAGGTTCTCGAAGGGCATGGCCTCTTCCAGCTCAGGGGTCAGCATGCCGCAGCGCATGGCTCCCAGCACCGCTGCCGCGCTGCCCTGATGGATGGCCTGGCGCAAAAAGAAGTTGGCCCCCTCTTCGTCCTCCCGGAAAGGATGATAGTCCCAGCTGTAACAGTTGCCCGACAGGCAGCGGGAGAGGATATACGAGGCGTCCCCGTCCCCGGCTTTGGCCGCATCCAGCAGAGGCTGCAAAGCCGCCACTGCCCGGTCGGAGTCGTAACAATAATAGATGTCCTCGATGGCCTGATCCACTGCGTCGCTGAAATACTTGCCCATGGGTGTTTCCTCCTTAAGTATTGCTATTTGCTTTGGCTTTCGCCTTGTCTTTCTTTTTCAGTTCGGCCAGCACCTGCTTGGTGATGTTCTTCCACTGGCCCAGATCGGGGCGGAACCGGCCGTCCCCCAGATCCAGCAGCCACTGGCGGGCCTGGCCGTCGGTGCACTTGGTCTCGTAGAGTTCCACCTGCCCGGCGGCGGGATTATTGCACCGGGCGGTGAACCGGGCGTCGCTGGCGTCCCCCGCCAAAATCTGGAGGTACCAGGGGGACACCAGCAGAGTCACCTCACTGTACCGGCCCCGGTTGAGGCCCTCTCCGGCCAGTTCCAGGTCCCGCCGGGTGAAAAAGTCGTAGTCCCGGCAGGCCCCGCTGGTCTCCCGGAGGGTCAGCTGAACCCGGGGGCGCTCTTCTTCCGGCTCATCCACCGCCCGCAGGGGCTCCCACCCGGTCAGATCGGGGGGCTGGTGGGCGTCCAGCAGCCGGCCGAAGAGTTCCCCGGCCTGCTGGGCCGTGGTGGTCAGGCCCCAGCCCCGGTAGGTGCCGTCCTCCTGCCGGAAGACGGCGGTGACCACCAGGCCCTGCTCCACCAGGCCCGCCCCCATCTGGGTCAAACACCCTGCCTGACCCGCCGGCAGGGGCTCGATCAATTCCACCCCGAAATGCTGGCCGTATTCCGACAGCCCGGCCAGCTGGGTTTCCACCGCCGCCCGGTCCACCCGGGAGGAACGCAGCCCCCGCAGGTCGGTGAGGATGAAGTGGGCATTGGTCCCGGCGGCGGCCTTCTCTTTCTGGTATTCCCGGTCGGCCCGCTTGGCTTTCCGGGCCTGATACTGGTGTTCCAGCTCCCGCCAGTCGGCGTCGCTATATTTGCTGTAATCGTTAAAATCGCTGTAAGAGCAGAAGATGGCCTCCGGCACCCGCAGCCGCAGACATTCCAGAATCATGGGCAGCTCTTTTGGGTCCCGCAGGGTGGTGATCTGGGTCTGGCGCCGGTCGTCCAGAATATGCAGTTCCAGATACCGGGTCACCCGCACCCGCCCGCCGCTGGTGTGGCGCTCGATCTCATCCCGGCCGGCTACCACCCGCACCCGGTCCAGGGCGGTGACATCGTCCCCCAGAATCCACTTCCGGCCCACCGCCACCTGGTCAAACCACTGGCCGTTGGCCTTGATGTCCTCGTCCACCATGGCGAACAGCTCCGCCACCGGGGGCGCTTCCTCCGGGTAGGGCAGCTGATCCCGGATGGACTGGGCCAGCCGGCTTTTTTCGGGGCAGAAGGCGTCCCGCAGATACAAAAAGGCCAGATAGCCCCCCAGCCCCACCATCAGCAGGGTGACCACACCGGAGAAAATCCAGGTGCCGTATTCAATTCCCTCCCAGGTGGAGAAGTCCTCGAAGACGATGCAGCCCACAAAGTAGGCTCCCATCAAGAGGCCCAGAAAAAGGAGGATTCCCGACACCCACAGCTTCTTGAGCTGGCCGCGGGTGCGCTGGAGGCAGTAGCCTTCGGCAGGGCCGTCGGGCTGCTGCTTTTTGTTCCAGGCGCTCAGAACCAGAATCACCGGGATGGCAAAAATCCGCAAAACCAGGATCAGGGCAATATAGACCACCAGGTTCCAGGGCCATTTGAGATAAAACTTCGGCTTTGATTTCTCCTCCATAGGGGCATCCTCCCTTAAAAACAAATCACAAACCCAGTATAACAGCCCTTTCCCCCGGGGGCAATGGTTTTCTCCCCCCGGCGCAAAAAAGAGCCCCCGGAAAACCGGGAGCTCGGGTGTCTGGCCGCTTAGGCTCAGAGGATATCAATGTACTCGCCGCTCAGGGCCTTGTTCATGCTGCGGACGGCGCAGAACTTGCCGCACATGGAACAGCTGTCCTCCTGCTCGGGGGCGCGGGAGGCACGGATGGCCCGGGCCGTCTCGGGGTCGAGGGAGCACTCCCACTGTTTTTCCCAGTCAAAGGTCCGGCGGGCGTCGGCCATGGCGTCGTCTGCGTCCCGGGCGTGGGGGACCTTTTTGGCGATATCCGCCGCGTGGGCCGCGATCCGGGAGGCCATGATCCCCTGTTTCACGTCCTCCACATTGGGCAGTGCCAGATGCTCCGCCGGGGTCACATAGCACAGGAAAGCTGCGCCTGCCGCAGCGGCCATCGCTCCGCCGATGGCGGCGGTGATGTGGTCATACCCGGGGGCGATGTCGGTGACAATGGGCCCCAGCACATAGAAGGGCGCTCCGTGGCAGAGGGACTGCTGCAATTTCATATTGGCCTCGATCTGGTCCATGGGCATATGGCCCGGGCCCTCCACCATCACCTGAACGTCCTTCGCCCAGGCCCGGCGGGTCAGCTCGCCCAGCCGGACCAGCTCCTCAATCTGGCAGACGTCGCTTGCATCCGCCAGGCAGCCGGGGCGGCAGGCGTCCCCCAGAGAGATGGTCACATCGTACTCCCGGCAGATGTCCAGGATCTCGTCGAAATACTCGTAGAAGGGGTTTTCCTGGCCGGTCATGCTCATCCAGGCAAAGACCAGGGAGCCGCCCCGGGAGACGATGTTCATCTTCCGTTTCTGGGCCCGGATCTGGTCGATGGTCCGGCGGGTGATGCCGCAGTGGAGGGTCACAAAATCCACGCCGTCCTGAGCGTGGAGGCGGATCACCTCGATGAAATCCCGGGCGGTCAGGGTGGCCAGGTCCCGCTGGTAGTGGATCACGCTGTCGTAGATGGGCACGGTGCCGATCATGGCCGGGCACTCGGCGGTCAGTTTCCGGCGGAAGGGCTGGGTGTCCCCGTGGGAGGAAAGATCCATGATGGCCTCGGCGCCCATCTCCACGGCGGCCATCACCTTCTGCATCTCCACGTTATAGTCCTTGCAATCCCGGGAGACCCCCAGGTTGACGTTGATCTTGGTGCGCAGCATCGAGCCCACCCCGTTGGGGTCCAGGCATTTGTGGAGCCGGTTGGCACAGATGGCCACCCGGCCCTCCGCCACCCACTGGCGGATCTCTTCCGGGGTGCGGTACTCCTTGGCGGCCACCGCCTCCATCTCGGGGGTCACGATTCCTTTTTTGGCGGCCTCCATCTGGGTTGCATACTCTCTCATGACAAAATCTCCATCCTTTCCCTTGTTTTGGCAACAAAAAACGGGGATCATCCCCCTGGACAATCCCCGCAGCAATGCGAATGGAGTGATTTTCCCTACGTTGGCATTATCCAAATCAGGTGATCGGTCTCGGGTTCTACCCTACTCTCAGCCTGTAACACAAGCTCCCGTTTTTATTCGGTTGTGGTTTTTATTATACCGCATCCGACGAAAAAATCAACGCCCCGCCCCCGCGCAAAAAAGAGCCCCCGGAAAACCGGGAGCTCCGAAAAGATTCTGAATAAATCAGCGCTTGCAGAACTTCAAGGGTCTGGTGCTGACCCTGCCAAACACCCGGTGATTTCTTCGCTTTCCACCTGATTTTTGGCTTAATACTGCGGTTTTTCCGTACATCATGTTCTAATTTTCATCCCCGTGCATAGCGCACGAAAAACAAGTTTTGCTCCTTATGTGTGCCTTGCATATCGCTGCCCAGGGCGACGCAGGACAACAGTAGGGAAAGAAACTTGGTTGCTGTTCTTGTCTTCACCTCAAAATTAAATTCACACACGGAGGACAGCATAATGGAAAAATACATCTATGATCAAAGCAACGGCCTTTGGTATGAACTCCAAGGAGACTACTACATTCCCTGCTTAATGCTGAATGAACCGGATATAGCCCCCATCGGTATGTGGGGTAGAAAGCACCAGCAATACCTAAAAGAATATCGCCCCATGCTCTATTCCGATCTTGTTCTCAGCGGAGGATTGCACAGCTATCTGGCTGATATTGACACCCAGGCACGCAACAAACTCCATCTGCTCGTAACACAACTGGCAGAGAAAGAGGGTATCAATGAGCAGCTGAAAGCGCAGGATCAGATGGCATGGGTCGGAGCCATGAATAACATCCGCAATCGTGCAGAGGAAATCATCCTCCAAGAGCTGATCTATGGGGAGGATGCCGTATGAGAATTCTGGAAGAATTTTGGTATGGCAACATTGAACCGATCGAATATGATACAAACGCTTGCAAGGAATACAAAGAAGTGCTTCGCCTGATTATCCGAAATGAGGAAAAGCTTCTGGCTACTATGACGGATGAACAGAAAGAACTGTTCTCTCGATACACAGATGCTGTTCGTGAGTATCAAACCATGGCAGAGTGCCTGCTGTTCCAGAACAGCTTTAAGCTGGGTGCCAGAATGATGCTTGAGGTCATGGAGGAATAAATCAGCAACTAAATGAAGTGAATCAGCCGGGCAGTGGGATGCTGCTCGGCTGATTTATTACTTCTACTCGCACCTGACTCTTAAGCTTAACTATTTGCCTTGCAGTCTATTATGGAATTGCCACTCTCGCTAAATAAGTAGAAAACTTAAGAGTTACTTGCTCCGCAAATAAATCATCCAAATGAAGGATTCGATCTTTTTTGTGGGCAATAAGATACGTCATTGGAACTGTAAAATAATGTTTAAAATCAATAACTGCATTTTCTATTACATCTTTTTCGTCAACATTAACCGTTAATGCATGAATTCTATAATGCCAATCTCTCTTTGCGACTTTATAATCATCTCCTTGATAAGTGTTCTCGCTTTCAAAATTCAATGCCAGCTGTTCAAAAGCTTCTTTGATATGCTGACCTGATTTTGCAGCATTTTGCTCATAAATCGGGCACATTAATATTGAAGGCATAAATTTTGCGGGTTTACCACACTTTTTAACTGTAAGATCTTCCATAGCAATAACATCACATGCTTGGCTAATTATAAGTGCTAACGGAAATTCATACTCAACAATATTTACGCTTTCGCCGTCTTCGGAATCGATATAACTATACTTTACATTTTTAAAAATATCTCCTTGACAAATTTGATCTGTCGACCTACTTCGAAATGCTTTTGATTTAGTTGCCATGTCCTTTTACTTCCTTAACCTATATCTTCTTATAATTACTTTTTGTGGTGCCGTATACGAAACTGAATCTTGGATAATCTCTTCATATGCAGGAGGTTCTGCATATGTCATAGATGGTGTATCTGAACTCATCTCTAATACTACTGCACTATCAGGTGGGCTTTGTTTATAAGGAGCAGTACCAACCTGCTCCATTGACTCAATACTCTCAAGATACTTATTCAATGTCCATCACCTCACGTAGTGAGTCTGTAATAGACTGCTCAAACATAGATTGTATCTCGTTGTGACCTTTATCAAGCACTTGAAGAATTTCATCAGATGAATCAATAATCTCGTTTGAAAAGAAATCGAAATCTAATGCAAAATCATTTTTCTTCAAGAAATTGGGATATTCCGGATTAAACATTCCATATCTAAAATTCATAGTCATTTCATCAACACGATATTCAGCCATATGCATTGACCTTATTAGACGAGGTGTTTGTTCTTCTGCAATTCTTACATACAAAGAAGAAGCAATTTCTGAAGTAAAATATTTTTTCTGCAGTTTGATTTTGGATGTGTCAAAAATATTAATATAACGAATACCAGTTCGAGTCGCAGATACTCTATTTTTTTGAAAAAGTGCAAGTAATATCGACTGAAACCATTGCTTGTGCAGTTCAAAGCTGACATACTTATTGATTTCAAAAATAATAAACTTATTCGTTAAGATCAACTTGCTTCCACCGTCATTAGTAAAATACTCTCTCTGAATTCCTTCGATAATTTCACCGTTGGCATTTGGTAGGCCATTGTTTTTCTGGTCAAACACTACATTAATAGAATTAAAACGAATAATTTGATCTTTCCCACGTCGAGGGAATATTTTCAGTATTTCTTTTTCAATATTCTCATCAAACACCATATTTGTCTGAATAAATTGAGCAAAATCAACTCGGACAATAACTTGATTTAGAAAACTATTCTTATAACATACAGCAGAATATTCTAACATTGATAATACCTCCATTTAATCACATTTTTAATATATACTTTACGCATAATATATGTTATCTTATCACTCTCTTAGTCGCTTATAAATATCCTCCAAGAACACCTGCATCAGTTCCCGCTTCTTTTCGTCGTTATCAAGCAGAAGGGCAAAGAAGTCCTGGTTTTGCTCATACCCGGCAATCAGAGCATCCTGTACAGCGTCAAAATAGGCAAAGCGGAAATCTTTCAGCGAGTTATTCCGTGCACTGTCCCTCAGATGTCCATTCTTCAGCAAAATGTCCCTCATTTGCAATGCAGACTTAGAAGCTACGTCAACATCAAAGTTCTTGTTATACGCTGCATTAATCTCGTCAATGATCTCGGACAGCTTCTTTTTCACGGCTTCGTCCATGAAGACCTCATTGGGTGTCGGCAAGCTGACCTCCGGCTTGGATTCAATCTCGTGTGTTTTTTCCCCGGTCTTTTTCTGACGGAAATTAGAGGCCGTGATTTTGTCCGCAATATCAAAATCATTTCCACCGCTGCCCACTTCGATCTCTTTAACTAGGTATGAAAGGAAATTGTACTTCTTGTGCAGATCCACGCTTTCAAAACAGGTTGCCTGAATCAGGAAACTGTAAAAACGCAAGAAACGCTTGATCGTTGCACGAATTTCCAGCTTTTCCAGTTCCGGGTGGCGATTGATGATTTGCAGGGATTTATCCAGTAGCGCCCACATCCGAGCCTTTTCTTTAGATGTTCGTTTATCCTGATACAGGTATCCGTTAAATTCCTCAATATCGTCAATATCCAGAAAGTTATACTGATCCACCTGAGCTTCCACCGCCCGGATATCCGAAGGGGTGATAGTCTCGTTCAGAATTGTCTCGGTATAGAACGGGGCAAAGGACGCTTGAATATCCTCATATTCATTTTTGAAATCCAGCACAAAGGTTTTCTTATCATAGGGCGCACAAATACGGTTCAAGCGAGAAAGGGTCTGCACAGCATTGACTCCCCGCAGGCGCTTGTCCACATACATAGCGCAGAGCTTTGGCTGGTCAAAGCCGGTTTGATACTTATTCGCCACCAGCAACACCTGATAACTGTTGCTGTCAAACACTTCCGGCAAATCTTCTTCCTTTATGCCGTTCATCACTGCTTCGGTGTATTCGTGGCCGTCAAGAGAGACCTTACCCGAAAACGCCACCAATGCGCGAATCCCCGTGTACCCATGCTTGGAAATATAGGTTTCAAACTCGTTCCGGTATTTGACTGCTGCCTGCCGCGACGAAGTAATGACCATAGCCTTTGCTTTGCCGCCCAATTCCTGCATGATTCTGTTTTTGAAGTGCTCAATGATGATTTCCACTTTCTGGGCGATGTTTGTATCGTGCAGTTCAATATACTTGGCAATCTTACGCTTTGCGGCAATCGTTTCCAGTTCTGGATCGTCCTCAATAGCCTTATTAATTTCAAAATAAGTCTTATAGGTCACATAATTTTGCAGCACATCCAGAATAAAGCCTTCCTCAATCGCCTGTTTCATAGAATATAGGTCAAAAGCGACCTTTTTTCCTTCTTCATTCAAGCAGCCGAACAGCTGTAAGGTAGTCGGTTTCGGGGTTGCGGTAAAGGCGATCATGGAAACATTGGGTTGCTTTCCACTGCGGGCAATCTCATCTTCGATAATATCGCCCATAGATTTTTCTTCTTCGGATATATCGACAGGGGTGGCCTCGCTCAGCTTTCTGCTCTCCGAAAGAGCATACGTCACTGCTTCCATGGCAGTTCCGGCGGTAGAGGAATGCGCCTCGTCGATGATCACAGCAAAAGTCTTGCTTTTCAGCTCCTGCACAAGTTCCTGAATGTACATGAACTTGTGGATGGTAGTCACAATAATTTTTGTATTGCCGTTGAGGGCATCCGCAAGATCTTTGGACGTGCATTTTTCATCCATGACCTTGATCAGACCGGCCTTGTGCTCCAGTGACAGTACGGCATTCTGAAGCTGACGGTCTACCACGATACGATCAGTGATGATGCAAACCGTATCAAAAATGACTTTGTTTTCCCTGTCGTGCAAGGAGGCAAGACGGTGGGCCAACCATGCAATGGTATTGGTTTTGCCACTGCCCGCCGAGTGCTCAATCAGATAATTTTTCTCGCTATGGTGTTCTGCGACATCTGCCACCAGTTTGCGCACGGCATTGAACTGGTGATACCGGGGGAAAATCAGCGTTTCCTTGGTGACACGCTTACCGGTATCCGGGTCTTTCTTGGTTTCTTTTTGCAGGAAAATGATTTTATCAATCAGATACAGCACTGTATCTTTTTTGAGGATATCTTCCCACATATAAGAAACATTGATGCCGTTTTCGTTGTGGGGGTTGCCCTTACCAGAGTGAATTCCAACACCACAGCCCTTATTGAACGGCAGGAAAAAGGAAGATTTTCCTTTCAGATTGGTGCACATATAGACTTCATTCAAGTCCATGGCGAAGTGAGCCAGGCAGCCCGCCTTGAATTTCAGCAGACGGGTCTTGTAATCCCGATCAAACTTATACTGACGGATCGCATCCTCATAATTCTGTCCGCTGGTGTTGCATTTCAGCTCAAAGGTGAAAATGGCAATGCCGTTGAGGAAGATTACAAGGTCAATGCGCTCACCCTCTTTGTGCCAGACTTCCTCCATCACCGAGAGAACATTCTGCTGATACAGCGCCTCCGCTTTTTGGTTGAAGGTGGTGGCGGGCTTGCGGTACATAAGGGTTAGAGAGACGCCGTTGTCAAACTCCACGCCGTGCTTCAGTACATCCAGCAGGCTGCGGCTTTTCTTGTTGACCTCATTGTTGATGTAGTTGAGGATGGTCTGGCGGGTCTTGTCGCCATAGAGTTTTTCCAGCCGTGCCAATGCATCCGGCTGAGTTGCTTCCAAAAAGGAGAACAGCAGTTCCACATCCATGCCGTAGCCGGGATCGTAAGCGGTAGAGGGGCGCACCTGATAGCCGTTTTCCTGTTTCAGCATTTCCAGAATGTATGCCTGATAATCTGCCCGTTCTTTTAATTGTCCTGCTTTGATAGCCATCTCATCGCACCTCCTTCACTCGTTTTTTACCGGTGACATATTCATAGATAAGAGATTTTTTGTGCTGCTTGATTACAGATAATTGTTTGCCTTTTTCGTGTAATACCCTGTCGATTTTAGCACAATGATCGTCAAGAAACCTTGCTATATGTTGTTGTATATCGAATGGAGGAACAGTCAAAATCAAATTTTTTAAGCCCTCGATCCCAAGTTCTGGTCGTGTGCTTTGCATCGCAGAAATATCTTGTATTTGTTTTTGCACAATCGAAGAAGTCATCACATAATAAAAGTATTTTGCATCATGCACATTTGCTAAAGTGATTTTCCCAACATGAGAAGTGGTGTTACTCACGGGAAGTGAATCAGGCACAATCGCAGTTTTTCCTATCGTTGCTCCAGTTTTTGCAATCAAAATGTCATTAGGCTTTAACTCGCTATTTTTTATTAGACTATTCATCTCTTTAGAAATGAAAACTAAATTCTCCAGATTTAGACCGCTTCCCCAGGTTAAATTTAATACTCGAATATACGGAATACCTTCCGTTAAATAGTCATCAGCTTTAATCATTCCATGATCTCCATCACCAATAGGATATGGATGATGATTATCTGTCAAATATTTAATCCTACTTAGTTCCCATCCAACAGGAATTTCCCCGATCCACTCAACCCCACTGTCCTTCATTGGCACAGACTTGTCCAGCCCCTTGGTTACTATTTCGGTAATCAGGGATTTTTTGTATTGCTGCAAAAGAGCAATTTGTTTTTCCAAATCTGCGGCAATACTGTCAATCTGGGCACATTCTTTGTCGAGAAAATCTGCGATAGCTTTCTGATCTTTTTTGGGGGGCACAGCAATCTCTTGTGAACCCAAATCTCTTTGTGTCATAGACGGCAATGCTGTGGAGGTTACATAATAATCAAAAGGGAAACACAGAGCGCAATAATACAAATATTTCTCATACATAAAATCTTTGATTTTAGTATAAAACATTGTATCAACACACCAAAATGCGCCGTCCACAAATAGAGGTTTATCCACAGTACCCTTTCTGCCTAATAAAACTGATTTTCCACAATAGCTAAACTTGCTTGCTCTTGCAAATTCGCCACCGCTTCCAATTACAGGATAACCGCCTTCTTCAACTTCGATGTCAGAATACTCACCGCCGTTACAAATTTGAGCACAATATTTGAACCTTTTTATTGTCCAACTCGTTGGGAAATTCCGTTCAGTTATTAAACCAGGCATTATACTCCCTCGCTTTCCTGCAAGGCTGCAATTTTTTCGGAGAGGGATTTTTCCAGTTCCATAAACTGTGCCAGCAAATCATCCGCCTTTTCCGGCTCCTTGTACTCGTAGAAAAATCGGGTAAACGGGAACTCTGCGCCCAGTTTTTCTTTATTGGTAGCGCTTTCCTTTTTCTCCGGGTCAAATTCATAGGCCCAGATAGCATCCGGTACATGGGGATATACTTCCGCCTCAAAATATTTCTCCGGGTCCTGGGTGAGTTTGATGATCTCAGTGTCCTTGGTGGTGGTATCCTTGACAATTTCGCCCTTGCGGTCTTTCTGCACTACGGCGGTTTTGTCCATCACCGTCAGCACCATGGCAATGCCAGTCAACCGGCTGGAAGACATTCCCTCCACCTTGACCAACAAGGATTTCAGATACTTTTCAAACTCGCCATAATCCATAAACACACGGTCAGAGCGGTTGGCTTCCAGAATGGTCAACACATCCGTCACAAACTGCTGGCCCGCCAGATATTTCTGGTATTTCTTCTCGTCGGCAGCACTGCGGGGGTTCATCTCTTTCAACTGCTCAAAATCCGTCTCATTGAAAATGCTGGAGTTACTGGTGAAGTAACTGCTGGTCCGCAGCCGCTCGATGCTCTCCGCATCCAGCACACCCCGGCGCTGCAACGGCTGATAGACCGCATACTCCTTGTACATAAACTCCTCGTTGGGGAAAATCTTGCAATACTGGTTTTCCTCAAAGTTGGAGTACAGCTCGGTGATTTTTTTCATGCTATCCCGGTCAATTTCCCGACGTTTTTTGCCCAAAGATTTGCGAAGGGGCTTCCACATATCCACCGCATTGATCAGCTGCACCTTTCCACGGCGGTCAGGGCGCTTATTGCGGGACAGAATAAAGATATAAATGCCGATATCGGTGTTATAGAAAAGCTGGGTAGGCAGGGCAATAATGGCTTCAATTAAATCTTCCTCCAGCATCCAGCGCCGAATTTGGCTTTCACCGCTGGTGGTTCCGCCAGAGAAAAGAGGCGAGCCATTGGTAATGATCGCTGCACGCCCGTTTTTCTCATCCAGCTTATTGATGGCGTGCTGCATGAATAGCAGCTGGGCGTCACCCGTTCCAGGCAGACCATGTTCAAACCGTCCGCCCTTCTTGTTTTCCTCACGGACTTTCTTCTCTTGTCCTTCCGGTGCATCTTTGCCGCCCCAGGGTGTACCAAACGGGGGATTCATAATCACCAGCCGCATCTTCTGATCCGGAAAGCAGTCCGTTTTCAGGGTGTTGGCTTCCTCATCACCCATAATGTTTTTCACATCCTGGCCTTTGATGAGCATATCCGCCAGACAAATGGCGTAGGATTCGGGATTGATTTCCTGTCCAAACAAGCGCACATCCACATAGGGATTTTTGCGGCGCAGGAAATCATAGGTAGTGGACAGCATACCGCCCGAACCACAGGCAGCGTCCAGTACGGTTGCGATCTTGCCCTCATCGGTCAGCAGATCATTGCAGCCCTCTGCCAGCAGTACATTGACCATCAGACGAATCACTTCACGGGGCGTATAGTGATCACCGGCCTCGGCGTTTTCAGAAAAACGACGGATAATATCCTCGAAAATGTAGCCCATCTTCATGCTGTCTACATGGGCAGGGTACAAATCCAAATCGGAGAACTTTTTAACCACGCTGTAAAGACGGTTGCTCTTGTCCATCTTGTCGATCTGAGTACTGAATTTCAGCAGTTTTTCTAGAATCAACTGGATGTTGGCGGAAAAGCCTTCAATGTAAGACTTAAGATTGGACGCAATGCTGTCGCTGTCATCCAGAAGGCGTTTAAGAGTAAACTCGCTGGTGTTGTAAAAGGGGTACTTGGAAACCTGGCAAAGGAGCGCAGCAGGGAGGTTGGGGTTCTGCTTGTGCTTTGCCACAACTGCATCTTTGGTAGCCTCCAAAGCGCACTCAAACCGGCGGATAATGACCATGGGGATAATAACGTCCTTATATTTATCCGAGGTATAAGCTCCACGGAGAGAGTTGGCAATGGACCAGACCAATCCAACTTCCTTGCTTACGTCAATGGACGTATCATCAAACATAACTTCGTAAAAATACTTATCTCTCATTTTATGGGTTCTCCTTCACTATTCTCTTGAAAAGACGCAAACAGGGCAGCAACACTTTCGATCTGATCGGAGGTCAGATTACAGCCCTCCAGCTTTCGCATTGCATCTACCAAATCCTTGTTTTGTGTGATAGTTCGGCAAATATCCGGCGGAGGCACTTTCCGAATTGCCATATACAGGCGATCCATACGCTGGCGTGCCTGTAAATCTGGTTTCAGCTCTTTGATCAGCTTGTCATAGACTTCCGCTGTAGGGGCATTGACACCGTCTTCTATATATTTCATGTTAGAACGGGGCAGACCGACCCTTTTGGCTAATTGGGATTGGCTGAGCGTTCCACGGCAATCACGAATCAATAAACCGAGTTCGATTATCATGCCCTTGGCTTGTTGATCCACAGCCACCTTGTTAGGCAATTCGGCACCTCCTTTCCACAATTGTTCTATATTCTATAACATAGAACAATTATACCAATCCGGCATTGATAAATCAACAAAATTCATCGTTTTTCTGCGCTGTCTACAACAAAAATTTGCCCTATCCGTACGCAAAATACGAATAGGGCAAATGAAAATATTACAGGCGTTCTTCTTGTCTTGTGATATCTTTTGTTTTTGTGCTGGGTCGGAATAAATTCCACAGGCCATTTCGCTCTATCACCGTTTCGTAACGATGGAGTTTATTCCGCAAAAGTTCATTTTGCTGCTCTAAACCTGCGGTGTTGAGCTGACCACGAACGGACTTATACTCTGCCAGCTCTGCGGTCAGTGCGGCGACCTTAGCTTTCAACTCGCTTATCACTTTCATCGCTGCTTCCAAAGCCTTTTGTAGCTTGGATTCCTTGCGCTCCTGGACATAGAACTTCTTTGCCGTAGCTGCCAGATTTTCATATTCAGAACGTTCCAACATAACTTTAGAGGAAAACGGAACGGCATGGGGTTCTATTTGCTCCACTTTCTGAACGGCAATCTGCTGTTTTTGAATATTCTCAATTTTCTTTTCCAGCGAAGCTGCCTGTTGCTCTTTCTGCTGCGTTTGTGCGGTGAGTTGTTCCAATCGCTCCTGTTCCCGTTCCACCTTGAACTGGGTTACGGTCAAATGTTCCTCAGAACTTCCTCGTTCTCCACGCTCCACATCAGAATATCCGGCATTGCGCATGGCTTGGAAGAAATCATCCTGGAGAACGCTGTAAGACTTCCGCAACACCGGCTTACCATTCTTCTGAAGAATAGGCGCTCCCTGTTCGTCCAATGCCGGTTTGGACAACCATTTTTTGCTGCTGCTCACCTGCATAATCGTTTCCTTGACGGTTCCCACAAGTGATTTGTCTTTGCACCTCTTGGACCAGAGAATCTGCTTCTCCACAACCGGAACATAGACCACATGGAGATGATAGTGGAACACATCCTGCCCCAGTGCTTCGGACATAGCCCGGTTACGCTCATCAGCGTGCATAACAGCAGAGAGAATATACTGTTCGCCGCCAACGATCTCTACGGCAGCCTTGTAAGCGTCCTCATAAAATCGCTTGGCAAACTCATACCCGCCATGGTTATAGAAGTAGGCGGAGTTTACATCAAAAATCAATTCCCCGTAAAGGTTGGCGTCTGATTTCAGACCACGGGTGGAGATTACACCGTCTTTTTCCATCTGGGCAAACATCTCTGCATATCCGGCGGTAGGATTCTTAAAATGGATGTTCTGAGGGGTGCGTTCCGGTATAATATCTGGGTTGGTATAGGATTCTTTTTCTCGTTCGTTGTGCCGCTGGGCATTTCCGATTTTGGCGGCAGTCAGGTTTACGTTTCTTGCACTGGTACGGTCAATCCCGTCGTTTCTCGCCATAGAGCTCCTTTCACGTTTGTACGGCCTGCGGGCCGGAGCGCACTTCCTGCGGAAGTGTAATAACCCACTATGATACTTTCATCCTGCGGCTGCAAAGTATCGTGGGCTCTCCGAGGGGGATGCGGCTCCTGTGGGAGCATCCCTGGCTTGTGTGTGCTATCCACACAGCAAGTCAGGTGTGGTCGGCATCCTTGCTCTTGTAAGCAATCCTGCCGCCCACGGTTCGGGAAAATCCACCGGATTCTCCCGAACCATCCATCTCCAAATCTGCGGATTTTTCGATGGGGATGGTGGTGCGATACCAGAGTGCAACTCTGTGCAGGAAATGCAATAAATGCAGAAAATTGCGGTTTCATGTGGCGGGGTTCACAATGATTTTCACATCGGCTGGTCTGCCCACCGACTGGCGTTCCGGTTCTTCCAGCCGGATGTATCCATGCCCCTCCAGTAATTCCAAAGTCGGAAAAATCTCCTCCGTTTTCTTGAAAAACTTTCCCCGGCACATCTGAAAAAGCTCAGAACGCTTGATCACCGATACATTCTTCTTTTTCAGCTTTGCCAAGACAAATTTGGCTTTCTGGATGCTCAAGTCAGTACCCATCATAGAATAGGCGTAGGTGGAATGAGCCAGAAAATATTTGCCAATCTGAATTGCCCTGCTCATCGTAGAAGCTGTCACTTCTGTTTTGTCATCTTCCATATCAGCACAGTGCAACAGTCCTGCAATCCGGAGTACGGCACCGATATATTTGCTTGCCCAATCGGAAATTGCCTGCCCCTCGCCAACCAGAAACTTCTCATGTTCCTGAAAGTAATCGGCCATCAGGTCAAAGGCTTTTTCTGAAAGGTGTACCGTCTGGGCATCTCCACCAATCGGCAGAGCCATCAGGCGAAAAATCAGGCTGCGGTAAGCGGCGATTACTTCGGGCGGGATCGGCTGGGTACGAAAGACCCGGCTGCCAATTCTGGACGGTGGGGACGCATACAGGAAGCGGGCAATCAAGCCCCGCCCAGTCATGGTAGTATTGGACATGATTTCATCCAGCACACTGGGCTGAATAGAGAGGATAGCCGACAGTGCCGGGTGCATGATGCACTCTGCTTCACGGGTCATTCGGTCCACATAAATGGCATCTCCACAATGGCCTTTCAGCCAGACATCAATGTTGGATTTGTTGGAATACCGTCCGGCCATGATGTCAAAGATACCGCCCTCGGTGGAGATCACGGAGAACACTCCGTTGTTGGCCGCCATTAAGCTGGTCAGAGCTTCACTGGAACAATCGTCCGCAAAAAAGCGAACCGGCTTTAGTTCTGGAGTTTCTTCCAGCTGTTCCTGAAGCTGCCGCAGCTCCAACTCCATTTCCCGGCTTTCCTTGCGCTCCAGCTTCTTTTGCAGACCGGAGATCTGGCGCTCCATAGATTCCCTCTGCAAATGGTTTTCCCGTATTTCCATGCTGTGCGCCTTGTTATATTCCTGCTCGTATTCATAAAGGAATGTGGTCATATCCCGCATGACGCTGGACTTTCGCTCCCCCGGTGCGGCGATCACCACTGTGTACAAGCTCAAAGGCTCACAGTATCCCGGCGTTCCCTCTATCTTGTATTTTCCTTGTAAACAGGTTGCCAGCACACCCAGGCTGATCACCGCTGCCATGTCCGGGGCAGTCTGACTGTGTTCAGCTACCGCACTCACATAATTCCGAATCACATCCGGGAGAGCATCTACCGGAAAAGCAGGCAGATCACTCCACTGTGGCGTCAGCGGAACAATAGGTTGAAAAACTGGTGACGGCTCCGCTTTTGGAGTGTAAATCTCCCGGCAATGCTCGATTGCCTTCTGAATGGTGATTGCACCATACGTTGTGCCGGATTGCTGCCGGTCCCATTTATCCCGCATCAATCCCGACTGCCGGAACATAGTGTCCATCTTGGCAGCATCCCGTCCTGTCCAAAAGGCGAGATGACTGCACAGTGCCAGATCTGCCTCTGATGGGGACGAATATCCCTCCAACGAACCGTTCCAAAGGGCTGTGAACGCTGCCCCATTCTTACTGCTTTTTGCCAGTTGCAGAAGCTGCTCCATGCTTAAATCAGAGTTTTTTGCATTTATTGCATTTTCTGCGCCTACCTCTGGCCTGCGCATGAACTTGTCCAGTAACACTTGCAGCTCCTGGGTCCGGTCACTATACTCATAATCCTCACAGCGGTTTCCGGTCACGGTGACATATTTGTTGGTTGCTCCCGCCACATAAACCTCGATTCCGGCCTGATGGTTCATAATATAGAATCGCTTGGTGTCATACTGAAAGCCTTTTGCCGAAAAGAGGATGTGCAAACCGTTGCCGCTGGGGCTGTACTCGGTATAGCTGTGCATTAAGGCCACAATTTCTGCGGCGGTCTGGGTGTAATAGCCGCTGTCCGAAACGCAGTTGTCCAGGTCAATCGCACAGATACCGTTGAAAATGCCAATTCCGATGCCATCATATCCGCTGGCCTGCACTGCTGTTTTATAAGGTACAAAGCTGGAAGGATCATTGCTTTTCGCTCCCAGACCGGTTTCCGGCTGGTATGGCACCTTCGTTTTCCTCCCATTCCGTTCCTCGTACTTCCAGCAGCAGAACAGACCGTTT
The DNA here is from genome assembly GCF_022180365.1 of Faecalibacterium gallinarum. Lineage (GTDB taxonomy): Bacteria > Bacillota > Clostridia > Oscillospirales > Ruminococcaceae > Faecalibacterium > Faecalibacterium gallinarum. The sequence goes on from NZ_BQKV01000029.1 coordinate 28,547, forward strand.
TGTATGATGCTGTCTGGTAAAGCTGTCAAATTCTGTTCCTCCTTAAATAATTGTTGAATTTGGCAGCTGTCGTGTTATAATATCCTTGCTGAGTGATAGTCACACGGCAGCTGCCGTTTGTACTGTCCGCCAAGAGTTCTCATCTGCCAGGATGAGGGCTCTTTTTTATGCGGTTTCCGGCTGGAAGTATCCAATTTCCTCCCACACCTTTCTGTCGGGGCAGTAGTAGTTGTACTCGTTGGAGTTCTCCAGCTTGATCGCATAACCGAATTTCAGGATTCCCTGCTGCAAACCAATGCGCACATACTGGGCATCCTTGTGCATGGCGGCTGCAATCTCGGTGATGGGGACATTGCGTCCAGTGAAGGGCGGCAGTTCGACATAAACTTTCTTCTCCATGTGAATGACCTCCTTATTGCTGGTATACGAATTATTAGTTCGTATTTTGATTATAAGCCATCCAAGACTGCTTGTCAACACTAAATACGAAAAAATTATTCGTATTACGACCTTGTAATTCGCACGGCTTCGTGTTACAATACAAGCGAGGTGATGACAATGCACAGCAACCCGGCTGAAATTGGCGAGAGAATCAAGGCAGCCCGCAAGGCCGCCCACTTGAGCCAAACAGAGCTGGCACAGCGTCTGGACAAGACGATGCGCACAGTTCAAAAATACGAAAGCGGTGAAATTGAACCATCCATAGCGATGATCAATGCCATCGCCAAAATCTTAGACATATCTCCGGCAGACCTGATTGGCTACCAAAAACCTGAAATCCAGCTGGACAGCCTGTCTGATGTGATTGCGGTTCTTTACCAATTAAACAAGAAGACCGGTATCCGCTTCGAGATTGACGTCCAACGCCCGCCCCGCAGCGAAGAATGGTCCTGCTCCCTGAAATTCAAGGGAAATGACCACTCGGCAGAGATGAATGATTCCCTGTGCCTGATTTTGGAAGAGTTCCGGGACGAGCGTGAAAAGCTGGAAACCTATTGGACCGATCAGGAATCCTTTGACCGCTGGATTGAAAAGGAACTGGCCTACTACGCAGATGCCAAGTTGCAGGATAGGGAAGTGGAAGTTCTTTCCGATTTGGAGCGCATTCAGCGGCGCAACGAACTGGATCGGCAGATGCTGGAGAAAATGAAAAAGGCCGCTGAGGAAAACGGCGACCAGGAATAACAGAGGGTGTTGCTTACCCTTTATCAAATTTAATTCAAACGCTGGGAGAAAGGAAGTTTGAGATTTTTTGAGATTACCCAACGGATATGGAAGCGTCAAGAAAATGTCCGGAAAGCGAAGAAGGCCCTATGCAGTGAGGAAAACGGTAGGGTGGCATGTTAACCCAGAAACAGGCAAGTCCGTTCAAGAGCAAATCACCATCGGCTATGCGGCAACCAGAGCAGAGGGGCTGCAAATGCTGGCAGAGTACAACAACAATCCCTTTGACATCAAGGCATCCAAGGCCACCTTCCAGGAGGTCTATGAACGCTGGTCAAAGGAGAAGTTCCCCACCATCTCCAAGTCAAATGTAAAAGGCTATGAGGCGTCCTATCGGGTGTGCGGAACACTTTACAACAAGGTGTTTCGGGACATTCGACTGATGGACCTTCAATTTGTGGTGGACACCTGCGAGAAGAATTACCCCACCCTGAAGAAGCTCAAGGGGCTGTTCAATCAGCTGTATGCCTACGCCATGAAAAATGACATCTGCAACAAGGATTATTCCGAGTTTGTGGATTTGAGCCGGTACAAGGATAAGAACCCCAACAAGCGTGACCGGAACAAGTTCACAAAGGAGCAGATCGCCCGATTGTGGGAACTTGCGGATGACCCGTACTATCAGATCGTACTGATGCTGATCTACAACGGTTGCCGCATCTCGGAGTTCCTCGACTTGAAGAAGGAAAATGTACATCTGGAAGAACAGTACTTTGATGTGATTGCCAGCAAAACCGAAAACGGCCTGCGGAAAGTTCCCATTGCCGACAAGGTGCTGCCATTCTACAAAGCGTGGTACGAAGGTTCTCAGTGTGAATATCTGCTCCATACGCCGGATCAAAAGCACTTTGATTACAGGAACTACTACGACAGTTACTTCACACCCCTGATGGAGCAGCTTGGATATGACCAGACGCCGCACTGTACCCGGCATACCTGCGTCTCCATGCTGACAGAAGCCCATGTAGACCAAACCACGATCAAGAAGATTGTTGGACACTCCGGTGCAATGACGCTCACTGAACGTGTCTACACCCACCTGGATATTGAAACACTGGTGGAGGCAATCAACAAGATCTAAACGAAAGAAGGAAAAGCCGTGCAGCACAAAAAAGCAGGAGATACGCTCCTTGCGGAACGATCTCCTGCTTCATAAGGCTTTTGTTTTCGCTTGCGCTTCTTGTTCCTTGTGTGCTCCTTGCTTGCTCCTTACGGAGTAAAACGGAACACTTCTGAGGAACTCTCACAACTCCAAAACCATCCAATTTTCTGCAAAACAGTGTCCAAAGACGTACTGAGAAGCAGTGGAAATTATCTCTTGGGTAAGTGAGATTAGCGCTTGGAGAACTGAGGCGCGCGACGGGCAGCCTTCAGGCCGTACTTCAATCGTCTGAGCGATGATTTTCCTTGATATTCCGGGCTTTTTTGAGCCTCGGCCCCTCGGTTGTCCTATTCCTTAACCAAAAAACAGGCCACTTTTACGAGGGGACAGCTTGATGAAATGCAGAATTTACTACATCGAATAGCTGTTCTGGTTTATTATACTTTACTCTTGCATAGATGTCCATAGTTGTCTTGCTGTTCTCATGTCCGGCAAGGTACTGGACCGTCTTGGGGTCAACACCTGCATACAGAAGATTGGTGATGTAGGTATGCCGCAGCAGGTGCGGTGTCACATCGAAGTCCAGGCTATACACAATGTTGGGATTGTTTTTCTGATGTCCTCCCAGACTCGGCTGAACAGTGTACTTGATGCTCTGTCCGTTCACATACTTATAATAGGTACGCTCCTTGGTAGACCGAACAACGATGTACTGCCAGACACGTTTGAACTGCGAATATGACAAGGGCTGTCCCTCACTATCGGCAATCACATATTCCGATTTGGAGGCAGCCTTGGCTTCCCGCAGACAATTCACAAGGCATTTGGGAATGGGAATATCCCTTCTTGCTGCTTTCGTCTTAAGCGTTGTAGAGATAACCGGTCTGTTATGCTCTGATCGCCATGCGCGCCGCACAGAGATATATGGAGTGGGTGCATCGAGGAACACACAATCCCATTGCAAGGCGAGAGCTTCTTCTCGGCGCAGACCGGCATATAAGCCGATCATGGTAAACAGATACGGCGGAAGTCCTTTGACGGTTTCCAGCAGCACTTCCACCTGCTGGTCTGTCAGCGAATCTTTCTTTTGGGTCGGTTTCCCTCCTTTTGCCGAAATCCCCTCACACGGATTGTATTCCAGCAACTGGCTCCGCTCTGCCGAGTAAAAAATGCACTTGAGGAGCATATTCACCGTATTGTGCAGGCTCTCGGACTTATTGGACAATGGGATCAGCGCCAGACGAATATCATCCGCTGTTACTTCCTCCATATACATATCTCCCAAAGGCTTGATAATGTAGTTCTTCATATTGGAGGCGTAGCCCTTCAGTGTAGCCGGCGACACTTTTGCGGATTGCATCAACAGCCACTTCTCACAATACTCGGCCACAGTAGGATGCTCCCGGTGGAAGATGATCTCCGCTACCTGGCGTCTCGCCTCCTGCTCTTTATCGTACAGTTCCTCGCAGGTAGTCCCATACAAGCTCACCTGCTTGCCGTCTGCGTCCAGAATCCGGGTTCTGTAATACAGGACACCCTTTCGTGTGACGGTTCCATATTGAGGTATGTTTTTTTTCTTCTTTGCCATAATTAATTTCCTTTCTCGCGTGGTGATGTATCTACACCTCCTTTTTATCAGAGATTTCAAATTGAATCAAAGATACGGCCAAGGAAAAACTAAGAGCGAGACATCCTTGTCTCGCTCTTACTTCATTTTCTGAATTGTTCGGAACTTACACAGCGTCCCATAAGTCAAAGGCACAGCCCATTGCTTTGACAAGATCATCCGGCCTGTTGTATTTGACCTTTGCGTAAATGTCCATCGTGATTTTGCTGCTTTCATGGCCCGCCAAATATTGTACCGTTTTGGGGTCCACCGAAGAATGAATCAGATTGGTGATGTAGGTGTGCCGCAGCTGATGCGGTGTCACTTCAAAATCCAGGCTATATACCACATGGCCGTTATTCCTGGCTTTTTCTCCAAGTTTCGGGTAAAGCATATATTTTACATACTTTCCGTCCACAAGTTTTCTGGCCATTCTCGGCTTTGCAGTCCGCGTCACAATATACTGCCACAGCCGCTTAAACTGTGTATAGGATAGCGGATCACCGTCCCGATTGGCAATCACATAATCCGAAGTGGATTTTTTCTTTGCATCTTTCAGACATTCAACCAGACAGACCGGGAGAGGAATGTTTCTTTGTGCCGCTTTGGTCTTTAGCTCGGTAAGAATGACCGGCCTGTTATGTTCTGTGTGCCATGCCCGCCGTACCGTTAAGTACGGAGCCTCTGCATCCAGATACACAGAATCCCATTGCAGCGCCAGGATTTCTTCCCGGCGCAGACCGGCATATAAACCGATCATCACAAATACATAGGGCGGCAAATCCCGGATCGTGTCCAAAAGCCGCTCAACCTGTTCATCCGTCAATGCCTGTCTTTCTTCCTGGGGAACTCCTCCCTTTGCATCCAGGTATATGGTCGGGTCCTCGTCAATCACATGGCTCTCCTTGGCCGCCCGGAAAATGGACTTGCAGAGAATCACCACAGACTTATAAACCGAAGCCGACTTCTTGGAAACAGGTACGAGGGCAAGTTGGATGTCATCCAGGGATACATCAGCCATTCTCTTGTCTCCCAGCCCTCCAATAATGTGCCGCCGCACCTTAGAGGTATAATCTGTCAAGGTGGTGGCCCGAACATGGACGGACTGCATCAGCAGCCACTTCTCACAGTACTCAGCAACCGTAGGCGATCTTCGACGAAACGTAGTACTGTCAATCTGCTCTAACGCCTCCAGTTCCTTGTCATAAAGCTTTTCGGGCGTCTTTGCATAAAGCGCCACTCTGTTTCCATCCGAATCTTCGACTCTGGTTCTATAATATTCAATGCCGTTAAGCACGACCGTACCATATTGAGGAATTGCCCTTTTTCTTTTTGCCAATTCCGTCACCTCCTAAGAATAATGTCCAGCGCTGTACCTTTGTTTTATCAGACATATTAGGTTCCAGCAAGGATACGGAACAGCTCAAGCTCGGACACTTCGCAGCTTGCGGTATGTAGCGCTTTTTTCCACTGGCTTTGCACGATGGGTGCATTTTGCGATATACTCCTGAAGGCCAGCATCTGTAAAGTACACGCAACCATTTTGCACATACTGAACATAGGAAATTAGCCCACTGTTTCGAGCTGCATCCAAAGTGGCAATGCTAATCCCCAGTAATTTGGCAGCCTCTTTCCGCGAAATCAATTTTTCCATAGGTGGTCCCCCTTTCTGTCAAAGATGTGGTTGTTGCTTTCAAAATCACATGAATGCGCTGGCAACCGAAGCTGCCAGCGCATGGTATCTGACTTTGAAAAATTTACTCGCCACATTTGCCACGCACCCCTGGCGATGGGGACATTCCGGTCTCCGCTGGCGCGGCTGTCATAACTCCACAGCGTCGTTTTACTCGTGCGCCGCAGAGTTCCCCCCAAGTCTTTAGGAGGCCGTGAGGAAGTATCTTTAACCCCTATGCAGTCATCGCGCCCTGAAATGCCACTTTCGGGTATCAGGCTGACGTGGATCGCTCGGAACAGTCCTATTCATCACCTCCTGGGGCTGTCCATCTTCGCGGCGTGCCTGATTCGCTCGTACATAGGTTATGTACCGGAAATGCCGTCTATGAAATTGTCAAGCTCCACATTGGGAGAATGTTCTTCCCTCAATGGGTAGGCACTGATACGCTTCATTTGTTAAGTGTTATTCAAAAATTTTTTTATTTTTTTAAATCTTTGTGCAACAGCACTTCTGGAACAATGCCAAAGACGTGCTACATCAATTTGACGATAACCATCCACAAAAAGTAATGTCAATAGCTCCAAATCTTTCTTCGACAGCTTCTTCAATCTCAACAGTAGTTGTTCGTTTTCCACCGAAGCCAACCATCCATATCGCGTTTGATCAATCTTATCAACATCCCATTGATAAGATAACGATGCAAACTTTCGGAACAGCTGTGATTGACCACATACTTCATCATATTGTTCACAAGGTATTGGTTGCGTATGGTTTTGAAAAACCCTTTGACTGCAAAACCATGCCCAGTCATATTCTTTCATGGCAGCAATCTGTTCTTCGCTCATCCCTGCATCACAATACTCAACTTCTAAACGCTTCCATCTACTATCAAACTTCTTTTTCTCATATCCATAATTAAATCCCATTATTAACCTCCTGTAGATTCAATTTGCAAAATTCACCATGCAAACTAAAATCAGGAGGAGATCGACAACGAGAATCTCTGGGTTGTTTTCCATCCCCAGAAACAAAAATGCCAGCTGATCTTAAGGACCAACTGGCATTTTTATTCGCGCACAAAGAAAACGCATTATTAAGATTTTATAAGTACAACAAGTATACCAAGCACAATTCGATACCAACCAAACACCTTAAAATCATGTTTTTTGATAAAGTTCATTAGGAATTTAATTACTAAGACAGATACCGCAAATGCCACAGCCATACCGAGAACAAGAGCGAGCAGTTCTGCACTTGTAAATTCAAACCCGAATTTTAACAGCTTAAAAGCACTTGCTCCAAGCATAGTAGGTACTGCGAGGAAAAAAGTAAACTCTGCTGCTGCCACTCGTGAAACTCCTATGAGTAAAGCACCTATAATCGTTGCTCCCGACCGTGATGTGCCGGGTATAAGTGATAACACTTGAAATGCCCCTATCAAGATTGCTGTTTTATAGCTGATGTCAGAAAGTGCCATAGTAGTAGGAGTACGCTTTTTATTCCAATTTTCTATGAGAATGAATAACAAACCATAAAAGATTAACATGATTGAAATCACAATGGGGGTTTGGAGGTAAGCATCCAAATAATCATCAAATAGAATCCCCATAATAGCTGACGGTACACAAGCTACCGCAACCTTGAACCACAACGAGAAAGTATCCTTTTTAACAATTGACTGTGCTTTGTTCTTAAATTGAAAGGGAAACATCTTGTTCCAAAACATTACAACCACTGCGAGTATAGCTCCAAGTTGAATAACAACAAAAAACATTTCTTTAAATGCTTCGCTCATATTAAGTGTGATAAATTCGTCCACAAGAATCATATGTCCTGTGCTGCTGATAGGTAGCCACTCAGTAATACCCTCAACAATTCCAAGAAAAATAACTTTTAAAATTTCTATAAAATCAAGTACCATTATTTCAAATCCTCCTTTTTAAAATGATGAAAGGTCATAAGAAAACCAACTGCTGATACAAGAATAATAATAGATACAGACAGCAGTGTAGGATAGCCGGTACTCTGAAGTTTACCCTGCACCAAGAAATAGGTGGCTGTCCACGGATACAACGCTCCCCATTCTTGATTTGAAAGTGCGGCACTTCCCATGACAATCACGGCAGAGCCAATCATCGGGGCGACAAATCCTTTTGTTTTCATAGCAACAAACACAAAAGGAGAAACTGTTAAAAACATCAGGATACTGCCAAACAAAAACTTGGGGAGCCATACTATTGCCACTAGTAAGCTATATCCCTCCAATGTAAAGACAGCGTCATATAGCCCACAAACGATAAATATACCTGCCCATGTTACAAGGGTTAGCATAACAATCCAAAGAAGCAGGGTGCAAAATTTTCCAATTAATAGTTTTGTCCTTGAAATGGGTATGGGCAATATGGTTTTGAGGGTGCTTTCTGTGTACTCTCTGCTAAACAAGTAAGCTGCAATTGCCACATATATCATAATGTTTACCAGCAGCATGATATACAGTACACTGTCGCTGTATATGTCAGACAAGGTAAAGATAATCTCCGGCTTATCAAAATGTGTTTGCAAGGCTTCTATTAACATCAAAAGTGGGGTAGATAATACCCCTGCCACACTAATTAGCACCATTTTTGAACGCTTTAGTTTTAATAATTCACAAGAAATAAGATTAAGCAATACCGCCACCTCCAATCAGTTTAGAAAAGTAGTCCTCTAAGTTTTCCTCACTATCATTTATCCTTGTCACGAGCAGTCCATTTCGTGCAAATTCTCGATTGATTTCTCCAACACTTTGGCTAAAGTCATAAATTCTCACCGTACCGTCCTGCACTGTAAAATCCGTCATGTGGTAGTGGTTTTCTAAAATCTTTCCGGCTATCTCACTGTCAGATAAATCAAATTGAATGTATTTTCGATTCCTTTTGTGAAGCTCGGATATATTCACTTCCTCTACTAAATGCCCCTCGTGCATAACGCCGATAATATCTGCTATCTGTTCAATCTCGCTTAAAACATGGCTTGAGATAAAAATGGTAATGCCATGATTGTGACTAAGTTCAGATAAAAATGAGCGTATTTCAACTATTCCAATGGGGTCAAGTCCGTTAATCGGTTCGTCAAGTATTAAAAGCTCCGGCTCGTGCATAATGGCGGCGGCAATACCAAGCCGTTGCTTCATTCCGAGGGAATAATCGGAAAAGACTTTTCTTTTCTCCTTATGCAGCCCCACAACTTCAAGAGCTTTTTCTACTCCACTTTTAGATACTCCCCCTCGCAGTTTAGCGAGAATTTGCAAATTCTCATACCCTGTTAAATTACTGTAAAATCCCGGTGTTTCGATAATAGAGCCTACTTTGCTATAAAGGGTATGGATATTTTCCTTATAGTTTGTGCCAAACAAGCGTACCGTTCCCTCCGTTGGGAAAGCAAGCTGCAACATCATTTTCATTGCTGTGGTTTTGCCTGCTCCGTTTCTGCCGAGCAAACCATAAATTTTGCCCTTTGGCACATGAAGATTTACCTTATCGACAACGGTGGCTGTTCCGTATCGCTTCGTAAGATTTTCTGTTTCAATGATATAATCCATATTTGATTCTCCTTTCCGTGGGTTGCTGTTCTTGTTTTCGCTGACCACAATCTTATTATCCACGAGTATTGCATAGAAGCCAAGAAATCTACCGTCACAATGCCGACACAATAGATGTCAGCACGAAAAAAGCTCCGACACTTATCGTGTCAGAGCCTATTTTAAAGGGTTTATGGCATTTTACTTTGTTTGGGTTTGCTTTATCCAGACAAATATTTTAGCAACAAATAGCAGAAACATAAGGGCGGTTACATAGGGTTGTCTTGCCGCAGCGAAGAAGCAGATAAAAAGCGTACTCAGCACGAGAGAGCATTTTGTGATTATGTTGCTCCATGATTCCTTTTCAAAACAAACACACATCAGTTTCGCTATCCCAAGTGCAATCAAAACAATAAAAACAATCCAATAGATTGCAAGATATATTGGGGTAGTGTCTGTAAATGAAAGTAGATTGACAGAATAAATATATCCGTCAACAAGGTTACCATACAACGGCAAAAGTATAAAAGTAACCGCCATCATATCTAATATTCCATAAATGAAACTGTAAATTTTTTTCAAGTTGGAACGATTTTCAGTTTCGGCAAGTGTAATCAGTTCTTCGCCCGATAGCAGTTCATCTATGGTCACAGAAAAGAATTTAGAAATACACTTGAGCGACTCAATGTTAGGGTAACCCTTGCCGCTTTCCCATTTTGAAATGGCTGTTCTTGATACATATAATTGCTCCGCAAGTTGTTCCTGCGTTAAGTTCTTTCCAGTCCTAAGCTGTTGTAGCTTTTCATTAAATTCCATGATTCTCCTCCTGTTTGTTCCTTGTTTTCATACGTCCATCAACGGGTTTTTCTGCATCTTTTGGTATCATCCATGCACGACCAAATTTTTCAGTTCCGTCAATGCGATTTTCCTCACATAATTTTTGTATCCGTCTTTCCGATATGCCCCATTTTTCAGAAGCGGCTTTCACAGAAATGTAATTCATAATATCAACTTCCTTTCGCAAAGAGTATATAATTATTATATACGGAATGACGAATAATAGCAAGTTTCTCTCCACTAATACGAAATTATACACTACTAAACATAAAATCATACTTCGTTCAAATATCATCACCCGAAATGTACAATGATATAGGATGATATTAAAATGTACCAAGATGAAAGAAAACTTGATTTTAAGCCGTTAGGTATAGCGATAAAAAAAGCTCGGGAAGCAAAAGGGTGGACACAGGAATATCTTGCCCAACTGGTAGACCTTACGCCACGCTCTATTATGTATATAGAGAACAGGGGGCAGCACCCAAGGCTTAACAAATTTTATCTCATTACTACCTTGCTTGACATCTCTGTAGACCAGTTCTTTTTTCCATGCAATGAAGATGGCGACAACAATCGCCGCAAACAAGTTGATGTACTGTTGAATGATATGGAAGAAAAGGAGCTTATCGTGATGGAAGCTACGGCTCAAGGCTTGAAAAAGGCAAGAGAAACTGCGGAATAATTAACGCTGTTTTCGTAAGCCAAGCCAACTGAAAAAAGTGCGACACCTACACAGGCTATCGCACTTTTTAGGTTATTTTTTTATTCTCCACACAAATCATAAAGCTGTTCACATCGGTTTTGAATATCTAAGATTTCTGTTTCGGTTAAACTCCTGCGGTTATGAGTAAGTTGTTGCTCTAAAAAATCACGATAGCCATCAAGTAAGGCATCCCGTAAAAGCTCGGGGGCTTTGCAATGTTCCACACCAAACCATTGCTCATCTTTTTCATCCCAAATCATAACGGTGTATCCTCGCTTAGTGTTCACCACCTCCAAAACACTATCTTTATTTAGGTAATCGTTGAATACTTCTAAAACCTTTTCAAAGGTCATCATTTTATCAGCCCTTTCATATTTTAGGTGCTTATATGTAAGTAGTTTATATACTTATTACGACTATGATAATAAAAGTAAATCATCGTGTAAAGGATACGGATATTGTTTGCGAACAAAAGTGGCAAGCAATGCCCCAGGATAGCCACGGCTCCCTAGCGCTGCTTGTTGAGGGATACCCCCAAGCCCCCTTTGAACGCAGAATTTCATTCTGCGGCTGCGCGTTCTAACGAACGCTTTTGACCATGACCAGCTCATCGCTGGCCGTGGTCTTTTTCTTTCTGTTGCGGCTCGGTCTGCTCCATCGCCAGGACCCGATCCACGTTATTCTTGACCGTCAGCAGCTCCCGCATGGTGGCGCGGGCCTGCCGGTACTCACCGTAAGCCTTTTTCTTGTCCGCCAGTAGCTGGGCGTACTCGGTCTGAAGCTCCTTGATGGTGGGCAGCTTCTTCACATTCAGCTCGTTGAAGGCTTCCTTGGCGGCCTGGTGCAGCAAGATTTCCTCCTCATGCTCCTGCCGGAATTTCTTTGAATACCCGGCCTTGCGGTAGGCCACATAGGTCTCGCGGGTCTTGGCGTAGTTGACGATGTGGGTGCGCAGCACGGCAATCTCGGCCATGCGCTTCTCAGCGGCCTTGATCTGATCGGACAGCGCATTATAGCGGGCCGTCGCCTCTGCTGTTTTGGTTTCCAAATCGGCATAATCCAGCAGCCCATGTTCGGACAGGTAGTTGAGGGTCTGTGCCATCTGCTTGAGGTTGAACACCTTGGCCCAGCGGGCGTACCCGGCACCTTTTCCGGCCTGGAGTTTTGCCTGGATGTCCACCAGCAGATTGACCTTCGGCGGAGCGGCCTGCGGGACGGCTTGCTTGCGGGGCATATGTTCTTTCTGGCCGGAGAGGACCGCCAACAGATCGTCCAGCGTGTAGCCGTCCCCCAGCCGGTCAAAGCGGACATTGTTGCCCCAGCCCTCCGCGCCGATGGAGATGTTTTTTCCGCGCCGGTGAACGGTGAAGCCGTCCTGTTCCAACAGGCGCAGCAGCTCCTCCAGGCTGGCCGGTTTCTGCGCCAGTGCCCGGTCAATGGCCTGACGCAGCTGCTCCTTGTGGGAGGGCTTCGCCGCGTCACCCAGCCACTTGTTGTAGCTCTGGCCGCGCCGCTTGGGAGCCTCCACAATGGAGTAACCGTTCTCAACGCAGATGGTATCGCTCAGACGGTGGACGGCGCGGGTGCTGCCCCAAAAGTTGCGGAACTTGCGGTCACACTCCAGCGTGGTGGAGTTCCATATAATATGGTTGTGGACGTGAGCCTTGTCAATGTGGGTGCAGACGATGAAAGCGTGCTTGTCCTTGGTAAATCGCCGGGCCAGCTCTACGCCCAACCGGTTGGCTTCCTCCGGCGTGATCTCGCCCGGCACAAAGGACTGCCGCAGGTGGTAGGCAATCACATCGTCCGCACCGCGCACCCGGCCGGTGCGGGCGGCGTAGGTCTGCTTGTCCAGCAGGAACTGCGCATCGGCCACGCGGCTGTCACACTGGTAGCTGGTGATGAGCCTGCCGTGGTCGGTCTTTTCTGGATTTTTTACATAACCAATGATATCGCTGATCGCCTTGCCGACCGTGCGGCCCTTGCCGGTGTGCAGCGGTATAATGCGGGTGGTGGCCATGTGGGGTCCGCCTCCTTTCCAAAAAATAAGCGGCCTGCTTATCACAGACCGCATCGGTTTACTCTATATCAGTTTCCTCGTCCATATAAAAATCGAAATCTTCCTCAAAGTCATCTTCCAATTCATCCAGTTCTATCCTGGGCGGGAACCGCATTTCATATTGTTCCGTCGCCAAGGTCCGCACGGCATCCCGCCGGTCTTTCATCCGTTTCTTCAACCACGAAAGCTGTTCTTTGGATAATCGCCAGGGAAGGTTGACCAGCCGGGTAAGTGCCATTTCTTCCGCCTGCTTTTCTGGCGGGAGGGCGGCGCAGGTTTTACAAATGTGCGCGGCGTGACCCTTGCCGGAAAACTTTTCGTTTGCCTTATACTCGCCACAGACCTTGCAGTAGTGTCCACGCTTTTTCATGCCGTGCCCTCGCAACGAGCGAACAGCTGACGGACCGCAGCCATGACCGTATTCCAGCCAAGGTCGGACGCATAGGAAAACTTTTTCTGATAGGCCACCCACAGGTCCTGCATGACCGGGCTGGCCTCCACTTCATCAAAGACTTCGGCGGCCTCGGCCAGATGGCGCTCGGTGCCGCGCTTGTGGGCTGTCGCCAGAAGCGCGTCATGGAGAACGTGCGGGTCCAGAGTGCTGCCATAGAGTTGTTGCAGGATGGCGATGTCGTAAAAATCTCTCATACGGGTGTTGGTCGTGGTCCGGGTGATGATGGTTTCCAGCTTTTCGGCCAGCACGGTCTCCAGGTTATAGGCCCAAACGTCGATGGAACGGTCCTCCAGCATGAGCTTGAAGCTGTACCGCACCTCTTTAGGGGTGATGGCGTCGCCGGTAGAAATGTCGATTTTCAGCGGGGTGCGCACCCCGTCAAAGAGCGTTGTCATCGTCACCCGAATGCCGGGATATTCCGCTTCATCCATGATTTCCGAAATGCTTTTCACCTGGAAGGTAACGCCGTCGTCAATGGGAACGGCGATGATCTCGGCCATCATGTTCTCCACATCCTCCACGCTGACGTTGGCCCCCTTGACCGTTGCGTCCAGGTCCATCGTGGAGCGGGCGTCCAGACCGACCATCGCGGCCACCAGCATACCACCCTTGAGGATGAACTTGTCCCGGTATGAGGAAAGAGAAATACGTTCAAGAAAACGCTCCATCATATAGTTGCGCATCAAAACCTGCGCATCCGCAGCATTTTTCTTTGACAGGTTACGGATCAAATCTTTCAGCTGTCTGGCTGTCTTTATCATAGCAGTACCTCCAAATACTGGCGTAAAATCTTCTCGACCCGGAACAGCTTGGCATAGCGCACCAGCGTCCGCAGGTCCTTATCTTTCCGGCGAGCATACGCTTTCAAAGCGTCCTGGAATGTCTGCATCTCGATATGGCTCCGGCTGCGCAGCACATCGCAGATCGTCCGTTCCATATCATATACCGGCACATCGTGACCGAAGGGGGTCTGCGCGGTTGTCAGGCCGACCTCATGCAGCTCCGCCTTGATGGTAAAGACCTGAACGCCCTCGTCCTTGAGCCGGGTCGGATTGTAGCCCGTCTTGACCGTAATGGAATAGGCCAGCGGCTCCCGGTCGGTCAGGTCATGGAAAAACAGCGCCGTTTCATGGGAAAAAACTGCCTGCGGACAGCGAAGATGCAGCAGATACATGGCGTCCACCCAGGCGTCTTTGGAAAGATAAATCCCATGCGCCGCCTGTTCCAGCCCACGAGACTGCACGAATTGATAAAAAACAGGTTTTGAGATCCCGGCCGCGAGGACCTGCCCGGTGCGCAGCATCCCATCCTGACGTTCCATCAGCTGGTCCAGCTGTTGAAATTGGCTCACGTTCTTCACCTTCCTTTCATGCTAATATTATACGCAAAATTAGCACGAAAGTAAAGTCAAAAAATTGCCGGGCACTCACTCCCGGCAATTCTTCGCTTCCTATTCAGCCATACACCGCGTCCTGGATCGCATACCGCAGGTCCTGTACCTTGCCCACCAGCCAGACGGCGGCCATCGGCAGGCCCAGCGGGCTGACCAGGAAGGCGATCACCAGCAGGATTACGCCGTTTTGCGGCGAGTAGGTCACAAGCACCGCGATCCCCAGCAGCGCCACCACCGTGGAGACCAGGCCGAAGATGAAGCTGGACACATACAGCAGCCAGAAGCACAGCCAGGTGAACAGCGTCAGCGCCAGCACCACCGGCACGGCAAGGATTTTCAGCCCCAATTTCAAAATAAACAGCACCGCTCTCATTTCAGCGCCTCCTTCCGCCAGTCCAGGTAGGGCTGGCACAGTTCTTTCACGGCTTTTTCATCGGCTTCTGTAACTTCCCGGCGGCCTTTCGTCCGGCGGAGCAATTCAAAGTCCTGGTAATCCGTGAGCAACAGGTCAAACAGTTCCTCCGGGATTCGGCAGAGGATACCGTCCACACAGTAGCGGGAATCCTTGTTCCAAGTCAATCGGACATAGCCGCGTTTACAAGGGAGAACTTCTTCCTCCGGGTCGTGCAGCAGGTACTCATGAAAAATCTCCAAGACGTTTTCAAACGTCAACATCAGCCATCACCTCGTTTCTGACTCCATTATCAATCACACCCCACCAAAACGCAACGATACGGGCAAAGAAAAAAAAGAGGGAGGCCCGGCGATGCAGTCTGCACGCGCCGGACCTCCCTCACAGCCGGGGCGTATGCCCCTGTCACGACAGCTTTGCCAGCTGGGTCAATACCTGATGCACCCCATCCCACAAAGCCTCCTGCCTCCGGGATATATCCTCCAGGTCGGCGTCGTAAATGCGCCCGGTTTCATGCGCACGGCGGGCCAGCTGGTTTAAGTTGTTGCTGGAATAGCGCATCAGGGACACCAACTCCTTCAGCTCCGGCAGTTCCAGGCGCACCACATAACCGTCCAAGGCCATCTTGCGCAGGTAGGCTTCCCGGTTCGTTGTTCCCAGCTGGGCCATCTTCTGTTCGATCAACGCCAGTTCTTCCGGCGAGACCCGGAAGTTCAGCTGCACCTCCCGCTTGCGCTTGGGGGCGCTCATCGCTCCGGCTCCTTTTTCTTATAGATGGGGGATTTTTTCTCCGGCTTTTCAGCGGGGCGCGGCTCCTGTTTCAGCTGGCGGCGGACCGAGGGGCGGCGCTGGCGCAGCTCTTTGGAACGGTCCTCGCTGGCCAAGATGGTGACATAGGTGCCGGGCAGTTCCTTCATGCCGGTGATCGCCAGACTGCGGAACGGCAGCAGCGTCATCAGCTGGTCATGGGCCTGGGTGCCTGCGCGGGCCAGAAAGTCTGGCGAAACGCGGGCCATGTAGTGGGTGCCGTGGGGGCTGTTGGGTGTACCCGGCGCACGAAGCTCCTGCAAAAGCCGGGCGGCCTCGGCACGGATTTCCTCCGGCGTCAGCGGCTGGAGCCGCAGATAATCCTGCCGCGCCTGGCTCAAGAACAGATCGACCAGGCCGGAGTGGCTGTCCACCACAAAGTCCAGGTTGCGTTCGCCGCCAAAGCCGTCCGGGTTGGGCGGGATGTCCACCGTCCTGGCCCACGCCTTGTTGGCCGGGCTGAAACGCTCATCCCACTCTTTCTGCTGCACGGTATTTGCCAGCACATAGAGGATGCGGGTGTAGCCGAACTGCTCGATCACCTGGGGTACCGCGTCCTTGTCCAGCCGGTTGTCCCGGTAATGTTCCGAAATGGCCGCCTCGATGGCCTCCTTGCAGGCGATGTTGGCGCGGCGGGACGCCCGGTACAAATCCAGGTCGCCCTGTTCGCGGGCATAGGCGGCGTCGTGGCGGTAGAGCGGCAGTTCCCGCTGGGCGTCCAGCGCCGCATCGGCCCGCTGCTCGATGCTGTCCCGCACCACATCCATGTAGGAAGTCTCCCGGTCAGAAAACTCCTTGTAGACATCGGCCAGCGGGGACGACGACGCCAGCAGCGCGGCGGCCCGGCTTTGGGGCAGATCCAGCTCCTCCATCGCCATCAGGATGTCCTCCCGGACCGTGTACTCATAGGTATGCTTTAGAATTTCCTCCGGGGGCTGGCTTTTCAGCCAGTCCCGGAACTTGTCCTGTTCGGCGGCCATCTTCTCATAGAGGGCCGTGTTTTTGTCGGTATTCATGTTATCGCACCTCCTGTTCGTGGTGTTTGGGTTTCTTTTCGGGGCAGCGCGGCGGCACCGGGCGTTTCAGACCCTCCAGCACCGAGGGGCGGCTGCTCTTGGCAAGCACCGCCTCCGGCGCAGGGCGGCCCCGGCCGTCCATGTTCAGCAGTACATCCAGCTCGGCCAGCCGGGCGGATTTGTCCCGCAGCTCCTGCTCCTGTGGGAAGGGCTTACCCACCTCTGCCTTGGCGGCGGCCTGCTGCTGGTAGAGGTTGTCCAGCTGGTTCTTCACCGCTTCCAGCCGCTGGGGCATCTGACTGAGCGCATTGTCGATACGGGTTAGATTTCCACGGGGGTCTGTGCCCAGCGTCGCCCGGTGGGTCATCTGGCCTTTCAGCAGGAGCATATACTCCTGCCGGAAAGCGTCAAACGACACCGACATAGTGAAGCCCCGGTAACTGCCCACCGGCACCGGGTCGGCCCCTTTGACCTCCTTGCAGGCGTCCAGCAGCGCCGCACCGGCGTTCTCCTTGTCGGTGAGGGTGTCGCCACGGACTTCCATCCCGGCAAAGCCGTCCTCCGGGTGAGGATGAGCGGCCAGGGTCGCCATATCCGCTTCCAGCCCGGCGATAAAGCCCTTGTTTTTCTCGATCTCCTCCGGGAAGGTTTTGAGCAGCTGGTCCTCCAGGCGGTACTGCTTGCTCTGGTGGTCGGCCTTCATCAGCTTTAACCGCGCCACGTCCACATCCAGGTCCATGCGTTCCTTGATGCGCGGGTCCCCGGCGCACAGCGCCTTGATCTCGGCAAAGGACAGCGCGGTTTCGTCCACATCGTCGCAGCTTCGCACCGGCGATTTGGAGGTCATAATCTGGCTGATGAATTTCTGTTTGTTTTCCACCGTCTGCCAGAGGTAGGCGTCAAACGTCCCCTCAGTGACATAGCGGTACACATGGACAGTCTCGTTCTGGTTGCCTTGGCGCTCAATGCGGCCCTTTCGCTGGGCCAGGTCGCCGGGCCGCCACGGGCAGTCCAGGTCATGCAGCGCCACCAGGCGATCCTGCACGTTGGTGCCTGCACCCATCTTGGCCGTGCTGCCCAGCAGGACGCGCACCTGGCCGGTGCGGACCTTGGAGAACAGCTCCTTTTTGCGCACCTCGGTGTTGGCCTCATGGATAAAGGCAATCTGCTCGGCGGGCACACCTTTAGCGATGAGCTTCTGCCGGATGTCCTCGTAGACCGTAAAGGCCGGTTCCGGCTCGTCCAGCGGCACCGCGTCCTCCAAAGCGTGGAGGGTCGGGTTGTCCAGCGCCTTCGCTACCTTTTTGGCAGGCCGGGCCTGGGGCGTGGAGATGTCGCAGAACACCAGCTGGGTCAGCTTGTCGGCCTCGCCGTCCCGCCAAATCTGCATGATATTGTCCACGCATTGATTGACCTTGGTGCCCGGCTCATCCGGCAGCAGCTGGTTGATGATCCGTTGGTCCAGCCCCAGCTTGCGCCCGTCGCTGGTGATCTTGAGCATATTGTCCTGGGACGGGTCCACCGTGCCGCTGTGTACCAGGGAAGCGCGTTCCGAGAGCGCCTTCACCATTTCCTGCTGCTGTTCGGTGGGCTGGGCCACGATGTTGTGATATTCTACCTCCGGGGTGGGAAGATGGAGCTGGTCGGCGGTCTTGATGTCTGCCACCTCTTTGAACAGGTTCATCAGCTCCGGCAGGTTGAAGAACTTGGAGAAGCGGGTCCGCGCCCGGTAGCCGGTCCCTTCCGGGGCAAGCTCCAAAGCGGTCACTGTCTCCCCGAAGCGGCTGGCCCAGCAGTCAAAGTGCGCCATGCCCAGCTCTTGCAGCCGGTCATATTGGAGATACCGCTGCATGGTGTAAAGCTCGGTCATGCTGTTGGAAACCGGCGTGCCGGTGGCAAAAACTACACCGCGCCCGCCTGTGATTTCATCCATGTACCGGCACTTGGCAAACATATCGCTGGATTTCTGCGCGTCCGTAGTGGAAAGGCCCGCCACATTCCGCATTTTTGTATAGAGGAACAGGTTTTTATAATTGTGCGCCTCGTCCACAAAGAGCCGGTCCACGCCCAGCTGTTCAAACGTCACCACATCGTCCTTGCGGTCCTCGGCTTGCAGCTTTTCCAGCCGCGCCTCCAAAGACTTTTTCGTGCGTTCCAGCTGCTTGACGGTGAACCGTTCCCCGCCGCTGGCCTCCACCTCGGCGATACCCTCGGTGATTTCCCAAATCTGCTCATGCAGCAGCCGCTCCTGGCGTTCCTTGCTGATGGGGATTTTCTCGAACTGGGAGTGACCCATGATGATGGCGTCGTAGTCGCCGGTGGCAATACGGGCACAGAACTTCTTGCGGTTGTGCTTCTCGAAGTCCTTTTTGGTTGTCACCAGGATGTTCGCGGACGGGTACAGACGCAGGAACTCCGAAGCCCACTGTTCGGTCAGGTGGTTGGGCACCACGAATAAGCTCTTTTGGCACAGCCCCAGCCGTTTGGCCTCCATCGCGGCCCCTACCATTTCAAACGTCTTGCCCGCGCCCACCTCATGGGCCAACAGCGTGTTGCCGCCGTACAGCACATGGGCGATGGCGTTTTTCTGGTGTTCCCGCAGGGTGATGGCCGGGTTCATGCCGCCAAAAACAATGTGGCTGCCATCATATTCGCGGGGGCGGGTGGCGTTCATTTCCTCATTGTACTGGCGCACCAGCGCCTGCCGACGTTCCGGGTCGCGCCAAATCCAGTCGCGGAAAGCATCCCGGATGGCCTGCTGCTTTTGGGCGGCCAGGGTGGTTTCCTTGGCGTTCAGCACCCGGCGTTCCTTGCCGTCCGCGTCCTCCACGGTGTCGTAGATACGCACATCCCGCAGATTGAGGGAATCTTCGAGGATTTTATAGGCGTTGGCGCGGCTGGTCCCGTAGGTCGAATAGGCGGCCACGTTGTTTTGCCCCACGACATTTTTGCCGGAGATCTGCCATTCCGCCGTAAAGGGGGTGTAGTGGACTTCAATGCTGCGCTGGAGGTAAAAAGGCGTGTCGAAGGTCTCGTACATGAATTGCTGGATGTACTCCTTGTCGATCCACGTCGCACCCAACCGCACCTCGATCTCGGAAGCGTCCAGGTCTTTGGGCTGGGCAGCGGTCAGGGCCTCCACGTTGACCGCAAAGGCCGGGTCCTGCTCCGCCGCCCGCTGGGCCTGGCGCAGCTTCCGGCGCACGTTGCCGGAGAGGTATTCATCGGCGGTCACATAATGGGGCGTTCCGTCCGGCTCAGTCTGGCCCGGTACACGGAAGATGACACCGCGCAGCTCGTCAGCCAATTCTTCGCCGGTTTTGCCGGTGAGCTGTTCCATGTAGGCCATATCCACGCAGGCTTTTTCAGAAATGGAGACCGCCAGGGCCTCGGAGGCGGTGTCTACGGTGGTGACGGCCTCATGTGGCTTGATCGTGCGTTTGGTGAACATATCTGCCTTGCGCTCCAACCGGCCATCCTCGTCCAGCACCTCCAGGGCACAGAGCAGGTAATAGCTGCTGTCATCGGCAAAGGCCAGCCGGTTCGCCCGGTCATTGATAAGTCCGTACTTGGCGGAAAAATCGTCATAGCGGCGGTTCAGTTCGGCTATCTGCGCCCGGATGTCGGCATCCGGCGCGGCGGCGTCCATCTCCAGGTCGATGAGCCGCTGCACACAATCCCGCAGCCCCACCAGCCCTTTGACGCGGGCCTCGGCGGTGGCGTTCAGGTCGGGGCGCACCATGCGGCTGTTTTCCCGGAAGTACACCGCGCCGTCCACCACCGTGTAGGAGTAGTTCTTCACATTGGGGTCAGCCGGGAGGGATTCGTCGATGTCCTCGCCCTCGCCCAGCTCCGGCAGCGCGGCCTCCTGGTAGGTGCCGCGAATGTACTTCACGGCATCGTGCAGCTGATCGGCCAGCTCCAGCCCCTCGATGGGGGCCACGGTGTAATCCTGTTTGCCGTATTGGGTGCTTTCGGCGGTGGGCCGCCCCAGCACCATCTCCGGGTGATCCAGAAAATACTGGTTGACCGTGAAGCCTTCCTCGGTCCGGCCGGTTTGGGTCCAGTCCGGGGCGATGTCCAGCGGGCGGTCCCGCTTTTGCAGAAACAGGATGTCGGACACCACATCGGTCCCGGCATTGGCGCGGAAAGCGTTGTTGGGCAGGCGGATCGCCCCCAGCAGCTCGGCCCGCTGGGCCAGATACCGGCGCACGGTGGAATCCTTGGCGTCCATTGTGTAGCGGCTGGTGACAAAGGCCACCACGCCGCCGGGGCGCACCTGGTCCAGCGCCTTGGCAAAAAAGTAGTTGTGGATGTTGAAGCCCAGCTTGTTGTAGGCTTTGTCGTTCACCTGGTACTGGCCGAAAGGGACGTTACCGATGGCAAGGTCATAGAAGTCCCGCCGGTCGGTGGTCTCGAAGCCCGCCACGGTGATGTCGGCCTTGGGGTAGAGCTGCCTGGCAATGCGCCCGGAAATGCTGTCCAGTTCCACGCCGTACAGACGGCTCCCGGCCATGCTCTCCGGCAGCATCCCGAAGAAATTGCCCACACCGCAGGACGGTTCCAGAATGTTGCCGGTGCGGAAGCCCATCTGTTCTACCGCGTCGTAGATGGCGCGAATCACAGTAGGGCTGGTGTAGTGGGCGTTGAGGGTAGAGGCGCGAGCAGCCGTGTATTCCTCCGGGGTCAGCAGTTCCTTCAGCTCCGCATACTCAGCGGCCCACGCGGGTTTGTCCGGGTCAAAGGCATCCGCCACGCCGCCCCAGCCCACATAGCGGGACAATACCTCCTGCTGTTCCGGCGTGGCCTGCCCGGTGGTCTCTTCCAGATATTTCAGCAGCTTGATCGCCGCCACATTGGCCTGGTACTTGGCCTTGGGGCCGCCCTCGCCCAGATGGTCGTCGGTGATGCGGAAGTTCTCGGCGTTGCGGCGCAGGTTGTCCCGGTACTCCTGATAGGCCGCCTGTTCGGCTGCCCTCTGGTTGGGGAAAGTCTGCCACTCACCGTTCACCGGGATGGCGACCGGGTGATCCGGCTTTTCCTCCGGCTGCGTGTCCGGCGTCGGTTCAGGCGGCGTGGGTTCCGGCCGGTCAACGTGCAGCCGTTCCACCACCACGTCATAGGGAAGTCCGTTTTTGTCACCGGGGTAGACGGCCACCGTCTCGGAGTGGAACGCCGGTGCCTCAGCAGCTTCTTCAATGGGCTTGGCGGTTTCGGCAGGTTCTTCCACGGCGGCAGGGGCTTCCATATACGGTTCATCCTGCTCCTGCACAAAGCCGTCCAGCTGGCGGGCATATAGCCCGCGCAGCAGCGGTGCAACCTCATCCCAGCGGAAGAACAGCATGGCCAGTCGCTTCTCGTCCGCGTCCAGCACTTCCAGCTCGATGCCTTCGGGTATGGTTCGGTAGTCGGCGGTATCGCCGGTCTCCAGCTCCATCGTCTCGATGATGTCAGGATAGGCCCGGCTCAGCCACAGGGCGACCTCCCGGTTGCTCTTGCCGGTGCGCAGCAGTTCGGAAAGCTCCGCCTTGTTCGGCGCGCCGATCAGGCCGTGGGCCAGCACGTCCCGCAGGTCCTGGTCCGCCGTGTCAGGGTTGACGGGCAGGAACTCGGTGTAGAAGTCGTTGCGGTTGTCTGCCCGCAAAAGCTGCTCGAACCGCTCCCGGCTCTCGACCCGGTAGATGGGATAGCTCATGCCGGTGGGCAGCAGCTGCACCGTATCCTCCCGCAGTTCGGTAATTTGATGGGCGCGGTCATCCAGATAGACGGTATTGCCCACATTGTAAACCGGGGCGGACGGATCGTAGGCGGTGCGCTCCGGGATGGTGCCCCGGATGGCGGCATATTCCTCGTCCGACACCGTGATGTCGATCTCATGGGTGGGTTCGCCGCTGCCAATGGTGAGGGTGTCGCCCTCGCGGGTGACGGGCTGGCCGGATAAGTCCGGCACAGGCGGCTTTGCCGCTGCCTCGGCCTGTTCCTCGGTTGCGACGGCCTCCACATCCCGCATGACCTGCCGGATGAATGGATCACTGTCCAGCTTTTCCGGGTCCACCACCTGGCCGTTCACGATGCCGCGCTCGGCCAGGGCCTCCCGGATGGCGATGGAGTCGATGTTGTCAAATCGGTCCTGCTCCGCCTCGGTGTAGAACCGATCTTCCTTGATGAGCTGGACGATCCGGCGCTGCACCTTGGGCCAGGGCACGTCGCCCGCCGCGCCGTCCACCGTCACAGGCAGGGCCGGGAGATCATCGCCGTACTCCTGCCGCAGCCAGGCGGCGGTATCCTTTTCACGGGCATGGTCCTTCATGTAGCGGACAACCGCGTGCTTACTTTCAATATTGCCGTTCCATTCCTGGATGGCGGCGTCGATCTCCGCCTGGGTCAGCGCCCGGCGCACAGGTTCCGCCTGCGCAGCGGGTTTGGGCATAGAAAAAGCAGAGGGCGTTTTCACACTCTCTGCTTCGTCGATTTTATGGATTTGTTCCGCTTCGGAGAGGAACAGGTTTAAGGTCAGCTGTTGATAAGTTCCGCCAGCAGGATCTCCTCCGCCTGGGCCTTGCAGGTGTTCATCAGGCCCACCCACTGCATGGGGTCGCTGGCTTTCAGCTGCTCCGTCGCGCCCGCTGCCTCCGCCAGCCGGGGCATCATCTGCTCCAGACGGCTGTTCGCGGTCTCGTCGATCTCCCGAAGGTGCGGGTACAGCTTCTCGCTCATCAGCAGCTGGTTGTAGAGGATGGGCCGGTGTTCCTTCAGGTACGCTTTGCGCATCCTGCCGTACTTGCCCAGGGGCTTCTCCGGCTGTTCGGACAGCTTCAGGTCGGGGATCAGGTAATCGCCGTTCCTCGTGTAAGTCAGGTTGTTTTCCATGTGTGGCACTCCTTTCCGCGCCCTTGGCGCGCTCATAGTTCTGGATGGTGACGCCGATCTGCCGCAGTACCTGCTGGTTTATCTGGCTGACCGCCGTGCCCAGCGCCCCCACGGTGGCGGGGGTGTTGAAGTCGAAGATCGCCATGAAATCCTCATGGCTGAAATACTGCTCCGGCTCCAGCCCACAGCGGGACATCAGGGCATAGGTGATGCTGACAGCGGCGGTGGATTTGAACTGGACTTCGATGTTGTACTCATCGTACTCTTCCAAAAAGGAACCGTCAACGATAGGGAGAATATCCCGCCGGTGGTCGGCCCAGTATTCCTCCGCCAGCTTGGCGGCCACATCGGCCAGCTGCTGGGCCAGGTCGCCGCCGCTCACATCATAGTTGCGTTCCAGCATCGCCATGACCGGCGCGGTGTGTTCCTCGTTCATCGTCCACAGCCAGGGGGTGCGGGAGTGTTCACGGGTGCCGGTGTCGGAAATGTCGAATACATACCGCAGTCGGGGCCGGTCCCCGGAATCATCCACCAGGGCGATGCCCTTGGACCCGCGCCGCACATACCGGCCCATGCGGTTGTTCCACAGGTCGTACTCGGCGCAGGCGGTAGCGTCCGGGCGCTGGGCGTAGATCATCAGCTGTTCATGGAACGGATATTTGTAGAGGCGGGCGGCGGTGGTGAGAAAGCCCGCCCACTCCTGCCAGCTGCCGGTGAGCTGCCGCGCCACCTGGTCGGCCATCTGCGCGTATTGTTCTGCTTTGGTTGGCATGGGATTCTGTCCTCCTTCCTGGTCTTATATAAAAGCAGGGCGGCACGGTGGCCGCCCTGCGGGTCAAAACAGTGTGTTATTCATCAAAATCCGGGTACAGCTCCAGCTCGTCAAACTCGGCGTCGGTCATGGCGCGCAGCTTGGCGAGGGTACTGTCGGTCAGGGCCAGCAGCTCGTCCTCGTCCGCCTGCAAGTGGCCGCGCATCTCGGTCAGGGCCTCGATGGCCCCCTGGCGGGTGCCGGGGTTGTAGATGCACAGCAGGTTGGTTTCCTCAAAAGTCAAAGCGTTCATATCAGATCTCCCTTTCCGCGCTCTTTTTGGGCGCTGTCTTTTTATGTTCGGGTTTGGGCTGGCTTTTCAGCTGCTCCACAACGGACTTCCGTTTTTCCGGCAACTCCCGTTGGGGCGGCTGCCGCTGGCCGTTGTTGAGAATGCCGTCGATCATGCCGTAGTCATCCTCCACGGCCATTTCCGCATTTTTCAGCGGGTTGTCCGGCAGGAAGCCGGGAACCTCGGCAAAGCCGAAGCTGTCGCAGTAGTGACAGGATACCTTGCCGTCCCGCTTGATGGCAACGATGTCGCTGACGCTCATGGACGGGTGACGGTAGTCGGCGGGGTGTTCATTGTTGAAGCGGTAAAAAAGCTGTTCGGCAGTATCGCCCTTCAAATCGGAGGGCAGCAGCGGCGCGGTGTAGACTAGATCGTAGTTGTCCCGCTGCGCCGTCTGCCCGATGGACTTGAGCCATTCCAGCCCCTCATAGCGGATGTCCCGCAACTCGTCGGTGTGCTTCACCTGATAAATAGCGAAGCAGTCGCCCTTGTGATCGAGGAACGCCTGCTCCCGTTCCTGCTGGTGGTCCATGCGCTCCTTGACCTGAGCATCGAAAGCCGGGCTTTCCTCCCATTCCTCGCGGGTGACGGCGAAGATCCCGTCGTAGGCGTCCAGGTCGGTGGTATCAAAAGCCATCGCCGGATTCTCACCCTGCTGGACGATATAAACGGTCAGGTCGCGCTCCATCAGCTCATAGGCCCGCTCTTTGGAGAGGGGCAGAAGGTCCCCGTCCAGATAGCCGCTCTTTTCCAAATCGTCCTGGGTCAGCGTGGGGTCCGGCATGGGGTACTCGTCCAGGTGCTGCTCCGGGGCGTCCGGCAGCATGGTAGTTTCCGGGGCGGCGGCCTGGGCCGCTGCCTGCATCTGCTGGACAGCCGCCTCCTGCAAAGTTTCGATCATGGACAGCGGCGCATACTGAATGGATTGGCCGCCCATGTCGTGCATCTCGCAGATTTTCAGCGCGGCGGTGGACAGGGGCAGCTCCGGGGCGTCCAGCTGGCCGCCGTCCAATGCCCGCATTGTGCCCTTGTCGTAGATAGTGTAGTCATAACCGCCGTCACAGGGCTGGACGTGGAGGTACAGCCGTCCGTCCAACTCATAGAGCTTTTCCGCCTGCGCCTGGGCCTTGACCTGCTCAGCCGTCATACTGCCATCTTGAAGGGCGTTGTGCAGTTTTACACACTCGTCATAGGTTCCCGCATAAAGTACCTCTCCGGGGATAAGGGATAAATCATCCGCAACGGTATATTCCTGGATATAGGTACTGTCTGCCGGTGAGGTACGCTCAAAATTGCTGTGGAGCTTGTAAGCATGGCGGGCGGGAGCCTGCATGGGGACCTCCGCCTCCGATGCGGCTTCCTGCTGCGGCACTGTCTGTTCCGACTGGGCGGCCAGGTCAATACCGCGCTCCTTGCAGATAACCTTATAATGCCGGTCAATGTCCGCGATCAGTTCCCCGGCTGCCTTGTTGATGGTCTCTAAACTGGCCCGCAACTCCGGCAGCTCCTTACCCTGGCTCCAGTTGGCGATATAGCCGAAGCTGTTCTCGCCGGTCTGGATACCGTAATACTGGCAAACCGCGTAGGAAATGCTCTCGGCCTCCACCTCCTCGGTGTTGCGGTCTTTCTTCTTGGGCGGCTCCTTGTCACCGGCCCTGGCCGCTTCCTCCTGTGCCTTGGCGTAGTTGTGCAGCTTGCTGTGGGCGATCTCATGGACGGCGGCGGAAACGGTCTGTACCTCGCTCATGCCTGCTCGGATGGCGATGCGCTGCTGGTCCGGCGAGAAATACCCGTCCATGTTGGCGGCCATCGGCTCCACAGAAAGCGGCACCGGCGCGGACCGGCGCAGGGCTTCCATGAAAGCCTCGTAGTTCTGGACGTTCCCGGACAGGGAGGACGCCAGCTCCGGCAGCGGTTTCCCGTCTGTCTGGCTTACATCGAACACCTTCACCGGACGGAACATGGGAATCTCAACTTCCCGTTCCTCCATGACCGCCTTGCCCTCTGCGTCCAGGATGGGGGCCTTGGTGTCCGGGTCCAGCTTCTGTTCCTCGATCTTTTTCTTGAACGGCGTGGGCGCGATGATGGTAATACCATGCTCACCCTTTTTTACATGGCGCTCAAACTGATTTTTCCACTTGTTGTACCCGGCCACCAGCGTGGCGTCCGGCTTCTGCATATAAATGAGCATGGTGTTGTTGACGGAGTAGCGGTGGAAACGGGACATCACGGACAGGTAGCGCATATACTTTTCGCTCTCGAACAGCTCCTTGATACCCTGTTCAATGCCCGCCGTGATTTGCTGCAACCGTTCCCGGTTGGTAGGTTTGTCAGCCATGATGTTCACTCTCCTCCCTATGGCCGAAATTTCAGCGGTGTGTTCTGCGATCCACTGGTCCTGTTCCTCGGTGCTGCTGTCGAGGAAGGTGTCCAGCAGATAGCCCATGTAATCTTTTTTCTGGATGGCCTCCAAAAAGCGCGGGTGTGGGTCCTCGTCCGGCGTCTTGGGGGAATAGTCGGCCTCCCATTTTCGGAGCAAGTGGTAGTAGTCCGTCAGGACACGCCAGCCGTGTTCCCGTTTTTCTTTCCGCGCCTGCGCCTCGGATTTTTGCCGGACATAACTTCGCCGGGGCGGGGCCTTGCTGTCATAGGAAAGGCCAAAATCCTGGGCCAGCTTTTCGGCGGCCTCCTTGGGGGACAGGTCATAGAGCCGGGCGGTGAAGTCGATCACATCGCCGTCTGCTCCGCAGCCAAAACAGTGGAAACGGGCGTCCACCTTCATGCTGGGGTGGCGGTCATCGTGGAAGGGGCAGCAGGCCATGCCGCCGCGCCCCACCGCGATGCCGTAAAGCTCCGCCGCCTCTCTGGCGGTGACGGACTGTTTTACGACTTCAAAGACGCTCTCGCCCATGCTCACTTGCCGCCCGCTTTGGGGACGGGCGGTTTGTACCCAGCAGCCTTGGCCCGTTCGCTGGCGGCCTTGCGGCGCTCGGCGCTGTACGGCTCCCGCACCGACACGCAGCGTTTGGGCACCGTAAAGGTCTGACGGTCCTTTTTCACGATCTGGTCCGGGTATTTTTCCGCCAGCCGCCGCAGCTTTTCCAGCAGGCGCGGGTCGTGGGAATAGACCTCGGCGGTGGCCTCGGCCTGGTTGTAGAGGATAATCGTTTCCTGTTCATACAAACTCAGTTTCATTTGCCGCCGCCTTTCTGCCGGTCAAAGTCCAGCTTGAAGTTGACGTACTGGCCGGTATCTTCCAGCACCACGGTGGCGTCGTAGGTCTTGCCGCTTTTCTCAGAGTACAGCCCCGTCACATGGGCGCGGCCATCTTTGAGCAGCGCCGCCACAATGGCCTTGGTGGGTTGTTTGCGCTTCGCTGCCCACCAGTTGTTGTTCTTCCAGATCGCAAATTTGCAAGATTTGTCCTGACAGAAGAAGCCTTTTTGCATTTCTGCAATTTCACCGCCGCAGCGGGGGCATTTGCCCACCACCTCGCGGGGCGGGGTGAACAGGTACTCGCTGCCCTTGATGACCTGATAGGTTCCCACCAGCTCCTTCAGCATGGCGGTGATCTCGGCCATGAAGTCCTCCGGGGCCAGCTCGCCGCGCTCGATCTCGCCCAGCCGGTACTCCCATTCGGCAGTCAGTAGCGGGGATTGCAGCTGCTCCGGCAGGACGGTAATCAGGGAAATGGCGTCGTGGGACGGCAAAAGCTGCACGGTTTTCTTACTCTTTTTCCGTTCCAGAAAGCCGGTGGACACCAGCTTCTCCAAAATCCCGGCACGGGTGGCGGGGGTGCCCAGCCCTTTACGTTCGGCATCCTCCGGCATATCTTTGGCACCAGCGGTCTCCATCGCGGCAAGAAGCGTATCTTCTGAAAAATGTTTGGGCGGGGTGGTCTTGCCCTCCTTGACGGCGGCCCCCGTGACCGGCAGCTCCTGGCCCTCGGTCAGTTCTGGCAGGGCCTTGTCCTCGGCCTCTTTGTCCGTCTCCACATTTTTCATGCTGGCCCGGTAGGCGGTGTCCAGCGCCCGCCAGCCGGATTGCTTCACCGTGCGGCCCTTGGTGGTAAACTCCGCACCGGCGCACTCCACCGTGACAGAAGTTTCATCGTAGATATAGGACGGGGCCACCGCACACAGCAGCCGCAGCGCCACCAGCTCCAGAATGGCCCGTTCCCCCACTGGCAAAGCAGACAGATCCGCCTCCCGGATGTTCCGGGTCGGGATCACCGCATGGTGGTCGGTCACTTTCTTGTCGTTGATGACCGTTGCTACATCGCAGGAGATGGCGATGCCTTTGCGGAACGGCATGGCGTTGGCGACCAGATTCACCAGCACCGGCAGGCCCTCGGCCATATCGGAGGTCAGGTAACGGCTGTCCGTCCGGGGATAGGTGCAGAGCTTCTTTTCATAGAGGTTTTGCAGATAGTCCAACGTCTGCTGCGCCGTGAACCCCAGCAGGCGGTTGGCGTCCCGCTGGAGGGTGGTGAGGTCATAGAGGGCGGGCGGCTTCTCGGTTTTGGCCTTGCACTCTATCTGCTTGACCGTCACCGTGCCGCCCTGGCAGGCAGTTTTCAGCTGTTCGGCATCGGCTTTTTTGTCCATGCGGGCGCTGGCAGCGGTAAAACTGGGCAGGTCCAGAGCCACAGAATAGAACGGCACCGGCTTGAAGGCGTCGATCTCTGCCTCCCGCTGGACGATGAGGGCCAGCGTCGGGGACATGACCCGCCCGATATTGAGGGTGCGGTGGTACAGCACCGAGAACAGTCGGGTGGCGTTGATACCCACCAGCCAGTCGGCCTTGGCCCGGCAGAGGGCCGCCTGGTGCAGCCCGTCATAGTCCGCGCCGGGGCGCAGGTTGGCAAAGCCCTCCCGGATGGCGGAATCCTCCATGCTGGAAATCCACAGCCGTTTCATGGGCTTCTGGCAGCCCGCCAGGCAGTAGACCGTGCGGAAAATCAGCTCGCCCTCGCGCCCGGCGTCGCAGGCGTTGACTACCTCGGTCACGTCCTCCCGCCGCAGCAGGGTGCGCAGCACATCGAACTGATCCCGCTTGTCTTTGGCGATGGTGAAGCGCCAGGACTCCGGCAAAATGGGCAGGTCATCATAGCGCCACTTGGCGTAGTCGGGGTTGTAGGTGGCGGCGTCCGCCAGCCCGGCCAGGTGCCCCAGGCACCAGCTCACCAGCCAGCCGCCGCCCTCCAGGTAGCCGTCTTTGCGGGTAGCAGCGCCCAGCACGGCGGCCAGGGATTTTGCCACAGAGGGCTTCTCAGCGATCACCAATCGCATCTTCCTCTACCTCCATTTCTTCGTTGGATTTTTTCAGTTTTCTGGAAACGCTGTTGCCATCGTCCAGAAGGCAGTCATAACCGACGTTGTAATCATAGCGGTACAGCTTTCCCAGCAGGTCGTTGATGATGACACGGCAGGCCAGCAGCACCCGCGTCTTATCCACCTGCATGAGCTGGTAACGGCGGTAATCGCTGAAATATTCCTCGCGCAGATGTGTCCGGGCGGCGGTTTCCTCCATCAGAATGTCGATCACGTCCTTGTCGCCGTCCTCTTTCGCGCCCTCGGCATAGTTCAGCATCTCCATCACCATCGGGAAGCTCTGCTCATCCTTCGGGGCTTCCTCTTTGAGATAGCCGATCAAGGCGCAGAACAGGAACCGGGCCGCTGTCTGCTCCGGCTCGGTCAGAGCGGAAAGGGTTTCCTGCCCGCTGGGCAGAAGTTTGTTGCAGACAAAATCGTGGACCTCGCCGCGGAACAAGTGGCGGATGGCGTCGATGGACAGCGCCGGTTTGGAGGTGTCTGTATCGTCCTCCACTTTGTAGATTTCAAATTCTTCTTCGTCTGTCTTTTTGCGCACCTTGGCGAGCGCCGTGCAAACGATGTCGCCGCCAAAGTAGACGCCGAAGCAGATCAGGTCGAACACAATGAGAAATTGGATAAAATAATTCATTTTGCTTTTCTCCTTTCGCGCAGCCACGCAGTCAGTTCTTTGTGGCAGAAGCCCACGCAGGGCTGGCCGGGGCGGTAGGTTCCGCAGCCATAGCAGGGGGGGCCGGGAGATAAAGAGGGAGGACGGGAAGCTGCCTTCCCGCCCTCCGGCCTGCGCGTCATCATGGGTTCATAAGGGCTGTCGGTGAACCGGGTCATTTGGCCGGGTTCTCGCTTTCCTCATCGCCGCCCCCGCCGGCGTCCTCCGGCTCGTCAGATTCCTCGGTCTCCCAAGGGTCCTCGTCCTCCTGTTCGGTATCGTCCTCGCCGTAGTCGTAATCATCCAGGTTGTCGCTGCCCTTGGTCTTGGGCTTCTGCTTGATGAATTTGAAGTAGACCAGCGCACCGATGCCGCCCAGCACAGCCAGCACCACCAGCAGCATCGCCGGGTTCAGCCCTGCCGGTTCCTGTTCCGGCTCCGGCTCTGTTTCCGGGTCAGGGGTGGGTTCCGGCTCCTGGCCCGTACACTCTGCCATATTCACGGCGCACACCGGGCAGGCCGTATTCACCGCACCGGCGGCGCACTTTTCCGTGCAGTTGCAGACGGCGGGCGTTTCCTCCGCCGTCTCGCCGTCCTCCATCAGCGCCTCCAGGTCGGCCTCGTCCACCTGGTTCAAGAAGTGGACGGCGGTCTCCTTGTCCTCGTTGGCGCGGTCAATGAGGATGTAAAAATAGTTACCCGCCTTGGTGGTGACGGTGATGAGCTGCTTGTTGCCGCCAAAGTCATCCACCAGGGCGGCGTTGCCCTCCGGGGTCAGGGCGGGGCTGTCCTCGGTTTCCTCCACCACCACGTTGCTGTCGTTGGTGGCGTCCGCCGCCGGTGTGGCCGTGGGCGCAGGGTCAGTGCCCTGGGCAAAGGCGGTCACAGAGAAGCCGCCCATCAGCATCAGGCAGGTGCAAAGGGCGGCAAAGGTTCTGAAAATCTTTTTATTCTTCATGGGTCATTTCCTCCTGTTCGGGATTGGCAGAACCCACCGCCCGGCCGGGCACCATGCCGCCAGACAGCATGGCGGACAGCTGGGCCGGGGTCATACGCAGGGCGCGGACCATCTGGACGATCTCCAGGTTCTCCGCCTCGGTTTTCTGCGCTTCCAGGTCTTTCAGCTTTTCCTGCTGTTCCGCGATCTTCTCGCGGGTTTTGGCGATCTCCTGGTCGATGCGCTCGATTTTGTTTTTAGCCATAGTCAAATCACTCCTATTCTTCATAAAAATTTGTCACCAGTTCATCAAGCCGTAGCCCTTGATGCACTCGTAGGTCAGGGAATAACTCTTGATTTTGCAGGCGTCGCCGGAATTACCCTCTACGGTGTAAACCCGGCTGCCGTCGGTGCCCACTACGATGCCCACATGGTCGGCGCTGCCATCCAAGTCCCAATCGAAGAAGATAGCGTCGCCTGGGGCGATGTTGGCGTAATCCCGCCCGCCCCATTGTCCGTGCGACTGGAACCAGGGGATGCCCTGGGACTGGCAGGCGGCAAAGCGCGGCTCGGAAAGGCCCATCTGGCCGTAACACCAGGACACGAAGCAAGCGCACCACTCCACGCGGGAATTAAAGCCGTACCAGCTCCAATAGGGCTGGCCGCCCACGTTGCCCACCTGGCTTTTGGCGATGTCCACCACCGCCTGATTGCCGGGCCGGGTGCCGTTGACAAACTCCACACCGGCCAAACTCTCGGAATCGCTGGTGTCGGCGGACCCGCCGCCGAAGATCAGGGGCTTGTTGCCCAGCGTCTGCCGGTACACCTGGTACATTTCCAGCTGATCCGGCGTCAGCAGCTCCAACGCCACGGAGGAGATGGGCTTGCTGGTGAGGGTCACATTTAAGATGTAGTAGTTGTAGGGCACTTCCACGTCATACTCGTTGCCCTCGCTGTCTGTCCGGGTCTCGGTGCGGTAGCGCACCTCCACTTCCTCGGTCAGCGTCAGCTGGTATTGGGCCGCGAAAATGCGTTCCAGCTCCGCCTGGGCGCTTGCCCGCGTGTAGCCTTGCAGCACAGCGGACAGGTAGGCCGCCAGCTCGTGGGGGTCGTGGCCGATCATATCCAGGTCATAGCGGTACTCGTCATAGCCGGGGTGGCTGCTCTCGATGTTGTCGATCTCGGCTTGCAGCGCGGCCTCCTTGGCGGCGTAGTTGGCCTCCACCGCCACCAGCTCCGGGTCATCCGATGGGTAGGTGGTGCCGGAGATCATCGAACCGATGCTCTGCGCCATCATGGAGCAGGAGGACATGGTGTTGAGCAGCAAGCAGACGATTAAAAATAGGCCCAGGGCGATGCCAAAGCCCTTTTTATGGCGCATCACATAGGCCCCGGCCTGCTGGGCTTTCTCCTTGACCGTCTTGGCCGCTTTGCCGGTCTTTTGGGCGGCACCGGCGGCGCTCCCGCCGGACTGTGCGGCCCGTTTGGCGGCGGCGTACTGCTTCTTGATCTGCTGTTTCTGCTGCCAGCGGGACAGCGGGTTGCTGGCTGCCGCAGGGTTTTCATAGACAGACTTCTGGAACAGCGCCTCGATGTTGGCCTTTTCCAGCTTCCGCTCGGCCTGGGCGGCCTTGCGGTAAGGTTTCAGTTTGTGGCTGCGGTAGCCCTCCCTCGCCAGATGCACGCCGGTCTCTACGGCTTCCTCAGACTTGTGGGCGCTTTCCACGCCCACGTTACCGTCCTCGGTCTTGCGGATCTCCTGGTGGAGCTTGCCCGCCACTGCGTTGCCCGGCGCGTCCCGCACTGTATGGGACAGTTTGGAGGGCGGCCGGGGCTTATCCTCCAGCACCAGCTTGGTCGTGACCTTGCCGGTCTTGGGGTCCACCTCGGCCCGTTTGACCTGCTTTTTCGGGATTTTTGCCTGCGCCTTGTCCGCTTTGACGGCGGCCTTCTCCGCCTTGCGGATGGGCTTTTCCAGCGCCGGGTCCGCCCGTTCTTCCTCCGTGAAGCGCAGGCGCGGTTCCTTAATCAAACCATTCCCCCAGCATGAGGGAGGCCGCCATGCTGGAAAGCTCCGCATAGGCCGCCAGCCCCAGCGGACCCACGAAGCGGCACTCGGTCAGGCAGGCGTAGAGCTGGGCCACTACGTCGGCCAAAATCTGGACCTCGGTGCCCTCCAGCACAGTCTCACCGGCCTGCCCGCGCTGGACCTTGGCGGCGCACAGAATCTCCACCAGCCGCAGCAGGCCGGTCTCGCCGGTCTCGGTCAGTTCAGCGGCCTGATCCGCCGCCGTGCGGCACTCGGAAACGGCGTCCGCCATCGCCGTCAGGAGCGCGGTGCGCTGGGTTTCCAGCGCCCGGTCCAGAAACATCATGTGGTCGTTATGCAGAATTTCGGGTTTCATCGTCCATCAGCCTCCTTCATTTCCTGGGGTTTGGTCGTCATAATGCGATACAGTTCGGTGTTTTTCGGGAAGTGATCCACAAAGGGCAGAATCGTGGAGCCGTAGAACAGCAGCCCCTCGCCCTCGCCGGAGTGGGTCACATAGGACAGCTGGTGCGGGGAAATGCCCAGCTGCCGGGCCAAAATCTGCCGGTCGCCGCCCGCCTGGTTGAGCATATACACGAAGTCGGAGTTTTCAAAGATGTTCTCCACCTCGCGGGAAGAAAGCAGGTCCTTCACGTTCTGGGTGATCCCGGTCGGGATGCCGCCCCACTTTCTGAACCGCTTCCAAATCTCCACCGTATAGGCGGCGGTCTGTTCCTCTTTGAGCAGCAGGTGCATCTCGTCGATGTAGTAGCGGGTGGACTTACGGGCCGCCCGGTTGATGGTGACGCGGTTCCACACCTGGTCCTGCACCACCAGCATCCCGATCTTTTTCAGCTGCTTGCCCAGCTCCTTGATGTCATAGCAAACAATGCGGTTGTTGATGTCCACGTTGCTGCGGTGGTTGAACACGTTGAGGGAGCCGGTGACGTAGATTTCCAGCGCCGTGGCGATGTACTGCGCCTCTTTCTCATCCTGCGCCCGCAGCAGGTCGTATAAATCCTCCAGAATGGGCATATTCTCCGGGCGCGGATCGTTGAGGTAGTCCTGATAGACCAGCCGCACACAGCGGTCAATGATGGTTTTCTGTACCGGCTGTAATCCGTCCTTTCCGCCCACGATCAGCTCGCACAGCGACAAGATGAAGTCGCTCTTCAGCGACAGCGGGCTTTCATCGTCCGAATAGTCCAGGTTCAGGTCCATCGGGTTGATGTAGTTGGTGGAGGTGGGCGAGATTTTGATGACCTGCCCGTGCAGGCGCTCCACCAGCGGCGCGTACTCGGCCTCCGGGTCGCAGATAATGACATCATCCGAAGTCAGCAGGAAGCAGTTGGCGATCTCGCGCTTGGCCGAAAAGCTCTTGCCGGAACCGGGCGTACCCAGAATCAGGCCGTTGGGGTTTTTCAGCAGCTTGCGGTCCACCATGATGAGGTTATTGGACAGGGCGTTGATGCCGTAGTACAGCGCCTCTTTTCCGTTCTGAAAAAGCTCTTGGGTGGTGAACGGCACGAAGATGGCGGTAGAGCTGGTAGTCAGCCCCCGCTGAATTTCCACCTGGTTCAGCCCCAGCGGCAGAGAGGACATCAAGCCTTCCTCCTGCTGGAAGTCCAGCCGGGTCAGCTGGCAGTTGTACTTCTGTGCGATGGAACTGGCCTGGAAGATGTTGTTGCCCAGCTGGCGGGGATTGTCGGCGGTGTTCAGCACCAGGAACGTCACCAGGAACATCCGCTCGTTGCGGCTTTGCAGGTCCTGCAACAGCTTCTTGGCCTCGGCCCCGTAGGTGGCAAGGTCGGACGGGATGATGTCCATGTCATACCCGGCGCGGACGGCCTTTTTCTGTTCCTCGATCTTGCTGCGGTCCAGGTCGGTGATTTTCCGCTTTACCGTCTTGATGGCCTTCACCTGATCCACCGACTGGATGTGCAGATTCACAATGAGGGAACTTTCCATATCGAGAAAGTCCGCCAGCATACGGTCATTCAGCTCCGGGGCCAGAATCTGCACGAAGCTGACGGCCCCGTACTTCTTTCCCATGCGGAACTGCTTGCCGGTACGGAACTCGAAGCCGGACGGCGCGATAAAGTCCTTGGTGGAAAGGCCGCTGGGAGCCAGCCAGTCCCACTCGAACTGGAAGGGCGCCTGCTCGTCCATGTGGAAGATGGCGTGAAGCTGGGCCAGCCGGGCTTTGCCGTCCAGAACCTCGGCGGCCACGCCCAACCGCTTAAAGTTGTTCAGCACATCGGTCTCGATGCGCTCCAGACGGGGCTTGGCGGAGCGGATGCTGTCGGCCTCGATGGAAAAGGTCAGGTACTTGGTCTTGATAAGGCCGTTGTTGCCCCGCGCCAGCTGGTTTTGCAGCATCTGCGTGTACTCCACCCGGATGGGGTCAAAGTCATCCCCCTGGGCCGGGATGGTAATGCTGTTGGCGAAGGTCTCCTGGGACGCCGCCAGGTTCAAAAAGGACAACTGGAAACGGATGGAGCTGTCGAAGTAGTTGAGGAAATCGCACCAGCCTTCAAAGATGGCGGTCTTGTCCTCGTTCTGGCTGAGCTGGTAGTTGATGTCCTGGAACTGAATGGTCTTGGTGTAGCGGCCATCCGCCACCTTGCAGATGCCGTCCGGCCACATCCGCTCATAGGGGATGCTGTCCTGGGCGGACCGCTCCTTTTTGCCCGTGCGGTTGGCGCGGGCAATCGCTGCCTCGATTTGTTTGCGTTCGGCGCGGGTCAGCTTACGCCGGGGTTTGGTCTGCGGCTCTGCCGGTTCGGCCTGCCGCTTTGTCTTTGCCGCGAACAATGTCATACACCTCCTTGTCGAGATTTGCCTGCCGCTCCAACACGGCATAGAAGTTGTTGGTGCGGTAGGGGCGCTGCTTGGGCCGGATGACGGCCACCTTGAGGATGTTGCCGATGATCTTTTCCAGGGGCTGGCCGTGTTTTTCATACATCGCCAGCATGAAAAAGGGCAGCATGACGAGCATCATGCACATGGCCGCCACGCTGTTGCCAGCAGGCCCCCGGAGCAAAAAGAAAAGCGGCACGCCGATGAGCGCCCCGCAGCCGAAGCAGACAAGCTGCCTCTTGGTTAAGTTGAACGCGACCTTGGTTTTGACTTTCGTCAGGTCTTTGGGTACGGGTACATAAGCCATTGGTAAATTCCCTCCCTCCGGGTCAATGTGCGTTGAATACGGCTTTGGACAGGCTGCCGGTCTTGAACAGCGTAAAGCAAAGCAGCACGGTGTAGCCCACGCAGCTCCAGATTGCCATGATGATGTCCTCCTCGGTGGCGATGTTCTGCACCAGCACGGCGTAGATCGCCACGCAGACGATAATCAAAAACGCCTGGAAGCCCAGGGCCAGCAGGCTGCGCAGGTAGTTCTGGCCCATGCCGCCCCATTCCTTGCCCATCATGGTCGCCATCGGGATGGGGGCCACCGACGTGACAAGGTAAATTTCGATCGTACGGCCATAAATCACGATGAAAATGCAGATATACAGCGCCCACATGGTAATGCCGATAAAGAGCGACTGGAACCACAGGCCGAACAGCGGCCCCAGGTCCATATCCATCAGCCGGGACTCCATATCGGTCATAACAGCGGAGATGTCGATGGAAGCGTCCGAGCCGATGATGCCGGACGCCTGGGCCACCACGCTTTGGGCCATATCGAACACGGCCATGACGAGGTTCCAGGTGTTGGTGACGAGCAAAATCGCGGCGGCGGACTTGAACACCCATTTGAAGATCATCCAGGTGTCCACATCATGCAGGTTGTTGCGGTCGGTAATCATCTGGATCAGCTCCAGCGTCATCACGATGGCCAGGATCACGCCAGCAATCGGCACCATGATGGAGTTGGAAAGGTTCTGGATCATACTGAAAATGCTGCCGTTCCACCCCTGCGGGGTCTGGCCCACCTGCGTGGCGATGTCCGCGACCTGCTGGTTCACACTGTCGAACATCCCCGTTAAGTTTCCCATGATGCCGCCCACCAGCATCTCTTTCAGCCAGTTGGTCAGGGCATCCAATAAGAAATCCATACGGTGTCAAACCTCCTTTCAGCCCCTCCCGCTGTGCGCGGGAGGGGACGAGGATTTCAGCGGGGTACGATCAGACGGTGAACAGGCCGGACAGCAGCGGTACGAGGACCATGCCAACGATGGCGACGCCCGCGCCGGCCATCAGCTGTTTCATGCCCTGGCTTTTTGCTTATGTGTGATAAAGAAGTAATAGAAGTGTAAAAAATTTTGCCGTTCCTATCCGGCACTTGGCCATTGTGTCGGATAGGTCGGGCGTTAGGCTTCGGGCAAGTCAATCTTGCCGACAAAGCTGTAATAAATCTCAATGTCCTGCCTGCGGGTGCCGTTCTCGTCATAGCTACACTCATGCACGACGATTTTCTCAATCATTTCCCGCAAGAGGGTGGGGGTAAGTTCCTCAAAGGCAAGGTGCTTTCGGACGATACCCATAAACTTTTCCGCGTTGACGGTGGCGGCCTGCGACTTGTCCAGTTCGGCCTGCAAAGCGGCGGCGCGGTCTTTCAGTTCCCGCTGTTCCTGCTCATAGTCTGCCGACAGTTCCATGAAACGCTCGTCGCTGATTTTGCCGTTCACATTGTCCTCATACAGCCGCTTGATAATGCGGCTCACTTCGGCAATGCGCTCCTGCGCCTGTTCAAGCTGCTTGGTGGCTGCGGCGGTCTTTCTCTTGCCGCCGATCTCGTTCTGCTGGATAAGCAGCTTCACAAAGCGGCTCTCGTGCTTGGCGGCGTATTCGGTCACTTGCCGGAGATTGGAGAGGACACCGGCGGTCAACAGGTCGGTGCGGATAAAGTGCGCCGTACAGTCGCGGGTGCGCTTCTTGTAGCTGCCGCAGATGTAACAGTCCTGCTTGCGGTTCTTGTTCTGATACCGCTGCTGGTACATCACATGACCGCAGTCGGCGCAGAACAGCATACCGGAGAACAGCCCCACTTCATCATAGCGGTTCGGGCGTTTGCGCTGCTTGCGTAACTCCTGCACGCGCTCCCATGTTTCCCGGTCTATGATAGGCTCATGGTGGTTCTCAAAAATGGCCTGCTTCTCTACGGGGTTCTCTACACTGTGCTTGACCTTGTAAGAGGGCTTCTCCGTCTTGAAGTTTACCAGACAGCCGGTGTACTCCCGGTTTTCGAGGATATGAACAACGGTGTTCGTCGCCCATTTGCACTCATAGCCGGGGTGGTAGCGGCGGGTGCTGCCCGTCCTGCGGTATTCCAGCGTTCCCGGCGTAGGGATTTGCTGCTCCGTAAGCATACGGGCAATCTTGGTCGGGCCATTCCCGGCAAGGCAAAGCTGGTATATCTGCTGGACAACCGGCGCGGTTTCCTCGTCAACGAGATAGTTCTCGTCCTCGTCCATGAGATAGCCATAGACCGGCTTGCTGGTAACGGGCTTGCCGCTCATGCCTTTTGCTCGTTTTACTGCTTTGATTTTCTTGCTCGTATCTCTCACCAGCCATTCGTTGAACAGATTTCGCAGAGGGGTAAAATCGTTGTCCATGCCGCCGTTTGCGCTGTCCACATTGTCGTTGACAGCGATAAAACGCACTCCCTTTTGAGGGAACAGCATTTCCGTGTAAAACCCTACCTGCAAGTAGTTTCGCCCTAACCGGCTCATGTCCTTGACGATGACCGTACCCACTTTCCCGGCTTCAATGTCTGCAAGCATGGCTTGAAAACCGGGGCGCTGGAAGTTCGCGCCGGAAAAGCCGTCGTCGGTGTACCAGCGCAGGTTGGTAAAGCCATTCTGTTTTGCAAAGGCTTCGAGTATCCTTTTTTGGTTCGATATGGAATTACTCTCACCTTGCAATTCGTCCTCATGGGACAATCTCGGATAAAGGGCGGTAATGAGGTTTTGGGTGGCTTGTCTTAACATAAAATCCTCCGTTTCCGACAGCCAGCCCCACTATTCCGTAGCTTTATTGTACCACGGAATAGCGGGGGCTGTATAGCGGCAAAAGTGTAAAATCTGCTTCTTTATGGTTTGTCAAATTGCCGGTTTTTGTGTAGCAGCGGCTTCCGCTTCCAGTACCCGCGCCATTTTGTCGGCGGCGGTGGTGGTAGTGTCTTTCTTGAAATAGCCGGACACGACAAGGACGGAATTGCCCATGCGGATTTCCGTCACGCAGTCGGGGCGGCGGGCGGTGCGGGTGTCGTGCTGCTTGTTATCTGTCATAGGCAATACTCCTTTCAGTCGGTAATCAGTTTCTTCATGCTCTCCATTTTCCGCTGCGCGGCTTCCTGCCGGAAGTTGTCGCCGGTAAAGCGTACCGGGACGCACATGGAAAGCAGGCGGTCATAAATCCGGGAATGGGCGGTGTCCTCCGGGTTCCGCAGGTCGTCCAGCGTGAGGTTGGTCGTGACGATCAGCGGCTTGCCGCTGCGGTAACGGCTGTCAATCACATTGAAAACCTGTTCCAGCCCGTACTCGGTGCCGCGCTCCATGCCGAAGTCGTCAATGATAAGCAGCGGATAGCGGCAAAGGCGGGAAATGTACTCGTTGCGGTTCTCAAAGCTGGCGGCAAGGTCGTTGAGGATAAGGGCAAAATTCGTCATGTGGACGGGGATTTCTTTCTCCATAAGGGCGTTTGCGATACAGCCCGCAAGGTAGCTTTTCCCGGTTCCCACGCCGCCCCAGAACAGGCAGCCGATATTGTCGGCTCGCATATCCTCCCAGTGTTCCACATACCGGCGGGCAATCCCGGCCTGCGGGTTCCTGCCGTTGTCGTTCTCAAAAGTCCAGTCCCGCATGGTGGGGTCGGTAAAGCCCCGGCGTTTCAGTTCCTCCACGGTGTCAAAGTGCCTGCGCCGCTTCTCGGCGGCCTCCCGTTCCTCGCGGGCGGCTCTCTGGCAGTCGCACTCTGCCGGGTGGCGGTCGCGGCCAAAGATAGCGGCCTTATCCGGCGCAAAATAGGCTTCTTTCGGCTTGCGGCACCTGCCGCAGTACAGTAAACCGTCCTCGCCGGTGTAGTCCTCCGGCTCCGGGGTGGCAGTCGTCATATTCTCCAAAACAGCGTTGATTTCGTTCTTCATAAACTCTCGCCCTCCTTGCAT
This sequence comes from Faecalibacterium gallinarum, assembly GCF_022180365.1. GTDB lineage: Bacteria > Bacillota > Clostridia > Oscillospirales > Ruminococcaceae > Faecalibacterium > Faecalibacterium gallinarum. Next base: position 69,429 of record NZ_BQKV01000029.1, read on the forward strand.
GAGTAGTCAGGGATGCCCTTTTTCGGGGCGCCCTTTTTGTCGTTCCCCGCCCATATCCGAAGGGCGGCGGCATAGTTCTGGTAGCTTTTCCCGCTGGCGGCAAGGTAGCGGCTCATTTCCTCGATGAACCGTTCCAGCCTGTCGGGGTACTCTGCCTGCAACTCGTCGTATTCGGTCTGTGACAGAAAAATATTCTGGTATCGGCCATAGGGCGCGGGCGGCTCCCCACTCACTCCCTTTGTTTGGTTCTCTGTAAGGTTGTTTATAGTAGTTTGGTTAGGGGACGGTTTTCCGACCATCATAAGGTCGGTTTTCTGACCATCAGTTGGTCGGTTTTCCGGCTCTATGAGGGTCGGTTTTCCGGCCATCAGTTGGTCGGAAAACTGTACCTGTGGCACACGCGGCACTTTCACATACAGTCGGTTCGGTGCGGAGAAGCCGCCCCGTTCCCGTTCCAGCAGCCCCGCCATGTCCAGTTCATTCAGCGCCCCCTTTATGGTGGTGCTGCCTTTATCCAGTATTTCGGCTATCTCCGCGATGGGATAGATAATATAAATCCTGCCCTCGCCGTCCTGCCACTTGTTCTTCTGGGAGAGGGTGGAGCGGTCTAACAGCAGCGCATAGAGCAGCTTGGCGGTCTGGGAAATCTCCATTTTCAGCAGGAAACGGGGATAGGGCAGATAGGCGGGCAGCTTCGTGTCTGCCATGATATAATCAGCGATAGGATCACCTCCCTGTGTTCGGGTTGATTTTGACGGTTTGTACGCATTTAGAACGCTGTTTCCGGGGGAAAAGGATAAATGTATCGCGTACCCTTTGACACCCACGAAAAAAGCCTTGATTTATGCGGGTTTGAAAGGCTCTAAAGCGTGACATTTCTGCCTTTGTTTCTGCTTTCGCTCGGCGGCTTTGATTTTCTTCATGCGTCCGGCGCAGCCGGGGCAGTATTTTCCCCGGTTGGATTTGGGGACAAAGGCCGCGCCGCAGACGGCGCACCGTTTCCGGCTCCCCCGGTACAAGAGGGCTGCGGCCAGCTCCCCGTCAAGGGGCAGGACAGCCACACGGAACCAGCGGCACATGAGGGAAAAGGAAATGCTCTGGACGCATACGCAAGGCTCCCCGTCGTCCAACAGCAGGCAGTTCCCCTCGTCGTAGTTACAGCACTCATGCACCAGCCGCCGCGCCCGCCGGTGCTGGCGGTAGTCCATGCGGGGCAGGTTATCGCTCATGGCTCTGCTCCTTTCTGCGGCGGGGTTCCTCCCGGCGCAAAATCTGGTCGATGTTCCGCTTGACGGTCTGCAACTCCTTAAACCGCTGTTTCTGTGCGTGATAGGTGTTATACAGGCCGGATTTCTTGGAAACAAGCTGCTCGATCTCGTCCTGCAACGCTTTCCGGGCGGGCAGCCTGGTAATGCCATGTGCCTTGAAATACCGGGCGGCTGCGTCGGCTATGATAAAATCGCTCTCATGCGCCTGCCGGTATGCTTCGCGGGCTTTGGGGGATTTCTGCGCTTTCAGGCCGTCGCGGACGGGTTTGGTCTTGGCGTAGGCCAGCACCTGTCGCTGCAATTCCTTTTTCCCTTGCAGCTTCGTTTCCAGTGCTTTCAGTTCGCCGCTGGTCTGGCGCATTTCCTGATAGGCGGTATCAACGGCGGCTTCTAACTGCTCCGGGGAAGTGAAGCCGTATTCCTGATACACATTCAGCGTCGCGGCCATCTGTTTGAGGTTGTGCATGGTCGCCCAGCGTTCATAGCCCCGGCCTTTCCCCTCGGCTTTCTTCTGCTCAATGTCCACAAGCCGCTGCACATTCGGGGCGGTTCGGGCGGCTCTGTCTGCCCGCAGTTGGTCTTGGATAGAGGGCGGGGTGCTGGATATAGCCGCGGCCTTTTCTGCGGCTCTGGCGGCGTTCTGCTCCAAAACGGCAAGGACAGCGGCGCGGTCAAAATCGTCGCCCAGCTTGCGGGCGGAAATGGGCTTTGTCCTGTCCGGCGTGAGGTAACTAAGCCGCCCCCGGCTCTCCTTGACGGTCACGCCCTCCCGCAGCAGCAGAGAGGAAAAATCCTCGAATGAGGCCGCCGCAGACAGCGCGGCGCGTATGGTCTGCCGCAGCTTCTCTTTGTTCGTTTCAAACTTGGTCTGCCGGGGCGTGATACCGCCTGCAATCATGGGGGCGTTCTGCTTGTCCAGCGCGGCCTGTCCCTTTTTCTGCGCCCAATACTCCCGGTCTGTGACGCGGTTCTTGCTGCCGTTCAAGAGGTCGATTTGGTAAAGCCCCTCCCGGTGGCACATCTCCATGACTTCGGACTTGAAGTAGCGCAAGGCCGCGTCGGTACAGCGGTGCTTGCACCCGGCTTTCGTGTCGGCTGGCCTGTCCATGTAGGGCAGGAACGGGACTTCCTCTATCCGCAGCGAATTGATAACGATATGCACATGGATATTGCCGCTGTGGTTATGCCCGTCCGGGTGGGTGCATACAAGGGCTTGGTGGCCGGGGAAATGCTCGGCGCAAAACTTCTCGCCCAATTCCTGCGCCCGGTCTACGGTCAGGCCGTTGTCCGGGCCGTCCCGTGGGTCAAAGCTGATGATATAGTGGTGACTTTTCACATCTTCCCGCCGTTGGTTTTTCTCATAGCGGAGATTTGCCCGCATACAGGCAACGGCAAAATCCTCCCCGCCGCAGTTCAGCGTGGACAGCCGGTAGTCCTCGCGGGGGATAAGCCTGCCGGTTTCATCAAGGACGGGCTTCATGGTAAACTCGTCATGCTCAAAAAGCAGGTATTGTTCGGCGGCTCCGTAGTCGGCGTTTTTAGAGTTGATATGCTTGAGTGTTGCCAACCGCGTCACCTACTTTCTGTAAGATTTCATACTTGAGGGCGGCAAGGTCGGCTATGGCGGCGCGTACCTCGCCGGACAGCGCATTGTAGGGTACGCCGTACTCGTTCAGATACCGGGCAATCTGGTTGAGGTTGCCGCCGATCCTGCCGTACTCGGCTGTGAGTTTCCCGACAGCGGAAAGCAGCTCGTCATTGACCGCCGACACATGGATAATTGGGCGTATGGCGGTGCGCCGTATCGCCTGCCGGAGAAATTCGGACTGGCTGATACCATAGGGCGCAAGCCGCGCTGTGAAGTCGGCGTATTCATCTTCGGACAGCCGGGTTTTCACAACGCGGCTGCGGTGGGGCGTGTTGTATCGCTTCGGCATGGGCTGTAAACCTCCTTTCACTTATCACAAAAAATAGGCTGGTCTGTTAGGTATTTCCGGGGCAGTTCTCGCAAAAAAACGGCCTGCCGAACGGAAATCTTTTTGCGGCGCAAGCCGCCATAGCAGGGTTTGGGGAAGGCACTCCCCAACAAGTTTCCCGCGAGGGACAAAACCGCAGAATTGCGGATTTTGGCACCGTGGTAGAAACTTGCTCTAAGACTGCCGCAGACTGCCCCTGTCTGGTTTTTCCGTACATAGAACGGACAGGACAGGGCTTGCGGCCCGCTGTGGGCGGCCTTTTTTCCTTTCGCCAATATGACGCCGGAACGGGGCTTTGCTGCCCGCTGGCTGCGGCTTTTTCCCTTTCCGCTAAAGATACATTTCAAAGGCCGCCAGCTACCCGCTGGACGGGGATTTTTCAAAATTTCTTTTGCCTTAGTAATCCGGGCAACAGGATTTTGGCAACCGGCGGGGCAGAGAATTTTTCCTTTCACTCCCCACACCACCGCTCTTAGAAATTTGCCAA
>NZ_BQKV01000030.1 GCF_022180365.1 Faecalibacterium gallinarum
TGTGAATTATCTTGAGTATTACAACAACCGCAGAATTAAGACAAAACTAAAGGGCTTGCCGCCTGCTATTCACAGACAACAAGCCCTTTCGGCTGCTTAAACAATGTTTGCTTTCAAATATTGTCTAACTTTTTGGGGTCACTTCACTTCCGGCTGAGCGGCGGGTTTTTCTTCTTTAAATACTCGGCTGGCCAGGAAGGGCAGGAACAGGGCGCCGTACATCACAGCCGAGAGCAGGATATCCCACCAGGTATAGACCTGGTTGCCGATGTTGGCGGCGCCGGTCCAGACGACGATCATGTTGTTGTTCAGGTAGTGGAGCAGCACCGGCACCCAGATATTCCGGTCGCTGACCTCATACCCAAAGGTGAAGAAGATGCCCAGGGTGATGCAGACGATGATCTGGGCCGTCAGGCTCTGGAGCGAGGTCTCGGGGCTGTAAAAGAAGAGGTTCAGGGGCAGATGCCAGAACCCCCACAGCACCCCCAAGAGCAGGACGCCGCGGCGGCGGCCGAACCGCTGCTGCAACACCGGGGTCAGGTAGTACCGCCAGCCGTACTCCTCCCCGAAGAAGGGGATGAAGCAGAGGAAAAAGTTGGGCACCAGGGCGATCAGGTTCACCCAGGGAACAATGGTCTGCCAGTAGGCCAGGTACTCGGCCCAGTATTCCGGGCCGGAGAGGGCTGCCGAGAGAAAGACCATGGCGGTCTTGAGGGCGAGAAAGACCAGGCAGACCCAGGCCGCCGTCCGCAGTTTGCCCCGCCAGCGCAGGCCGTAGGCTTCCCGCTTGTGTTTTTTATCGGTCAGCAGGAGAATCCAGCCCAGCACCGAGGCGCCGATCACCACCAGATTGATCCAGAGCAGCCAGGCCGGGCTGGGCATCAGGACCGAGAGCAGGCTCATCACCAGGCAGGCCGCGGTGGAAAGGATGTGGAGCAGATAGAACCGGCGGGGCAGGTCGGGGCGGCGAGCCAGCAGATAGGCCAGCATTACACCCGCCGCCGGGTAGAACATCTGGGCGTTGGCAAAGATACTGGTATCACCGCCCGACCGCTGGGCGATCCCCAGGGGGATGCCCATCAGATAGGGCACCGCGAAGGCCACCACCAGAAAGATAGTCAATTCCCGTTTGGTTGTTTCAATCTTCGGATTCATGGTTTTCCTCCTCTGTATTTTCCAGCTGCTGATGGCGTTTTTTGTACATTCCCACCGTCACTTGCAGGGCGAAAAAGACCAGCAGCCCGGTGAACGCGCCAGCGATCAAAGCCCCCGGCCAGTAGCTGTTTCGAAGAAAAGTCAGCACCGCCACGGCGCCGCCACCGATCAGCGCCCCGGCCAGATTGGCGGCGAGGGTAGGCCGGAAATGCCTGTCCCAGATGCCGTTGCGGATGCACTCCGTCACCATGTAAAGGGAGACCAGCAGGTGGAGCAGCAGCTCCCCCAGGATCGCGTTGGGGGAAATACCGATAAACCCCTGGAACGCGATCAAGGCCAGCAGACCCCACCAGAGCAGCCAGAAACTCCGGCTCTCGATTTTGCGCAGGGTCTGCTCCTGCATCTCATCCAACTGGTTTTGTTTTTGATAGAAATTCAGCTTCATCCTCATTCCTCCCAGAAAAGATCGTCCAGCGTCTTATCCAGCGCCTTGCAGATGCTGCGGCAGAGGTTGATGGTGGGGTTGTATTCCCCCTTTTCGATGGCGTTCACCGTCTGGCGCGAGACCCCCACCGCCGCCGCCAGGGCTGCCTGGGTCATATCCTTTTCGGCCCGGGCCGCTTTTAACTTCAGATTCTTCGGCATCTCGGCCTCCTTTCTGCCGTCGGACTCTGAGATGGTTTCTCATTGGCTGGAGTATAACATATCCTTTCCATATTGTCAACTATATATTACTTTTTGTCCATTAAATTCTTCGTGCAATCTTTTATCGAAAGGCCGTCCCGGGGCTTGTGCTGCCTGGTGGATCTTCCCTTTCGGCTCTCCGGGTGCTACAATAGAATTGTTATGACCATCCCGGGCGGCGGGCTAGAACCGCGGGCCCCGGCCAACAAAGGAAACGGGGGAATTTTCTTGGAGTTTTACGGAACCATCGGCCCGGCCTGCGCCGATCTCGAGACATTGCGGCAGATGGCGGCCGCCGGGATGACCGGCATACGGATGAACCTCTCCCACGGGTCGCTGGCCGATCACGCCGACTGGCTGGACCTGATCCGTCAGGCGGGGATCCGTCAGCTGCTGATTGATTTGCAGGGGCCGGAGCTGCGGATCGGGGTTCTGGCCGAGCCGATTCGCCTTTCCATCGGCGAGGGCCTGCGGCTGGGGGCCGGAGGTGTGCCCTGCCCCGCGCCTTTGATCCAGGCAGTCCAGCCGGGGCAGAAGCTCCTCTTGGACGATGGCAAGCTGCTGGCCAAGGTGGACGCAGCGGAGGCGGACGCCCTCCGCTGCACCGTGCTGCGGGGCGGGCTGCTCCAGAGCCGCAAGAGCATCGCCGCGCCGGGGGCGGTGGTGGACTCCCCCACCCTGACTGCCGAGGACCTGGAAAATCTGAAAGCCGCGAAAAAATGCGGCGTCACCGGGGTGATGCTGCCTTTTGTGCGGGGGGCGGCGGACATCCGGGCCCTGCGGGCCGCCCTGGCCGAGGCCGGGGGCGAAACCATCCGCATCTTTGCCAAGGTGGAGAACCTGGCCGGGGTGAACGCCCTGCCTGAGTTTCTGCCCCTGGTGGACCAGGTGGTGATCGCCCGGGGAGACCTGGGCAACGCTATGCCCCTCTGGCAGCTGCCCGCCTGCCAGAAAAAGCTGTCGGCCGCCTGCCATGCGGCGAAAGTCCCCTTTATGGTGGTGACCCAGCTTTTGGACAGCATGTGCGAACGGGCTGTCCCCACCCGGGCCGAGGTCTCGGACATCTACAACGCCGTCCTGGACGGGGCGGCCAGCCTGATGCTCACCGGCGAAACCGCCGCCGGGCGCTACCCGGTGCAGGCCATGGAGTATCTGGTCCAGACCGCCCGCACCGCCCTTTAATCTTACATAAAAAGCACAAAACCGCAGGGAGCCAGCCGGCCCTCTGCGGTTTTTGTTTTGGCATCCGGTGCCAAAAACACAAAAAATTTACAGTTTATTTGTTGACCGATCAGTCTGTTTTTATATAATAGACCATGCAGTCAACTTTTTCAGGAGGTTTCCCCCATGAACCAACAAGAGAAAACCAGAAAGACCCGAAAGCGGATCCTCACCGCGGCGATCCTGGAGTTTGGCAGCAAGAGCTACGATGCCGCCTCCATCAACAACATCTGCGAATCCGGCCAGATCTCCAAAGGGCTGCTCTATCACAATTTCAAGGGCAAAGATGACCTCTACCTCCACTGTGTAAAGATCTGTTACGAACAGCTGACGGATTATCTGCTGGCACAGCCTCTGGACCCTCAGGACCCCCGGAAAAATTTTCAGCAGTTGCTGGACTGCCGGCAGCAGTTTTTCTCCGAGCACCCCTGTTACGCCAACATCTTTTTTAATGCGGTGCTGCAGCCGCCCAAACATCTGGTGAATCAGCTGGCCGATGCCCGCCGCCGTTTCAACGACTGCGCCCAACAGTTCTATCTGGATTTGCTGGGCAGTCTCACCCTTCGGGACGGGATCTCCCGGGAGACCGCGATGGAATATGTTTCCCTCTGTCTGGAGGCGTTCAACGGGTATTTCCGCCGGAAAGCGGACCAAAACGGCAGCTATCAGGATCTGATCCAGGACCATGAAGGCAAGTTGTCCCGGGTCTTCGATATCATGCTCTACGGCCTCACCAAAGAGGCCTGAGCCGTGGGGCTTTTGCCCAAGGGTTCATTTTCCCGGGGCGGCCTTTCGGATGGGCTGGCTGATCGCCGACATGGCCCTTGGCCCCCACCCTTTTTCTGCGTCTGTTCCGCCTACCGGGCCGGCGCAGACCCCTGTCATTGCTTGCTCCCCTCTCACATGGATTGAATATACCTCCGCAAAAAAGAGCAGACAGCCCGCCGGCCGTCTGCTCTTTTTCTTTTGTCTCAGGTCAGCCGGGCCAGAAGCCCCTGGCAGCCCTCCAGTACATCCTGCCAGGTCTGTTCAAAGTCCCCGGTGTACCAGGGGTCGGCCACATTTCAAAGGCCGCCAGCTACCCGCTGGACGGGGATTTTTCAAAATTTCTTTTGCCTTAGTAATCCGGGCAACAGGATTTTGGCAACCGGCGGGGCAGAGAATTTTTCCTTTCACTCCCCACACCACCGCTCTTAGAAATTTGCCAA
>NZ_BQKV01000031.1 GCF_022180365.1 Faecalibacterium gallinarum
TGTGAATTATCTTGAGTATTACAACAACCGCAGAATTAAGACAAAACTAAAGGGCTTGCCGCCTGCTATTCACAGACAACAAGCCCTTTCGGCTGCTTAAACAATGTTTGCTTTCAAATATTGTCTAACTTTTTGGGGTCACTTCACTTTGGCTTGTGTGGTGCGGTTTTTTCTTGTGCGGGAGAGAGCTTACTGCTCTGTCTTGTCCTCGTCCAGCATCTGGCGCAGTACACTGCCCTCGTTGTTCAGCACCCGGTTGACCCGGCTGATGATGGCGCTGGAAGCGCCGGTGCGCTCCATGATCTCGGTGTAGATCCGCTTGTCGGCCAGCATCTCGGCGATATCAAACCGCTGTTCCATGGCGCTCAGCTCTGCGTAGCTGCACACGTCCTGGAAAAACCGGTAGCACTGCTCCGGCGTCTCCAGCCGCAGGATGGCCTGATACAGGCCGGATTTGCCGGTGGGATGATCTTTTGCCATAACCTTTTACCCCTTTGTTTCGGCTTTCTGAGACCACATGTCTCAACTTACACTTTATTTGTTTAGTGTATTACATTTCCGCTCAAAAAGCAAGGGATTTGAGACTTCTCAGCGCAAAATCCGCTCCATCTCGGTCTGTTCCAGCAGGATTCCCTCCACGGTCTGATCCGCCGGGCCCACCGGCCGGTAGCCCTGGGCCTTAAAGAACTGGATCACCGGCAGAGACCGGGTGGGCACCGCGCAGAACACCCGGCCCTTGCCCTCGGCCCGGGCCAGCCGCTCGCAGGAGGACAGCACCCCCTGGCCCAGGGCTTTGCCCCGGTACTCCGGCTTGAGGTAGATCCCCATCAGACAGAGGGCGGTGTTCTCCATCTTCCAGGCAAAATAGCCGATGGGCTTGCCCCCCAGCTGGATGATGAAATAGTTGGCCCCGGCGTCGATCTGTTCCTCAATGGCCTCCGGGCTTTGGAGGGCTTCCACCAGGGTGTCCAGTTGTTTGGGGTTATACCAGCGTTTGCGGCACTCCCGCCACAGCTCGTCCGCCAGTTCGGCGGTCAGGTGAATGTATTTGGCCTTGGCGACCAGCTTGTAATCAGGCTTCATAGCGTTCCTTTCCTTTGGGTGATATCATCGGATGTCCAGCCCCAGCAGATGGGCCAGTTCTGCGGCCTGGAAGGAGTCCACAATGGCCCCCCGCAGTTCCCGCAGGTTGTCCCCGGCGGTGAGGCCTTCCAGCCGGCAGCGGCGGAGATCCAGCCCCCGCAGACTGGTGCCGGCCACGGTAACCTCGGACAGGTCCACCTCCCCCAGGGAGAGATTTTTCCAGCGGATGCCCGAGAGGTTGGCCCCCGCCAGGCGGCTGGAACCCAGCCGGACCCACACCAGCTCAGCCCCGTCCAGCCGCAGGCCCTCGAGACGGCAGTCTTCCAGGGTCCAGTCCCGGGCGTAACTGCCCGCCAGGTTGCAGCTCAGGGCCTTGACCCCCTGCCATCGGCAGCGCACCAGGCTGCACTCATATCCCTGGGCCCCGGACAGCTCGCACCGGCGAAACAGGCAGTCGGTGAAAGAGGCTTTCCGCAGCCCGGCGCTGGTCAGGCGGCAGTCCTCCAGGATGCAGCGGGCCAGGGTCAGGCCGTCCAGATCTTCGCCGGTTAAATCGACGCCCCGGAGGTAAAGGCCCTCCCCGGATTCTTCGGTGGAGGCCAGAGTGTAGAGCCGGGCCGCCCCCTCGGGGCCTTCCAGTCGGGTTAGCCCCTCGCCCTTGGCGGGCAGCTCCGGCGGCCGGGGCAGATCGTTTGGCCGGATCACACCCGGACGATGTAGTCGGGCTTCCGGGGGGCGGGAGCCTTGGGCTCGGCGGCCGGGTAACCTAGGATGCAGTGGCCGACCCCGATCCACTCGCCCTCGATGCCCCACTTACGGAGCAGGGCTTTGCCCTCCTCGGTCTCAAACTCCTCGGCGGCCCGGTTGATCCAGCAGCTGCCCAGCCCCAGGCTGGCAGCGGCCAGCATCAGGTTGCCCATCACCAGGCTGCCGTCCTGGACGCCGCAGTGGGCGTTCTTGTCGGCCAGCACCACCAGAATGGTGGGGGCGCCGTACATGGGGTCGGTGCCCTCCCGGCCCATGACCGCGGCGTTCATCCGGGTGAGCTGGGCCCGGGTCTCAGGGTCCTGCACCACCACGATCTTGGCGCTCTGGCGGCCCATGGCGCTGGGGGCATAGGTGCCCGCTTCCAGAACGGCGTTCAGTTCGGCGTCGGTGATCTGCTCGGGCTTGTAGGCACGGCAGCTGCGGCGGGTCTTGAGGGTTTGCAGGGTTTCGTTGGTCATCACAAAGGCCTCCTTTATAAATTGTACTGTTTTTACAGGGTTATCCCTCGGGATTTTAAGGCCATTATACCGCGTCAACCGCCTGAAAGCAAATCCGCCCCCAGGGCTGTGCCTTGTTTTTATCCGAGGAACATGGTATGGTAGAAGAGAAAAACAACACTGCGCCGCCCATCCGGCGCGCTTAAAGGAGGGGTTCCATGACCCAGATGATTCTGCTGGTCTCGATTGTTATTTTGTGCTGTATCTTCGCCGATAAAGCCTCGGACCGGTTCGGGATGCCGGCCCTGATCCTCTTTATGTTCATCGGGATGCTGTTCGGCAGCGACGGAATTTTCAAGATCCAGTTCGACGACTTCACCCTGGCCGAAAACGTCTGTTCGGCGGCCCTGATCTTCATCATGTTCTACGGCGGCTTCAACACCAAGTGGAAGCTGGCCAAACCCGTGGCGGGCAAGTCGGTGCTTCTCTCCACCGTGGGCGTGGCGGCCACCGGCCTGATCACCGCCGGGCTCTGCCATCTGCTGCTGGGATTCACCCCGGCGGAAAGCTTTCTGATTGGCGCGGTGCTGGGCTCCACCGATGCGGCCAGCGTCTTCGCCATCCTGCGCAAGCACAAGCTGAACCTGAAAGACGGCACCGCCTCTCTGCTGGAGCTGGAGAGCGGCAGCAACGACCCCACCGCCTACCTGATGACCCTGGTGGGCATCACCGGCCTGGGGGCCGGGCAGGGGGGCTTTGTCCTCAAGATGATTTTCAGCCAGGTCTTTTTCGGCCTGGCGGTGGGCGCAGTCTTTGCCCTGGCAGCCGTCTGGCTGATGACCAAAACCCGCCTGATCTCCGATGAGATGGACACCGTCTTTCTGGTGGCGGCGGTCCTCTTCTGCTATGCGGCTTCCAGCCTGCTGGGGGGCAATGCCTATCTCAGCGTCTATCTCATGGGCATCCTCACCGGCAACCGGAACATCCCCAACAAGCGAAACCTGATCCCCTTCTTCGACGGGCTCACCAGCCTGGCCCAGATCCTGATCTTCTTCCTGCTGGGGCTGCTGACCTTCCCCCGGCAGATGCCCGCCATCCTGGGCCCGGCCATTGTGGTGGTCCTCTGCATCACCCTGGTAGCCCGCCCTGTGGCGGTCTTCGCCCTTCTGCTCCCCCTGAAATGCTCGGTGAAGCAGTGTCTGCTGGTGGCTTGGGCGGGCCTGCGGGGCGCATCCTCCTCGGTGTTCGCCATTATGGCGGTGGCCGCCGGCGGAGCCGGGATGCAGCAGGAGCTGTTCCACATTGTCTTTACCGTCTCGGTCTTCTCGGTGGCGATTCAGGGCACCCTGCTGCCCTGGGTGGCCCGGCGGCTGGACATGGTGGACGACACGGTGGATGTCCGCAAGACCTTCAACGACTACGAGGAGAACTCCAACTTTGCCCTGATGCAGGAGCAGGTCTTTGAGGGGCACGCCTGGGCCCACCGAAAAATCCGGGAGCTCCAGATGCCCAACGGTTCCCTGGCGCTGATGATCAAGCGGGGCGGCGAGAACATCGTCACCCGGGGAGACACCGAGATCCAGCCCGGGGACACCGTGGTCTGGATCGCCTCCGGCTACACCCCCGACACCGACGAAAAGCTGGAAGAAGTCCAGGTGGAAAAAGACCACCCCTGGTGCGGCAAGCGAGTGGCGGAGCTCCAGCTGCCCGCCCATATGCTGATCGCCATGGTCCTGCGGGGCAGTCAGACCATCATCCCCGACGGCAATACCCGCATCTGCCCGGAGGACCGGGTGGTTACTTACCAATAAACTCACCCGCCCCGGCAGTGCATTTGTGCGCTGCCGGGGTTTTCTCTTTTCTCTATTATAATAAGGTGCGCCAGGCCCCCGGAAGAAAAACAGAGTGAATATTTCCCTGTTTCTTACAGATACTAGGAACGCAGAGCAGCGTTTCGGGCGGCAGACCCGCCCCGCGCCCAACTGAAGGAAAGTGAGGAATATTCGATATGAAGGCAACCGGCATTGTGCGCCGCATCGATGAGCTGGGGCGGGTGGTGATCCCCAAGGAGATCCGTCGGACCCAGAGAATCCGCCGGGGAGACCCGCTGGAGATCTTCACCACCGGCGACGGAGAAGTGATCTTTAAAAAGTATTCTCCCATCGGGGAGCTGCACGGCGTGGCCGTCCAGTACGCGGACGTGCTGAACAAGAGTTTCGCCCTGACGGCCTTTGTCTGCGACCGGGACCACATTCTGGCGGCCAGCGGGGCGGGCAAGCGGGAGCTGGCCGACCGCAGCGTCAGCCAGCCCCTGGAAAAGCTGATGGAGACCCGCAAGCCCTACCTGAACGAGGGCAGCCCCGAACAGGCAGTGCTCCCCTGCGAGGGGGCTCAGCGGGCCCTGCTCTGTGCCTGGCCCATCGTGGTGGCGGGCGACGTGGCGGGGGCCGTGGGTCTTTTGACCGAGGACCGTACCGAGAAACCCGACGCCGCCCAGCAGAAGGCGGTGTCGGTGGCGGCAGCCTTTTTGGCAAAACAGATGGAGGAGTAACCCGCCCGCCCCGGGCGAGGGGTGCCCCTTTGGCGCGGCGTACCCTGCGGTACGCCGCGTTTTTTCGGCTTTGGAGGGCGAATATGACAGAATTATGAATCTTTTAAAACTTTTTTGTCAGGGGCTTGACAGGGCCGCAGAATTGGATATAATAGTCTTAGCACTCAGAGATAAAGAGTGCTAAATAAAACAAAGACAAAACACAAGGAGGCACAGCACCATGGCGATGGATGAACGCAAACAGCGCGTCTTACAGGCGATCGTGGCGTTGTATGGCCTCGAGGGCGAGCCCGTGGGCAGCAGCGTGCTGGCGAACTACTTTGATATGGCAGTTTCCAGCGCGACGCTGCGCAACGAGATGGCGGCGCTGACCAAGCTGGGTCTGCTGGAGCAGCCCCACACCAGCGCGGGCCGTGTCCCCAGCGCCAAAGGTTATCGGTACTATCTGGACCACCTGATGACGGACACCCCGCCTCTGGACCGGGTCACCCGATCCCGGGTGGACAGCGTCTTCGCCAGCCTGGACCACGAGCCCGACAAACTGGCCCAGGGCGCCGTTCGGGCGCTGGCCCAGATGAGCGGCTACACCGCCGCCGTCAGCACCCCCTGCGCCGAAGACCTCTGCATCGCCCATTTTGAGGTGGTGCAGGTGGGCCGGAGCGCCGCCGCAGTGCTGGCCGTTACCAGCGCGGGCTACGTCCGCACCCGGGTCGCCCGGGTCCGCAGCGGCCTCTCACGGGAGAACGCCGCAGCTCTGGCCGCCCTGCTCAACCGCACATTGACCTTTGTATCCCCGGCGGATCTGACCCAGCGGATGCTCAGTGAGCTCTGCGCCCAGATCGGCCCCGAGCTGGTGCCGGTGGTGGCCGCCGCAGCCGCCATCTTGCAGGAATCCACCAAGCCCCGGGTTTACCTGGGGGGCGAGCACTTCCTGCTGAACTGGCCTCAGCTGGAGGGCAAGGTCCAGACGGTTCTGGCCGCCCTCAACGACGAGGAGACGGCCGCTCGGCTGATCTGCCCCCCGGGCGAACAGATCAACGTCCTGCTGGGCGAGGATCTGAGCCCCCAGGTTCCGGGGCTGTGCATCGTCAGCTGCCGGTATCTTGTAGGCGGCGGCCTGTGGGGCTCTCTGGCCCTGATCGGCCCCACCCGGATGCCCTTCACCAAACTGATGCCCCTGCTTCAGGCCTTCGCCGACGAGCTGGGCGAAGGGATGGCCGGCAAACGAAAAGAATCACCCCAGGCTGCCGTACCCCGGCAGACCGTAATCTATAAGGAGGAGCTGGAATGAGCGAAGAAACCAAAAAGACCCCCGAGACTGAGCCGGAAACCACGGCACAGCCTGCGGCGGAACAGCCGGCGGACCAGCAGCCGGAAACCCCCGAAACTGAGCCCAACGGCTCCGCCAAAGAGGACCCCAAGAAAAAGGACGGCTGGTTCAGCAAAAAGAACCGTGAGCTGGAAGCCGCCAAGGCTCAGCTGGAGGCCGCCGAAAAGACCGCCCAGCAGGCCAAAGACCAGCTGCTGCGGGTGGCTGCCGAGTACGACAACTACCGCAAGCGCTCCACCCGGGAGGCCGATCAGAAGTTCAACGACGGCATCTCCTATGCGGTAAACCAGATTATCCCCATTCTGGACACCCTGGACATGGCCGCCAACGCCCCCTGCACCGACGAGAACTACAAAAAGGGCGTGACCATGACCCTGGACAAAGCGGCCAAAGCTTTCCAGGCGCTGCGGATCGAAGAGATCGAGGCCCTGGGCAAACCCTTTGACCCCAACTTCATGAATGCAGTCCAGCAGGTCCCTGCCGAAGAAGGCCAGGAAAGCGGCACCGTGGTGACCGTCTTCCAGAAGGGCTACAAGCTGGGGGACAAGATCATCCGCCACGCGACGGTGGTCGTCGCAGAATAGTCTGCCGAACCTCCCGCCCGGCGGGAGTAAAAAATAGATTTCCCCGTAACAATAAGAAAGTACGTTTCAATCGAATAGAATTATTTCAGAGCTTGAGAGAGGAGCTTCTACTATGAGCAAGATTATTGGTATCGACCTTGGTACTACCAACAGCTGTGTGGCTGTCATTGAGGGCGGCGAGCCCGTCGTTATCGCCAACGCCGAAGGCGCACGTACCACCCCGTCTGTGGTGGGCTTCACCAAGACCGGCGACCGTCTGGTCGGCCAGGTGGCAAAGCGTCAGGCCATCACCAACCCCGACAACACCGTGGCATCCATCAAGCGTAAGATGGGCACCAACGAGAAGGTCACCCTGGGCGGCAAGGAGTACACCCCCCAGCAGATCAGCGCTATGATCCTCCAGAAGCTGAAGGCAGACGCCGAGGCATATCTGGGCGAGCCGGTCACCGAGGCCGTCATCACCGTTCCCGCATACTTCAACGACAGCCAGCGTCAGGCCACCAAGGACGCAGGCACCATCGCCGGCCTGAACGTCAAGCGTATCATCAACGAGCCCACCGCCGCTTCTCTGGCCTACGGCGTGGATAAGGAAGAGGACCAGAAGATCATGGTCTACGACCTGGGCGGCGGCACCTTCGATGTCTCCATCATTGAGATGGGCGACGGCGTCACCGAAGTTCTGGCCACCAACGGCGACACCCACCTGGGCGGCGACGACTTCGACGAGCGGATCATCAACTGGATGGCCGACGCATTCCAGGCCGAGAACGGCATCGACCTGCGGAAGGACAAGATGGCTGCACAGCGCCTGAAGGAGGCTGCTGAGAAGGCCAAGATCGAGCTGTCCAGCGCTATGAGCAGCCAGATCAACCTGCCCTTCATCACCGCCGACGCCACCGGCCCCAAGCACCTGGATATGACCCTGACCCGCGCCAAGTTCAACGAGCTGACCGCGGATCTGGTGGACCGCACCATGACCCCCGTCCGCAAGGCTCTGGCCGACGCCGGCCTGCGCGCTTCTGACCTGAAGAAGGTTCTGATGGTCGGTGGTTCCACCCGTATCCCCGCTGTCTACGACGCCGTTAAGAAAGAGCTGAACTGCGAGCCCTTCAAGGGCATCAACCCCGACGAGTGCGTGGCCGTGGGCGCTGCCATCCAGGGCGGCGTGCTCCAGGGCGACGTCAAGGGCCTGCTGCTGCTGGACGTCACCCCGCTGAGCCTGGGCATTGAGACCCTGGGCGGCGTCTGCACCAAGATCATCGAGCGGAACACCACCATCCCCACCCACAAGAGCCAGGTCTTCTCCACCGCAGCTGACAACCAGCCCTCGGTCGAGGTCAACGTCCTGCAGGGCGAGCGCGAGTTCGCTCGGGACAACAAGAGCCTGGGTGTCTTCCACCTGGATGGCATCGCTCCGGCTCCCCGTGGTGTGCCCCAGATTGAGGTCACCTTCGACATCGACGCCAACGGCATCGTGAAGGTCAGCGCCAAGGACCTGGGCACCGGCAAGGAGCAGAACATCACCATCACTGCTTCCACCAATATGTCCAAGGAGGACATCGACAAGGCTGTCAAGGAAGCTGAGCAGTTTGCTGCTGACGACAAGAAGAAGCGCGAGGAAGTGGACATCCGCAACGGCGCCGACCAGATGGTCTTCCAGACCGAGAAGATGCTGAAGGAGAACGGCGACAAGCTGCCCGCCGACGTCAAGAGCGAGGCCGAGAGCAAGCTGGCCGAGCTGAAGACCGCTGTCCAGTCCGGCACCATCGACGACATCAAGGCCAAGCAGGAAGCTCTGAGCCACGTCTTCGAGAAGATGTACCAGGCTGCCGCCGCTGCCCAGCAGCAGGCCGGCGCACAGGACGCACAGCCGGGTACCGGCGCCCAGAACAAGCCCGATGACGGCGTTGTGGACGCTGATTTCAAGGAAGTCTAAGGTTTAACAAGATGCGGCCGCCCGGCCAAACCGGCGGGCGTACCGCAGATCATGCAAAAGCCGCTCCGGTTTTCCGGGGCGGCATTTGCTGGTTTCAGGGTTTCATAGAGGTGAGTGGATATGGCACAGGAAAAACGCGACTACTACGAAGTGCTGGGTGTTTCCAAGACGGCCACCGAAGCGGAGATCAAGAAAGCATACCGCAAGCTGGCCATGAAGTACCACCCGGACTATAACCCCGGCGACAAGGAAGCCGAGGAGAAATTCAAGGAGATCAACGAGGCCCACGAGGTGCTCTCGGATCCCGAAAAGCGCCAGCGGTACGATCAGTACGGCTTCGCCGGGGTAGACCCCAACTACGGCGCAGGCCAGGGCGGCGGCTTCGGCGGCGGCTTTGGCGGGGTAGACCTGGGGGATATCTTCGGGGATATCTTTGGCGGCGGCTTTGGCGGCTTTGGCGGCGGCAGCGCCCGCTCCAACCCCAACGCCCCCCGCAAGGGCCAGGACATCCGGGTGCGGATCACCCTGAGCTTTGACGAGGCAGTTCACGGCTGCAAGAAGAACATCACCATCACCCGGCAGCAGCAGTGCACCGAGTGCAACGGCACCGGCGCTGCGCCGGGCACCAGCCCTGAGACCTGCCCCGATTGCGGCGGCCGCGGCTACACCATCCGCCAGCAGCGCACCCCCTTTGGCGTAATGCAGAGCCAGCAGCCCTGCACCCGCTGCGGCGGCAAGGGCAAGCTGGTCAAGAACCCCTGCAAGAGCTGCCACGGCAGCGGCAAGGTGGCCACCAAAAAGACCCTGGAGGTCAACATCCCCATGGGCATTGACGACGACCAGAGCTTCGCTCTGCGGGGCATGGGCGATGCCGGCGCCAACGGCGGCCCCGCGGGCGATGTGATCGTGATGGTCACCGTCCGGCCGGACGATCTGTTCCAGCGGGACGGCTACGACGTCTGGGTGACGGTGCCCATCACCTTCAGCCAGGCGGTGCTGGGCGACAACGTCACCGTCCCCACCATCGACGGCAAAGTAGAGTACACCGTGCCCGAGGGCACCCAGAGCGGCACCACCTTCCGCCTGCGGGGCAAGGGCATCCAGTACCTGAACGGCCGGGGCCGGGGCGACATGTACGTCAAGTGCGAGGTGGAAATCCCCAAGAAGCTGAACAAGACCCAGCGGGATGCCCTGAAGAAGTTTGAGGGCACCCTGAAGGACGACAACTACGAAAAGCGGAAAGGCTTCTTCAAAAAGCTGAAAGATATGTTCCGCAACTGATCTCTGATAAAAAGCCCCCGGACAGCGTTTCATACGCTGCCCGGGGGCCTTTTTCGTCAATCAAAAGGCGGCGGCCCGCCCCGAGGGGAGAGCCGCCGCCCTGTCGTTTTTGAGTGAAACCTCCGCTGAGATTTAGAGCAGTACCAACAAAGCCGTCGGGATCAGGCCCACGCCCGTTGCGCAGACAGAGATAAACTGTGCTGCACAGCCCAGATCATACAGCAGGTTCATGGTGCCCTTGTTCATATCCTGGCTGAATGCATCCAGACCGGTCTCCAGCCAGGTCTTGGGATTGGCCTTGCGGTAAGAGCGAATTGCCATGGTACCCTGGAACCAGCCATAGAAGGGGATAACCCACGCGCAAAGAGCTTCGATCGCCGTAGCGCCGCCTTCGGTATAGGTCATTTCGTCTGCGCACATCACATTGTAGTTCGCAGGCAGCCGCATTGTCATCTCCATAGTAACACTCCTCTTTTTTATTATTTTTATCCGCAGAAGTCATTCTGCCTCTGCGGTACCAACCGGGCCAAAGAATAAGGGCGGCGGCTCCCCCCAAAGGGAGAGCCGCCGCCCAATAAGCCCTTTGGGGTATCCAGAAGATTTAAGCGGTCAGCAGAGCAAGCGCGGTCACAACCGGGCCATAGGGGATCACCGCACCGCTGCTAGCGAGAGGAATATTGCCCATGAAGGAGATCAGCGTAGCAGAGATGCTGCGAACACCATTCCAAATGGAAGAGGTGGTATACTCAACCCAGGCCTCTACGCCCTTCTGGGCATCTTCTACGATGTCTCCGGTCTTATTGGCGGTGAGCCAGCTGCGGGCTTCAATCAGAAGATCCGCCCAGTTCAGGATGACCACACCGGTGGCCACAACATCAAAAACGGTCTTTAAAACCGATGCAGCCGACGTCGCGTCGCCGCCGCAGGTATAGGTCATCTCGTCCGCCGACATAACGTTGTAATTGGCAGGCAGCCGCATAGTCATTTCCATAGTAATGCTCCTTTTCTATAAATTGATAAAGCTATCCTTTACAATGCATACCCGAATGGCGGACGGTCCGCCCAGGCGCATTATTTATAACCTTGTGAAAATGGGGATCAGTTCAGCATCAGCAGAACCAGGCTCACCGGCCAGAGAGCCACCACCGACACCGCAGCCACAGCGTCACGGGCAGCGTTGCTGAACGATTTGCTCATATCTGCCAGGAGGGCATCGGTGCCCTTGCCCAGAACGGTAAAGATGTTGCCGGTGCCATTCTCTTTCAGCCACTGCTTGGTCTGGCCAATGCCCCAGATGTAGCTTGCGCCCATCACGCACACGCCAACGATGGTTGCAACGGTGCCCAGAGCATCGACCGCGCCGCCGCCCTGGGTGTAGGTCATCTCGTCCTCGGTCAGAGGAGCGTAACCTGCGGGCAGATGAAGATTGTTTTCCATAACGTATGTTCTCCTTTACAGGTATTCTCTGATTGACTCAATAACACTGGCTTCTGATTTCAGCCTGCTTATTGGTAAATTCATTTTACCATATTTTGTGCGCTTTCTCAAGTGAAATCAAAAAACAATCCAAAAAACTGTTCAAATATATTAAAACTTTGTGAAAGCGCCCGGCTGGAACCAGCTCAGCCCTCGATCCCCGCACGGTAGAGGTAAGGGTCCGCCTTGAAACTATCGAAGCTATACAATACCAGGATCTGATCGTAGCCATTTTGCTCAATGAGGGCATCCAGACCATAGTTGTAGTTGCGGAAATCCACCACGTCGATCTGGGCGTAATTGGCCGTCAGATAGGGCACAAAGCTGTTGGCATAGCTGTCCTTGAGCACCAGGATTCTGCCCTCGCCGTCCCCTTCGATCCGACTCAGACCGTTGTTGCCCCAGAGGAAAGCCGCGTACTTGTCGTAGGTGTCGAACTTTTCCAGGTCGTACAGACCGCTCTGGGTGCCGGTTTCGGGCATCTGGGGGCCGGTGACGGTATAGATGGTAAGGGTGTTGGGCAGCTCGTAATAGGTGATGGTGTCGGGCTGGGCATTCCAGGTGCGTGCCTTGGAATAATGGGTGCCGTAGAAGTTCTCCACCTCCACAGCGGTGTGGGCAGACCGGTCGAAGGGGGTCAGGCCCAGCAGCTCGCACAGCTCATTGTATGCGTAATAGGCGCCCAGTGTAGTCCAATGGTGGTCGGTGCGGTAGTAAATATATTCGTCCTTGTGGTCAGAGAGTACCGGCTGCAGGTCCACAAACCGCCCGCCGTCTGCCTCCACTGCCTGCTGCACCTGGGCCAGATAGGCGGCCTCATCCAGCACCGGGGCCCCGGCCGGCAGATTCTCCGGATAGATGGCGGCGGCCGAGGGAGCCAGCATCACATTCACCTTGCCCGGGTAGCGGGCGGCCAGGGATTCCAGGGCCGCAATGTTCCGGGGCAGGGTACGAGTCTCGCTGGAAAGCAGAGAGAAGGTGCGGGGGAACATCATTTTTTCGTCCCCCAACAGAATCCCGCCGCTCTGTGTTTTCTGGAACAGAGTGGTCTCCACCAGGCTCTGAAGGCTGATCCAGGTATCCCGGCCCACCACCTGATCCTTGACGTACTGGGTATAGCTGGTAAAAAAGCTGTTCAGGGTCTGGGCCGAGAAGTTTTCCAGCGAGAGGGTGGGCCGCTGGGTGAGGGTCTTGTTTTCCAGCTCACTCCGGGCCCGGTCGGGAGTGGCCAGGTTCAAAGCAAAGATTACCACAAAAAACAGGGTGCAGAAGACCAGCACCGGGTAACGCCCCAGCGCCCGGAGCCGGGCCCCAAAGGAGCCTTGGGCGGCGTGCTTGTCGTGTTCCATCATCGGGCAAACACCTCCTTAGAAGTTAAAGTAGAGGAAGGGGCTGTTGGTGTTGCCCACCACATAGGCGGTGGTGACCACCAGCAAAAGGCCCACTGTGGCCAGCCTTGTCCAGGTGCGGCGGCGCAGCCAATCCCAGAGCTTGGCCACCAGGGGGGTGCAGCAGAGCACCGACACCACCAGCAGCACGCCGTAGTTCCGCAGGAAGTAGACCGGCGACACACCGCCCGAGGGGATAAAGAGTTTCTGGAACAGAAGGCCGAACTCTACGCCGGGGTCGTTGCCCACGAACATGGCCCAGCCCACCACCACCAGAAAGAGGGTGTAAATGTGGGGCCAGACCCGGCCCTTTTCCAGGTGTTTGAGGAGGAAGAGTTTTTCCACCGCCAGCAGTACGAAATAATACAGGCCCCAGCAGATAAAGTTCCAGTTGGCGCCGTGCCAGATGCCGGTGAGCAGCTCCACAATAAACAGGTTCAGGATCTGGCGCTTGAGGCCCTTGCGGTTGCCGCCCAGAGGGATATAGACATACTCCCGGAACCAGCCCGAAAGGGTCATGTGCCAGCGGCGCCAGAACTCGGTGATGGAGCGGGAAATATAGGGAAAGTTGAAGTTCTGGGGGAAATCAAAGCCCAGCATCTTGCCCATGCCGATGGCCATCATGGAGTAGCCCGAGAAGTCAAAATAGAGCTGGAAAGAATAAGCCAAAATTCCCAGCCAGACCAGGGGGGTGGAGGCGTTGGCCAGCCCCACAAAGGTAACGGCGGGGTCGTCGGCCACCCCGATCAGATCGGTCCAGAGAGCGCCGATGGCGTCTGCCAGCAGGACCTTTTTGGCCAGGCCAAAGATGAAAAGGGTCACGCCCTCCTCGATCTGGGCCAGGTTATAGCGGTTTTTGTAGACGTGGAGCTGGGCCGAGACATCCCGGTACTTGACGATGGGGCCGGCGATCAGCTGGGGGAACATGACCACATAGGCGCCGAAGTCGATGATGTTGTGCTCGGTGTCCACTTCCCGCCGGTAGACGTCGATGGAGTAGGACAGGGTCTGGAAGGTGTAAAAGCTGATGCCCAGAGGCAGCACGCTAATCCCCTGGATGGGGGCAAAGCTTGTCCCCAGCAGGGCATTGATGCTCTCCAGGACAAAGTTTGCGTACTTAAAGTAGAACAGCATTCCAAGGCTGCCCACCAGGGCCACCACCAGCAGCACCCGCCGGGCGGTCTTGTTCTGGTCAAACCGCCCCATCCCCAGCCCGCAGAGGTAGTTGATGAGGATCAGCGCCAGCATCACCGGGAAAAACCGGACCTCGCCCCAGCAGTAGAACAAAAGGCTGCACAGGAACAAAACGGTGTTTTTGAGCCGGGGCGGCGCCAGATAGTAGAGCGCCAGGGTCACCGGCAGGAAATGAAGCAGGAAGATAATCGAGCTGAAAATCAAGGGCTGAGGCCTCCTTTTGCGGGTTGTTCCGATTCAAGAAAAGCCGATGCCGCAGAAGGCACCGGCTTTGGGTGTTTTAAGGGGAGCAGTTCGCTCAGCCGGCCAGGGCAGCGTTTACCGCGTCGCCCAGATCGGCCGTGCACTCGTTGGAGGCGATGACCATGATCACCACATCGTCCCGGCCCGAGATCACCGCGTTCTGAACGTTGGTCTGAGCCTGTGCAAACTCGGCGTAGTTGCCATAGAAAGCTACCTGGTCCTGCTTATAGGTCTCCAGCGCCTCGCAGATGGCCTCGGCCTTGCCCTCGGCGGGCTCGATCACCAGCACCAGGCCGGCGTCGCCGTTGTCGTTGCTCTTGACGCCCTTGTACTGGACCACGTCCTCGGCCTTGAGCATAAAGTCATACTCGATGTTCATGGCAGCGATCTCAAAGGGGTTCGAGATGGGGTTAGAGCTCTTCAGGCTCTCGAAGATGGCGTCCAGGTCCCGGACGCCATTCTCGCCGGCCGAAGCCTCCACCGCGGAGGAAGCCGCCGAAGAAGCTGCCTTGGAAGAAGCGTCTGCCGAAGCCGAAGAGGAAGACTCCTCCGAGCCGGAGGAGCAGCCGAACAGGCAGGCCATGGCCAGCACAGCGGCAGTGAGGGACAGGAAAATGTTGCGTTTCATCATAAGAAATACCTTCTTCTGGTCATTCCGAAAAATCTGTTGAAACCCGCCCGGGCCCGGTCAGCCAGGCAAAAGCGGATCGTGTTTAGTGTATCATATCGGGCCAGGAAATTCAATCCGGGTCAAAATTTTCACACCCGGCTCAAGCCCCCTGGGCCGCCAGCTTTTGCAGCGTTTCGATATACTGCTCGAAGTACAGGCCGCTGGCGTTGATCCGGGCCGCATTCTCGGGGCCCACATACCGCCAGTGCCAGGGCTCGTAGGTGATCTCGGTGACCGCCTCGGCCTCTTCGCCCTTGGGGTAGCGGAGGATAAAGCCGTACTCCTCGGCGTGCTCGGTCAGCCAGGCGAAGGCGGCGGTATTCTCAAACCCTTCCTCCAGAGCGGTGAACTCGGGGCTGTTCAGGTCGGCGGCCAGGCCGCAGTTGTGCTCGGAGTATCCCGGAGGGTTGACGATGCCAGCGGCCAGCTCCCGGGCCGTGGCTTCGTCGTAGCCCTGGTCGAGATACTGCTGGGTCTTGTTGTTGTAGAGGGTGGTCTGGTAGCTGACGCTGCGGTAGCCGCTCTGCATCCAGACCGTCACCCCATCGGCGGCTGCGGCGGCCTGCATCGCCAAAAAGGCGTCCGCCGCTTCGGTCTGAAGGGTCTTGTTGATGGCGGTGGCCGAGCCGCACTCCTTGGTGTCGAAGGTGTAATCCTCCGGCATCTGGGTGTGGTGATTGACCAGCACCATGAGGGGATCGGCCAGCATCTCAGCGGCTTCCTCCGGGGTCATGCCCCCCAGGAGGATTGACTCCGCCGAGGGGGTGGAAGAGGCGGCAGGCTCACTGGCGGCCGGAGCCGAAGATCCGCCGTTTGCCGCCGAGGAAGCCCCTGGCGTGGTCACCGCCGAGGAACTGGCCAGGGAACCGGCGGGGGAGCTGTCGGCCGAGGCGGCGGGAAGCCCCATCCGTCCCGAGACAAACCCCACCCCGAGAGCCAGAACCATCAGCAGGGCCGTGATGACTCCCACCCGCCGGACGGCGCGGCGAGTCCGGCGGCGCCGGATCTCGGCCCGGGTCAGATGCCGGTGGCGGTGGTATTGCGGGGATGGTTGCTGCATAAGAAAAAACCTTCTTTCTGGCAATAATGGTTGAAAGGATGGATAATCCGCCGTCCGGCCGGGCAGACTAGCCCCGGAGGCGATCACAGCATGAAAATGACACCAGAGGAATACGCCCAGCGGGTCAGACGGGTGGGGCCGCCCTCCTCGTTGTTCCGGGACTGCGCCTGGGCTTTTGGGGTAGGGGGAGCCATCTGCCTGCTGGGGGAGATCCTCCGCCAGCGGTATCTGGCCATGGGGGCGGACACCCAGCTGGCCGGGACTCTCACCAGCTGCACCCTGATCGCCCTTTCGGCGATTTTGACCACCCTGGGCCTCTACCAAAGGCTGGCCATCTGGGGCGGGGCGGGGTCGCTGGTGCCCATCACCGGCTTTGCCAATGGAGTGGTCAGCTCGGCCATCGAGTTCAAAACCGAGGGCCGAGTGCCCGGTACCGGTGCCAAGATGTTTACCATCGCGGGGCCGGTGATTGTCTACGGCACATTGGCCTCGGTGGTCTATGGTCTGATCTACGCCCTGCTGGGGATGGCAGGTTAAAACCAGAGTGTATTCAGTATACGCTCCAGCGGGCGAAAATATTGCAAAAATCCGTCGGGCACACTCTGACAGTATAGCACATCTGCGGGGGTGTGCCAACGGATGAAGTGGAATGTTTTGAATTTTTACAAATTTGTCAAAAGGAGGCGGGCGCCATGGCCACACGCTGCGGGGATACCCTGCTGTTTGCACAGCCGCCGGTGATCGCGGCCCGGGCCGCCATCGGCGGCAAAAAGGAGAGCCTGAGCCCCCTGGCCGGGGGCTTCGACGAGCTTTACTCCGACAATTTTTTCGGCCAGAAAAGCTGGGAGGCCGCTGAGACCGAGCTGGCCCTCCGCACCGCCCGGCTCTGCCTGAAAAAAGCCGGCACCACCGAAAAACAGGTGAGCCTGGCCCTGGCAGGGGATTTGCAGGCCCAGTGCACCGGCTCAGGCTATGCCATGCGGGGGTTGGACATCCCCTTTGCAGGGGTGTTCGGGGCGTGCAGCACCATGGCCGAGGCCCTGGGGCTGGGGGCCTGCCTCACCAGCGCCGGGCTGGCCGACGGGGTGCTGGCCATGGCATCCAGCCACTTCTGCGCAGCGGAACGGCAGTTCCGCACCCCCTTGAGCTATGGCGCAGTCCGCACCCCCACCGCCCAGTGGACCGCCACGGCGGCGGGCTGCTGCCTGCTCCGCCCCACCGGCAAGGGGGTGGGCGTCCGGGCGGTGACCTTCGGGCGGGTGGTGGACTACCAGATCAAGGACATTACCAACATGGGGGCAGCCATGGCCCCGGCAGCGGCTTCCACCCTGCTGCACTATCTGCGGGACACCGGCACCGCCCCCGACGAGCTGGACTGCATCTTTACCGGAGATCTGGGCCAGGTGGGCAGCCAGCTGCTGGCCGAGCTGCTGGCCGCCGAGGGACTGCTGCTCACCAATCACGCCGACTGCGGCTGCCTGCTCTACAAGGGCCAGGAGAAAACCGTCCGCAGCGGCGGCTCGGGGCCGGGCTGCTGCGCCGGGGTACTGTGCAGCCACATCCTGCCCCAGTTGGAAGGGCACAAGATGCGGCGGGTGGTGTTCATCGCCACCGGGGCCCTCATGAGCCAGACCACCTTTTTACAGAAAGAGAGCATCCCCGCGGTGGCCCACCTGGTGGAGCTGCGGGCCCCGGGGGAAGGCGCGGAGGAGAAAAAGCCATGAT
This sequence comes from Faecalibacterium gallinarum, assembly GCF_022180365.1. Taxonomy (GTDB): domain Bacteria; phylum Bacillota; class Clostridia; order Oscillospirales; family Ruminococcaceae; genus Faecalibacterium; species Faecalibacterium gallinarum. The sequence goes on from NZ_BQKV01000031.1 coordinate 17,727, forward strand.
GATCTATCTATGGGCATTCCTGGTGGGGGGCGCCCTCTGTGCAGTGGGGCAGCTGCTGATCGACCTGACCAGCCTGACCCCCGCCCGCATCCTCACCGGTTACGTCATCGCCGGGGTAATCCTCTCGGCCATCGGTTTTTACGGGCCTTTGGTGGAGTTCGCGGGCAGCGGGGCCAGCGTCCCCCTGCTGGGCTTCGGGCACCTGATGGCCCAGGGGGTCCAGAAAGCCGTGGCGGAGCAGGGGCTTTTGGGCTGCCTGACCGGCGGGCTGACGGCGGGCGCAGCGGGCATCACCGCCAGTCTGGTCTGCGGCGCCATCGCCGCCCTGCTGGGCAAAAGCCACGACCAGAACTGAATTTTTCACGCTTCATCGCCATAGGCGACGGGCTGCGCCCTCTTTCGCGCCCGGGGGCTGGTAGGATAAGGCCAGCAACCCCTGGACGAAAGGAGGCTTTTCCCCATGGATCTTGAGCACACCCTTTTGAAGCTGGGCGCGGCGGCGCTGGCGGCTGCCTTCTGGCAGAAAGCCGCCTTCTGGGCCGCCCTGGGCCTGGCTGGTACATGGATCGGCATCCCGGCGGCGCCCCCGCTGGGGGCCCTGGGGCTGGCGGCGGCCCTCCTCACCGCACTGGGGCTGGGCTGGCTCTGGCTGCCGCCGCCCCTGCCTCTGCCCCCTGAAACCCTGCTGGAGCCGCCCGAGCCCTGCCCTCTCCGGCTGGCGGACCTCTGCACGGCGGAATGTGTTTGACCCCGCCGGCGAACAGACAAAAGCCCCTGCACCCGAAACCGGGCGCAGGGGCTTTGTTCGTCAGATATCAGTACTCGGGATCAAGCGGTCTTGTTGGCACGCTTGGCCAGACGGCTGATCTTGCGAGAAGCGGTGTTCTTCTTCAGCACACCCTTAGCGCGAGCCTTGTCGATCGCGGAAACAGCAGCCAGGACGGTTGCGTCCTTGTCAGCGGCTTTAGCATCGATGGCAGCGTTTGCCTTCTTGACGACTGTTTTCAGGTTGGTCTTAATGGCCTTGTTGTGAGCCTGCTCGGATGCAGCCTGCACGACGCGGTCCTTCTGAGATTTAATGTTAGGCATTCGTTCCACCTCCTTGGCTACCTATAACAGCGCATCTTATGATACCATATTTGCCGAACCAGCGCAAGCTTTTTTTGAATTTTGTTTAGAAATTTTTTCTTTTTCCCAGACTTAGGGCAGAGAAAGCAGGCAAAAGGAGAAAAAACCATGCGTTATACCGATATGGCCGACGAATTATTCGGCGCCGACACCGCCCCCGAAGAACTCTCGGGGGTGCGGCTGGCCACCATGCGGCGGGGCGGGGTGACGGTGACCCGGGTCGAGATCGCCCGGGACGGGCTGCCCCGGCCCCGGGGGAGGTATGTCACCCTGGAAGTACCCAACGTCAGCGTGCTGGACGAGCGGGACAGCGCCGTCATCGAGATGACTGCCACCGAGCTGCGGGCCCTGCTGCCCCCCGAGGGCCCGGTGCTGGTGCTGGGGGTGGGCAACCGCCGGGTCACCGCCGACGCCCTGGGCCCCCGCACCGCCCAGAAAGTCCTGGTAACCATGGGCCCGGCCCACAAGCTCCCCCTGAAAGGGATCCGCCCGGTGGCGGCGGTGGCCCCGGGGGTGGCCGCCGCCACCGGCATGAGCCTCCAGCAGCTGGCCGCCGCCCTGGTGGCCACCGTCCGCCCGGCGGCTCTGGTCTGCGTGGACAGCCTCTGTTCGGCCGAGCCCGAGCGGCTGGGCCGGACCATCCAGCTGTCGGACACCGGTCTTGTGCCCGCCCAACCCGACAACGCCCGCCACCTGGACGCGGCCCGGCTGGGCCTGCCGGTAATCGCGGCGGGCATCCCCACCCTGATGGAATCCACCGAAAGCCGGGCCCTGGTGGTCACCCCCCGGGACCTGGACGCCGTCATCGCCCACGGGGCTGCCCTGCTGGGGGCGGCCATCAACCGGGCTCTTCAGCCCCGGCTGAGCCTGGCCCAGCTCTGTTGGCTGGCAGACTGAGAGGCATAACCCCCCGCCCCCGCGCATACATCTGCTAAAGAGGCCCCAGGCCCGGGCAGAAGTGCAGGAGGTGCAGCGGATGCGGGAAAAGCCACGGAAATTTGAATCAATCTACACCGAGGGGAGCGGGACATGGCCTGCGGCTCTGGTGGCCGCCGGGCTGATGCTGGCCCTGGTGCTGGGGGCCCGGGGCACCGCCCTGGCCCTGGCGGGGGCGCTGGTGGGGCCCTTGCCCGCCGCCCAGACCGCCCTGGCTCTGGGGTACAGCCAGATGGAGCAGGCCGCCCAGAGCACCCCGGCCCCCGCCAGCGAAGCAGCGCCGGCCTCGTCGGCGGCCTCTTCTCTCGTTCAGGCGGCGGGGGGCATCCCGGACATCGCCCAGTATCTGGTCGCCCTTTTGGGGGAGGACGCCCGCCCCGCGGGGGCCGGGGCCGTCCGGGAAACAAACTACGGCCAGGGCACAGGGGACAAGTATATCCCCTGCAAGGCGGGGACCATTAAAAACAACACCAGCATTTCCGCCGCCGATGTGGCCAGCGAGATCCAGAACCCGCTGCCCTTCAACATCGAGCTGAACAGCGCCGAGCCCCAGGTTTTGGTAATGCACACCCACGCCACCGAGAGCTACCGGATGTCGGAGGGTCTCTGGTACGATCCCGCCGACACCTCCCGGAACACCGACACCGCCTACAATATGTGTGCGGTGGGGCGGGTCATCACCGACACCCTCAACGCGGCGGGAATCAACACCCTCCACGATGAGACTCTGAACGACTACCCCAGCTACACCGGCAGCTACGACAATAGCCGGGCGGTAGTGCAGCAGTATCTGGCCCAGTACCCCAGCATCAAGATCGTGCTGGACGTCCACCGGGACGCCATCGAGTCGGACGGCACCCGGATGGCCCCGGTGGTGACGGTGGACGGGCGGAAAGCCGCCCAGGTCATGCTGATCTGCGGCTGCGACAATGGCTCCACCGTAAAGTTGCCCAACTGGCGGCAGAACCTCCGGTTTGCCGCCGCCTGGGAGTCCGCCATGGAGGGGATGTACCCCGGATTCACCCGGCCGGTGCTCTTCAGCTATCGGTTCTATAACCAGGACCTGACCACCGGCAGCCTGCTGATCGAGATCGGGGGCCACGGCAACAACCTGAACGAGGCCCTTTACGCCGGGCAGCTGGCCGCCAACGCCCTTGCCGCCCTTTTGACCGGCGCGGCTTGACAAAAGCCCGTCCATGTGCTATTTTTTGAGATACCCAAAAGCAAAGATCGGGAAAAGTAGCGCGCCTCCACACGCCACAGAGAGCCGGCAGAGCTGAGAGCCGGTGCGTGCCGCGCGGGAAGAACACCCGGGAGCTGCAAGCTGAACCACGGCGGGTTTCATCACTCCGCCGCCAGTAGGCGCGCCGCAGGCCCAGCGTTAGAGGGGCAGCGCTTTTGCGAGCGCGTAAGTGACCGGCCCGGCCGGTAATTCAGGTGGCACCGCGGACATTACAAGACAGCTTGTTCGCCCTGAAATTTCAGGGAAAAAGCTGTCTTTTTACTTTTTATTGGAGGTTTTATCCATGGAACGCACCGAGATCGCAGCCCTTTACAAGGACACCCCCGCCGACGGCACCGTTGTCACCGTCTGCGGCTGGGCCAAGAACATCCGGGACAGCAAGAACATCGGCTTCATCGCCCTGTCGGACGGCGGCTGCTTCAAGACCCTGCAAGTGGTCTTTGAGGCCGCAAAACTCTCGAACTACGAGGAAGTCGCCCATACCGGCCTGTACAGCAGCCTGAAGGTCACCGGCCGTCTGATCCTGACCCCCGAGGCCAAGCAGCCCTTTGAGGTCAACGCCGACTCCATCGAGATCCTGGGCGACTGCCCCGCCGAGGAGTACCCCCTGCAGAAAAAGAAGATGAGCATGGAGTATCTGCGCACCATGCCCACCCTGCGCCCCCGCACCAACACCTTCAACGCCGTGTTCCGGGTGCGGAGCGTGGCGGCCTACGCCATCCACCGCTTCTTCCAGGAGAACGGCTTTGTCTACGCCCATTCCCCCCTGCTGACCGCCTCCGACTGTGAGGGCGCCGGCGAGATGTTCCGGGTCACCACCCTGGATCTGGACAACCTGCCCAAGACCGAGGAGGGCAAGGCCGATTACAGCCAGGACTTCTTCGGCAAGCCGGTCAACCTGACCGTTTCCGGCCAGCTGGAGGCCGAGGCCATGGCCATGGCGTTCGGCAAGGTGTACACCTTCGGCCCCACTTTCCGGGCGGAGAAGAGCTTCACCACCCGGCACGCCGCCGAGTTCTGGATGATCGAGCCCGAAATGGCTTTCTGCGATCTGGCCGGCTATATGGACGTGGCCGAGGCCATGACCAAGTATGTCATCCGCTATGTGCTGGACAACTGCCCCGATGAGATGGACTTCTTCAACAAGTTCATCGACAAGGGCCTGATCGAGCGTCTGGAGCTGGTGGCAAACAGCGACTTCGGCCGGGTCAGCTACACCGAGGCGGTGGAGATCCTCAAGAAGAACAACAAGAAGTTCCAGTACCCCGTGGAGTGGGGCGTGGACATCCAGACCGAGCACGAGCGCTACCTGACCGAGGTGGTCTACAAGAAACCGGTCTTCGTCACCGACTACCCCAAGGAGATCAAGAGCTTCTATATGAAGCAGAACCCCGACGGCAAGACTGTGGCCGCCGCAGATATGCTGGTGCCCGGCATCGGCGAGCTGATCGGCGGCAGCCAGCGCGAGGAGAGCTACGAGAAGCTGGCCGCCCGGATGGACGGGCTGGGCCTGGACAAAGCCGCCTACGACTGGTATCTCGACCTGCGCAAGTTCGGCGGCGTGGAGCACGCAGGCTTTGGCGTGGGCTTCGAGCGGCTGCTGATGTACCTCACCGGCGTGCAGAACATCCGCGACGTGCTGCCCTTCCCCCGCACGGCCTACGGTTTCTGAGCCTGAAATTTTATTGCACACCCCGCGGGCGGCCCCGGCCGCCCGCTTTTTGTTTGAATTTTCAACAAGGAGGCTCCTTTCTATGGAAAACATTGCCCCGGCCCTGCTGGATTGGTTTTATAAAAACCGCCGCATCCTGCCTTTTCGCACCGACCCCAGCCCCTACCACGTCTGGCTGAGCGAGATCATGCTCCAGCAGACCCGAGTGGCGGCGGCCCTGCCCTATTACGAGCGCTTTCTCCGGGAGCTGCCCGACATCCCGGCCCTGGCGGCCTGCGACCCCGAAAAGCTCCACAAGCTCTGGGAGGGGCTGGGCTATTACAGCCGGGTGCGGAACCTCCAGAAAGCCGCCCGGATCGTCTGTGAACAGTACGGCGGAGACCTGCCCGCCGACTACGACGCTCTGCTGGCCCTGCCCGGCATCGGGGAGTACACCGCTGGGGCCATCGCCTCCATCAGTTTCGGGCTGGCTGTGCCCGCTGTGGACGGCAACGTCCTGCGGGTCTTTGCCCGGCTGTACAACGACGACGGGTTCATCACCGACCCGGCGGTGAAGCGTCTCTTTACCGCCCGGGTGATGGACCACCAGCCCCCCGACGCCCCGGGGGACTATAACCAGGCTTTGATGGAGCTGGGGGCGCTGGTCTGCCTGCCGGGGGGCGAACCTCTCTGCGGCCAGTGCCCCCTGGCGGACCTCTGCGCCGGGCGCAAGGCAGGCCGAGCCCGGGATCTGCCCCGGAAAGCCGTCCCCAAGGCCCGGAAACAGACAGAGGTCACGGTGATTCTGGCCGAGAGCCCCGAGGGCTGGCTGTTGCAGCAGCGGCCCCCCAAAGGCCTCTTGGCGGGGCTGTGGCAGCCCCTGACCTTCGAGGATACTCTTCTGGAGGGCCCCGGGGCGGTCCGGGATGCTCTGGAAGAATTGGGTCTGGACACAGGGGACCAGCCCCGCCCCCTGCCCGGGGCAAAGCATATTTTCAGCCACATTGAATGGCATCTCCACCTGTGGCGGGTGCAGCTGCCGGCTCAGCCCGCCCCCGCCGGGTGCGTCTGGGCCAGCTGCCAGGCCCTGCGGGAGGAGTACACCCTGCCCGGGGCGTTCAAGGCCTGCAAAAAAGAGATGGGGCTGTAATTTTCTTCAAAAACTGGAAAAACATCTGAAAATCCAGGGATTTTGGTTGTAATTTTGCGGCACAACGGGTATAATAAGAATTATTCCAGGGGGCGGAGCAAGCCCGGATCCTGAGACGACGGAGGGTGATGCAAGTGTTCTTTTTGGTCAAAACTTCACTCCATATGCTGACGGCGCTTTGGATGGTGCTCAAGCTTATGCTGCAAGTCACCCGCTGGAAACGATCGCTCAAACACTGTTTCGACCGGAAAAAGGAGAGTGCAAAACCCATGAGAAAACCGTATCTGATCGCTGTTGTCGCCATGCTGGCCGCCGTTGCGGGTGCGCTGGCCGCTGTCGCCGTCTACCTGCGCCGCCGTGAGCAGGAGCTGGACGAGTACGAGCGGCTGCTGTTTGGGGAGGACGACGCCCTCGAGGCCGAGCCCGCCGAGGACGCCGCCGAGGAAACTGCGCCTGCGGAGGAGCCGGCAGAATAAACCCGGCCGATTCCATCGGACATTCGGCGCACCAGAAGGTCTTGCGAGCCCTTTTGGTGCGCTTTTTTGGTATCCAAACGAGGGAGGAAACGCCAATGAAGCGATTTTTGCTCTGGCTGATCGGGGTAGCCCTGGGGGTTGCGGTGCTCCTGGGCTCTGTGATGGGGATCAGCTATGCTTTCACCACAGAGGGGGCTATGCCTGCAACCCAAACTCAGTTCGGCGGGGTGGAGCTGACCCCCAACGGCTATTGCTGGCAGATCCCGCTGATGGCCGGGGCCCTGGACCGGGTATTCACCTCGCCCCAGACCCTGAGCGTCCAGAAACTGGGGGTGTTCTACGACGCCCATCCGGCCCTGACCCCGCCCTCCTGGGCTACATACACCGTGATCGAAATTTCCGACGGGGGCGGCACCGTTCTCTTCCGGGGGTCGCTGGAAGAATATGAGGGCTTCCTCTACCCGGCCAACGGGGAATACAAAGCGGATATCACCGTCTGGCGGCTGCCCGAGGGGATGTCGGTCACCGAGTTCCCCTGGGAGAGCAACAACAGCCTGCACCGCAACCCCGGCCTGGAGCGCCCGGCCCGGCCGGTAGGCTGCTACCAGTACACCGTCCGGTACACCCTCCAGGCCTCGGCGGAGATCACCCTCTCCTCTGAGACGGTGGAGCAGGGCGGCATCGTGGGGATGCGGATCAGCGGAATGGTGGGCTCCGGTACGCCGGTGGTCCAGACCGACCTGGGGAGCGTTCAGTGTGTGCGGGCCTCTGCGCCGGACGCCGCCGCGGTGGTGGTGGGCAGCGTCCAGGTGGGGGCCGGCTGGCGGTGCTACATCCCGGCGGCCTACAACGCCTCGGTGGGGGCCCACACCATCACGGTGGAGGTCAACGGCGAAACCTTGACCGTGGATCTGACCGTCACCGCCCAAGATTTCGGCCAGGCGGAAGCCGAGCCGGATCCCCCCGCCACCGAGGAGGCCAACGCCGAGTTCCGAAACCTGGTCTGGCCCCTCTACGAACAGCCCGCCCGGGAAAAACTCTGGGCCGGGCGGTGGCTCTGCCCGGTGGAGGACTATGTGATCCTGGTGGACTACGGTCAGGTGAAGGTGGTGGGCGGCCAGAGGGGCAGCCGCTCCAATTCCACCCTGCTCTACACCATTCCCGGCGAACCGGTGCGGGCCCCCGCCAATGGGGTGGTGGTACTGGCCCAGAACCTGGCCCTGACCGGCAACACGGTGGTCATCGACCACGGCTGCGGGATGCGCAGTTATCTCTACGGCCTGGCCGACCTCCACGTCCAGAAGGGCCAGACGGTGGCCCAGGGGGATGCCGTCGGTCTGGTGGGGGAGGAGCTGACCATGGATTTCAAGCTGGGCAGCAAGAGCGTCAACCCCTGGCGGCTGTTCCAGACCAGCGGCGGCTTGTTCTGGCTGGAATAACTCCATCAAACCAGAAAACCAAAAACCGGCCCTTCCGGAGGGGAGTTCCCCCGGGAGGGCCGGTTTTTGTATGAATGAGAAGGGAGCTTCTTGATCGCGTTAAGAGTTGGCGCCGCTCTGTTCGCCCAGGGTCACATTCAGGGTGACCATCTGACCGCCCCGGGCCACCGTGATGGAGATGGTATCTCCGGCGGCGTGGCTCTGGACGATGGTGCCCAGATCCTCCTGGGCGGCGATTTCGGTGTTGTCAATGCTGATGACGCGGTCGCCCGGCTCCAGCCCGGCCTGGTCGGCGGGGGAACCGTCGATGACCTCGACAATATAGATGCCGTAGGCCGAGACGCCCAGCTGCTGGGCGGTGGAAGCGTCGGTGACTGCTACATAGGTGATGCCCAGGTAGGGCCGGCCGGAGACATAGCCCTTCTCCAGCAGATCCTGAGCCACGGCGATGGCGTCGTTGATGGGGATCGCAAAGCCCAGGCCCTCGGCCTCACTGTCGGCGGACTTGGCGTTGACGATGCCCACCAGCTCGCCGGCCATGTTGAACAGGCCGCCGCCCGAGTTGCCGGGGCTGACGCTGGCGTTGGTCTGGATCAGGGACATATCCACCACGGCGCCGCCGCTCTGGATGGAGACGCTGCGGTTCAGGGCGCTGATGATGCCGTTGGTGACGGTGCCGCCCAGCTCACCCAGGGGGTTGCCCACGGCGATGACCTCTTCGCCTACCACGAGGTTGTCGCTGTTGCCCACAGCGGCGGGGGTCAGGCCGGTGGCATCGATCTTGATCACCGCGATGTCGCTGGTGGTGTCGGAGCCGATGACGGTGGCGGTATAGTCTGTGTCGCCGATGGTGACGGTGATGTTGGAGGCGTCCTCAATCACGTGAGCACAGGTCAGGATATAGCCGTCGTCGCTGATGATGACGCCGCTGCCTGCGCCGGACTGGACCTGGCCCTGGCCGTACCAGTACCACTGGGAGTAGACCACCTGCTCGGTGGTGATGACCACCACGCTGGGGCTGACCAGTGCCGAGACCTGAGGAAGGGTCAGATCGGTGCCGCCGGTGGAGGTGGAAGTCGCCAGCGCGCTGCTGGCCGCCTCGCTCCGGTCTGCCGACTGGAGAACGATCTTGGGGCTGCCGTAGATCTGGCTGCCGGCAAAGCCGCCTGCAAAGCCCATGGCTGCGGCCAGCACCAGGGCCAGCACACTGCGCAGCACCCGGCCCGCACGACGGCGGCGGGGCTTTTCAGGGGGTTCGGGGGCTGCCGGCCCGCCGTAGGCCGGCTCGGCCGGGGCGGCGTCGTACTGGTTGGCAGCGTTGGTTCCGCTGCTGCCGACGTTGATATAGCCGCTGTCGGTGGGCCGGGGCTGGCCGGAGGAGTTCGAATTATAAAGGGAGGAATAATCGTATTCCCATTTGTTGTTTTCGTTGTCCATTGTAATGCTTCCTTTCCGAGAGAGGGAACGCCGGAACGCTGTTCCGTTCTGACTGGCTTTATTGTACCCGGAAATTGTGAAAATCGGTTTAGCCCTGGGTGAAGAAACTGTGAAATACAGTCGTATTGATTTCCAGCCCCGGCGCGGGGCGAAAAATATGCGTCGGGCTCTTGCGCAAAGGGGCGTTTTGGCGTAAAATAAACCCGTATGTGTAATTTTGCGCCACGCGGGGGAGAACACCCATGTAAAACCATCTTCAGCTGCCGTTTTTACGGCCCTTTGTATACCGCGTTATTCCAGACACCGGCGGGACCACAGCGCCCCGCCGCACCAATTTAGGAGAGAACAAACCATATGACAAATCGTGAAGAAATCGAGCGCCGCCGGACGTTCGCCATCATCAGCCACCCGGACGCCGGCAAGACGACCCTGACCGAAAAGCTGCTGCTCTACGGCGGAGCCATCAACCAGGCCGGCTCGGTCAAGGGCAAGCAGAGCGCCAAGCACGCTGTGTCCGACTGGATGGACATCGAAAAGCAGCGTGGTATCTCGGTGACCTCTTCGGTCCTGCAATTTAATTATGCGGGCAAGTGCGTCAATATTCTGGACACCCCCGGCCACCAGGACTTCTCGGAGGACACCTACCGTACCCTGATGGCCGCCGACTCGGCGGTCATGGTCATCGACGCAGCCAAGGGCGTCGAGGCCCAGACCATTAAACTGTTCAAGGTCTGCACCCTGCGGCACATCCCCATTTTCACCTTCATCAACAAGATGGACCGGGAGGCCCGGGACCCCTTTGAGCTGATGGAGAACATCGAGGAGATTCTGGGGATCAAGACCTATCCCATGAACTGGCCCATCGGCTGCGGCAAGGCCTTTAAGGGCGTGTTCGACCGGGCCAGCCGGAAGGTTCTGGCCTTTGAGAGCGACGGCCGCGCCAACGGCGTCAAAAAGGTCGATGAGATCGAGGCCGAGCTGGGCGATCCCGCGCTGGACGAGCTGCTGACCCCCTACCTGCACCAGCAGCTGACCGACGAGATCGAGCTTTTGGACGGCGCTGCCGAGGAGTTCGACCTGGATAAAGTACTCCGGGGCGAGCTGAGCCCGGTGTTCTTTGGTTCGGCCCTGACCAACTTCGGCGTGGAGCCCTTCCTGAAAGACTTCCTGCGGCTGACCCCCACCCCGCTGGCCCGTGTGGACAGCCTGACCGGCGAAGCCGTGGACCCCTGCCGGGATGAGTTCTCGGCCTTCATCTTCAAGATCCAGGCCAACATGAACAAGGCCCACCGGGACCGCATCGCCTTTATGCGGATCTGCTCGGGCAAGTTCGAGCGGGGCATGGAGGCCTACCACGTCCAGGAGGGCAAAAACATCAAACTGGCCACCGGCACCCAGCTGATGGCCCAGGACCGGGCCATCGTGGACGAGGCCTACGCGGGCGACATCATCGGCCTGTTTGACCCGGGCATCTTCTCCATCGGCGACACCCTCTGCACCGGCAAAAAGAAGGTGCAGTTCGCGGGCATCCCCACCTTCTCCCCCGAGCACTTCGCCCGGATCGAGCAGAAGGACACCATGAAGCGCAAACAGTTCGTGAAGGGCATGGAGCAGATCGCCCAGGAGGGCGCCATCCAGATCTTCCGCGAAGTGGGCGGCGGCATGGAAGAAGTCGTCGTCGGCGTTGTGGGCGTGCTGCAGCTGGAAGTGCTGGAGTACCGGCTGAACACTGAGTACAACGTGGAGATCCGGATGCAGCAGCTGCCCTTCGAGCAGCTGCGCTGGATCCAGAACGACCCGGACACCTACGAGCTGCGTCAGCTGGACCTGACCAGCGACACCAAACCCGTAGAGGATATGAAGGGCAACCGCCTGCTGCTCTTCACCTCCGACTGGGCGGTCCGCTGGGCCGAGAACCACAACGAAGACCTGAAACTCAGCGAGTTCGGCAACATTTGATATTACAAAAAAGGGGCGGCCCACAGGGGCCGCTCCTTTTTTCGTATCCGAATGTTTTTACAAAGTATCCTCCCCGGGCAGCTGGTTCCACAGGCGGTAGTAGACGCCCTTTTTCTCCAGCAGCTCGGCGTGGCTGCCCTGTTCCAGAATCCCCTCGGCCCCCAGGACCAGAATCCGGTCGTAGTCCTTGATGGTGGTCAGTCGGTGGGCGATGGTCAGGGTGGTGCGGCCGTGGGCCAGCTGTTCCAGGCTCTGGCCCACCAGGATCTCGCTCTCGTTGTCCAGGGCGCTGGTGGCCTCGTCCAGAATCAGGATGGGCGGGTTCTTCAAAAAGACCCGGGCAATGGACAGACGCTGTTTCTGACCGCCCGAGAGCTTGACGCCCCGCTCGCCCACATAGGTGTCATAGCCGTCCTTGAGGGCCAGAATAAACCGCTCGGCCCCCGCTAGACGGGCCGCCTGGGCGATCTCCTCCCGGGTGGCCCCCGGTTTGCCGTAGGCGATGTTCTCGGCCACCGTGCCGCTGAAGAGATACACATCCTGCTGCACGATGCCGATGGATGCCCGCAGGCTCTCCAGGGTGACCTTCTGGATGTCCTGGCCGTCAATGGTGATCCGGCCGCTGGTCACGTCGTAGAACCGGGGGATCAGGTTGCAGAGGGTGGTTTTGCCGCCGCCCGAGGGGCCCACCAGGGCCAGCCGCTCGCCGGCCCGGATGTCCAGGCTGACGTTCCGCAGCACCCGGTTGTGGTCGTCGGGGTACTCGAAGCTGACATTCTCAAACCGGATGGCCCCGGGGCCGGGCTTCATGGGCACAGCGTCCGGCGCGTCCTGGATATCCACGGGGGTGTCCATAATCTCAAAGAACCGCTCGATGCCGGTCATGCCCCGCTGGAACTGCTCGGCGAACTCCACGATCCGGCGGATGGTGGCGATCAGGGTGGAAACATACAGCGAGTAGGCCACCAGGTCGCCGGGCTCGATCCAGCGTTCCACCACGAAGATGCCGCCGCCCAGAATCATCACCAGATACATCAGGCCGTCAAAGAGGCGGGTGGAAGTCTGGAAGGCAGCCATGATCTTGTAGCTGTTCTTTTTCAAACGCTGGAAGGTACCGTTGCCCTGCTCAAACTTTTCCCGCTCGGTGGCCTCGGCGCCAAAGGCCTTGACCACCCGCTCGCCCAGCAGGCTCTCCTCGATCTGGGCATTCAGTTCGCCCACCTGAATCCGCTGGGCCCGCTGGGTGGCGCGGAGCTTGCCGTTCAGGTAGATGGAGACCACCGCCATCAGGGGCACACAGAGGAAGAGCAGCACCGTCAGGCCCACGCTGTACCGGCAGAGGATGCAGAAACTGACCAGAATTTTAATCCCCGCAATAAAGAATTCCTCGGGGCAGTGGTGGGCGAACTCGGTGACGTCGAACAGGTCGTTGGTGATCCGGCCCATGATTTGGCCGATCTTGTTGTTGGAGTAGTAGGCGACGCTCAGCCGCTGCAAATGGGAGAAGGCGTCCCGGCGCATATCGGTCTCGATATAGACGCCCATGACGTGGCCCATATCGGCCATATAATAGGCGGCGGCGCCGTCGATGAGTCGGAGCACCAGGTACAGAAAGCCCAGCCGGAGAATGACTTCCACGGTCAGGGAAGAAAGGTCGTTGACGGCGGTGTTGGTGACAAACCGCAGAATCAGGGGCAGAACCAGATCACAGATACAGGTCAGGGCCGCACAGAACAGGTCAAAGACCAGGGTTTTCCAGTATTTGCGCTCATAGGGCCAGAACCGGCGCAGCAGCTCCCGTGTGCTGGTGTGCCGGATGTTGGGGTCCTTATACTTGGGTTTTTCGGTTATTTTTGTGTCCAGCAAGATTCGATTCCTCGCTTTTTAAAATAGATTGCCGCTTTTTCGAGAAAAAGCGGCGGAAAAAGCTTTTCACACCCATTTAGGCTTTCGGACCGTAGTCCCTCTCGCCATAGATGGCGGTGCCGATCCGAACCAGGGTCGCGCCCTCCCGGATGGCGTTCTCATAGTCTCCGCTCATCCCCATGGAGAGGGTCTCCATGGAAACATTGGAATAGCCCCGTTCCCCCGCCCGGACAAAGAGCTGATACACCCGGGCCAGATAGGCGCGGTTTTCATCGTCGTTGTCGTTCACCGGCGGGATGGCCATTAGTCCCTTAACTCGGATGTGTTCCTGGGCGGCGGCGGCATCCAAAAGGGGCCACAATTCCTCGGGGGAGACACCGCTCTTGCTGGCCTCGGCCCCGATGTTCACCTCCAAGAGGATATCCTGCACAAGGTTTGCCTTTCCGGCCTCCTTATCGATGGCCTCCAACAGGCGGAGGCTGTCCACGCTCTGGATCAGGCTGGCCCGGCCCAGCACCTTTTTAATCTTATTGGTCTGCAAGTGGCCGATAAAATGGCTGGGTTTGCCGCAATAGGCCCCCGCGTCAAAGTTGGCGCAGAGCTCCTGGACGTGGTTCTCCCCGAACAGGTCGATGTCCAGTCCCGCGCTCAGGGCGATGGTCTCGGCGGTGCGGGTCTTGCAGGCGGCGCAGAGCTGCACCGCGGCGGGGTCCCGCCCCGCGGCCCGGGCGGCAGCGGCCATCCGCTCCCGGATCTCGGCCACCGCCTGCTGCATTTGTTCCAGATTCTTTTCTGCCATGGCAGCTCAATCCTCCTCGGTATATTTTGCCCGCTCGCCGCCGATCAGCTTGGGGCGGGTGCGGGCGGCCAGCAAAATCGCCTCGCCGATCCGGCTTACTTTCAGCCGCACCGGCACCGCCACCCGTTTCAGGTGCATCCCGATCAGGGTGCCGCCGATGTCCAGCCCCGCGTGGGCCCGAATCTCCTCCACGGCCACCGGGTCTTTAAAATTCTTCCAGCAGGTGGTGGCCCAGCTGCCCCCGGCGTGGGGCCGGGGTACGACGCAGACTTCCTCCCAGCCATAGGCCCGCATGGCCTCCCGCTCCACGATCAGGGCCCGGTTCAGGTGCTCGCAGCACTGGGCCGCCAGCCAGATCCCATGCTCCGCCAGCACCGGGGCCAGCCCGGCATAGACCGCCTGGGCCGCCTCCAGGCTGCTGTCGTGGCCAATGTGGCCTCCCACAATCTCACTGGAAGAGCAGCCCACCACAAACACATCCCCCGGGTGCAGCCCCGCTTCGGCCAAAAGTTCCTCCGCAGCCTGGCGCGCCTGGGCGGTAATCTCCTGTTTATATTCTTCGGTCATTCCAAAACACCTCTTTTTCAGATTCTCGTTTTCTCTGGGGCTCAATAGAGCAGCCATCCCAGCACCGGGGCGTCGTCGGAGCCGCCCAGATACAGCCGGCTGCCCACCGGGCAGAGAGCCGCCGCGCCGCCCCCGTTTTCAGAGGGGACCTCGGCCAGCAGCTGCCCTGCGGAACTATACTCCTGGGCGGCGGGGCTGCCGGCCTCCACCCCGAAGAGGGCGGTCTGCATCCGGTAGGGCAGCCGCAGGGCCACCCCGCGCTGGAAGGTCTCGGCGGCCTGGCCTTCCAGCCAGGGACTGCGATTAAAGCGGTAGCCCACCCAGAGGCTGCCCTCGTCGTCCACCCCCAGGGCCCCGGGGTAACCCGGCAGAGCCCCCGCAAAGAGAGCGCAGTCCCGGCCCCCGGCGGTCAGCTCCCGGGCGTCGGCGTCCACCTTCCAGATGCAGCGCTGGCCGAAGTCGGACACATAGAGGGCGTTTTCCTCCGGCACAAAGGCCAGCCCCGCAGCGCCTGCCACCCCTTCCAGCACCAGCTGCACCGTCCGGGCCGCCGGGTCATAGACATACACCTGGCCGGTGGCGGTGTGGGCCAAAAGCTCGGTGCGGAGCGCATTTTCCAGCCCATCCCCGGCCACCGAGGCGGACAAATTGGCAAAATAGACCCGGCCATCGGCCCCAACGGCCACCGCCGCCGGGCAGGGCAGGGGCTCGCCGTCGATCTGGGTCACGATCTTTTCGGTGGAGGCTCCCCAGCCGTCGTAGCTGCCCCGGCAGATCATCCCGCCCTTGCCGGTCAGGACCGAAAACCAGATCTCACCCGCCGGGTCAAAGTCGAAGCCGGTGATCTCTCCCTCCGATTCCAATACCTTGGTCAGGCTGCTGCCGTCCTCCCGCATCCGCAGGATGGCGCTGCCCCCCGCCTCCGATTGAACGGACAAATACACCCAGCCCTCCCGTACCCGGACACAGCTGGGGTCGGTGTAGCCTTCCAGAGAAAGCTCGGTCAGCCCCGAGAGGTTCCGCACTGCGGTTTCGGTGGCCACTGCCGGGGCGGTGTAGCTCTGGGGCCGGGGGTCGATGGGCCGCAGCAGGAGGGCGTACACAAGGCTCAGGGCCATCAGGACCGCCAGCACCAGCCCCACAATCTGGAACCGGTGGAGCACCGCGTCCCGCTCGGCCCGCATCTGAGCCTGGGCCTGGGCCCGCCGGCGGGCAATCTCACGATTTGTCTGCTTGGCGCGGCGCAGCCACCCGCGGACCCACCCGTACACCGCCGGACCAAACACCAGCGTGCCGATGGCCAGCACAAGCAATAATTCAACCAATCCCAAACGCATAGGGCAGAATACTCCTCTGTCTTTTTGATATGGTTTGTCCGGACCAAAACGCCCGGTTCTGCCCCAGTATACCGCAATCGGCCCCCCGGGCGCAAGTCCGGGCCCCCAGCCCCCGGCGGGTCTGAAAAAGCGGATTTTCCAAAGGATTCACCCAAAGTTCACAATTCTTTACAGATTTGGTATTATGATAAATACGATAGACCCCTGACTGAAACGGAGGACCCGCTCTATGGCAAAAATTCTGATTGTTGACGACGAGCCCCGGATCCGCGAGCTGATCCGGGAGCACCTGCAATACGCCGGCTTCACCTGCGAGGAGGCCGCCGACGGCTCTGCTGCCCTGACCCAGCTGTCGGACGGCAGCTTCGATCTGGTGATTCTGGACATCATGATGCCCTTTATGGACGGCATGACCTGCCTGCGTGAGATGCGCACCCGGCACATCAACACCCCGGTGATCATCCTGACCGCCCGGGGCGAGGAATACGACAAACTGGCCGGCCTGGAGGGCGGCGCGGATGACTATGTGGTCAAGCCCTTCTCCCCCCGGGAGCTGGTGGCCCGGGTGCGGGCGGTGCTCAACCGCACCATGCCCCACCCCGAGGCGGCGGCCAGCGCCATGACCTTCGGCGAATTATCCATCGACACCGCCAGCCACACCGTCCGGGTCAGCGGCGAGGAGGTCAGCCTGACCCCCAAGGAGTTCGATCTGCTGGTCTTTTTGGCCTCCAACAAGGGCATCGCCCTCAGCCGCGAAAAAATCCTGCAAAAGGTGTGGAACTACGACTACTTCGGCGAGGACCGCACCGTAGACACCCACGTCAAGATGCTGCGGGGCCATCTGGGGGCCTGCCGCAGCTACATCTCCACCGTCTGGGGCATCGGTTATAAGTTCGACCCCGACGCCCAGCGCTGAGATCCCCGCCTATGGCACGTTTTTCCGCCCGGCCGGGCATTCGGGCCCAGCTGATGCTCTTTCTGTGCTCCATCTGCCTGCTGCTATTGGGGCTGTTCTGGTTTTTGTCCACCCAGATGCTGGAACCGCTGTACAACCGGCGGATCGAGGAACAGCTCTCGGCCCAGGCCGACGAGATCGTCCGACTGATGGATACCGCCACCGAAAACGGCGAGATCCTCTCCAGCTGGGATTTTGGGGAGCTGATGGTCAGCGACACCTTCCGTGAGGCGCTCTATCAGGCCCTGAGCAAAAACAGCGAGCTGACCAACTTCTGCGTGGACATCTCGGACACCACCCTGCGGAATGTCCTCTATATTGAAAATCTTTATCCCTGCCTGCTCCACAACAGCACCCTCATCGACTCCGATTCTTCTTCCCCCAACGCCCCCACGGTGCTCCAGATGCGCCGCACCTGCCGAGAGAACGGCCAGCTGCTGCAATCTTTGCGGGCGCCGGGCGGCTCCTCCCAGATGGTGGTGGGGCGTCTGACGGCGGACGGCTCCTATACGGTGCTGGTCACCACCAGTCTGGTCCACGTGGGAGAGGCCGGCCAGGTGCTGGGGCGGATGCTGCCCACCATCGCGGCGCTGATCTTCGCCTTCGCCATGGCTGCGGCCTGGCTGTTCAGCCAGTGGTTCACAAAACCCCTCCGCCAGCTCTCGGCGGCCGCCCGCCAGGTGGCCCGGGGCGACTTTGAGATCCAGGTGGACAGTCACCGCCGGGACGAGCTGGGCTCCCTGGCCCGGGAGTTCGACCACATGGCCCGGGAGGTCCAGCGGGCGGCCCAGATGCAGCGGGATCTTTTGGCCAATGTCTCCCACGACCTGCGCACCCCTCTGACCCTCATCAAGGGCTACGCCGAGACGGTGCGGGACCTGACCGGCGACGATAAGGCCCACCGGGACGAGCAGATGAACATCATCATTGATGAAGCCGACCGACTCACTGCCCTGGTCTCCAGGGTCATGGAACTGAGCAAAGTCACCAGCGGCGCCGAAAAGTGCGAGCCGGTGCGGTTCGACTTCTGCCAGCTCTGCGACGAGGTCAGCGAGCGATACGACGCCATCTGCGCCCAGAACGGCTGGCAGCTTCAGCTGGAGCTGCCCGATCAGCCCGTCGAGGTCTGGGCCGACCCCTCCATGATGGAGCGAGCCCTCCACAACCTGCTGGGCAACGCCATGCACCACATTGGACCGGACGGGGTGTTTATCCTCCGGGCCATCCCCTGTGAGGAGGGCTGCCGGGTGGAGGTGGAGGACCACGGCCCCGGCATTCCCGCCGAGGATCTGCCCTATATCTTCGACCGGTATTACCGCTCCCGGGCCGACGCCGGCAAGACCGGTACCGGGCTGGGGCTCTCCATCACCCGGGCTATCTTCCAGCAGCACGGCTGCCGGTTCGGCGTGGAGAGCACCGTAGGCAGCGGAACCACCTTCTGGTTTATCCTGAAACACCCGCCCAAAGAAGGCGCCAAGGCAAAGCCGCCCCGCAGCTAAACCCTAAACAACAACAAAACCGCCCCCCTTGATGCATTGAACTGCACCCCATTTGTTAGACAGTATGGTATACTGGATAACAAGTGGGGTGTTTTATTATGCCAAAAGGA